>QZKS01000055.1 GCA_003599865.1 Desulfobacteraceae bacterium
ATCGGCCCGGGTTCGGATCCGGCGGGGATAAGAGGGAAAACAACACTCAACGCCTTGCGGGAAATTGCCGCAAAGAAAATGGCTTTTATCAGCAGAGGGGACAATTCCGGAACCAACAAGATGGAGATCTCTCTATGGAAGGAATCCGGTCTGGGGATGCCGGATAAGGAATCATGGTATGTTCAAACCGGACAGGGAATGCTCGCTACCATCGCAATCGCTGCTGAACGCAACGGCTATACCCTGACAGACAGGGGGACCTATATCAAATACGAAGCCAACATGGGAGGCAGCCCATTGCTGAAAATAGTGGTGCAGGGCGATCAGGCCCTAATCAACCAGTACAGTGTTATCGCGATCAATCAAAGCAACTGCCCAAAGGCCGGATATGATCTGGCCATGAAATTTTCCGACTGGATGGCTTCCCGTGAAACGCAAAACCTGATCCAGCGTTTCACGCTTCTCGGGAAACCACTTTTTACACCTAACGCCAGATAATTTTATTCATGGATTATATTCTTTCCGGACTTTTTCAGGCTATTCAGCTGATCATGAGCGGGGATGAACAGACCTGGTCTGCCGTATCGGCCACGATCCGTGTAACCACCTATTCCATGACCGCCAGTCTTCTGATCGGGATTCCTTCCGGATTTATCCTCGGATATTTTAACTTCCCCGGTAAGCCGAAAATTCGTCTTGTCGTCGACACCCTGCTGGCGTTGCCTACGGTATTTATCGGACTGGTGGTATATGCTTTTCTGACCCGGAACGGACCGTTGGGAGAATTCGGCCTCCTGTTTACCTTGTCCGGCATTGCCATTGGACAGACCATTCTGGCGCTTCCCATCGTGATCGCGCTTTGCGCTACTGCCGTAGAAACCATGGATCGGTATTTGCGGATTACACTGATTTCTTTAGGTGCCGGCAGACGCCAACTTGTTCTTACAAGCCTTTGGGAGGTCCGGTTCGGTATTATTGCGGCGGCATTAAACGCCTATGGCCGGGTGATGACGGAGGTTGGTATCTCCATGATGGTCGGCGGTAATATCAAATGGCATACCAGGACCATCACCACCGCGATTGCGCTGGAGACAGGGAAAGGAATGTTCGCGACCGGTATTGCCTTGGGACTGATTTTAATCCTGATCTCGTTTATCGTAAATGTCTCTCTCTCCTTTTTGCGGAAAATGAATTAGGGGTTCCATGAGCAAAACGCCGATATATCGTATCAAGGGCCTTTCCCACCAATATCATTCTTCCCCTGTGCTGGAAATTGATGAATTAACCATTCCCGGACATTCCATCATCGGGCTGGCAGGACCCAACGGCAGCGGAAAGACTACCCTTCTGAAAATGCTGGCCTTTATCGAAAAGCCGAGCAGTGGTACCATCTGGTTTGACGGGAAGGAAGCAGAACCATTTTCTCCCCTGGTCCGGTTTCAGGTTACCTATCTGCCGCAATTGCCTTATCTGATGAAACGAACCGTAATGGATAATGTCACTTATGGACTGAAAATCCGGAAGGATCAGGGCGATCATCGATTGAAAGGGTATGAAGCATTGTCAATGGTCGGGTTATCCGGGGATGAATTGGCAAACCGGAAGTGGTTTGAATTATCCGGAGGAGAAATGCAGCGGGTGGCACTTGCTGCCCGATTGATTCTCAAACCCAGGGTCCTGCTTCTGGATGAACCGACCGCCAATGTGGATGAAAACAGCAGCCGTCTGATCCGGAAAGCGGCCTTGCTGGCCAGGGAAAAATGGAATACCACACTGCTGATTGCCGGCCATGATATGGATTGGCTGATGAGCATTTGTGACGATATCATCTATCTGTTTCAGGGACAGATCACCGGAAGGGGTAGGCACAATATCCTGTTCGGGCCCTTTCAACAGAATTCCGAAGGAGGATGGGAGCAGACAATCGGAGATTTCCAGCGCTTTGCGGTTACCAGGCCGCCGTCTGAAAATTCCGTCGCC
This sequence comes from Desulfobacteraceae bacterium, assembly GCA_003599865.1. GTDB lineage: Bacteria > Desulfobacterota > Desulfobacteria > Desulfobacterales > SURF-7 > QZKS01. Next base: position 1,981 of record QZKS01000055.1, read on the forward strand.
GTTATCCTGTCTTCGGATATGCATATCACTCCACAGAACGATTCCATACCCGGGAAAGGCAATGCAGTAAAGGGAGTACTGACAAATCTCCGGATCGAGACATTCAGGAACACGGTTGTCGCTACCGTGATGGTTGACGGGTTTTGTTTTATCGTTGACTTGTCGGAAGATCAAAAACATAATCCAAACCTGTATCCCGGAAGGGAAGTTTTCCTTTCATTCCACCCGAAAGATATCAAATGGCAGCAACCGTAAGATGGGTGACCCGTCCTTTGTTGCCGGCAATATGAAACATAAGCATATCCGGGTATCCGTATTGTCTTTTTGAATACAGCCTGAATGAAAAAAGACATCCTTGCTTTTCGGCGGATGGGGAGACATGTGTTGCGGTTTGTTCCCGGCCTTGATCTGCTTGCCTTGGTTAGTGCGTTGTATAAAAAGGATTATCGGAGAGTTCCGGTAACGGAATCTGTGCGAAAAGGGACAGTTTATTTTTATGGCATAGAATTTGAAACAAAGGCAGGAAAGATTAAGGGATAAACACAGAGAGGAACCAATTTCATGAGGCAATTTTTCCTTACAGTATCGCTTGCGGCATGTATCATACTGACCAGCGGATGTGCACAAAATTTTTATCTGGCAAAGCCGGTTGAAAGCAACAGCGGAATAGAAGTCATCCAGGCTTCACAAAATTCCCGTAATGCCTCTCAGGAAGAAGTCTTCGCTGTTGCGGAAGATCTGAGCAAGATCCGGGAGCCAGTACTGGAAGATGATCCGGCAGAGAATGAGCATGACAATTCTCAAATCCTGATCGATGAAGCGCTTGAGCATTGCGAGGCTGCCCATAACCTTCGGGAAAAGGGAAACCTGGACGAAGCGCTGAAAGAACTTGATCAGGCCTATCTTCTGATCATGGACGTCAACACGGATCTATTTCCCGGCCTGATGCAGCAAAAAGAAGATCTCCGGTTCATGATATCCAAGCGGATACTGGAAATCTATGCTGCCAGAGGTTCTGTCGTCACCGGAAAATACAAGGCAATCCCCATTACATTGAATCAATATACCCAGAGAGAGATCGATTCTTTTACCATTGGCCGGGAGAAGCGGTCTTTTCGGGAAGCCTACAAGCGGTCCGGAAAATATCGTCAGTACATTGTGGAAGAATTAAAGATGGCAGGTCTTCCCACGGAATTGTCCTGGCTCCCGTTGATCGAAAGCGGTTTCAAGACACGCGCTCTTTCCAAAGCAAGAGCACTTGGATTGTGGCAGTTTATTCCCTCCACTGGTTATAAATTCGGCCTGAAACGGGACACCTATATTGATGAACGGCTGGACCCTGAAAAGTCTGCCAGGGCTGCCATCGCCTATCTGAAAGAGCTGCATCAGCTTTTTGGGGACTGGGCAACCGTTCTGGCTGCATATAATTGCGGAGAGGGAAGGGTTCTTCGGATTATCCGCGGACAGAATGTGAACTATCTGGACAATTTCTGGGATTTATATGAAAAACTGCCTCGTGAAACCGCCCGGTATGTTCCCAGGTTCCTGGCCTGCCTGCATATTATCAATCACCCGGAACAATATGGTCTTGAAAATGTTGCGGTTGATCCACCCTCGCAATATGAAACCATTCTGGTTCAAAAACAGGTAAATCTGGCTGACGCAGCCCATGCGATTGGTTCTACCGAACAGGTGCTGGCTGATCTGAATCCCGAGCTTCGCTACGGGGTTCTGCCGGAAAAAGAGTATGCGCTGCGGGTTCCGATGAACAGCAGTTCATTGCTGATGGCAAAAATGGATGGAATCCCAATTTCCGGTATGATCCGAACCCAATATGTCTATCATCGTGTCAAATCAGGGGAAACCCTTTCAACCATCGCAAGATCCTATCGGACAAATGTCAAAAGAATCGCCCATGAAAATAAAATTCAACGGCATGGTTATGTTGTTGCCGGCAGTATCCTGAGAATTCCCCAGAATGGAAATCTTCAGGTTCAAAGGACTGCCGGAACACAGGAGGAAACTGTTCATGCAGATATGGAACGCCATCTGTATCGTGTGAAACAGGGAGATTCCCTGTGGGAGATCGCACGCAAATTCGGAACGACCGTTCAGGTAATCAGACAGGCTAATGATCTTTCCCATAACCGGCTGCAGATCGGGCAAGTATTGAAGGTCCCGAAACAAAACCAGCAGCAACTGGTCGATGTTCATTCAGATTCGCCCCAAATCGGGGAGGGCGGCAAAACGATTCTATAGGACTTTCAGAATTCTTCCGGCAGACCATCCTGAAAGGAAAAAGCTCCTCCTTGTACTGAATTGAAAAATGAAGTAGGGTAACCGGAAAGCGGATCGGTTTTGTGGATCGGCTTCTTCAAAAATCAATGTGCAAGCAGGATACGGAATGCGGATCGGATCGGTTTCCGGAGGGAGAATTTGTGCTGCCGAAAAGCAAGAAAGTCTGGGGATGGGCATTGTATGACTGGGGAAATTCCGCCTTTGCAACAACCGTAATGGCCGGCTTTTTCCCTATTTTTTTTAAACAATACTGGAGCTACGGTGCGGACATCAATATGAGTACCGCACGGCTCGGGTTCGGCAATTCCATGGCAAGCCTGCTTGTGGCGTTGATGGCTCCGGTTCTGGGCGCCATTGCCGACAGGGGCTCAGCCAGAAAGAAATTCCTGGCGATGTTTGCCTATCTGGGCGTCCTGATGACCGCATCCTTATTCCTGATCGAAAAAGGGGAGTGGCCCCTTGCCATTCTGGTGTATGCCTGCGGGGTCATCGGATTTTCCGGAGCCAATGTGTTTTATGATTCACTGCTTCCGGACGTGGCGGAAGAGAGTGAAATGGATTATTGTTCCAGTTTCGGATATGCGCTGGGTTATCTCGGAGGCGGTCTTCTTTTTCTGATCAATGTACTCATGACATTGATGCCGGAAACATTCGGACTTCCGGATGCTGCCACGGCTGTCCGGTATTCTTTTTTGTCTGTTGCGGTCTGGTGGGGAGTGTTTACGATCTTTACCCTGTTGTGGGTTCCTGAATCGTCCACAGGCGGAACACTCACCGGAAATGCAGTCCGGGAAGGATTCCTGCAGCTTTATGAGACGTTTCAGAAGGTGCGCCATCTGAAGACCGTTCTGCTGTTTCTGCTGGCCTACTGGTTTTATATTGACGGGGTCGATACCATCATCCGGATGGCTGTCGATTACGGGATATCCCTGGGATTTGAGTCAAAGGATTTAATCGTCGCCCTTCTGGTGGTTCAGTTTGTCGGATTTCCGGCAGCAATCGTTTTTGGCATTCTGGGTGAAAAATGGGGAGTGCGAAAATCCATCTATCTTGCGATATTCATCTATATGGCAATCACGGTTTGCGGAGCCATGATCACCAGCAAACAGGAGTTCTACATTCTTGCTGTTGCCATCGGACTGGTTCAGGGCGGAATCCAGGCCCTGAGCCGGTCTTATTTTACGCGATTGATCCCCAAAGGACAGGCCGCCGAATATTTCGGCTTCTACAACATGCTGGGCAAGTTTGCCGCCATTATCGGCCCGACCCTGATGGGTGCCGTGGGGCTATCCGCCAGGCATCTCCTCATGCCTCCGTCACCCACCCGGGAGCAGATCACCTCTGTGGGGCAGCTGGCGGCAAGGTTCAGCATCGCTTCCGTCATTCTGCTGTTTATCATCGGTGCAGTCTTTTTTTATTTTGTGGATGAAGAAAAAGGAAGAGAGGATGCCCGGAAAATGATCACACCGTAAGCGACGAATCTTCATCTGGGGGAGACCGCTTTTTTCAGGAATTCGTTTCGAATGCCTTGCAATTTTACCGCATGATTGGAGAAGATCCAGTCGATGTCCCGGTTCAGTTCGCGGAACAGGGCATTTCGGGAACTGATGAAACCGGTACCGATTTTTTGACGGATTTTCCGGTGTTTTTTCAACAGGGGATTGGACAGAAACAGGTAATGGCCTGTGATGCCGCCATACCGTTTTTCCCGGGACAATTTGCTCAAGCGGATAAAATTGGTTTCCGAGATAGGAAGAAATGCCGATGGATCGGTAAAGGAAAGGATCGGAAACATTTCCGGGGACAGGGTTAAAATATGGAAATCCTTTTTCGGTGTCAATGGGCTGAACAGGCTTTTCAGAACCTGATTCTGATATACCGGATCCGGATACACCTCTTTTTTGATTTCCACCATAAAATGAAGCTTTTTTCCAAATTTTTGAATCACTTCGGAAAGATGCGGGATCATCGGGAAATGGTTCCGGAGTTCTTTCTGTAATATTTCGGAAATCCGCCGATCTGAACCAAACAGACGCATCAGGTCCGGATCATGAAAAACCACGGGATGAAGATCCCTGGTCCAGCGGATATCCAGCTCGATGCCCCAGACACCGGCCTCAAGAACGCGGTCAAACGCTTCCATGGTATTTTCAAAAACAGTCCGGTTGTCATGTTCCCCTCTGTGGGAGACGATTTTGCAGTTTTTCAGTTTTTCCATTGCCGGGACCGGCTGAGGCCACCTGGAAAAAAACAGGTCGACGACAAAGTGGAAGCTGCTTTCCATCAAGGGAGGAACGGACATTTTACGGGTTCTCCGTGTGACCTGCTTTTACATCAATGCAGGGTTGGCTTGTCATTGTCTTTTTTTTCACCATGAATCACCCGGAAACGGGATTTTTTTTTCTTGAGCTGCCATTCCAGGTAAAGAAAATGAAGACGGTTCAGACTGAAAAATTGTTTCGGGCCGATCAGAATCATACATCCAAAGAAAATGCCGCCCAGGTGATAGGCACCAAAAGGATTGGCCTTGGCCAGAAAGGTGAGAACCGTGATGAGGATGGTTCCATAGCTGATATATTTGGCTTTGACCGGCAGAACAAAAAACAACAGAATCGAGGCTTCCGGGTTTAACAGACCAAATGCCACCACAAGGGAAAGCAGGCTGGGCAGCATGCCCATGAACGGCTGATCCAATCCCGTGACCATGCTGAGCAGAAGCCCGCAGACGACACTTCCAAGAGCGGAAACATAGAACAGGATCAGGAATCGTCGGGTTCCGATGGCAGACTCCACCGAACCGGAAAAAAAATAAAAGACCAAGCAGTTGATGAGAAAGGCAATCGGCGCAGATGGATCATGGATAAAGGGATGGGTAAGGATCTGCCATATTTGAAAATCAGGATGCCCAAAAGGATAGAGCTTTAGAAACACCGTGACGGGAATGGCCAGCCAGTGCTCGCAGATCAGTTCGAGGAAATAGATCACCCCATACAGAAGTAAGAGCCGTTTGCCGGTTCCGGTAAAATGGGAACCGAAACCGTACGATACCGGAATGGGACCTTGTTGCATCATGTCACCCTATGCTTTTTTCTGTTTCATGGCATGGATTTTTTTGCCAATCAAATCAATAGCAGGGAGTTCTGCCGTGAGGGGAGCCCCCTGAAAGCCCTCCATGAAAATTTGATTATCAAGGGGGATTCGGGCAATTACCTTATTTTCGTCAAAATGGCCGATCATCTTTTCTTCCATTCCGACGGGTACCTTGTTCAGAACAAAATACAGATCAACACCGGCCTGTTCCGCCATCTCCTGTATTTTTCGGGACATCATCAGGGATTCATAAGTCGGATCAATCACGGCAAGGATCAGATCGCATTCCGCATCCACCTTTCGGCCAAAATGCTCGATTCCCGCCTCGGTGTCAACAATCACCATCTCGTCTTTGTCGATATCCAGACTGGACAGAACCTGTCTGGACAACAGTCCGATGGCACATGCGCATCCTTCACCATAGTGATGAATTTTTCCAATGACGGCAAGCCGGATTCCATTGGATTCCGATACACAGATTTCCGGCAACTCATGGATCATGGTTTTTTGGCTGAAGGGTTTATCCGTCGATGGAAAGGTCGGGTTCATTTTTGTTTTAAATTCATTTTTACCGCCCAGATCGGTCATGATATCCCTCGGCAGGGGCATACCCACCAACCGGTGAAGCCCGAAATTGGATTCATCCGCATCCACCAGCAGAACCTTATAGCCCATGGCATTCAATTTTTTGGCAATCAGAGCGGATACGGTGCTTTTCCCGCTCCCCCCTTTGCCGCAGATCAATATTTTCATATTCCGGTTTGTCCTTCCAGTTCACCATATCATTTTGGGGTTTCATTGGGGAGCGGCTTTTTGCCGGCCTCTATTTCACACCTTCCAGTTTATGCAGCAGGTTTTTTGCATTTTCAATCGCTTTTTCGGCTTTCTGATTTTCCGGTGTCAGGGCAAGGGTCTTTTCCCACTCGATGATGGCCTGCCTTAAATCTTCATTGATAAAATGGGTAACACCACGCCGATAGTGAAATTCCGACTGATTTTGCATTTCCATTCTCAGTTCGGACCGGAGCTGATCGATGTCGGTCAGATCCATGGTGATCCGGTTCAATATGTCTCTGGCCGGTATCAGCTGCTTTTTCCGGAGCAGTGTTTTTCCTTCATAATAGCAGGAATAATTGAAAAGCTTTACTACCTCCGGATCATCCGGATTTTTCGCAATCATCCCTTCCGTGAGGGAGATGACCTGTTGATAGTCGCCTTGTTCAAAAAGCTGTTTGGCCCGCATCCGTTTTTGCCGGTCTATGATTTCCCTGTCGGTTTCGGGCTTCATGGCAATGGAGGCTGCTGTTTTCCGGGGCGCATGCCGGATCCATTTTTTTTTCAGGATGGGAAGATACACCAGGGACGGCTGTGTATCGGCTTCCTGTTTTTCCATCCGGATACAATATTCTATCAGAAAGGCCAGTTCCTTATTTTTGTATACGGTCTGTGCAATGGCTTCCGGCGTATCCCCTTTTTGGACAGGGTACAAAATATGGTTTTCCGGATGGATTCGATTTTTCAGGTAATTCAAGGCGGCTTTGTGTTCCGGAAAATAGCGAAGGACGGTCAGGAATTCCTTTTTCGCCCCGGTCAGATCATGGTGATTGTAGGCAGCCACACCTTTTTTGAAATGATGATCGGCTCTTTGGATAATTTCATCCTTTAACTTGCTTATTTTTAAGTTTATTTCTTTGTTTTCCGGAGCCAGTTGACGGGCGATGTCGAGATGGTTCCAGGCTAATTGAAGTTCATCCTCCCGGATCAGACGATCTGCTTTTTCCATATACCATCCGGCTGCGGATTCCCCGGAACCGTTCGAACCGGTGATGGCTTCCGGAAGGTGTGTGCATCCGGCAATCCAGAGAAGAAAAGGCAGAATGATCATGGTGAGGGTGACGGTTCTGTTCATTTATTGGCTGTTTTGGAAAACCTTTAATCGGGTTTTAAATTTCATCAGATCCTGATTCTGGGAGACGTAAGCAAAATGAATCGTAAATGGATCCGTAAAAAAAGGATTTTCACCTTCCTGATCCACAAATGCACCCTGAAATCCTTGTTTTTGAAGAATATGAACCAGGAGCGAGACATGATCTCCAGGGGGATAGAGAAAGAGACGGCATTTTTGACGGAGATTTGTTTCCATCAGTGCAGCGGCCTGCTCAATCTCTTTTTTCAGTTTATGAAAATAGCTGTAAAAGGTCCCGTTTGAAGGAAACCGGTAGATATCGTTCCGGATTCTGCACTGGATATCCATCCCGTTTTCCGACAGATGGGCGATCTGTTTCCAATTCAGCATGTTTTCCTTTCCAACCTGATCCGGCAGGATGAAGAGGGTCGCGGGGAAACCGTATTTCTGCAGTACCGGAAAAATATCATCATGGATACTCCGGTCCGTACTGTCGAATATCAGCAAAACCGATTGATCATGGAGCTGTTCCTGTAAACGGAAAAATGAGAACAACTGGTCTGGGGTGATTACCCTGTAGTCATTGCTTTTCAGATATTCCATCTGGTTTTCAAATGCAGAAGCGGATCGTGAACCGGGAGAAGGTTTCGGGCCGGAAAATTGGTTGTATGCGAATACCGGTACGATCTGATATCCTTCCGGAGTGATCCCTCCGGGTTTGAACGGTTTCAGGGGAATGGCGATATCCCGGCCGGAAACCACCGAGTCGATTCCGTTAAAATCCAGTATCCGCCGTTGTTCGGACGGATGGTTTAAATATTGTCCTGCCAGACTTTCCGGGGAATCCCCGTCCTGGGTGTGAACGATGATAAACCCTTCCAGTTTTCGTTCCCGGGGAGTGGACAGGCATGCGGAAAAGAGCAGGGGGATCAGTAAGGTAAAAATGCAGAAAATCGCTGGAAATTGATATTTAGTTTGCAGCATTCGGTCTTTCATGAATATCCAAAACCTTAAACACTTCTACGGGCCGGTTTTTGCCCTTTATGTTTTGCAGCGGCAGTTCCTCGAATGTTACAATCTCCCGTATTGCGGTGCAGACATTTTTGCTGACGATGATTTCACCGGGTTTGGCCAACCCGCTCAGCCGGGATGCCGTATTGACACAATTGCCGATCACCGTGTATTCCATTTTAACCTGTGAGCCGATGTTGCCGGAAACAATAATCCCGGTATCGATTCCCACGCCGACCGCAGAATACAGTTTGTTACCACTTTTGCTTTCTTCCTGCAACTTTCGCTGTAACTGCAAGGCGGCTTTTGTCGCTCTTTCCACATGATTTTTACGATAGACCGGAACACCGAAAACGCCCAATACCGCATCACCGACAAACTTATCAACATACCCGCCATGCTCCAGAATGGCGTTGGTTGCAATTTCAAAGTATGTATTCAGCATGGCGACAACCTGTTCCGGTTCCTTGGAGTCGGAATAGGCGGTGAACCCCCTGATATCGGCAAATAGCACCGTGGCTTCATTTCGATGTCCTTTCAGCCATGTGCTTTGCGGATCGGCCATGATCATTTCCAGGATTTCGGTTCCCACATACTTCCCGAAAGATTCCTGCATCAATGAATTTTTCCAGAGTTTTTCATTCATCTCGTTAAAGGCAGCCGCCAGATTCCCCAGTTCATCTTTTCGGTTCAGGACAACCTTGTGATGATAATTTCCGCTACTGATTTCCCGGGTTGCCAGCATCAGTTCTGAAATCGGTACTGAATAGCGAAACCCCATCATGACCGCAATGATGATGCCCAGAAGGATGATCAGCAGGGTGATTACGATAACGGATGCTTTTTCTTTCCGGATCATTTCTTCGATAAAGTCGATGGATACTCCCACATGAACAAAACCAAGCGGTTTGTCATTAAAAACGATCGGCCGTGTAAGATTCAGGATCTGACTGCCGTCATTCAGGGTATGGATAAAGAAATGATCCGTCCCCTTGTCTGTTTGTTTCCGGACCTCATGAAAGGTATCCATCGGCCGGCCGATTTTTTGAAGATCCGTATGCGCTTTGATTTTTTGATGATTATCCGTGATAAATGCATACCGGATTCCTTCTACCTGGCCGGCATTTTTGACCAGCGTGTTCAATTGCAGGATATTGTCTTCGATCAGTGGAATTTTCGCGTTGCTGTCGAAATAATTCAGGCTCACCAGGCCGATTTTTACGATCTGCTGATACAGGTTTTCCTTCTGACGTTTTAAAAAAACAAAATTGAATACCAATGCGGTCAGTGCAACGACAAATATGGTGGAAATGGATAGCTGAAGCCAGATCGGTATTTTCGGGGCCGGAAGCCTTTCGATGAATGTTCCCCTGACCTTGCCGACAAGCTCTTTGATGTTATCGGAAAGGGATGATACGGAAAGGTTGTAATGCGCATTGACCACCTCTACCAGACCATTTTCCGAGGCATAGCCCAGTTCCACAAGGATCAGCCCGAGTGGTACGGCCTTTCCCATTTCCATCAATTTTTCTTTCTGGGATTTCAGCGCTTCTTCAAGCTGGAGATCGGTAATCATTCCGCTTTTGATCAGAACTTCGCCCAGTACCATATCCCCGTTTGGACGCTTGCGGAACCGTTTGAACAGCCGACGGAACGAGACCGGTGATGATGAGATTGGATCATGCATAAATTGGTATTCTTTTCCTGACACAAGCCGAATGCATATTAACCTTTTTTTGAAGTTGTGGTTCGTATTCCGGAAATAGCCCGGGTTGCCTGCAAAATCCGTATCAGAAGTCAGTGAAATGGTTATATTGAATGCAGGCATATGTGTCAATCCGGAAAAGCGCATGGATCCGTTCAGCTCCTTTCCGGGTTGCTGTTTTATCGATGGAAATTCTCCGGATTCATTTTTGAATGCGAATTGACATACAGGGCCGGTTTGCTATATTATTCAACCAATGCATCGCCCTTCATTTGTGGAATGCCATTAAAAAGCCGTTAAAAACAAGATAAATACCGTTTTGTCCCCCAAATAATCAGGAGAACATGCCATGGCTTCGCAGGAGATTTCATGAAGAGAGAGTTCAGTATCTCCATCAAAATATGGCTCAGTTTGAGTATCCTTGTTTTCGGCTACATGATATCCATTGTGCTGGGCTTTGTTTTGGGGCAGAACATGGAAACGCGCCTGAATATCGCTTCAGAACATCTGTTCCCGGCGACAAGACAGAGTCAATTGGCGCTCCTGGCATTCAAGGAGCAGATCAAATACTATGATGATGCTGTCGTGTTGGGAGAACCCTCCTTTATCGACTCTGCCGAATATAAGGCCAACAATGTAAGGAACGCCCTGGAAAACATCATCCGGCTTGACGGAATACCACCGGATAAAAAGGAGGATCTGGAGCAGACCCTTGACCGTTTCAATCAGTTTACCGCTTCATCCTTAACGGTATATACCAAATTGAGTACCTTTCTGGAACTGGCCGATGATCCGGAAGGTTACAATACATCCGAAGTGGACATGGAGTTACGGGGGAAAGCCTACAAGCTTGCTCAGGAAACAAAAGATCTTCGCATAGAACTCACGAACTGGTCGGATGAATTCGCGGATATGTTGAAACGGGAGCTTGCGGACATCAGCCTGAGTACGATGCGGCAGCGATATCTCGGCCTGATTGTTTTTGTCCTGGTTGTTGTCATTGCGCTGTCTTTGATCGCCGTAATTGTGAACCGTTCCATCAGCCGTCCTTTGGAGAAGACGTTCATGCTGGAAAAGGCAGTAGAGCAATCCATCGACGGGATCTCCGTATCCGACCTTTCCGGAACGATCAGTTTTGTCAATCAGGCATGGGCGAAAATGCATGACTACTCTCAGGAGGACCTGATCGGAAAACATATTTCCTTTTTCTATACGGAAGAATACTTTCAATCGGTTGTCGCCCCTTTTCTGAAAAAAGTGGAACAGGAAGGCGCTTACGCAGGAGAAATAAAACACCGGAAGCGGAACGGAGAAGAATTTATTTCCATGATGACCGCCACGCTGATGAAGGACAGTGATCGGGAGCAGACAAGGGTGATGACGGTTGCCAGGGACATTACGAACCGGAAAGAACAGGAAAGAGAACTCATGGAGGCAAAGGACCATGCGGAAGCCGCCAATCGGGCACTTCAGGAATCCCTTGAGTTTATCAAAAGAACACAACAGCACCTTGTGGAATCTGAAAAAATGGCTTCTCTGGGAGGCCTTGTGGCCGGGGTTGCCCATGAAATCAATACACCTGTGGGTGTCGGTGTAACCGCATCCTCCTTTCTTGAGGATAAAACCAGAATTTTCAGCGAAAAGGTCAGGAGAGGGGATTTAAAGAAATCCGACCTTGAAAAATATATCAGTGTGGCCACAGAGGCATCCTCGATTATCCACAAGAATCTGAACCGTGCGGCGGATCTGATCCGAAGCTTTAAACAAGTCGCCGTGGATCAGTCCGGAGAAGTAAAAAGAACATTCAAGTTAAAACAATATATTGATGAGCTGTTTATCAGCCTGCGTCCGAAACTGAAACGGACAAACCATCAGGTGCAGGTAAACTGTCCGGATGATCTTGCCATTGACAGCTTTCCGGGGGTTTTTTCCCAGATTATCACCAATTTTGTCATCAATTCTCTTTCCCACGGATTTGAAGAAAAGGAAGATGGGCTGATCACGCTGGATATCTGGAAGAATGGAGAGGAACTCTTTCTCATATACAAAGATGATGGGAAAGGAATGGAGGAGGCAACGATCAAAAAGATTTTTGATCCGTTTTTTACCACCAGAAGAGGCCTCGGCGGAACCGGGCTGGGGATGCATATCGTCTATAATCTTGTAACGATTACCCTTGGCGGACAGATAACCTGCCAGAGCGCACCCGGAAAAGGGGCGCAATTTTCCATCCGGATACCGATTTGAAAAAACCTGTTGATGATTCTTGACTTACCCTACCCCTTATTATAACCTTCCCGAAACCAAATGAAAAAACATCAATCATAAACGACGATTCCGATACGGGCAATCCATCATGAAAAAAAATAAAATCACGGAATATCACGGAGACAAGATGGTGAATCTGCTCTGTGATGAAGAAAAAAACATAAAACTGAAGCAGCTGTCCATGAGTCTGCCGGATATTATCCTGAATGACCGCCAGCTGTGTGATCTGGAACTTCTTGCCACAGGTGCTTTTTCTCCTCTGGAAGGATTCATGAATCGTTCCGACTATGAATCGGTTCTCGACCGAATGCGCCTGCAGAACAATCTTCTCTGGCCGATTCCGGTGTGCCTTGACGTCAGCGAATCCGTTGCCCGAAGCCTTGAATCCGGGCAGTCGGTCGCTCTTCGTGATCCTGAGGGCTTCCTTCTGGCGGTTATGCATATAGAAGATATATGGCGGGTTGAGCGGGACAAAGAAGCGGAAGCGATTTACGGAACGAAGGATGTCAATCATCCGGGTGTTGACTATCTGTTAAATGGTTCCGGTGATTTTTATATCGGCGGTCCGGTGGAAGTTATCAGCCTGCCGCTGCATTTTGATTTCCAACAGATTCGTCAGACACCGAAGGAGATTCGGAATCTTTATAAAAAACTGGCCTGGAAAAGAGTCGTCGGGTTTCAGACAAGGCATCCCATTCACCGTCCCCAGTTTGAGATGACCCTTCATGCCATGCGGGAAACCAAGGCCAACCTGCTGATCATGCCGGTAGCCGGAATGACCAAACCCGGCGATTTTGATCATTATACCCGGGTACGCTGTTATCGAAAGGTTACGCATCACTATCCGCCGGATTCCTATCTCCTGAATCTGCTGCCTCTGGCAATGCGCATGGCCGGACCCCGGGAGGCGGTACTCCACACCATCATTGCCAAAAATTATGGATGTACCCATTTCATTGTCGGACATGGGCATGCCGTACCGGACCGGTCTCCGGACGGAAAACAGTACTATCATGACGATGAACCGAAAAAGCTGTCCACGGAACTGTCCAAAGAGATCGGAGTCGAGATTGTGCCGTTTGAAGAGATGGTGTATGTTCCCTTTGAAGATGAGTACCGTTCTGTGAGCCAGGTCAAAAAAGGCACGGAATCGATCTCCCTCACCGGCACGGATATTCGGAAACGGGTCATTGCCGGGAAAAAAATTCCTTCCTGGGCCACGTTTGACGATGTTGCCAATGAACTGAAAAAAGCCTATCCGCCGCCCCGGAAGCAGGGGTTTACGATTTTCATGACCGGATTGTCCGGCGCGGGTAAGTCGACTATCGCCAAGGTTTTGTATTCCCGATTTCTGGAAATCGGGGAACGCCCGGTAACCCTGCTGGATGGGGATATTGTTCGCATGAATCTTTCCAGTGAGTTGAAATTTTCCAAGGAGCATCGGGATATCAACGTCAGAAGAATCGGTTTTGTCGCCGGCGAGATTACCAAAAACAGGGGGATTGCCATCTGCGCACCGATTGCGCCTTATAAGAAGACCCGATCCGAAATTCGAAAAATCATCGAAGCCTACGGCGGTTTCATTGAGGTTCACGTGGCAACCCCTATTGAAGAATGTGAAAAAAGGGATCGCAAGGGGATGTATGCCAAAGCCAGAGCCGGCATCATTAAGGGCTTTACCGGCGTTGATGATCCTTATGAGATCCCGGAAAACGCGGAAGTGCGCATTAACACCACCAGTCTGACACCCGGAGAGGCTGCACAGGAAATATTGTTGTTCCTGGGACAGAAGGGCTATATATAGCAGGCCGTCGATCAATCCATATCCGGTCCGCTGTGATCAGGCATTCTTTTCTGTCCGTTGTTATCCGTTTTTTAAATACAACATATTGTATCCATAATTGTATTGACATACAAAAATTCTTAGCTTAATGTACGAAACCGTATAAAATAAACTGTTTATCTTATTTGTACAGCATTCAGACTATGGCATGTAAACGTATTCAAAATTCTCTCATCATTCTGGCCGCATCAATGATGATGCTGTTTACGCCGTCACGCGTTCTTGCAGACAGGAAAACCGTCGTTGATGGAAAACCGCCATGCAAGCATTCCAAGGTGAAGCTGACCAAAAAATCAAAAGGCATCAAGGCCAATCATCCCTTGCGTGAAAATCCGATCAACATATCGGATGGTCTGCAATTGGATCAGGGCAGGATTGAAGAAAGACTTGGTGAAGAGGCTGACAGGCTTCTCGGGATTCCTTATCGTTTCGGCGGTTCCGGTTCAAGAGGAATGGATTGTTCCGGGCTGACCAAACAAATTTATGCCCGATTATTCGGAATAGTCATGCCGCATAACTCCGGAGACCAAAGCCGCCTTTCCTTTCTCGAGGATGTGTCATCCGAAGAACTGCAGCCAGGGGATCTGATTTTTTTGGGGCCGGGTAAAAAACGTATCAATCATGTCGGAATCTATCTTTCCGATGGAAACTTCATTCATGCTTCCCGAACAGCCGGGGTGGCCATTTCCAGCCTTTCCACTCGGTATTGGCAAAATCGCCTGATCGGTTCGAAAAGGGTCAAGGGGTTGATTTCCGATGCGGACCATATCGAAGCCGAATCCGTAACGGATGTATCCAGCTATGATTGGGAAAACCAGATCGTTGAATTAGACTATCACATGCCCTTGCCGGGTTATTTTATGGATCTGAAGATCGCCACTTTCATGGAATTCATGCATAGCGAGACGGAAGATGACTGGGAATATTTCGGTTACAATCCTTCATTCCGCTCAAATCATACGGGTTTCCGTAAAGGAGCGTGGATCTCGACCAATACCAGAATAATAGACTGGCTGGCCATTTCTCCATCTTTTGGCTATGTCGACGGATATTCAGCTGCCTATGAAAAGGACGGAATGAGACAAATTCTGGGACTCGGAGCCCGGGTCGCACCATTCCGTTCGCGATGGTCCCTGATGATGTCGACGGCATACAGTACGCAGCCGGATGAGCCTTTGCAATGGTCAATGCTGTCCCAACAAGACTGGAGAGCATTGGACCTGTCCTTGGGGTTGAATTACCGGTTCAATGAGTTATGGAAGTTATCCGTAACCGGAACCCGAACCGGCAGGGAATTTGACAATCGTCAGGATCGGATGCGCGAAGGTCTGTGGCCGGATGATATTTTTTTCCGGTTTGATATAGGCTTCTAATATTCCATCGACTTTTTAGCCTTATCGGTGATCCTGCCGATGGCGTCTTCCGCAGTTTCCACAGCCTTTTCCGCTTTTTCAATGGCTTCCTGTTTGCTCACGCCATCAGCGTTTTCGGTCTGCATGTCCTTGATAACCAGAATACCGACAATGAGCATGGCGATCAGAACGGCGATAATGAGGGCTCCGCGCATTTTTATATTCCTTCTGTCTGTAAAAGCGTTTCTTGTTCACAAGATCCTGTTTGTCTTTTTCATGCTGCCCCCCTTTTTGTGATTGTCATCATTGCGGGCAACAGCTGGAGTAGATTCTTATCCGGGGAATGCGGAACGCTTCCACGGAGCCGGATTCATACTGCGGGAATCCGTGAAAGCATTTCCGGTTTTTTTGATGCAGCAGAACAACCTGTTTTATTCATGCAACCTAGGATTCGAATTCCAGGTCACAACATTCCGGATCGGTTCAGCTTTTCGGATGGCACTCCACACACCCGGTGGGTATGGTTTCCGGAAATGTTTGATCCGATGTCGATGTTGAATTGGTGAACCGGTCTTTCTTGTTTTTCAGATCCCGATGACAATCTCTGCACTGGTTATGATACGCATATTTATAATATTTTATGGCCTCTGCGGTATACTTACCGTCTTTCAGCGGCTTTTCCGGTACATTCACCTGATCGTGACAACCGGAGGTTGTGCAGTTTTTCAGCTTGCTTTCCCCGTCCCATTTATGATGACATTTGGTACAGCTGTAAGAAAAATGCCTTGAGTGAGGAAAGTCAACCAGGGATCGCAACGGAGTGACGGCTTCAGGAGGCCCGATGGTAAAAGTCCCCATGGGAATACAGAGCGCTCCATCCGATCCCTGATATTTTGTTTCACTATCGTCCTGAGCAACAACAAAAGGGCTGCCAATCATGATAACAGTAAGCAGGCATAAGATTCCGATACCTATTTTACGCATTCCATTCCCCTCCATCGGTTAGTTATAAAAATTAAAATCTTTACCTGTTCTTTATAAAATTTTCAATACCTGTTTTTATATTTTTTCTTCCGGTCGGATGCCTGATCCGGTTGACTGATTTCCGGTCAATAGTATATAGGATGCCATGCAATACCGTTTTCTTAACCCGGAATCCTGCAAGGGCAGCTTTGTGAAGATCACCATGGGCGGAATCAGCCGGATGATGCTGACCTTCCATCGAAACATACTGCCCATGGCAAGGAATCTATAGAGGCGCTTACTGTTTTTCAATGGAAAAAAAAGAAAATATCCGGGAATACATACAGGCTTTGCTGCAATCGACAAGGATGAAACATCAGGTTGCGTATCATCAGATGTTATCCGGAAATCCGGGCGAGGCCGGATCGGCATCAAAACGCATATCCGGTCCCATGAAAACGGTTTTGCATCAGGCAGGTATTGAAAATCTGTACTGCCATCAGGCCGAGGCGATTGATTACATCCAAAAAGGTTTGCACACGGTAATCGCGACACCGACGGCAAGCGGAAAAACCCTGATCTATAACCTGCCGGTCTTTGAACAAAGCATCCAACATGCCGATTCGCGCGCGCTTTATCTGTTTCCGCTAAAGGCCCTGGCACAGGATCAATGGAAGAGTTTCCAGGAAACAGCCGCATGTCTTACCGGGTACCGTCCGAGTTCGGCAATTTATGACGGAGATACATCGGCGTGGAACCGCAAAAAGATCAGACTGTCCCCGCCCAATGTTCTGTTTACCAATCCCGAGATGCTGCATCTGGCCATCCTGCCTTACCACGACCGATGGGTTGAATTTCTGTCCAATCTTCGGTTTGTCATTATTGATGAAGTCCATACCTATCGAGGGGTCATGGGATCCCACATGGCGCAGGTTTTTCGCCGTCTGATTCGAATCTGTCATCATTATGGCGCCGGACCTACATTCATATTCAGTTCCGCAACCATCGCGAATCCCGGAGAGCTTGCCGGTCAGCTTACGGGTCTTGAGGTCAAGGTGGTATCGAAAAGCGGATCACCCCAGGGGATACGGCATGTTGTTCTGATGAATCCGGACACCGGTCCTGCCCAGTCGGCCATACTCCTGCTGAAAGCCGCCCTTCATCGCGGGCTCAGAACCATTGTATATACGCAGTCCCGAAAAATGACGGAGCTGATTGCCATCTGGGCCGGGAGCCGGTCCGGGGTATTCAAGGATAAAATCAGCGCCTACCGGGCAGGCTTTCTTCCGGAAGAAAGACGGGATATCGAAGCAAGGCTTTCCGGCGGGGATTTGCTGGCGGTAATCTCCACCAGCGCCCTGGAACTGGGGATCGACATCGGTGACCTGGATCTGTGCATCCTTGTCGGCTATCCGGGTTCGGTCATGGCAACATGGCAAAGAGGCGGCAGGGTAGGGCGATCCGGACAGGAGGCGGCACTCATTCTGGTGGCCGGTGAAGATGCACTGGACCAGTATTTCGTTCGAAATCCCGTGGAGTTCATGAAAAAAAAGCCGGAAGCTGCGGTGATCAATCCGTATAACATGGAAATTTTGAAAAAGCATCTGGCCTGCGCCGCTGCGGAGATTCCCTTGCATATGGATGAGCCCTTTGTGCAGGATCAATCGGTTGGAAACGCCATATCATTATTGGAAAAAAACGGGGATTTGCTGAGGAGCGGGGATGGTGAGCGTTTGTTTTCCCGACTGAAAAACCCTCATCGATATGTGGATTTGCGGGGCACCGGCAATCGTTTTACCATCATTTGCAGCGTGACTTCGGAAAACCTTGGCGAAATAGACGGTTTCCGGGCTTTTACGGAAACCCATCCCGGAGCGATTTACCTGCATAAAGGAAAGACATACAAGGTGGATCATCTGCTGCTCAATGAACTGACCGTAAAGGCCTCTCCTGGCGAAGTTCCGTATTACACCAGGGCACGTTCCCATAAGCATACGGAGATTGTGGAATTACTGCGAAAAAAGAATCTCTGGGGAACGACCATATCCTATGGACGTCTGAAGGTCACTCAGCAGGTCACGGGATATGAAACATGGCGGATCCATGCCCGGAAGAAAATCAATGTGATTCCGCTGGATCTGCCCCCCCAGACGTTTGAAACCAATGGATTCTGGATCACCATCCCGGATAAGGTTCAGGAGGATACCATCGCCCGGAATCTTCATTTTATGGGAGGGATTCACGCAATGGAGCATGCGCTGATCGGCGTAGTTCCCTTTTTCGTGATGGCGGATCGCAATGATTTGGGCGGGATTTCCATCCCGCTCCATCCCCAGTTGAATCAGGCGGCCGTATTCGTTTATGACGGGGGTTCCGGCGGAGCCGGATTGTGCGATCTCGCCTATCATCAGGCAGAGGAGCTGTTTGCACGGACTTTGGAGATTATTGCAACCTGTCCTTGTGAAAGCGGATGTCCCGCATGTGTCCATTCACCCAAGTGCGGTTCCGGAAACAGACCCATTGATAAGGCATCCGCGTATTTTATCATGAATCTCATCAAAAGAAGCCCTGGGGGATATCCGGAAAACAGCGTCCGGATTCCGGGGGAAAGGATCGAGGCAGGGACGCAGGAAGAAAAAACACGTTCATTGCCTTCCGGCCCGGATACGGTTCCGTATTTCGGTGTCCTTGACCTGGAAACACAGCGCTCCGCCCAGGAAGTGGGAGGCTGGCACCTTGCCGGGAAAATGGGGATCAGCTGTGCCGTTTTATACGATTCCCGAAAAGATGATTATTTGGAATTTTTGGAAGATGATATTCCGAGCCTGATTGAACACCTGACGGGATTTCATTTTGTTGTGGGGTTTAACATCAAGCGTTTCGACTATCTAGTGATGAGCAGCTATACAAATTTTGATTTTTCCAGACTGAAAACCCTGGATATATTGGAAGAGGTGCATCAAAAGCTGGGGTATCGGTTGTCCCTGGACCATCTTGCCGGCGCCACACTGGGTGTTGCCAAAGGCGGAAACGGATTGATGGCGCTTGAATGGTGGAAACGGGGGGAAATACGAAAGATCGTCGACTATTGTAAAATGGATGTGGAAATCACAAGGGATCTTTTTCTTTTTGGGAAGGAGAAGGGCTACCTTATTTTTAAAAACAAGGCGGGGCATCCGGTTCGGGTGCCGGTGGACTGGCATTGTTGACTTAGAGGGCTTTTTTGATTATGATGCCATTACCCTCCCTGAACAGCCGGTGAACGAACGGGGAACCGGCCACCTACTTTCACATGAAGAGAATATATGGATGCAGACCTTGTAAAACCCTTTGTTGAAGCGACACTCCATATCCTGGAAACAACCGCCTCTACCAGTGCAAAAGCCCGAAAACCATATTTAAAGAGAGAGTTGCCCGAAAAAGGCGTGATATCCGGTGTGATCGAACTCACGGGTGATTTCAACGGTATCATATCCATCAGTTTTTCGGAAAAATTAATTCTTGCGGTTGTGTCATCCATGTTCGGCGAAAAGATGACCGAAGTGAATGATGAAATCAAGGATGCCGTGGGAGAGATGACCAATATGATTTCCGGTCAGGTCACCACCAAAATGACGGAACTGGGAAAAACCCTCAAGGCAAAATTGTCAACAGTAGTGATGGGATCTCCCCATAATGTTCAGTTTATTGAGAACAGGCCGGTGATCGCGATGCCTTATTTTACGGAGAATGGTGATTTTACCATCGAGGTCAGTTTTGAAAAGTCATGAACGGGAATCCATTCCGTTTCACATTTTCATGATTCCTTTTTCTTGTTCGATATCATGGAAACCTTGTTTCTGCCCGCTCTCTTGGCCTCATACAAGCCGTCATCAGCCAGTTTCAGCAGCATTTCGGCCGTATCCACATTGCTGTTTAAATCCGAAACTCCCTGACTGATGGTAATTTTGATGCTTTTATCTTTAAAGTGGTAGATTTCCGCCTCCACACCCATTCGCAAAAATTCGGCCAGCGCGAGGGCGGATTCTGCGGTTGTTTCCGGCAGGAGACAACAAAACTCTTCACCGCCATAGCGTGCGACAATATCAACCACCCGGATCCTCTCATCAATCAAAGTGGCCAGGCTTTTTAAGATAAAATCCCCGGCCTGATGACCGTAATTGTCATTAATCCCTTTAAAGTGATCGATATCCAGCATAATCAGGCTCAGCGGACGGTTATATCGGATGTGCCTGTCAAACTCCTCTTCCAGTTTGGTTTCAAGGTATCTCCGATTGAATATTCCGGTCAGGCCGTCCCGGGTGTTCATGTTGATCAGTTTTTTCTCATAGGCGGCGACCTCCGTAACATCCTGAACCGTGATGTAAATATAGTTGATTCGATTGTTATCATCACGCAATGGGCCGACCGTACAGCTCTGCTGCATATATTCGAAGTCGGAACCGAGCGTGTTGTAGGCCTTGAATGGAAAGCAGTATTTATGGAGCTTCTGGGAAAAAAAGGCGAAGTTGCCGAAGGTAAAGACGGATTTGCAGTTTCGGAGAAACCAGGGTGCATTGAGATCCGGGAAAAATTCAAAAATGGATTTCCCCACGATCTTTTCAGGAAGGATCTTACTGTGTGTCGCCATCCAGCGATTCCACTTAAAGACCTTGAGATCACTGTCCAGGATCATGATCCCCACATCAAGCATATCAAACATCTGGGAGAAAATCATTCGTAAGAATCCATAAATTCATGTAGTGCTTTTTGCAACCAGTCGATGGACTCATGATTGGTCAGGATCAATAAAAAGCCGTTGATATCTTTTTCCTTAAAGGTGAAGATTGTTTTCATCACAATGGCAGTCTGCTGAGGATCAAAATGTTCGATCAGGTAGTTGTAATCGCTTGCTTTGCCCTGCAAAACCTGGGGGGGGGAGTAGGTTACAAACGTGCCCAGCAGTTCCGATACCTTTCCGACACAGGCCCCGATCAGGATATTTCCGATTTCAAGCAATCCTCCTTTTTCGAGGGTCGCAGCGGCATTGCTTTCATAGGTGTAGTCCGCTTTGTCATCAAGGAAGGCCAGAAGATCCTTTCCGCTTCCGCTGGGGAAGACCAGGAGTCCGGAGCCCTTGAAGTTGCCCCAGAATTTCTGTTCCACAATACTGCTCTCTCCATCGTCCTTGATGGTATCCTTGAGGTAGGAGGGGAGTTCACCGATACCGATTACCTGAATGTTCGGTATGCTCAGCATCACATATATGTCGACAACTTCAGCAAGATCAGCCGTCGCATTACCAAAGGCAATATTCATAATTTCCTGAAGAATATCCTTTTCATCTTCAGAGAGATTGGGACTGGCCGCTTGATTCATTATTATTTCTCCTGAAGCTTTTTCAATTTGATTTCAACTTTTGAAATTGCCTCCTGAATGGATTCTGCTTTTGCAGGTTTTTTGAGCAGTGTAAAGGCTCCCAGCTCCATGACACTTGCAATCGATTTGGGTTGTATATCTGCGGTCGTTACGATGACGACGGCCTCTTTATCAAATTCTTTGATTTTGGCGGTTGCCTGATAACCATCCATAACCGGCATGGTAAGGTCCATGAATACAATGTCCGGTTTCAGTTCTTTATATTTTTCAAATCCCTCTTGTCCGTTTCCTGCTTCAAAAACTTCATAACCTTTGTCTTTCGGTATGCAGGTTTTCAGCATTCGGCGCGCAACCGGCGAATCATCTACGATGAGTATTTTATTGATCATGATAAAACCACCTTTTTACAATTTTCCTGAAGTTAAGGATATGATTAAAAGTTTAATAAAAAACCAAATTATTACACGTATTGAAATCCATGCGAGTCCTGAGATTGCTCCCGCCCTTCAACTGCTAAAAAACACACGCAAAACTGTTACAAATTAAGAGATTTAAATTCCGGTGTCAAGTTTTATCCTTGCGTTTCCGTGGTTATTCATGAAAAAGATCCATCTCCCATGAACCGGAACCGGCCGGTTTATTCTTTTCATATGGAATTCCTTGATCTGATTGTTGTTCCTTGACAATACGGATCGTTTTTATATAGATAGGAAAACAAATCAGGGAGAAACAAAATGATTGATTTATCCACGATTGACTATTCCGTTCTAGACAGGCCGGAGATATCGAACTGCCTGTTCCATCCCAGACCCGATGTCGCCGCTTTTCCATCTTCAGGCCCGGACGCAGTTATCAGAATCCCGGTTGAGGAAGGGATCCGGATCGGGGCAAAATTCCATGTGTTCGACAAGGCTTCGCCCGTCATTTTGTTTTTTCACGGGAACGGGGAGATTGTTTCGGATTACGACGATATGGCCATGATCTATCAGCGTATGAAGATCAATTTTTTTCCGGTGGACTATCGTGGATATGGTCTGTCGGACGGTTTTCCAACTGTAACCTCCATGCTGCGCGATGCCCATATGATTTTTTGTTTTGTAAAAGAGTGGCTGGATCAACATGGTCTTTCCGGACCGCTGGTCGTCATGGGTCGGTCCCTGGGCAGTGCTTCGGCGCTGGAAATTGCGGCATCATACCCGGATCGGATTTCCGGACTGGTTATTGAAAGCGGTTTCGCTTTTGCGGTTCCTCTCCTGAGACTTGTTGGAGTGGATGTAGATCATCTCGGAATCACAGAAGAAAGTTCTATGGGCAATCTCGACAAGATGAGAAACAATCGGAAGCCGGCCAGGATCATCCATGCGGAATTTGATCATATCATTCCTTATTCAGATGGTGTTGCTCTTTATGATGCCTGTCCGGTCCGGGATAAAAAACTGGTAATGATCGAAGGCGCAGACCATAATTCGATTTTTTATCACGGCATGGAGCTGTATATGAAGACCATCAGGGATTTTCTTTATGGTGAAAATCCGCTTTGAAGCGGATTCGGTTCAGTCCCATAGCTGAGGTTGTATCCATCCGGTCTTATGCGGTCACCCATCCTCCTTGATTTCCCAGACGAAAATATTTTTGGCTATTTCCTGATCAAGGGCCAGTTCCGTATTTTCAAATTTAATACAAAACGCAGGGCTTTTCCGATGAACGGTTACGATGATCCCGGGTTGAAGTCCGATTGACAAGAGCTGATGCATATTGGAGTGACTCCCCGGCTTGATGTAGGTGATTTTTCCTTTTTTGCCGGGTTTGATATCCGTCAGGCTGACCACTACATTGCTGACCTCCCGAAGGTTTCTTTTGCAGCAGCGACCCTTTGGAATAGGCTTTCCGTCAGGGCAGAGCTCCGGATGACCCAGCAGGGTGCATATGGAATCCTCCACTTCCGGAACCAGGCTGTGTTCAACCTTGCAGGCAACTTCCTCCATTGCCGCATCCTTCAGCTTGAGAATGCTGGACACCAGAACCTCCGCCAGGCGATGGCGCCGGATGATTTCCTGTGCAGAGGCGTTTCCGTTTTTGGAAAACAGAATGTTGTCTTTATTAATAATGATCATTCCCAGATTTTCCAGATCCGTAAGGTCATTTTCCGTAAAATCCACGGAACAGTTTTTTCGTATGGAATCAATGGAGGTTTCTTCCTGCTCTGCAGCGCACCAGATCGCTTCCATGATTTCTTCCAGTTTTTCATGTAACATGTTTGTCTCCTTCCGGTTACCGGTTTGGCCGGTCAGGTGAATGTGATTCCCAGTGTGCGGCATATAAAATTCACAGCCGTACCCACCAGAACGGCATAGATCATGACCGATCCGAGAATGGATGCCGCGGCTTTTGTCCCTCGCTCCTTGAACAGGATAATGGTTGCATTGATACAGGGGGAGAGAAAGGTCATGACCAGCAGGTTGACGACCAGCTGAAGGTTATCATAATAATGGCTTAAATGCTCAATTTCCGTAGCCCCGCTCTCCCGGCGGATCATGGTTTTAATAAACACCTGGACACTCTTTTCCGGAAGGCCCATCAGATCGCTGGTGATTGGTTTGAAGATTTTCTCCAGCAGGGCAAGACCTCCCAGACGGTCAAACAGAAAAACAAGAAATGAGGCAAAGATAAAGACCGGTATCGCTTCTTTCATGAAGAAATAGGTTTTTAAGGCAGCGGTTTTTACAATTTGGCCGGGTTTGGGTAATCGCATATTGGGCAATACCATCAAAAGGGGGGAGCGTTTGCCGGGCAGGATTTTATTGGCCAATAACCCGGCGACAAAAATCTGAGAAAATATGATGCCGAATACGGCGATGGAAGCGGAAATCGGCATTTTCCCCAGGATAATGAACATGACGGCAATCAGAGGAGCGCAGGGCATGCCCAGGAGAAGAAGGAAGGTGGCGATGTTTTTTTCTTTTTCCGTATCCAGCATCCGGGTGGTCAGTATGGCCATGGTGACACAGGAAAAACCCATGACCAGCGGGATCACACCCTTGCCGTTCAGACCCATTTGCTGAAAGACCTTGTCCAGAAGTATGGAAAGCCTTGACAGATATCCGGAATCCTCCAATATCCCAAATGCAATATAAAAACAGAATAATACCGGAAGGACCAGGCCCAGGGCCAGAAAAACGCCGGTCGGCAGTATCCCGAAATCAGGGTCAATCATCATATCCCGGATGAATTCATTGGGAATCGGGGATACCAGTTTTTGGGTAAGGGGGATCAGGATCGCTTCAAAAATGTTTGCATTAATGGCGTCCACCAGATATGTCGCACCAAATGAACCCACGAACAGGTATAACAGGTACAGCATGATGACGGCAATGGGGATGCCGGTTGCAAAACTGGTACACCGGTCTCCGAATTTGGCAATGAACGAGCTTTTCAAGGGGGGTTCGTCGGTCTGGATTTCAGCCACGACTTTTTCCGCTTTTTTGTAGAACAGATTGGTCAGCAGAATGCTGATATCCATATTTTTTGCCCGGTTGTGTTGTGATGCAAGACGTTTCAACTGCATCAGCATTCCGGGGCCAAATCGTTTCTCGATATATTTTTCAATCCCCTGGTCTCCGGATAACAGCAGAATACCGATAATCCTGGGGCAGGATTCTTCCGCCTGCAATAAATTTTCAACAGCAGACAGATAGGTTTTTATCCAGTCCGGGTATTCGATCAAACGATTGGCAACTTTCATTTCGGAAAGCCCTGAAATCAGTTTTTTAACGCCGATTCCATCCCTTGCAATGGTTTTAACGACATTGATACCCAGGATAGCGGATAACTTTCTGGTGTCGATCCCTATGCCCAGAGAGGCGGATTCGTCGATCATGTTTACATCCAGGATCATGGGAATTCCGAATTCCGCATATTGAAGTGCAATCGCAAGGGATCTTTTCATGTTTTTTGCGTCCGCAACGACGATGACTCCTTTGATATTACAGTATCCATTGGCCTGGAGTATAATATTTCTGGAAATCTGGGCATCTTCGTTTGCTGTAAATATGGAATAGATCCCGGGGGTGTCGTAGGCGGTATAATCCGTCCCCATGATTCGTGAAGATGAAACCGTGACCGTATTGCCGGGAATGTTCAAACCGACTGTCTTTCCCTTGCACATTCTTTGAAACAGGGTCGTTTTCCCGACATTCATGTTTCCGACAACAGCAATTCCCGGGTCTGGATTGGAACAGGAGTTGTTTCCGCTGCGGCCGGCCATATTACTCATATCTGTTTTTTCCTTCTTTTTTTGAATCAATAAAAATTTGTTTTTTTCACCCTTGTTCAGCGTCCGACCTTTTTCTCATAATAATAGTTTCTTGGCAAGTAAAAAGTTAGACATATAATACTTAGTGATGTTCATAGAAAAAAATTAGGGTTAAATGTTTTTTTGTTTTGACTTTTCCATCAGGAAATATAATAAAATCAAAGATGATGGAAAAAGAATGCCTGACCGATACAATAAGAAGTATTGTAAAAAAATCCAGAGAGGGACTATGAATAAAGAAAAAAAACTATCGGAAAGCCTTGAAGATTACCTTGAAGTCATACTCGAACTGGAAACCACCCAGAAGGTGGCAAGGGCAAAAGATATCGCTGAAAAAACAGGGGTGAAGCGGGGTTCGGTCACCAGCGCCCTGAAGAGCCTTGGGGAAAAGAAGCTGATCCATTATGAACCATACAGCTATGTTACCCTGACTTCGGAAGGAAAAAAAATAGCGGAGGAAATTCGATTCCGCCATTCCGTTCTAAAGGATTTTCTCCACAAACTGCTGCAGATCGATGAAGCGACAGCAGAGGCAAATGCCTGTCGAATGGAGCATGCGGTTGATCAGGAGACACTCGACCGCCTGGTGCGGTTCTTCGATTTTGTGTTCACATGTCCGCGGACCGGTGAAGACTGGATCCGGACATTTATGAAACAGTGCGGAAAACGGAAACCGGATCCCAAAATCTGTGAAAAATGCATGGATATGTCTTACGGAAGGAAGTGATCGGGCATGCCGTTTTGTCCATGAAGGACAAAATTACCGGATACCGCATGTTTTCAGACGATTGCAAAGAGGTAATGATTCATGGCGTATGGGGATTCCCACCATTATACCCGGCTCATTCAAAGGCTGAACCGGTTTCCTTTGTGCGCACCTCCCGGGAAATATCTCTATCGGATTCTGCGGATGCTCTTTTCGGAAAAAGAAGCCCGCTATGTATCCTTACTGCCCATCAAGCCGTTTACGAGCAGGACGGCTTCCGGCATTTGGAAAACAGGCAGGCGCGAAACAAAGCAGATCCTGAATACACTGGCTGATCGGGGGATATTGCTGGACATCGAACAAAACGGTGAGGCCTGCTATGTCCTGCCGCCGCCCATGGCCGGTTTTTTTGAGTTTTCCATGATGCGTGTCCGGCAGGATATCAATCAGAAAGCCCTTGCCGAGCTTTTTTATCAATATCTGAATGAGGAAGAAGCCTTTATCCGGGATTTATTTTCCATGGGGCAGACCCGACTGGGCCGGGTGTTTGTCAATGAGTCCATTATACCGGAAGATCATGCGGTCTATGTGTTGGATTACGAGAAAGCGAGTTCCGTCATTCAGGAAGCCGGCCATATCAGTATCAGCCTGTGCTATTGCCGTCATAAAATGGCCAACCTGAACCGGTCATGCAAAGCCCCTCTTAATATCTGCATGACCTTCAACAGGGTTGCCGCCTCCCTGATCAAACACGGTATCGGAAGATCGGTCTGTGTTTCCGAATGCATGGACTTGCTGCAAAAAGCATATGATTACAACCTGGTTCAGTTCGGCGAAAATATACGGGATCAGGTTCATTTTATCTGTAACTGCTGCGGCTGCTGCTGTGAGGCGATGCTGGCAGCCAAACGGTTTGCCTCTTACCGGCCCATCCATACCTCTAATTTTATTGCCGTGATTGACAGCCGGACCTGTATGGGCTGCGGCCAATGTGTTGCGGTTTGTCCCATCAATGCCATTGAACTGACCCCGATTTCTTCAGATCATGATTCACGGAAGCACAAGGCCCGGATCAATCCGGATCTGTGCCTGGGATGCGGGGTGTGTGTCCGGAATTGCAGGATGAATTCGATCTCCATGGATCGGAGAAAAGAACGTGTGGTCACCCCTTTGAATACGATCCATAATTTCGTCATCATGGCGATTGAGAGAGGCAAGCTGCATCATTTTATTTTTGACAATCAGGCGTTGCTCAGTCATCGGATGATGGCCGCCATCCTTGGGGTGATTATCAAGCTGCCGCCGATCCAGCAGGCCCTTGCCAGGGAACAGGTTAAATCCAGATATCTCGAATACCTGATTTCAAAATCAAAGTATCGATAGCGATTCATTCCACCATTCACTCTTTGCGTGCCGTTGTGTGTCAAAGATCGATGCCGCATGCAGGGTTTTCCCCGGAATCATCTTGCTCTGATCTGCCTGTCTGTGATAAGGCTTCGATTTTTTTCATGGAGTTTGAATAACAATGATACATCTGAACAAAATAAGCAAACAGTATGGATCACAGATCCTTTTCAATAACGTTAGTTTTCAGATTTTAACAGGGACCTGCACGGGACTGGTCGGACCAAACGGCGCCGGAAAAACCACCTTGTTCCGTCTGATTGTTGGAGAAGAGGGGGCGGATCAGGGTGATATCATCTGTTCGAAGCAGACCCGGATCGGTTATTTTTCCCAGGATGTGGGAGAGATGAAAGGCCGGACAGCCCTTACGGAAGTGATGGCGGTAGCCTCTGACGTGGTCCGTCTGGGCGACGAGATCCGGATCATGGAAAATACCATGGCTGAGCCCATGGACGACGACTCCATGTCGACACTCCTCAAGCGGTATGGCGATGTTGTAGAAGAATTCGAGCGCCAGGGCGGCTACGATCTGGAAAGCCGGGCCCAGGCTATTTTAACCGGTCTCGGCATCGGACCCGATGATTACAATCGTCCGGTGGAATCCTTCAGCGGGGGCTGGAAAATGCGGATTGCCTTGGCCGGAATACTTACGGTTCAACCGGATGTGCTGCTTCTTGATGAACCGACCAATCATCTGGACTTGGAATCCATTGTCTGGCTTGAAAACTGGCTGGCCAACGATTTCAAAGGGGCTGTGCTCATGACCTGCCACGACCATGATTTTATGAACCGCTTGGTCACCCGTATTGTGGAAGTGGCCAACCGCACCGTGACCGTGTATAGCGGAAATTACGATTTTTATATCCGGGAGCGTGAAATCCGTCGGGAACAACTATTGGCCGGTTATCGCCGCCAGAATGACATGCTGGCCAAAGAAGAGGAGTTTATCGCCCGGTTCGCGGCCCGGGCCTCACACGCAGCCCAGGTCCAGTCACGGGTTAAAAAAATCGAAAAGATTGAACGGATCGAAATCCCGCCCGAGCAGAAACGTATTGTTTTTTCATTTGCCGAGCCTCCCCGTTCCGGTGATGATGTTATCGCCTTGTCCAAAGTTGGAAAAATCTGGTCCCTGCCTGATGGGAGTGAAAAATCCGTGTTTGGCGGTGTATCCGGCATGATCCGGCGGGGAGATAAAATTGCGGTGGTGGGCGTCAATGGTGCAGGGAAATCAACCTTCCTCAAAGTGCTGGCCGGGGAGACCCAGGCCACCAGCGGAACAGTGACCATGGGAGCCAATGTCGGCATCGGTTATTTCAGCCAGCATGCCATGGATATACTCGATCCGAAAAAAACCGTGTTTGAAACCGTTCAGGATGTTATTCCCTTGGCCAATTTCGGTGTGATACGAAACCTCTGTGCCGCCTTTCTGTTTCCGGGAGACAGTGTCGAAAAGCGCATCGCCATGCTGTCGGGCGGTGAAAAAAGCAGAGTCGTCCTGGCCACCCTTTTCGCCCGGCCCATCAATCTCCTGATCCTCGACGAACCCACCAACCATCTGGATATTTTAGCCAGAGAAGTTCTGCTTGAAACCCTTATATCCTTTGCCGGAACCGTGGTCATTGTCAGTCATGACCGACATTTTCTGAGATCTCTGGTTTCACGTGTCTTCGCCATCGACCACGGCGAAATGATCGCCTACGAAGGCGACTATGTCTACTACCAGAGCAAAGCCCGGGAGCAGGGCTGCCTGTAAACCGTTTGGCCGGATCTATTTTTTGACCCTCATCGGATTGAACTGGCTGATCAATACACCGATGAGTACGCAACCAGAAGCAAGATACTGGGAAACAGTAAACCGTTCACTCAGAATCAGCCAACCCAGAACAACGGCAAACACCGGTATCAGGTTGACGAATGCGGATGCCTTTCCGGCTGAAATTCTGCTCACGCCATAGTTGTATAAACCATACGCTCCCAGGGTGATGAAAACACCAAGGTACAGGATTGCCGCAAAGGGGATCGGATGAAATTCATGGGGCAGGGTGGTGGAAGGCAGAAACAGAAACGGCAGGTAAAAAAGGGACCCGGCGATGGCCTGAATGCCGGTCAGGAAAAGGGGCGGGTAAAATGCCGTCAATCGTTTTAAAATAAGGGTGTATCCGGTGGCACAAAGCATTGCCAGAAATTCGAAAAAGTTGCCGAGAAGCGGATTCGGAGCGGACTGGGAAGGACTGCCGCCCATGCTGAGCCAGACGGCTCCGGAAATGGAAATGACAAAACCGGCGATGGTCTGCCAATGCAGATATTCTTTCAGAAAAATCCTTGCTCCGATTGCAACCAGCAAGGGAAGAACGGCTGTGATCATTCCGGCCTGGGAGGCGGTTGTGTTCTCAATGGCCCTGATTTCGAACAGAAAATACAGACATGGCTCAAAAAGCACCATCACGGCGATCCATTTCAGATCCCGGGTTTTCCATTCCAATGTCTTGAACTGATAGGCAATCAGAAGAAAAAAGACGCTTGCCACCATCATCCGGCCGAAAATGACGATCATGGGGTCATAGAACCGGATGGCAAATTTCAGCGCAACAAACGAGCTGGCCCATAAAATCATTGCCGTGATTAAAGCGAGTATGGGCCGCAGGGTGGAATTTTTCATGCTGTCACTGTTTCCGAAGGTTAAAAAACGAAATGATGCATTATCAGCAATACTTCCTGAAATAAAGAAAAAAGAACAGATGGGTTCCTGTCTGAAATTCGGTATTGATTTATGGAAAACTAAGTGGTATGACCTCTTACCAGATTAAGGAGCACTTTCCATGAAACAACATACAGACCACCCTATGAAGCCTCAGCAGTTTGCCGAGCATACGCTTTTGATCGATATCCTGAACAATACCTTCCCACCGGGTTCCAGACTGCCCAACGAGCGGGATCTTGCGGAACAGATCGGTGTCACCCGCCCGACACTGCGGGAAACACTACAGCGCCTGGCCAGGGAAAAATGGATTACCATTCAGCATGGAAAACAAACCGTTGTCAATGATTACTGGGGAGAAGGCGGTTTGGGAATGCTCGCGACAATGGCCAAGTATGCGGAATTCCTTCCGCCGGATTTTATACCGAACCTGCTGGATTTTCGAATTCATCTTCTACCACCATGCGCGGCGGTTTCGGTTCGGCAGTCCCCCGGACGTTTTTTGGACCACCTGTCAAAGGCAGATCAGCTTGGTGATGATGCAGAGGCGTTCACAGGGTTTGATTGGGAGCTTCAGATATTGATGGTCAAATATTCAAATAATTTAATTTATCCGCTGATTCTGAATGATTTTTCAGAGATCTATCAAAAACTGGGGATACTCTATTTCCGGTTATCAACCGCAAGAAAGAGTTCCGGACAGTATTATACCGCCCTTCAAAATGACATCGAAAACGGGAGCCGTAAGGTGGAGCAGATCGTCCGGGACGTCATGAGGGAAAGTCTTCAGATCTGGCAGGATATGCAACCCGGTAAGGAATGGAAAAAATGACACTATCGGAAACAGACAAAAAATGGGACCTGATTGTCATCGGCGGCGGCATTACCGGTGCCGGTGTATTTCGGGAGGCAGTCCGGATCGGTTTAAAGGTTCTTCTTGTTGAACAAAATGACTTTTCATGGGGAACATCCAGCCGGTCCTCCAAGATGGTTCACGGCGGCCTTCGATATTTAAAGGAAGGACGGTTTCTGCTGACACGCACATCGGTTCATGAGCGGGAGCGATTGTTAAAGGAATCTCCCGGCCTGATCGAACCGCTGGAAATCCTGGTGCCGGTCTACAGTGACCATGGTCCGGGAAAACAGGCACTCAGTCTCGGCCTTTCCATTTACGGACTCATGGCCCATGAGAAGCAGCATACCTATTATGAACCCAAGGCATTTACAGCGATGGTTCCCGGTGTCAAGGAAGACAAGCTGGTGGGGGGATTCAGTTTTTATGATGCCCAGGTGGATGACGCGCGACTGGTTCTGAGGCTGATCAACGAAGCGGTTCTTGCAGGAGGCACTGCATTGAATTATACGCAGGTCAGAGAGATCCTGCGGGATTCCAGGGGCTCGGTCTACGGCATTCATCTGGATGATGTGGAAACGGGAGAATCCGCGGAATTTCAGACGGAAACCGTTATCAATGCGACCGGTTCCTGGGCGGAAAAACTCCATCCATCACCCAAGGAAGGACTCCATCTCAGACCGCTGCGCGGAAGCCATATTATTCTTGCGCAAGAAGCCCTGCCTCTGACAAAAGCCATCAGCTTCATCCACCCGGAAGACAATCGCCCCATTTTCGCCACACCATGGGAAGGGGGCGTTCTGATTGGCACAACCGATGTGGATCATGGCCGGGATTTATCCCTGGAACCCTATATCAGTGATCCGGAATTTGCGTATCTGCTGGAAGGGCTGGAGGCCTACTTCCCCTCTCTCTCCATATCGGAAGACCAATGCCTGTCGACCCTGGCAGGGGTAAGACCGGTTTTGAGCGAGGGAAAGCTGGCGCCGTCGAAGGAATCCAGGGAAAGTGTGGTCTGGACCGATAAAGGGCTGGTTACCGTGACCGGCGGAAAACTGACAACCTTTCGCAAGATGGCCTTTGACACCCTGAAAGCGGCCAAACCGTTTCTCCCATCATCCATCAATACCGTCGTTTCCCAGGCGGTTTTTACAAAGGTTCCGGTAAATCTTTCCGAAGATGATATGGTTCCCAAGGAAGTCTGGCGGAGATTATACGGCCGCTACGGGCTGGTCGCGACCGATATTGTTAAAGATTCGGATGCAAAGGAATGGGAAACGATTCCCGGCACGAACACCATTTGGGCGGAGATCCGATATGCAGCAAAACATGAAAACATCCGTCACCTTTCCGATCTTCTTCTGCGGAGGGTCCGAATCGGGATTCTGACTCCCGAAGGCGGAAAAATGCATATGGATCGGATTGAGGCGCTTTGCCGTCCTGTCCTTTCCTGGGATGACCGGAAATGGAGCCATGAAAAAACAGCTTACGAAGCGTTGTGGAAATCAGCTCACAGAATTCCAAGGCGATGAAGCAGACCAGTCCAGTGTATAATGATTGTTTGAGGGAGGTGAATCGTGGAAAAAGTTCTTCTGTCAATTGATTGCGGTACACAGAGCCTGAGAGTATTGATGTTTTCCGGGGATGGTAATCTTCTGGATAAGGAACAGATGAAATATGATCCGTATTTCAGCAGGCAGCCGGGATGGGCGGAACAGGACCCGGAACTTTTCTGGAAGAGTCTGCTTTCGGCCTGTCGTATTTTAAAGGCAAGAAATCCGGATGCCTTTCAACAAATCGCCGGCATCGGCGTGACCACCCAGAGGGCCAGCATGATCAATGTGGATCAGGCCGGGAATGTATTGCGTCCTGTCATCATATGGCTGGATCAGCGAAAGGCAAAGCCGGTCTATGTCCCCAATCCCGTGGTCCGGATGGGCCTTAAGATCGTCGGGATGGATGAACCGATTGCCAAAACCCAGACAGACGGGAAGTGCAACTGGATCATGCAGCAGCAGCCGGATATATGGAAGAAAACCCACAAATATCTTCAGGTGTCCGGATTCCTGAATCATCGCCTCACCGGTGAGTTCAAAGATTCCGTGGCCTCACAGATCGGCCACATCCCATTTAATTATAAAAAAATGCAATGGGCAAAACCCGGTGATCTTCCGAGCCGTCTGTTCCCTGTTCCCATGGAGAAACTTCCGGAACTGGTACCGCCGGGGAAGAGGATCGGAACGATTACGCCAAAAGCGGCTGCCGAGACCGGCATTGCAGAAGGAACACCGGTAATTGCCTGCGGATCGGACAAGGGCTGTGAGACCATCGGAATGGGTGTTCTGAATCAGGAGATGGCCAGCCTGAGTTTCGGCACCACGGCAACGGTTCAGACGACCACCCGAAAATACTTTGAACCGCTCACGTTCCTGCCTCCTTATCCCGCACCGATTCCCGGACATTATAATCCGGAAGTGGAAATTCTGAGAGGCTATTGGATGATCACATGGTTTAAGAATGAATTTGCCCATAAGGAAGTGGTTCTCGCAGAAGAAAAGGGGGTTTCTCCGGAAGAGATGCTCAACCATCTTCTGGATGAGGCACCGGCCGGTTCCATGGGGCTGATGGTACAGCCCTATTGGAGTCCCGGGTTGAAGGAACCGGCGGCAAAAGGTGCGATGATCGGATTCGGTGATGTTCATACCAGATCCCATGTTTACCGCGCCGTGATTGAAGGATTGGCGTTCGGTCTTCTGGAAGGTCTGGAGAAAATGGAAAAAGCCGGAAAGACCAGGGTGAAGCGACTGGCGGTTTCGGGCGGGGCTTCCCAGAGTGATGCCATCTGTCAGATTTCAGCCGATATTTTCAACCTGCCGCTGGTGCGGGGAAAAACGTCGGAAACATCGGGACTGGGTGCGGCAATCGTGACCGCGGTCGGTATCGGAATGTATCCGACAATCCCGGATGCGATTCGGAACATGGTGACCTACGCTAAGGTTTTTGAACCGGAACCTGCGGTTGTGGGTATTTATCGGAACCTTTACGAGCGCGTTTACCGGAAGATCTATCATGCCCTGGAACCGCTGTATCGGGAAATCCGGGAAATCACCGGTTATCCGGAAAAAGAAACCTACCGATAAAGGAATAAAAGCAGCAAGGATGGATATGATGAAAAAAAATAAATCATTTACCCCGGATTGGATCAACACACCCCCTAAAGCCGGATCAGTACGTTCCATTTTCAAATGGGGTGCTCCGGATGGTTTCAAGCACCCGAATCATCGTTTATATGAAGCCATCAAAGAAAAATTCAACATGAACGACAATGATTTCCGCCATAAGAGATATGAGGGAAGCGAACCGGTTTCATGTGATCGGAAAACAGGGCTGGATAACAGGCAGATCGAATGGTTCCGGGAACTCCTCGGCCCGGAAAATATTTCCGTCAGCGATTATGACCGGGTAAAGTATTCTACCGGAAAAACCATGGAAGAAACCATGAAACTCAGGCAGGGAGTACCTGTGGAGGTGAATGATCTCGTGGTTCATCCGCGAAATAAAGACGATATACGGAAAATCGTCTCCTTCTGCAATCAGGAGATCATTCCCGTTTATGTTTATGGCGGAGGCAGTTCCGTGACCAAGGGACTGCAATGCGTGAAAGGCGGTATTACCCTGGTCATGAGCACGCATATGAATCGTGTTCTGTCGTTCAACGAAACCAACCAGACCATCACGGTTGAATCCGGTATCATGGGGCCGGCCTATGAATCAATTCTGAATCATGCTCCGGAAAAGCTGGGGGCGGAATACCGCTATACGGGCGGGCATTTTCCCCAGTCATTTGAGTATTCATCCGTCGGCGGATGGATTGTGACCCTCGGTTCCGGGCAGTCATCCACATATTATGGAGATATGTATGACATCGTGCTGAGCCAGGAATACATTACCCCGACCGGCAATTTCAGGACCCTTGATTTTCCGGCTACGGCAACCGGACCGAAAATCAATGACATCATGAAAGGGAGTGAAGGATCATTCGGCGTGCTGGTCAGTGCAACATTGAAAATTTTCAAAACCAAACCGGAAAACCGCCGTCGGTTTGCCTTTATTTTCCCGACATGGGAGGGTGCTGTGGATGCTTCCCGTGAAATCCTTCAGGGGGAGTTCGGAAAACCTGCGGTATTCCGGATTTCGGACCCGGAAGAAACGGATATCGCCTTGAAAATGTATGGCATCGAAGGAACACCGATCAGCAGCCTGATTTCCTATAAGGGTTATAAGCCCATGCGGCGCTGCCTGTGTATTGGAACCGCTGAGGGGGAAAAGAACTTCACTGCCAATGTGAAAAAACAGATCAAAAAGATATGCCGAAAGTACGGGGCCATGTA
The DNA here is from genome assembly GCA_003599865.1 of Desulfobacteraceae bacterium. Taxonomy (GTDB): domain Bacteria; phylum Desulfobacterota; class Desulfobacteria; order Desulfobacterales; family SURF-7; genus QZKS01. The sequence continues at coordinate 38,139 of QZKS01000055.1, forward strand.
CATTACCGGCTATCCGGTGAAAAACTGGGAGCATGGCCGATATCGAGATCCTTATATCCGGGAGGATCTGAATGATTTCGGCATGATCATCGATACCCTGGAAACCGGCGTTACCTGGGACAATCTGCATCGGCTTCACCAGGGAGTCCGGGAATACATCAAAAATCGTCCGGAGACAATCTGCATGACCCATGCTTCCCATTTCTATCCACAGGGCACAAATCTGTATTTTATTTTTATCGCCCGCATGGAGAGCATCAAAGAGTATCTGGAATTTCAGGAGGGGATTATTGAACGCATTGAAGAACATGGGGGTTCTCTGAGCCACCATCATGGCGTGGGAAAAATGATCGGTCCCTGGATGGAACGGCATATCGGAAAAAAACAGATGGACATCCTGCGGGCGTTGAAAAACCATTTTGATCCGAATAATATTATGAATCCGGGTGGTACACTGGGGCTGGATCTCGATGATGATCAAAAAAGAGGTCGGATTTGATCCCTGATGGATACTGAACCGGAATTGTGATCGTGACCGACCGGTTCTACCGGACGCTACAAGGGAGTCGCCTGCTGGAAATATCCCATTGATCGGGAAATTTCTGCAGCGGTTTCTTTCATCTGCTGGGAAATGGTATCCAGTTCCTCGTTTGAAAAAAAATGAAAACCGCCGGATACACTGATGGCGGCATAGGGATTGCCGCTTTGATTGAATATGGGGGCACTCACACAGAAAAGCCCCGGCAGGTATTCTTCATGGTCCTCGGCGTAACCGTTGGTTCGCGCTTTTTCCAGTTCTTTTTTCAAATCTTTGGCTGTAGTGATGGTGTTGGGTGTAAATGGTTTTAATGTCGTTTCTTTCAGATATTGCGCAATTCTTTTTGACGGCATCATTGACAAAAGGGCTTTTCCGGATGCGGAGCAATAGGCCGGAACCCTCGGCCCGAGCTGCTGGTAATTGATTGTCTGCGATCCGGGAAACACGTTAAAGGTGACCAGAATTTCGCCCCGATCCCATATCGCAATCCGGATCATATAATTCGTTGCATCTGCCAGGCGCCGGGCAGGTCCGGCTCCAACCTGATTGATTTTAAGCGTACAGGACAGTATTGTTCCAAGTTCGTGAATTTTCAACCCCAGTGAATATTTTCTTGTCTCGGAGTCCTGATACAGAAATCCTCGTTGTGCAAGGGTTTGTACAAGACCATGTACGGTTGGTTTGGTTAGGCCGAGAAGCTTGCTCATGTCGGTGATCCCGAGTCTCGGTGTGGCGTTGGTGAACAGGAACAGGATATCCATGGCCCGATTAACGGATTGTATCGTCATAGCTTTACAGTTTCGACCTTAATTAAATGGAAAAAAAGAATAGATGATGAGATAGTATGGCGAAAAAATCGTGTCAAGTGGAAAATACCCGGGTTTTCGGCGTTAAAAATATAACTCATTCATATTGCAACATATTGATTTATGCTCACCACACTTTACCGTTAAAATTTTTGTGATGTCCGATCCTGTGAAATAAAATTGCCATGAGAAGAAAAATTGTGTATGGATTGTACAGCATAAAGGTGTCGAAAAGCCATTTCCGGACAGATTTACCAACGAAATGATAAGGACAGGTCAGTATGCAGGATGCTTCTTTTTTAGGAAAAAATGTATCGCTGATTGAAAAGTGCTTTGAGTTATCCGATGGCGTACAACTGAAGGTCTTTGATTTTTTCCCGCCGGACTACACCCCGAAGACACCGGTTATTGTATTTGTCGCCGGATGGATTTCGCTGTTACAGGGTTGGGAAAGTGTTCTGAAAATTACTTCCCGGAAATACAGAACCCTTTATATCGAAACCAGGGAGAAGAAAAGCGCATACCTTCCTCCCGCAAGAGGGATCGATTTTTCCATTGACCGCATGAGCCTGGATATTCATGAGATTCTGTCCAGAACCCTGTCGGAGGAACAGCCTTTCTATTTTCTCGGCAGTTCTCTCGGATCGACAATCATCCTCCACTATTTGAGCATGTATCAGAAACAACCGAAAAATTCTTTTCTGATTTCTCCCATTTCCGAATTTCCTTTTCCGCTGTGGCTGCTGTTTGTCATCAATTTCTTCCCGGCCCGGTTTTATGTTGCGATCAAACCGGTATTGAAGTGGTATCTGAAATATTTTCATCTGGACCGTCATAACGAACCGGAACAGGTGAAAAAGTATGAAGGGACCATTGATGCTGCCGAGCCCGTAAGATTAAAAGCAAATGCGTATGCGATAAAAGATTATAATCTGTGGAATCGGCTGGAAGATGTAAAAACACCTGTCACCCTGATCGGAGCGGAAACCGATAAGCTTCACAGCATTGACACACTGAAGAAAATGGTTGCACGGATACCCATTGCCGGACTGGAGATGATGCAAAGCAATAAGGAGACCCATAGTGAAAGAGCAGGCAGCTTTGTTGTCGGACGTATTGATCTGGATTAAACGGACGTTGTTTTTGATTCGACGGGGAAAGGAAGCATTATGGATGAACTGATCAAGTTTCTTGGACTGTCGGAGCTGTTTAAAGATATTCACCCAAAAGATCTGGAAGCGATTGCTTCGATTATTGATCGTGAGGACTTTGGTGTGAATGATGATGTGTTTGGTGAGGATGATCTCGGAGACAATCTGCATATCCTCTACAGTGGGCGTATTCAAATCATCATGAAGGCTGTCTGGAGAAAAAAAAAAGAAGAAATGATCCAGATTATACAGCCGGGTGAGATTTTTGGGGAGTTTTCTTTTATCGATGGTTGTCGAAGGTCCGCATCCGCCGTATCCATTGAAAAGTCAAGAGTACTCATTCTGTCCAAGGCTAAATTTGACAAATTCAGTATCGACAAACCGACGGTAGCACTCACGATCATGCAGAATTTTGCGTGGATATTGACGCAGAAAATCAGGAATACCACCATGCTGTGGCGGAATGATAAAATGAAAATTGAAAAGCTGGGCAGGATGAAAAAAAAATCCCGTCATGATGCGGACTGACTGTTTTTTTGAATGCAGGGAATGCCCTTACAGGGTGTCGATAAAGGCAAGGTCTTTTTCCTGTGTGTTTTTCGTGCCGATGGAGAGAATCTGTATTTTCTGATCCTTCCCCTTACTGAAATACATGCGTCCATTATAGGAAAATGTAATTTCAAAAACCGCATCCGGATTTTTTTTCATCATAACCTTTCGTTTGACTTTCACCAGATTGGGATCGATATCCAGTTGGTGAATGGTTTCTTCCGCCTTGATCTGCATTTCATCGGTTAGATCCGCAAAATTAATGACGGCGCGCTGATGAAAGGCGATGTTTTTATATAAGGTTTTAAAACGCTTGGTGACTTGTTTGGACAGTCTATCCTTCTGCTTACCGGTTTTCAGCTCTCCTTTTTCATATTTCGCGATCATCTCTTTCAGCTCTGTGTTTTCTTCCTGCTGACCATCATACAGTGCATGGATCTTTTCGATCCTTTCTTCAAGAGCAATGATCTCTTCAATCATGCTGTCTTCATTTCTTTTGGTGGTGGTCTTGCTGTCCTCCAGAAGATTTTTCAACCGTTTAAACTCACTGGAAAGATGTGCCTTGTCTTCCGTCAGCATGTTCATGCGGTTGGTATTTTCCTTTTCAAGCTCAATCAGGCGATGAAGTTCTTTTTCCCGGGTCATATCTTCCAGTTTTGCCTTCATTGCCCCTCTCCTGTAAAGGTATGACAGGATGATCAGGGATAGGAGTATAAAAGAGGAGAATATGGAGATGACCAGGACGGAACTCCGTTCCAGGTATATTTCAACCTGGACATTGAGGCCTCGGTTCAGAATTCTGAAGTTTTCATCCGCAATTTCATTCCGGCTCGGCGGGACCAGTGTGTCATCTTCCTCAAACGACGGATAGATAATCGCGCCGCTTCTGGTTGTCACCAGTATGTTTGCTTTCACGCCCCAGGGAATGAGTCTGTTTTTCTGGAGATAATTATCGATATTGTTGTTGACGGCATCCTTGACACTCAGATTGCCGTCAAACAGCAGGCGGGTATCTCCGGTATAGATGTTTTCAATTTCTGCCGTATAGACATTTTTCAGATATTTTTCCAGAGACTGCACGGTCAGCAGATGCAGCAGCGGCGGAAAAATAATGCAGAAAATGATAACTTTTAAGGGTAAATATTTCATAATGTTCTATGGCAAGGTGGATAAAATTTTTCGGACCTCATCCGCTTCGGAAAAGTTGTTGTTCAGCTTCAGCGCTTTCTCAAGATTCCGTTTCGCAAGCCGGGTTTCTCCTTTTTTGAAGAGTGCCATCCCGAGGTGATACTGAAGTACTGCATTATCGGGTATTTTTTCCGTGCTTTCCGTCAGCAATTGAACAGCCTTGTCATATTCGCCCTTGTGATAATAGATCCATCCCAGTGTGTCCTTGATGAATGGATCATCCGGTTTCTGTTTGTCGGCTTTTAATACCAGCGTAAGCGCTTCATCAACATTCTGCCCCTGTTCGGCCAGCAGATAGGCAAGATTGTTGGCTGCCGGTGTAAATTCCGGATTGATGGCCAGCGCTTCACGGTAATGCTTTTCAGACAGATCGAATTTTTTCTGCAAACTGTAGATGGTTCCCAGCATCATGTGGGGGGCGGTCTGATCGGATTGTTTTTCAAGGATGGTCTGGTATTGGGCGATGGCCTTGTCCTCATTCTTATTGATCAGATACAGTCTGGCCAGTGAATAATATGGTTTCAGGAAATCAGGACTCAGGCTGATTGCTTTTGTAAATGCTCTTTCAGCAAGGCTCAGCTGTTTTCTGGAAAGATACAATCCGCCTTTCAGGTTGTACACATAAGCCGCCAGTTCGGGTTTGTCCGAAAACAGATTGATCTGGCGGTTGCATTTTTCAATGGCAACGTCGAATTCATCTTTCAGGACATGAAGAAGGATGATATTTCGAAAAACATTCATCAGTTCCGGTTTAAAAGACAGTATTTTTTCAGAATGCTGAATGATCTTGTCATAATTCTTGTTCATTTTACCCGGACTTTTAATGCCGATGTCTCCGATGGGATTCTCCGATGCCAGTTCAACCAGGGAATCGAACGACTCGATTCCTTTTTGAACGGCTTTCGGCGGTGAATCATCGCTTCCGATAATCTCTTTGATTTCATTATTGTTGTAAAGATTGACAAAAATGGCGAGGCTGTCCTTTTTAACCTTATCCAGGTTTCCTTCCTTCAGATGGATATCGGTTAACAGCAGTTTGGCATTCAGGTTGTTCGGGCTGATGGAAAGGGCTTTTTCCAGTGACTGTTTTGCATTTTCAAGATCTCCTTTTCCCAGATAGGCAGCTCCTCTCAGGTAGTGAACCCGGTAGGACTCGGGCTCATTTTTGGCCAGTTCGTTGAAGATCTGAACCGCCTGGTCAAACTCCTCTTTCTGAATGAGTATTTCTCCTTTCAGTGATTTTGCCGGCAGATATTTGGGGTTGATTTCCAGGACCTTCTGAACCAGGAGATCTGCCTGGTCCAGTTGTTTGTTCCGGATCAAAAATCGGATTTTGATGGTCAGGAGCCTTGTGTTTTCCGGCTGAATGGATATGACTTTGTCATACTGTGTCAACGCATTCCGGTAATCCCCCCAGGCTTCGAAATAGCCCGCCAGCACCAGGTAGGGTTTGATGTTTTGGGGATCAACCTGAATGCCTCTCTGGAGGGCGTCCCGGGCTTTTTGTCTGTTGGCCGTACTGAAATAGAAATTACCCAGAATAATATACAGGTCGATGTTTTCCGGATTTTCTGCAATCGCATCCTGCAGTGCGGTTTCCGCTTGCGCATATTTTTTTTGACTTAACAGAAAATTGACCAGGGTGATGCGGTGTTTTATGGATTGGGGGTTTATGGCGATCGCCTTTTTCAGGTTTTCCCCGGCCTGATCGGTTTCACCCAGTCTGGACTGGATTTTGGCAAGGGCTACATGGGCATTGCTGTCTTTCGGGTCGAGCTGGATGATTTTCCGGTAGGAGTCGACTGCCTGATCCAGCATATTTTTCTGTTCGAAAATTCGGGCGCTCAGGGTAAGCGCTTCGATATGGTCCGGATTCTTTTGCAGGATCAGCGCTATTTTTTTTTCGGCAGACTCGATTTCGTTACCAAACAGATTCAGATTGGCCAGCTTGATAAGGGCATTGGTATTCTGCGGGTCTATGGCAAGAATTTTTTGAAAGATAATGGATGCAGACTTCAGGTTGCCCAGTTTTAGATAGGTTTCAGCAAGTCCGGTATTGGCCTCCGGAGAATCGGGTTCGGTTTCGATGATATTTTTGTAAATGGCTTCCGCATCCTTCAGTTTACCATTCCGGTAGTGATCCCGGGCGGTTTCCAGCCGGGTTTCCATTTTTTCCTGCTCCGAGGTACAGGAAACCAGAATCGTCAATGCAATCACCAGAAATGTCAGTAAGGAAAAAGAGTACTTCATAGGCAAATATCCGTTTTTTGATTGTTTGTTCTAAGTCATATCCACCTATATCGTATCAACAACCGGATTTCAACCTGTCATCTCGCGACCGTAAAAAACCGGATGGAGCCCTGATCGGTTCGGGATTTGCTTTGCATGTCACGGCAGGAGCATCATGGATGTTGGATAAAATCGGATCATCATGCTGAATGTGTTGATTTTTTGTGCCGGGAAGTATTTAATGCTTTGAAGATACCGGAAATTATGTTAGTCAGTAGAAAGGCCGGGCATCGATTATATCATTATAATAAAACAAATAGTTACACATGTATTTATCCAATTTCGCTTCGCCGGTGTAAGGTATGGAAAATGTATAAACCCTATTTCGGATTTAAGGAAAGACCGTTCAAGCTCGTGCCTGATCCGGCATATCTATATCTGGGTCAAAGTCATGAAGAGGCATTGGGGCATTTGAATTATGCCGTTCGACAGGGGGACGGATTTGTCGTCATCACCGGGGAAGTCGGAACCGGAAAGACAACCGTATGCAGGATGTTTCTAGAGAAACTGGATGAAAATACCGAAACCGCTTATATTTTCAATCCAAAGCTCGACTCCCTGCAGCTTCTGAAAGCGATCAACGATGAATTCTGTATCGAATCTTCCCCTGATAACACAAAAGATCTGATCGACATCCTGAACCGTTTCCTGATGGAAAAGAAAAAACTGGGGAAAAAGGCGGTCCTGATTATCGACGAATCACAAAACCTGTCCATTGAAGTGCTGGAACAGCTGAGGCTTCTTTCCAACCTGGAAACCACCAAGGCAAAGCTGCTCCAGATCATTATGGTAGGGCAGCCGGAATTCGGTGAGAAGCTTGACTCGTTTGAATTGCGACAGCTGGAACAACGCATCACCCTGAACTGTCATCTCAATCCCCTGACATTGAAAGAAACCGGAGAGTATATTTCCCATCGGATTCAGATCGCCTCCCACAAAAACAACGATCTGTTTACCAAAGACGCCATCAAGGAGATTTTCCGGTATTCGGGCGGTGTTCCCAGAAAGATCAACATTGTATGCGACCGGGCCTTATTGTGTGCCTTCAGTCGGGATGTCAAAAAAATCAACCGGAACATCGCCTTGCTGGCAATTCAGGAACTTTCAGGGAAAAGAGATCCCCGGATCGGATTTTTTGAACTGAATCGAAAGCCGCTTTTCCTTTTGGCCGGGCTGGTGCTTATTCTGGTGACGCTGATTGTTTATCCGCATGTTGATCTGAAGGAAAGCAATGCCGGTCCCAAGCATGTGGAAGCAGTCGTTCACAAGATTCTCGTTCCGCCGGCTGAAGAGGTGATGGTTGCGGAGCAGCTGGACGATACCCGCAATGCTGCTATCGAACCCGGAACGGAAACCATGGACACCCATCCGGCAGAAGAAAGACCGGTTGTGACCATCGGCAGGGAGGACCTCAAAACCCTGCTGCAGGAACCGGATGCAAAACATTCCCGAAATACCGCCATGAAAATCATTCTGGACCTTTGGCAGGCAGAGGCCGGACTGAAAAGTTTTTTGCAGGAAATTGAAGACCATAAGGAATTTTTTTTTCTTGCAGCAAAACAGAATCATCTGAGCGTGCAGAAGATTGCCGGGAATCTGTCGCTGGTTAAAAACCTGAATCATGCGGCGATCCTGGAACTGTATATTGGAAATGATCCCATGCCGCGGTTTCTGACACTTGTTGAAATGAAAAATGATGACCTGATTTTCGAGATGGAAGACAGGCGGGTCCGGATTGCTGCAAATGATATCTTGCCATTCTGGAAAAACCGATTCTATGTAATCTGGAAAAATATATACGGATATACCAAAGAGGTTCAGATCGAAAAGAACGGCAATTCGGTTCTGATGTTAAAAAGGCATCTGCAGGAGATCGGATACTGCGATATCGTATTGAACTCAGTGTATGATAACTCCGTCAAAGATGCTGTCAAGGATGTACAGAAAAAGTATGACCTGGAGATCGACGGTGTTGTGGGGCCGCTTACGGAAATTGCACTGTATAACGAAAACAAATCACTGGTGATTCCCCGTCTTCGGAAAGTCTTGTGATCGGGTTCGCATTCCGGCCGGAAGGATTGCAGAGGAAAAGTCAATTTGAGCACCATATTAAAGGCACTCAGAAAAATCGAGAATGAATCGGGCCGCAATGACGGGATTCCGGCCTGGCCCGGCCCTGTGCATATCAAAAGGCAGGCGGATGCAAAGCTTCGAAACAAACGGAAATGGAAACGAATGGTTTTCGGTTTCATTGTTCTGATTCTGGGTTGCAGCTCCGCATGGATGTATTCAATGCAGACGTCCAAACCGCCAAAGCCTGCTGATGCGGAGCATCTGCCTGTTAAGATGGAGACGGTTCCCGAAAAAGTGCAGGCCCGTGCGAATTTGAACGGAAACAATGGCGGACAGAGAATTGCCGCTGAACCCGGGATGCAAAAAAGCGAAGGGTATTCTTCTTCAACCATCCATAAAACAGTGAAACCCGATCTGAGCCACGCCCGATCTCCCATCATGGCAGCTTCCTCAGAAAACCGGGAAATACCGAAAGTTCCTTTGGCAGAAAACAACAGCGTTCAAAAGGCAACGCAACGGATTCATGAAAAAAGAGATTCCAGGATTGACCTTCAGGCGATTGCATGGGCTCCTGAACCGGAAAAGAGCTTTGCCGTGATCAACAACCGTATTCTTCATGAAGGGCAGTCTTTTGACGGCATCACCATTACCCATATTGGAAAGGATGATGTGTCTTTCCGGGAGATGGGGAATGAGTGGCGGGAAAGGTTTCGCATCAAATAAGATTGATATCCTACAGAATCTGGCTGAGAAACAGTTTTGTACGGTCATGCTCCGGATTGGTGAAAAAGTGTTCCGGAGTACCGACTTCCACAACAGCCCCCTGATCCATAAAAATTACCCGGTCCGCAACCTCTCTGGCAAATCCCATCTCATGGGTGACCACAACCATGGTCATCCCTTCTCCGGCAAGGTTTTTCATGACATCCAGCACTTCTCCGATCATTTCCGGGTCCAGGGCGGAAGTGGGTTCATCGAACAGCATGACTTTCGGGTCCATGGCCAGTGCACGCGCAATGGCAACACGCTGCTGCTGCCCGCCGGACAGCTGGTCCGGATAGACCCTTGCCTTGTCCGTAATCCCAACTTTTTCCAGGAGGTGCATGGCCTTATCATGGGCATCGGCTTTGGAACGTTTCCTGACGGTGATTTGAGCGAGGGTAATGTTTTCCAGGACGGTTTTATGCGGAAACAGGTTGAATGATTGAAAAACCATTCCGACTTCAGCCCGAATCTTGTTGATATTGGTTTTCGGGTCCATGACATCGATTCCGTCAATCAGAATCTTTCCGCTGTTGGCGGTTTCCAGCTGGTTGAGGCATCGCAGCAAGGTGCTTTTGCCGGAGCCGGACGGCCCGATCACGACCACAACTTCACCGGCATCAATGTTGAGATTGACGTTATGTAATGCCTTGACTTTATGGGGAACAAAAAATGTTTTATAGAGATTTTCAACGTGAATCACTGGGAAAGGGTCCTCCTTTCCAGATATTGGAGAAACATGGAAAAAGTGAATGTCAGAACCAGATACAGAATCGCACAGACAAACCAGAGTTCAAATGGCTGAAGGCTTGTTGTAACAACCTCTCTTGTCGCCTTTGTCAGCTCCCGGATGGCAATAATGCCGAGGAGGGATGAATCTTTGATCAGGCTGATAAACTGGCCTGCCAGCGGAGGGATGATTCTTCGGAACGCCTGGGGAAGGATGACATGTACCATGCATTGCACATAGGTCATTCCCAGTGATCGTGATGCCTCGCTCTGGCCTCTGTGGATCGACTGAATGCCCGCGCGGACGATCTCGGCAACATAGGCCCCGGTAAAACAGGCGAGCGCGGCAACGCCGAACCAGAGTGGCGGAACCTGCCACATGTTCTGTTTGGCCAGTATGGTATTGATCAGGGTGCCGAGAACAAAATACCAGATGAAGATCTGCACCAGAAGCGGGGACCCGCGGATCAATTCCACGTAGGTGATGGCGGACCATCGGAGTGCCGGATTGGCGGAAATACGGGCGAGCCCTCCGAACAGCCCGATCAAAATTCCGAAAATGATCGCAATAAAACTGACCTTCAGTGTCAGCCACAACCCCTGCATGAGGATGCCGGCCTTCCATTTTTTCTGAAAAGCCAGGGTGTCTCCGGGATAGATCCTGTCGCCTTCGTCCACAAGAAGGGTTCCATCTGTAACAACGTAGGATTCTTCCTGATCCGTATCTTTTACCGTGATCATGGTTTGTTTGCCGGAAACGCTGATGGAGGATACATCTCCCTCGATTTCCGACTTGACTTCCATCTTGTCATGAAAAAGAAAATATTGCGGTACCCGATACCATCTCCACACATAGTCAATCTGGAGTGTGGCGTAATAGATACCGCCGATGATTCCTGCCAGCATCAGAAAAAACAAGGTGATCGACAGGACATAGGAAGGTTTTTTGATCTGATTACCCAACATGGTCATGTGGTTTCATTCCGGTAAACATTCATGTGAACAACAGGATATGCTGCCCACATGAATGTTATATGATTTATTTTATTGCTATTTTACGTTTTTATACCAGTCCGTGCTCAGGATCCATTTCTGATAGGTGACTTCATACCGCCCGTCATTCTTGTATTGACGAAGGAAATTGTTCAGCCAGTTCATGAAGTCGGGATCTCCCTTCCGGATTGCCCAGGCAAGAGGCTCATAGGTAAACGGTTCATCCAGGAATACGAGCTTGTCCGTACCTTGCTCTGCCATGAACACAACACAATTGGGTTTATCATATACATAGGCATCCGCTTTTCCGGCAACCACTTCCAGAGCGGCTTCCGTTTCCGTCTCAAAGGACTTGTAGGTACACTTGGGAATGCGTCTTTTAACCGCTTCTTCACCGGTGGTTCCCAATTTTGAGGTGACGATGAATTTGGGATCATTCAAATCCTTGTAGGATAAGATTTTTCCTTCATGTTTCTTGTTCAGCAAAATGGTCTGTCCGACAATGATATAGGGATCGGCAAAATTGATTTTCAGGTTTCGGGACTGGGTTACGGTCATGCCGCTCATAATAATGTCAAATTTGTCGGTAATCAGAGACGGAATGATCCCGTCCCAGGCGGTATTGACAGGCACGAATTTAACGCCCATGGCTTTTGCCATCTCGTTTGCCATGTCAATATCAAACCCGACAAACCGGCCTTTTTTATCGGTCATCTCAAACGGCATATAGCCTGCTTCAAACCCGACGCGAAGTTCTCCCCGCTGCAGAATTTTTTCCAGGGTTGATTTTTTGGCAAGCTCAATGTCGGAAGAAAACACCGGAGCGGCCATCCAGAAAATCAGGGTAAATATTGCAATCAATTTAATCATCAACAGACGTTTCATACCATTCCCTCCTCAGTTTGATTATTATGATGGTTGCTTCATGCCAAAGGTTTCCGTTATGACGCCTGCCGATATGGTCAATAGGATTTTCCCTCATCCAGCAGCTCCTTGATCACCATTTCAATTTTACAGTCAGGGCATTTGGGGAAATCTTCAATCGGCAGGTAAATAATCTCCGTATGGTTGCATTTGGGACATTTGATCTCAATGGGTTCTTTTTTTTCACGCATTTTTTGCTCCGTTTTTTTGCTCCGGATGACCTCGTCATGAAATCATGATTGCCGATAAACGTGTTCGCAGCATCCCGTTCATAAAGGATCGGTCTATCCAGGTCAAGAAAAATGGTACGATGGAAGTCATTCCGATAAGGCAAATTACAGCCCTTATATAATATCTTGAATTAAAAGTAAATTATAAAATGAAGACGAAACGGTTTTCTGTTTGTGTTTGTGACCGATCATGTGTAATGTGGCTCATTCGGAACAACGGAATTCCGGCAGGGAATTTCATATGGAAGGATAAGGATACGGGAGGGTGAGGGGCAATGAAGTTTACCAGTGTGGAGGATGTTCAGAAAAAATTATCGGAAGCGGATTATATTGCATCCCGGGAGATCGCTACCATTGTGTTCCTGGCGGCCGCAACCCAGAAACCCCTTCTGGTGGAAGGCCCTGCCGGTGTCGGCAAAACCGAACTTTCCAAAGCGATCGCCGGAACACTGGGAAGGGAACTCATCCGCTTGCAGTGCTACGAGGGTCTGGATGAGGCCAAGTCCCTGTATGAGTGGGAATACGCAAAGCAGCTTCTGTACACACAGATCGTCAAGGAAAAAATTCAGGATTTCATCTCCGAATCCCACACCCTGGCAGAGGCTGTGGATAAAATCGCCCAGCAGGAGGATGCCTTTTTTTCCGAACGTTTTATTCAGACAAGGCCGCTTCTGCAAGCCATCAGCTCCCCGGAACCGGTGGTGCTCCTGATTGACGAGGTGGATAAATCAGACCCAGAATTCGAGGCTTTCCTGCTGGAACTGCTCAGCGATTTCCAGGTTTCCATTCCGGAGCTGGGAACCCGCAAGGCTGTTCATATCCCGTTTGTCGTACTGACTTCCAATAACTATCGGGACATCAGCGATGCCTTGAAACGCCGATGCCTGTATCTGTATATCGATTACCCGGACCAGGCGCTGGAAGCCAGGATTGTCCGAATGAAGATTCCCGGAATTCAGGAGAAGCTGGTTGAACAACTGGTGGATGCCATTGTCAAAATCCGGAAGATGGATTTGAAGAAAAAACCATCCATTTCGGAAACCCTGGATTGGGCTGCCTCTTTAATTGCGCTTCAAGTTCAGGATCTTACTCCTGAAGTGATGATCGATACCTTGAACGTTATCTGTAAATACCGGGCGGATACGGACCTTGTAAAACAGGCCATCTGCAAAATTACCTGATCCGAATATGGTAAACCTCATTTTACAATTTGTTGCCCTGTGCCGGACATCGGAACTGAAAGTATCCACATCCGAGGCACTGGATTGCATTGCCATGCTGCAGCTCGTCAATCCGACAGATGAATCCCAGTTCCGAGCGGTCTTGAATACCAATTTCGTGAAAACCAGAAGAGATCAGAGCCATTTTGACCAATTGTATTCTCTTTATTTTCACAATCTCAAACCGGATGTCGGTCATCTGGAGAACCGGGAACCGGGAAGCGACCTCTATCAGGAGGTTCTGGAAAACCTTCGGGATACGGAAACCGGCAATGAACTGGAACAGGCTATTTTAGAGTTCCTGTCCGGAAATCCATTGCTGCTGTTGGAAAAATTGCAGAAACTGCGGGCATCGGAGCAGATCCCGTCCCAGGTACTGAAATCCAACCTGGGCGGCCTGTCCGGACGACTTGAAATCATGCTTCAGATCAATCAGACCCGGAACCGGATCACCCGGTTCATGGAGGGGCAGGGCGGTGCCGGCCGGACGGGTTCCCGAAAACAGATCATGGACAACTTCAACAGAAGGCTGGATGTCGGTCTCAACCTGCTCACAGAAGAGAACAAGCCGGAAAACAAGGGTCTGAAGCAGGTCAAGTCCGAAGTGCAGCAGGGGAAAGGGATCGGGGAGAAATTTTTTTCCTCCTTGTCCAAGAGTGAAGTGGAGGAAATGCGGCAGGTCATCAAGCAGCTTGTCCGGAAACTCAACGACATCGTCACCAGAAGATGGGCAATGAAGAACAGGGGAGTGCTGGATATCAAAAAAACACTGCGCCGGGCCGGGCGTTATCATGGTATCCCTATTGAAGTAATTTATAAAAAACGGCCGCCCCGGAAGGGAAGGATCGTCACCATCTGCGACATATCCGGTTCCGTGTGGTCTGCCGCCCGTTTCATGCTGAACATGCTGTTTTCCCTCCAGGATTGTTTTGCCAAAGTGAAAAGCTTTGTGTTTATCTCCGAGCTTGCCGAGGTCACGTCTATTTTTGAAAAATATGACATCAATGAGGCCGTGGAAAAGGTGATGACCGAGGCGGGTATCCAATATGAGGCGCTTACGGACTACGGTGAAACCTTTGTCCGTTTCAAGAAATCCCATATGGACGTGCTGAATAAAAAAACAACACTGATCATTGTGGGCGACGGCAGATCCAATCATTTCAATCCCCAGGACCAGATCCTCGGAGAAATGCGGGACCGGTGCCGGAGAGTCGTCTGGCTGAATCCGGAACCGGAACGCTTCTGGAATTCCGGTGACAGTGAAATGAATCTGTACAAAGCCTACTGTCATGAGGTCAGGCCCTGCCGGAACCTGAATCAGCTGACCGAATTCATTCAGGAGCTTGTCCTGTAATTTTGCCCTCTTTACACTTTTTCCGGAACACGCTATGTAAAGATTTCTTGAAACATAATCCCGGGTAAGTTGGAAAAATGGTAACCAAAGAGGAAACCGATGACGGAACAGTCGCCATACTACTGCATAGAATATGAATTCCGGTTTGAAAACGGCAATACAAAGAAATTCGCCATTTCACTGGATCTGCAAACCATTACCCTTGTCCGGAAGGGAAATGAGCCCACACCGGAATGGACAAAGCTGGAATTCCACCAATGCGCCTGCTGTCCTCTGGAAAAGGAACAGCATCCGTACTGCCCGATTGCCGTGAATATCGCAGAGCTTGTGGAAGAATTCAAAAATGAGATTTCCTCGGACCACTGTGTTGCTATCTGTAAAACGCCGGAAAGAACCTACATGAAGGATGCGGCGATCCAGGAAGGTCTGTTTTCCATTTTTGGAATCGTTATGGCTACCAGCAATTGCCCGGTCATGAACTTTTTCAAACCCATGGCACGGTTTCACCTTCCGTTTTCCACCATAGAGGAAACCATTTTCCGTTCTGCCTCCATCTACCTGCTCCGGCAGTATTTTGAATATAAAAAAGGATTGATACCGGATCTGGAACTGACCAAACTGGATCAGCATTATGAAAAGGTTCAGCAGGTGAATTCCGGAATCCTGGACAGGACCGGCCACATTGCCAAGAAAGACGCGGACAAGAACGCCATCGTGATCCTGAACGCGCTTGCCCAGATGCTGTCCTTTGAAATCAGCGACAATTTGAATTCCCTGGAGTATCTATTTCAGAAATAGTTTTAACCCGATATCATTGTTCAACGGTTTTATAGAACATCATATGATATAGACATCCTCAAGACGGCTGATATTTCCCAGGCCGATAATTTGAATCTGTTTTTCGCATGTTCCGCACTTCCGGTAAATCCTGACGTTGGATTTTTGCCTGATTGAGAATTCAATTGACAATTTGCAAGAAATGGGCGAGCCTGAAATACAGGATAAGGATACAATCGGAACCTCACGGAGGAAGGCAATGATCATTAAAAGAGATGTATCTGAAAAGGTTTTGCAGTATGCCGGGCAGTTTCCCATAATTACCATCACCGGGCCGAGACAGTCCGGAAAGACGATACTCAGTCGCGAACTTTTTGCCGAAAAACCATACGTATCGCTGGAAGATATTGATGAAAGGCTTTTTGCGCAGAATGATCCACGGGGTTTCCTGGGGCGTTTTCCGGACGGGGCGATCATCGATGAAGTACAGCGCGCGCCGGATATCATCTCCTATATTCAGACCATCGTCGACAACCGGAAAAAAGACGGGATGTTTATCCTGACCGGGAGTCAACAGTTCGAACTCATGGAACGGATTTCACAATCCCTTGCGGGCCGGACCGCACTGGTCCGGTTGTTGCCGTTCTCCCTGAACGAAGCCTATTCGTCCTTTCGCGATCTGCCGTCTGTGGATGAGGTTCTTTATACAGGCAGCTTCCCAAGAATTTTTGACAAAAAACTTGATCCCACAGAGGCCATGCAGTTTTATGTGAATACTTATATTGAACGGGACCTGAGAAAGTTAATCAACATCAAGGATCTGTCAAAATTCGAGATTTTTTTAAAACTATGTGCCGGCAGATCCGGGCAGATCCTTAACTACTCAAGCCTGGGCAATGATTGCGGAGTGAATCACAATACCGTAAAGAGCTGGCTCTCGGTACTGGAGGCGAGCTATCTGATAAAATTGTTGCAGCCCTATTACCGGAATTACAATAAACGGCTGATCAAGGCGCCCAAACTGTATTTTCTGGATACCGGGCTGGCCTGCTTTCTGCTGAACATCGTCAATCAAGATCAGCTTTCCTCGCATCCATTAAAAGGCGCTTTATTTGAAACCTTTGTCATGACTGAGATATTGAAAAAACGATTCAATTCCGGCAAGACCGATCACCTTTATTTTTTCCGGGACAATTCCGGAAACGAGGTGGATCTGATCTGTGATTACGGAGAGGAAGTCAAAGCAATTGAAATCAAATCCGGACAGACGGTTGCGGAGGACTTTTTCAAAGGGCTGCTCTATTTTGCGAAACTGCATGGCAAGGAACTGGAATCCCATATCATCTATGGGGGGAACCAGACGTACAAAAGAAATCAGGTGAAGGTGGTTGGGTGGAAGGACCTGAAAGACAAAATTGATTTTTGAGAACACCTGATTTTTTATTTTTTTTCTCTTGACAAACCATTTCATCATATCCTAATAGGATATCGCGAAAAAGCGATTTTTCCCAACCGATTCCTACGAGGAGAACCAGATGAAATTTCGAACCGTTTTTCAATTCATGACGGCTTTTCTTGCCCTGTCAGTCACAGCGACCGTTTTGGCCGGTGATAGTATGGTCTTTGGTCCGGAAACGTTTACCATCAACAAATGGCATGTGAATCTGTCCTGTCGGACTTTTCGCAGTGATGAACCCGGCGAAGGCAGGATCACCATTCGGAAAAACACACCGGACATGAATATCAGCAGCGGTTTTTTAATTTTCAACTGGCGATTCGTACCCCTGACGGAATTTTTTAACGGGGATGAATTGGTATTGGATATGAATGTTGCCGCGAAATCCCTGAACAGCCTGACGATTTTCCTCAGCGGAAAGCCGGGCGCTTCCGTATCGGTCACGGTTTTAAAACAAGATGAAATGCCGCTGCTTCCGGTGATCGAATTCAGTTCAAATCCGGCCGGCATTGTTTCCGGAGAACCGGTTCTCCTGACCTGGCATACAGAGCATGCGGAAACGTGCGGGATTGAACCGGGGATCGGACCGGTTGGTACAAGCGGTTCCATGACGGTCGTTCCTTCTGAAACCACCATGTACACATTGACGGCGGAAGGACCTGGCGGAATTTCCGTCTCCACAGCAACGGTCACGGTTATTTCCGTGCCGGTTGCAGAGATTGCATCGGAAAAAAGCGCTCTCATTCTGGGAGAATCCACGCTGCTTTCCTGGTCATCCGAACATGCGGATCAGGTAATCATCGAGCCGGGGATCGGCCCGGTTTCTCCGAGCGGTTCCATTCCGGTTTCTCCGGAAACAAACACACGATACGTCATCACGGCGCAAGGTCCCGGCGGAACCGCAACGGCAAATACGACCATCACCATTATCTCCCTGCCGCCTGCTATTGAGTTCAATGCCGGCCCGGCCGTCATTCCGCGAGGAGGATCGGCAGTTCTGACATGGAACTGTGTCCATGCCGATTCCTGCGTGATTCAGCCGGATATCGGGACGGTTGACACCAACGGGTCGTTTACGGTTACACCCCAAAGCACAACCACCTACCGACTTACAGCCTCCGGAACCGGCGGGACAACCAGTGCTGAACGGACCATCACCGTGAATCAGCCGCCTGCAATTGTCATGGAGAAACCGGATCAAACCACTACCCAGGCAGATGACATATGTCCGATCAACTGGCGCGATTCCGATCCGGATGACAATGCCGTCATCTCCTTATATTACGATACGGACAATATCGGGGCGAACGGAGTGCTGATTGTTACCGGCATACGGGAAGATCATGATGAAGAAGGAGATGATGCCTATATCTGGGATACCGTGGATATTCCGGAAGGCAACTACCACATCTATGCCAGGATCGAGGATTCCATCAATGCACCGGTGATTGCATACTCCGGAGGCATGGTTGCCGTAAGTCATCCGTCGTCCATCCCGGAGGCTGTGTTGACGGCGGGTGATGCCGATGAAGGAGATTATTTTGGGGAGTCGGTTGCGATCTGCGGCAATACCGCCCTGATCGGTGCAAGCGGTGATGATGAAGGCGGGGAAGATGCCGGTGCAATATATGTGTTTTTGAAGGAACAATCCGGATGGATTCAAGAATCGAAAATCCTGCCGGATGATCTCGCAGCCGGAGATCATTTTGGAGCGGCAATTGCCGTGGACGGAAACCTTGCTGTTGTGGGCGCCTATGGGAAGCAGAACAACAGAGGGGCTGCCTATGTTTTTGTTCGTGACGGAGAAGAGTGGAACCGGCAGGCCATCCTCATGGCGGACGACGGCATGGAAAACGATTATTTTGGTTCCGTTGTGAGCATCAGCAAGGGTTTTATCATTGCCGGCGCGTATGGCAGGAATATCAGCGGGCCCAATACCGGTGCCGCCTATATTTTTCAACTGGTCGAAAAAAACTGGATACAGACCGCCAGGCTTTCCGCAAACGCAGGCGCATCCGGTGATTATTTTGGCGGTTCCGTCGCCATCCATCAGAATATTGCACTGGTCGGAGCGCCCGGAACGGATCAGGCAGGCATGGATTCCGGAAAAGCCTATGTATATCAATATGACGGCAGTACCTGGATGTTGCAGGCAGAGCTTGATTCGCCGGACGGCGCTTCCGGCGATTATTTCGGAACCGCTGTCAGCCTGAATCAGGATTTTCTGATGATCGGCGCAACCGGGGCCGAGACAGCCGGTGAAGCCGTATCCGGTGCGGTATATACTTTTTACCATAATGGAAAACAATGGGTCCAGACCCAAAAGATCACGGCAGGCATTCCGGAAAATAATGGGCTGGAAGCAGCTTTTTTCAAAAAGCCATTTTCATTGAACAGGCTCATGGCGGATATGACTCCCTGGTATCTGATCCCGTTTATGGACCGGTTCGGCGGGAAGATCATCATGGATGACAAGATTGCCGCCATAAGAACCATGCGTGAATACGGTGCAAGCCGGATAAAAATTGTTCGATCCGTGATCGAAAAGCCTGACGAGCCCAATGGCAATACCATATGGAAGCCGGTCGCAGTCATCTCCACCGGTAATGCACAGGAACCTGACGTGCCCGGTCAGGCAATGGATATGGAAGACGGCCGCCTCATTGTCGGGTTTCCCGGAAAAGACGGTGATGATATTGATACCGGAGAAGTGAAGATCTACAAGTTGCCGGTCAGTACCGAATTTCAGGAAAAAAAGCTGACAGCCGTTGATTGCAATGAGCAGGATATGTTTGGTGCGGCGGTGGCTGCTGATGAAAACCGGCTGATTATCGGCGCGCCGTATGATGAAAGTTCGGGAGTTTCTTCCGGAGCGGCCTATATTTTCGGGAGCAATAACGGAGAGTGGATCAGACAGGCCGTCCTGACTGCCAATGATGCGGGAAACCAGGATGAATTTGGAATCTCGGTGGATATGGAAGGGGATTTTGCCATTGTTGGTGCATCCCGAAAGCAAATAAACGGAGCTGTGGTCGGAGCAGCCTATATTTTTCAAAATATTGAAGGAACCTGGACCCGGACCGCCATGCTTTACGGGGATGAGCTGACCGAAGAAGCCTGGTTCGGATCTTCCGTATCCATCAGTAATGGATTTGCGGTTGTGGGTGCGCCCAACGAGAATGAAGGCACCGGAGCAGCCTATGTTTTTCATTTTAACGGAACATTCTGGGAGCGGCATGGAAAGCTCCAGAAAGACAGGGAACTGGCCATGGGCGGAGATTATTTTGCGGATTCCGTATCTTTGGACGGGAATCGTCTGATCATCGGGGTTCCCGGAGAAAACGGCCGGCAGGGAGCAATCCGGTTTTTCCATTTTGATGGAAACAACTGGATCGGGCAGACAACAATCAATGGATCAGCCCATGAATTTTTTGGTGAGAATGTTTCTCTTTACGGTGATTACGCCATTGCCGGAAGGGCAGGGGATAACAATGACTCTGGTGCTGCATATATCTATCAATGGGATGGAGCCGACTGGACGGAAGCCGCAGAGCTCATTTCCGGAGAAAACTTTCCGGAAGCACGGTTCGGAACATCGGTGGCCATAACCGACCAATATGCAATGGTCGGGTCTGTCAACAAATCTCCGGTATCCGGTTCCGCATTCATCTATCAGAACGATAAAGGTTCATGGCGTTCGATGGCAAAAACGGCGGCCGACGATACGGATGTATATCATGCATTCGGATCATCTGTTGCCATAGCCGGTGAAAATTTTATCACAGGCTCTTCTAAAAATTATACGGTGAACGAGTTCGGCGGTTCCGAACAGGACTTTTGCGGAGCCGCTTATATCCATACCCAAGCGGACACTATGGAAGAGACCGATTCAACGGTTTCCATCAGTGCAACACCAGGCATCGTTCTTCAGGGAGAATCCGTCACCCTGACGTGGCGCGGGGTGAATGTGTCTTCCTGCACAATCACTCCGGATATCGGAGCAGTTGATATCGAGGACTCCATAAAGATTTTTCCAGACAAGACAACCACCTACACCATTACTGCGCAGGGACCGGATGGAACGATACAAGACAGTGTGACCATATCGGTTGTTGCCGGAGAAACGCCTTCTGCAACCCTGAACATATCGCCATCCACTTTCCATCCCGGAGAGTCTGTTACCCTGTCCTGGGGAACGGAGAATGCGGTATCCTGCACAATCGATCAGAATATCGGTGCTGTGGATCTTTCGGGAACCATGATGCTTAAGCCCATCGGGACAACAACCTATACGATCACCGCCACAGGGCTCAACGGAAACACCTCGGCATCGGCAACGGCTGCACTCGATCAGACCCCATCGGTTCAGCTCAGTGCCTCGGCAGATACGGTTGTAAAAGGCGGAAACGTGACTCTTCAGTGGACATCGATCAATGCAGACACCGCCTATATCCCGGGGATCGGCGGAGTTCCGGTCAATGGCGGAGCGGTCATTACGCTGTATGAAACAGCAACTTTCACCATCACTGCTACCGGGCCTGAAGGCACGGCAACCGACAGCGTGACCGTAACGGCCATTGATCCGGTTCCCACGGTTTCGATCATTGCCGTACCGGAATCCATTTATCCCGGAGAATCCACAGCCCTTGGTTGGCTGTCCGAACATGCAGATACAGTAGTCATGGAGCCCGGCTTCGGCGAGGTGCTGTTAAACGGTTCCAGAATCGTCCATCCGACAGAGACCACAACCTATACCGTAACCGCCACAGGTCCCGGAGGAACGGCCGTCGCAAGCATTATTGTGGAAGTAAAAAATCCCATTGAACTGAACATCACCAGCCCTGCAGAGGGTGAAACCGTCACCCGGCCGGATGCACTGGTTCAGGGAACCTTCACTCATGCCGGTAATCTGGAAACCGGTATTGTGATCAACGGGGTTCCGGCCATGATTTTCGGCAACCGGTTTGCGGCCAACCATGTTCCGCTGATGTCAGGGGAAGAAACCATCCGGGTGACAGCAACCGACACCCGCGGCATCAGCAATACAAAAAGCCTGTTTTTCAATATGGATGTTGCGGATCATACCATCACCATCAACGCCAATCCTGAATCCGGCCTGTCTCCATTAGAGTCCAGCCTGACAATAGACGGAACCTTCAGTATCATGGATTCCACCATAACCGAATCCGATCCTCCGACCGTGGAATATCTCGAATCCAACCCGGACAACTATAAAGTCATTGTCACCGGCCGTGGATTTTACTATTTTACCGCCACGGTGAACAATCCGGAAGGAGGAACCTGTTCTGATACGATTGCGGTTCTGGCCCAGGATCAGGATGAATTTGATGCCATGCTCCGCGCCAAGTGGGATGGGATGAAGAATGCCCTGAAGTATGGAAACATCGAAACCGCCCTGGGTTTTATGGAAAAGAGCAAAAGGGCGATGTACGATTATAACTTCAATCTCCTGAAAGACCACCTTCCGGAAATCGAAGCCGGAATGCAGGATCTCGCCATGGTAAACGTTCACGACCGTATGGCGGAATACTCTGTTAAAGGAGAGCAGGGCGGCCGGCAATTTTCTTTTTATGTGCTGTTTGTCAAGGACAGTGACGGAATCTGGAGAATCAGCTTTTTTTAACAGGAAAGGGTCATTTTATGAAAAAGACATATATTATCATTCTGATATCATTCATTCTCACAGGAGTTTACACATCAACCTGCATGGCCGGCTGGCTGTTTTTCTCCAAGCCGGAGTTTAAAGGCCGGATTCTGGATGCTGAAACCAAAGAGCCGATCGAGGGGGCGGTTGTTGTTGCGGTTTATCACACCGAACCCATCATCGGAGGTCCGGGAGGAAAATGGACATCGGATATCAGTGTTCGTGAAGCCTTGACAGACGGAAAGGGTGAGTTTTGCATTCCTTCCTATTACACGATCCTCAATCCGTTCAGTGTGGGAGATATAACAAGTTTTATTATCTATAAACCGGGTTATATGAGTTACTCCGCGCTACATCACCATCCTGATTATTCCGGTACTTGTCTGGAAGATTTTTTTGCAAGAGAGATCGGTGAAAAAGCGGAAGCGGTTAAATCATCCGTAACTATGGAAAAAATCGTGATCACATATGGTGTTGTGGAATTGTTAAAACGGTTAACCAAAAAAGAGAGATTAAGAGCAATCCCAAGCTGGCCGGTCGATATGGGTGCGAATGAATTGCCGCTGTTATTTAAAGCGTTAAATGAAGAAAATCAAAGGTACGGAATTGGCGAAGTTAAATAACAGGGAGGATAGTTATGAATAAGATATTCAGCCTTATCATCATTATATTGTGTTTTGAAAATTCTGTATATGCCCTTGATGTGAAAACACATGAAATTCTGAACCAATATATCGCTGAACAAAATTTTCAAAACATAGATTTTGATTTAAACACTTACCTGAAGAGAGATATAGGTTTTGAGAATGGTGTCAACACATTAATAAAGTTTAAATATATTTTTAAGTGGCTCGGTGAAGGCGGAATCAAGGAGGATTTGCCCGGAAGATTAACGATTCCATATGCCCGTTCCCTAAACCACTTTCATGATCCATTGACCGATCAGGGTTTTTCAGGTCTGCCTGGAATGGAACAGCTTGGAATAGAATCTTCCGTTATCTGGTCGCAATTACCAGTTGGCGGACAGTATTTTGGGGATTACTCCTGGCATGATGTGCGAAGTTATTTTTATTTTGCATTAACCCATCCGGAAAATAAGTTTCGGGAAGAGTATTTTGCCCACATGTTCAGGGGCCTTGGTCAGTTGATGCACCTGGTGGAGGATGCTTCCGTTCCTGCCCACACAAGAAACGACACTCATGTGCTTAGCGCTCCATATGAGGATTGGGCTAAAACCAATATACAGCTTAATCCATCCACCGGAGAAATAACCGTTGCCGGAGAACCCCTGGAAATCAAAGATTCCCGGGCAAATTTTTTTGCATATTCCGATCTTCTTCAGACAGCGGGAGGTTTTCAAGGCGCTGAAGTGCCTGTTGCCAACCTGATGGATACCAATCGCTACCGTATGGGTCAAAACCCAGACACTGAACCCGATCCTGGGGTGACAATGGAACGGATTGATGGATTTTCAGCTATCGGCCTTGCGGAATATACCAATGCCAATTTTCTAAGTGCGGATACGATGTTCGACGATTATCCCTATCCAAAGGCGGAACATTGCGAGATCCGTCTGGAAAATCCTCCGGATGACGGAATCCCCGACCTGGATCGCCAATATCTGTCCAGCTCCATCGGGCATCCCGGCGAGAGACTGGAGCATCTGGCGGTTGTCAGCTATCTCGACCATTTCCGGAAGCTGTATTTTCCGCAGGTTTCAAGTGAAATGATAGGGGTTGGACTCGATGCCGCCTGCCATAAGGAATACGCACAGAAACTCATTCCCAGGGCGGTCGGGTATTCCGCAGGTCTTTTGAAATATTTTTTCCGGGGAGATATCAACCTGATCCCGGATGAAGAAAACAGCGACCTCGGATTTGTGGTTGAAAACAATTCTGACGAAGAGATATCCGGAAACTTCAGACTGTACTATGATGCTGCCGACGGATACCGAAAACTGATCTGGAGCCGGAACTTCAGCCTGGATTCAAAAGATTCCGTTACAGGCGGCAACCGGAGCGACAACATCAGCTTCGGCGTGGAATTCGATGCCGCAGAGCCGGGCAAATTCATACTGGCGTTTAAAGGGACATCCGGTCTTGAAACTAAATCTGTTGAAACTGACTCCACCCCCCATATCGGAGCTGTTGCCGGAAAGGTGATTTCCGGTCCGGCACTGGAAATCAACGCTTCCGATGAGGGCGTGTATGCATTTACAGACATGGACAGAGACCTGGAAGATCCCATGAGCCGGGGGTTTGACCGGATCGCATTACAGGTAAAAAATATCTCCGGGCAGGACATGGACATGACCGGCGGTACGATCCGGCTGGGCATCAAATACAAAATCGGGCAGGGTGACCAGTTCCGGAACGATCCTCCGGAACCATCCGGGGATTTTTACTATATTCACCATTCGCTTGCCGGAACCTATGAGATTCCCAGAGATCAACCTTTGAAACTGACGTTTGACCTGAGCGATACCCCCGTCCCATTGTATGCAACGGACGTTTATCTGTATGTGGTCTATGAAGGGCCGATCGGCTCCCAAACCGGAACATGCATCGGGTTCAAGGATATTTCAGAACCCACGCCGGTTCATATCAAAAATTATATGGATAAGGTGTGCCTGTATGGAGATCTCTATGATGCGGGCAGCCAGGAAGCGCTTGCTCAGGTAGATTCTGGAACCGTTGACGTGTATGCCCATGATCTGGAAAACATCTACATCAAGTTCTGGCCGATGAATGGTGAAATGCCGATATTGTCTGCCGTTACGCCATCGGTCACAAACAACCATGTGGTTTCCTATCTTGGGGCAGGGGAGCATAAGGTCATCTATTTTCTGGGAGATTCATTGTTCCGCTTCAGCGTTACCGAAGGACAAACGATCAAGATCGATGACCGGGACGGGTTTTCTCATATGGATACCAATGAATATCTGGGTGTGGTCACATTCAACAGCATTATCAACCAGCATGAAGCCATTGAACCGGAAGATCCTTCCTATATTCCGGGAGGAGAAAACATCGTAAGGGAATTTCCGCAGGAATATTTTCAGGCAGTTGATATTGAAAACTATTACTTAAAGGATAACCACCTGATCCGGTATCCGATCGATATGCAGTGCATATTGGAATAGAGCAATTTTTTAAATCGTTCATTCAAGATCTCTTTTCCAATATGATTTTTTTACCAGCGCCGCATCGCCTTTTCCACCTGCGGATAGCGGCCGAATACCGCCCTCATCCCCTAAACCGGGCCAAATACTTTGAACGCATGAACGTAGGGGCGGTTCGCGAACCGCCCCTACATCGGACTGTTGTGCCGGGGGTGATCAACATTGTTATCTACCCGTCAAGGATTCACATATTTCATTGGAGGCGTAAATCCTCCGACAATATCCTGCATCAGCCGGGCAAAGTGAATCGGTGTCCGGTCTTCCAGGTAAGGGCCGACAATCTGAATCCCGATCGGAAGACCATCCGGCGTGATGCCGACCGGCGCAACCGTAGCCGGCAGTCCGACGACTCCGACAAGCCCGGCCCAGCCCATGGCATCCTGATAAGGGCGCAGGGTATCGTTGATCGGAATTTCACGGTCATAAAAAAAACGGTCGTCATGCTTCATGGCGGCAACCGGTGATACCGGACAGAGAAGAACGTCGAAATCTTTAAAAAATTCCGCCCATTTTCCGCGCAGGATCTGGCGCATGGCATCCTGCATGAACCAGCTATTGTGCAGCTGGGTTGCACCGCGCAGATGTTTTGCCATGTAGGACTGATCCGTGGCCTTCAGATCGGCAGATATTTTGCGCCATTTTTCGAATTGACCGGGCGTGGCTCCGGCTCCCATGACAGCGGACAGCAGGTTGAAAAAAATATCGATGCTGCCGGCAAGGTCGACTTCCGGTCTTTTATCGACAATATCCGCTCCTGCGCGGGACAGGGCATCCACTGCCGATTGCAGAACATCCCCGACCCTGCAATCCACCGGACAGGCCGGATCATCAAGCCACACGCCGATGCGGTATTCCTTCAGCTTTTTCTTTCGCGGTTCCGGCAATTGAATTTTCCAGGCGGTTTGATCCGCCTTTTCCGGAGCCGTGATCAATGTCATTGCCAGATCAAGATCTTCCGCACTGCGGGCCAGGGGGCCGCTGACCATAATATCAATTTGAATAGCGTGTTCTCCGGTGAAAATGCCGGGCAGCGGCGGGATATGGCCCTGATCCGGAACAATCCCGTAACTGGGCTTGTGCCCGTAAACCCCGCAGAAATGGGCGGGAATGCGGATGGAGCCGCCGATATCGCTTCCCAGTTCCAGGGAGGTCAGTCCGGCTGCCAGGGCTGCTGCCGCGCCGCCGGAAGATCCGCCCGGGGTCCGGCTCTCATCCCATGGGTTATTGGTGCATCCATAGACCTCATTCACGCTTTGAATATCACCGCCGTAAAGCGGCACATTGGTTTTTCCCATGACAACGGCACCGGCATTGAGGAGAGACTGCACCGCCTCGGCATTTTTCGCCGGCATGTGGTTTTTCAGCTTGGGTGCTCCGGATGTGCAGGGCAGACCGACCACTTCAAAGGTATCTTTAATGGTGATCGGCACGCCGTGAAGTTGACCCCAATTTTCACCTTGTGAAAGAGCCGCATCTGCCTTTTTTGCCTGTGCACGTGCGGTTATGTCATCCCTGGCCACGACGGCATTGATGGGCGGGTTGAACCGGTCTATTCGTTGAAGGTAATGCTCCAACAGTTCAACGGAGCTGATTTTTTTCTGTTGTATCATGGCGGCCAGTTCAACGGCGGATAGAAATGCAAGGTCGTTCATGGGGGTTCCTCCAGTGGAAGTAGTTCGCATTTAAGATAGCTTGTATATTGGTATCAGAATCCGGATGGCAGCGCAATGGAGATAGGCGAGAAAATGCTACACCCCCCTTGCCCCCCTCAATGGGGGAATTTAAAATACGGAATTGAGGCTTTTGAAGGTTTCGCCAATATTGGATTCTTAGGACGGCTAAAAAACGAGCGCTCGCTTTATTTTTGTTGACTTTTTCCGGAAATCCGGTAATCTCCGGATTGCAACTCATCAAAAAGGATCTTCATGAGCACACTTTATATGATTCGGCATGGTCAGGCTTCGTTTGGCCGGAGAAATTATGACCGGCTTTCCGATCTTGGGCATGCCCAGGCAAAACTGCTGGGAGAATATTGCAGGGGGATGGGAATCTCCTTTGATGCATTTTATACCGGAACCATGCAGCGTCATCTGGAAACGGCCGATCGGTTTTTTCAGGGCTTTTCCGGGGAAAAGAAACCATACCCGATTTTGACGGAGATGCAGGCCTTTAATGAATATGATCCGGAAGCGGTTCTCAAAACTGTGATACCGGTTCTGATCCACGAAGATCCGGATTTTTCAAAAGATGTGGAAACCATGTTCAACAGCAAGAAATCGTTTCAGATTGTTTTTGAAAAAGCGGTGTTGCGATGGGTTTCCGGCGATGTTCAGGCTCCCGGACTGGTTTCATGGGAAGATTATTCCGGACAGGTAAGGCATGGGATAGCGGAAATCATGAAGGCCCACGGAAGCGGGAAAACAGTCGCTGTATTTTCATCCGGCGGACCGATTTCCGCAACGGTTCAAAAGGCATTGTCCCTTTCCGGCACATCGGCTATCCAGGTGGGATGGCAGATCATCAACACTTCCGTAACCCGGTTCAAGTTTACAACGGATCGTATCATGATGATGTCATTCAATGAGCATGCCCACCTGGAAATGAAACAGGAAAAAGAATGGATTACCTACCGGTAGGATGACGCCGGCCGGATCAATAATATTGAAACAAAATGCAGGAAACAGATCAATAGAGGGATTATGGAGGAGGGATTATGGATTTTCAGATATCGGAAAAAATGAAAGTTATACTGGGAATGATCAATGAATTTGTGGATAAGGAACTGATCCCGCTGGAGGCCCATTTTACAAAAATGGAATTCCGGGACGGACTTGAACTGTTTGAAGAAAAGCGGAAAATGGTCAAGCAGATGGAACTCTGGGCGCCGAACCATCCCAAAGAATACGGAGGGATGGGCCTGGATCTCGTGGAACACGGCCTGGTTTCCGAAGCATTGGGCCGGACCCCGCTTGGGCACTATATTTTCGGTTGTCAGGCTCCGGATGCCGGAAACATCGAGATCCTTCATAAATACGGAACCCCGGAACAGAAGGAAAAATATCTGGGACCGCTTGTTGCCGGAGATATCCGAAGCTGTTTTTCCATGACGGAAGTCAACATGCCCGGCTCGAATCCCGTGATGCTGGAAACCACAGCCGTAAAAGACGGAGACGACTATGTGATCAATGGACATAAATGGTATACCAGTTCGGCAGACGGCTCGAAATTTGCCATTGTCATGGCGGTTACCAATCCGGATGCTCCGCGATATCTCAATGCCAGCATGATCATTGTGCCGACGGATAATCCGGGTTTTAACCTGGTGCGCAACATCCCGGTCATGGGACATGAAGGAAGCGATTATGCCAGCCATGGTGAAATCATCTATCAGTCCTGCCGCGTGCCCCGAAAAAATCTTCTGGGCGAGGAAGGACACGGATTTGTCATTGCCCAGGACCGTCTTGGACCCGGAAGAATCCACCATTGCATGCGCTGGCTGGGAATCTGCAACCGTGCGTTTGAACTCATGTGCAAAAGAGCCAATGAGCGGGTGATCACACCGGATGGAAAAACCCTTGCCACACAGCAGACCATTCGAACCTGGGTGGCGGATTCCGCTGCGGAAATTCAGGCCGCACGGCTGATGACCTTGTATGCTGCCTGGAGAATCGAGACCGTCGGTGCGAGCGAAGCGCGAAACGACATCTCCATGATCAAGTTTGTTGTGGCCAATACCATGCAGACGATCATTGACCGGGCATTGCAGGTACATGGCGGCCTCGGCATGTCCGACGATACCATTCTTTCCTATTTTTACCGTCATGAGAGAGGGGCAAGGATTTATGATGGTGCGGATGAGGTTCACCGGCTGATGCTGGGGAAACGGATACTCAATCAGTTTCAGAAATCATAGCAAAACCGTGAATATTGCAAAGGTTTCCCGCTTGTCATTCCGGGCTTGACCCGGAATCCAGTAATTTCAAAAACTTCTGGATGCCGGATCAGGTCCGGCATGACGGACTTGGGACTTTTCACGAAACCATCAAGTTTTGAGTGCGTGGAATGATTTGAAAAGCGAATATATGGGAAAAGACCCGATGAAATTTTCTGATTTTAAAAAACATCAATCCGATTATGTGGAAGATATCTGCCGGAACATTTTCAGGGAGTACAGCCAGTCCATCAAGATCAAGAAAGAGGAGCTGGCTGTCAGAAATCTGGTGAATATTTATAATGCCGCCCTGAAACTGAGCAGTGAAAAAGGATTCGCCGCCATGAGTCTTCGGGATTTGTGCCGGGAAACCGGGTTGTCCATGGGCGCATTGTATTCCTATTTTTCCACAAAGGAAGATCTTCTGAATATCATTCAGGAGCAGGGGCAGAAGTTTATCGCCGGGATCATGATCGAATATATCAATGCCGTGGATACCGTGGTGGAAAAACTCAGAATCGCCATACGGATCCATTTGTATTTAAGCGAAATCATGCCCCAGTGGTATATTTTCTTTTTCATGGAAGCCAGGCACATGGTAAAAGCCGAGCAGAAGAAGGCAATCGCTTCCGAGCTGGCGACGGAACAGATTTTTATCGACATACTGGAAATGGGCAGGCAGCAGAAGCTTTTTGCCGTGGACAATATCATTCTGACCGCATCGGTCATCAAACCCATGCTTCAGGACTGGTATTTGAAACGATGGAAATATACAAGACGGCAGATATCGGTTGATGAATATGCTGATTTTTTAATTCAGTTTATTGAAAAAGCGCTAAGGAGATAAGATATGGCCATGATGGATGAGCCGGTAAATGTCCGGGAAGGAGAGGAGCTTGACTCCCGGAAGGTGGAAACGTTCATTCGGGATTCCCTTCAATATCAGGATGGGGAGTTTTTCATCAAACAGTATCCCAGCGGATTTTCCAACCTCACCTATATGGTGAAAGCCGGAAACAGGGAGATGGTTCTCCGGCGGCCGCCTTTCGGCAAAAAGGCCAAAACCGCCCATGACATGTCACGGGAGTATAAGATTCTAAGCGCCCTGCATCCGGTCTTTCCCCTGGCGCCTAAACCGCTTCTGTATTCCGAAGATCCGGAAATCATGGGATGTCCATTCTACGTCATGGAACGGATACCGGGCATTATCCTGCGGAAGAATCTTCCCAAAGAAATGACCCTCCGGCCGGAAGACGCAAGAAGCCTGTGTGAAAACATGATCCGATGTCTGAACACCCTCCATACCATTGACTACCGGAAAATCGGACTGGATACCCTGGGTAAACCGGAAGGGTATGTGCGGCGGCAGGTGGAAGGATGGAGCGCACGATATCGTGATGCGCGGACCGATGATGCGCCGGATTTTGAAAAGGTCATGGCGTGGCTGCATGAAAAAATGCCGGCGGAAACCGATCGTCCCGGAATTGTCCACAACGACTTCAAGCTGGACAATGTGGTGCTGAACCCTGCCGACCCAAAGGAAATTAAAGGTATCCTGGACTGGGAAATGGCTACCATCGGCGATCCGCTGATGGATCTGGGGGGATCGCTGGCCTACTGGGTGGACCGGGATGATTCGGAAGAGCATCAATTGATGCGGTTGCTGCCGACAACCGAAAAGGGCATGATGACCCGGAAGGAACTGGTGGCTTTTTACCGGCAGGTATCCGGAAGAAAGATTGAAACCATGGATTATTATTTCTGTTTCGGCCTGTTTAAGCTGGCCGGGATCGCCCAGCAGATCTACTACCGGTACTATCATGGGCAGACAAAGGATAAGCGCTTTGCCATGCTGATCGGTGCGGTGATGATTCTGGAAAAAGTTGCCTCGAAAGTGATTGAAAAGTCGGACTTATAATTTTCTATAAAAAGGGGAGTATGGATTATGATCAACATTTCATTGCAGGACAAAGTTGCGTTAATCACCGGTGCCAGCAGGGGAATCGGGGAGGCCGTTGCACTGGCTCTTGCCGAATGCGGGGCTCATTGCATACTGGTCAGCAGAAAACTCGAAGGCTTGAACACGGTTGCCGCCAAGATCAAAGAAAAGGGCGGCAGCGCAACGGCGATCGCCTGCAACATGAGCCAATTGGATCAGATTGAAAAGCTGTTTCAGGAGGTGAAAACCAATTTTGGAAAACTGGATATATTGATCAACAATGCTGCGGCCAATCCGTACTTTGGTGAAATGCTGACCGCTGAAGAATGGGCGTGGGATAAAACATTCGCCGTGAATTTGAAAGGTCCGTTCTTCACGATTCAGCAGGCAGTGCCTTTGATGATGGCGGCAGGTTCCGGCGCCATCGTCAATGTTTCTTCCGTCAACGGAGTCCGTCCGGCTGCATTCCAGGGTATTTATTCCGTAACAAAAGCCGGACTGATATCCATGACACAGGCGTATGCCAAAGAACTGGCTTCTAAAAAAATCCGTGTAAATGCGCTGCTGCCCGGTTTTACCCGAACGGATTTTTCCCGGGCCATCATGGATAATCAGGAAATATTTAAATTCATTGTTCAGCAGATACCCATGGGAAGAGAGGCCAATCCA
>QZKS01000028.1 GCA_003599865.1 Desulfobacteraceae bacterium
CATGGAAAAACAAAGAAGGAAAAACGCTTAAAGAGCTTGAATCCATATAACCTCCGCGTCCAAGGGTCGGCGATCGGCATGCCGCTCGTAACGCGGGCGTTGGGCTTTTTTCTCGCAAGTTGAAAACTGAAATGTTTGGATTTAAATAGGAGGGCAAGTGTTTTCGTCGTATGATGTAATAGTGCAGTGGAAATCTGATTCCATCTCAAAAAAATGGTTACCTACTACCTTGCAGCAGGTAGGATGGTCTGAAGAACAGTTTGAAGCAGTTCTATCTGACAATCCACAACTATTAGGGCTGGAATCGAGGCGTTCAGGGATTAGAGGTCCTTATGCATCTTTTCGTCAGCTTCATCTGAGGACACCACAAGGCCGTCCAGTAATACCAGATATCGTATTCCTTACAGCTAGTGGTCATGTCGTTATTGTAGAAGTTAAACGGCATGGCAACGAAGAATTAAAAGACCGAAGGGTAATTGCACAGGCAATCGATTATGCCGCTTCGTTCTCTGCCCTAAATGAAAACCAAATCATAAGGTTATTTAATCCTGGGCATAGCCCAAACTGTAGTTGGCCTGAACTAATTCAAGAACTTTTTCCCTTAGAGCCTGAATATGACGAATTAGCCTTTGAACTCTTATCTCGCTTTTCTTCGGGCAATTTGAATATTGTAATTGCGTGTGATAAGGCACCGTTCGGCCTGAATGAGCTGGTAAAGGGTGTGGCCAAACAATCCTCCCTTGAATTTGATTTAAATCTTGTAGAAGTAGCACCCTATGTCAAGGAAAACTCTCCACCAACAGAAATATTTTTTATTCCAAAAACCCGTCTACTTACTGAAATTGTTGCGCGAACGGCCGTTACCGTTAAATACCTTCCAAGCGACACTGAGCCGTCCGTTGAAATTCAAATGACTGACATTGAAGATATTGAAGAGAATATTCGAGCAAATGAAGCTCGACAAACCAGGAGTGGGAAAATTTGGAATGATGAAGAAATATTTGAGGCGTTCACAAATGATGAAAATGATGCTGCCAAAGAACTTTTTATGTTTGCAAAACAGAACAGTGCAGAAGGTAGGATTACAAGCACTGGTAAGAAAATAAAACCTTGTTTTGGCTTTTATGTCAGTGGATCTTCCGGGCGCGGGGCCGAACGTGCCTTACAGATATTTCGATACGATTATGGGTCCATAAATTTACATTTTTACCTTAATTTCGCCAGAACGCTCGCATCTGAACAAATATTTCAGGAATTTATCGACCGCTTGAATAATATTTTCGGCAATGAAATTGAAACAACCTTAAAAGAACCATCAATTGCGTTGTCAGTCGTTTACGGGAAAATACAGGAATTCAAGGAGTTGATGCTTTGGTTTAAAGGTGCTGTTCGGTAGCAGCAAAATCTCTATGACCGGTGGGGACGTTGTTGACAAATTATACAAAATACAAAAACCAGGCAGTTAAGAAAATTCTCTTCAAAATCATAGTCCGCCCCAAAAAAAACCGGACACCCGTTTAAACCGATTTTTCCCGAATTCGAAAATCCCTGGATCAAAATGAACACGTCCCCATTGATGTAAGGAGGTCGGGCTTTATGAAAGCAAAAGAATTAGATAAAAAATTTGAAGAAGGAAAGAGCGTGTTAGAAAATTGTGACTTATCAAAAGCGAGACGGCCAAACCATGAACAAAAAAGGGTAAACGTCGATTTCCCACAATGGATGATTCAGTCATTGGATAAAGAGGCCAAGCGCCTTGGTGTCCCTCGTCAATCCATTATTAAAATGTGGCTTGCAGAAAGATTAAACAAATCCCCCCAAGTGTAAATATTCGAACCGGCCAACCGGCAACCGGCAACGGGCAAACCGGCCAACCGCCCTTCCCCCCTACCCTTTCGGCCCCTTGTAGCATTGCCGGATAATCAGATCCGATGTCCAGCGGGTCAGGGACGGGAAATACCGGTTCAGGATTTCAAAAAGCCGTGTGATTGCTCCGGGGATGATCAGGTATTTGTCCTTTTCGATTCCGCGGATAATCTCATCAGCGACCTTTTCAAGACTGAGCACGGGGATGGTCTGCACGATTTTTCGGTTTTCGGCTGTCCGGTAGGTGTTTAACTGATCCACCATGGGCGAGGTGAATTCCGCGGGGCATACCAGATGGAATCGGATGTTCTGCGGTTTCAGTTCCACCCGGAGGGATTGGGTCAGCCCGGTGACCGCATGCTTGGAAGAGCAGTATGGGCTGTATCCGAAGGTTCCCATCAGTCCGGCCATGGAACAGATATTGACAATCCGGCCCTGACCTTTCTTCTGAAAATACGGCAGGACCGCCTTGATCCAGTACAGGGTTCCGAAAAAATTGGTATCCATGACCTTTTGGAATGTTTCAAGCGGGAGTTTCTCGAAATAATTTTCACTGATGATTCCGGCGGAGTTGATCAGGATATCCGGAATGCCGATGGTTTCGACGATCCGGCGGCCTGTCTGTTCAACCGAAGAAGGATCGCATACATCGCTTTGAAAGGCTTCAACCCTGACCTTATGGGCGGTGGCTGACGGAATGTTTTTGACGACGGATTGCAGCCTTGCCTGATCCCGCGCAACCAATGCCAGGTTGGCGCCTTTTGCCGCCAGACGGTATGCCAGCTCTTCGCCAAGACCGGATGAGCCGCCGGTGATGATGATGTTTTTCCCTTCAAACATGAGACTGTTCTCCTGTGATCCACCCTCTTTCCACTATGGCGTCAGCATAAAAACCGGCGGGTCCAGATATTTCGGATCTTCCTTTTCCATGGCGTCGGTGATGTGCCTGTAGGTCCGTATTTTCATTTCCTTCAATGTCTTTCGGGGTTTGTGAAACTGCTTGGCAAACCCGATGGCTTCCTGAAGCGTGCTTTCCGCACTGTCGCAGGCCTTGACCAGAACGTTGTGTTTTTCCAGCTCGGCTGCCCCGACCCTGCGGCCAGACCATTTCATGTCGATAAACAGATGATAGGGCATGGCTTTTTTCATCCACTGGATCATGGAGGGGGAAAACTGAATGTTCAGATCCACCTCCGGCAGGCACATATAGCCCCTGTCGGACCGCATGAACCGGAAATCGCAGGCACCGGCCAGCATGGCGCCGTTGCCAAAGGCATGGCCGGTAATGGCGGCGACGGACGGGAACGGGCACATGATCAGGAAACGGAAGATCTCGTTCATCTCGTACAGCCATTTGCTGACCGCTTCCATATCCCTGGCCTGAAACCGTTCCATCATCCACATGACATCCACGCCCAGGCACCAGTTTTTGGGATCATCGGAGGCCAGCACCAGGGCATGCACATCCGTGTCCTCCATCATTTCATCAAAAGCGGTTTTCATGGCGGTTGAAAAGGCCGGGTTATGGCGGTTTTCGCCGTTGGTCATTGTCAGGACAGCCACATTTTCCTGTTTTTCCCATTTTACAATCGACATATCTTTTCCTTTCCAGATTTTTATAAAGAGATGGTTGGCCTGTTTGCCGGTTATCGTGAAAATTTCATTAGCACATATGGAACGGGGAGTAAACAGGGCAGACGCATCTTCACTGGTCACTGATTTCCCGGGTTTTGTGGAAGATGATATCCGGCCACTGTTCCATGCAATAGCCAAGCTGCCAATCACTGGTTGTGAGATACGCAAGGGTTCCTTCCGCATCCAGGGCGATATTGGAACGATTTTTCTGCCGGAACTCCAATAGCTTTTTGGAATCATCGCACGTTACCCACCGGGCCACATTATAGTGAACCGATTCATAGACCGCATCCACACCATACTCGGTCCGGAGGCGCTCCATGGTGATATCGAACTGCAGAATTCCCACTGCGCCCAGGATATATTCGTTATGGACAACCGGCCGGAAAAATTGCACAACCCCTTCTTCGGCAAGCTGTGTCAGCCCTTTTTGAAGATGCTTCATCTTCAGGGGATTTTTCAGAATGACCTTTTTGAAAAATTCCGGGGCAAAGTTCGGTATCCCGGTAAACTGAAGCGGTTCTTTTTCCGAAAACGTATCCCCGATTTTGATGGTGCCGTGATTGTGAATCCCGATGATATCCCCCGGGTAGGCCTCGGTTACGTTTTCCCGTTCGTTTGCCATGAATATGGTGGCATTGGCCAGGGTGACTTCCTTGCCGATGCGATGGTGGAAGGCTTTCATGCCTTTGGTGAATTTTCCGGAACAGATTCGGAAAAAGGCGATCCGGTCCCGGTGGGCAGGGTCCATGTTGGCCTGGATTTTAAAGGTAAAACCGGAAAACGCCTCCTCATACGGGGAAACCATCCGGGTAACCGTCTGCCGGGGAACCGGGGACGGCGCCATCTCGATAAACGTATCCAGGAGTTCCTGAACACCGAAATTGTTGATGGCGCTTCCGAAAAATACCGGGGTCTGGTTGCCCTTCAGGTAATGATCCAGATCAAACGGATCGGCAGCCCCCTCGATCAGATCAATGTCTTCACGCAGTTCGTCTGCCTGACTGCCGAGAACCTCGTCAAGCTTTGTATCCGACAGATCCTTGATCAGGATTCCGTCCGCGCTTCCGGTTACCTTGCCCGGATTAAACAGATGCAGTTCTTTTTTATACAGGTTATATACACCCTTGAATCGTTTGCCCATTCCAATGGGCCATGAAAGCGGGGTGCATTCAATCTGCAATTTCTCTTCGATATCGCCCAGAATATCCAGAGGCGCCATCCCCTCGCGATCCAGTTTGTTGATAAAGGTCATGATCGGGGTGTTGCGCATCCGGCATACGGCCATCAGTTTTTCGGTCTGGGTTTCCACACCCTTGGCACTGTCGATCACCATGAGGGCGCTGTCGACAGCCGTAAGCACACGATAGGTGTCTTCGGAAAAGTCCTGATGCCCGGGGGTATCCAGCAGGTTGATCTGAAAATCCTTATATTCGAATTTCATCACCGATGTGGTGACGGAAATGCCGCGTTCCCGTTCGATTGCCATCCAGTCACTGACAGCGTAGCGTCCTGCTTTCCGGGCTTTTACCGCACCGGCCTGCCGAATCGCACCGCCATATAACAGCAGTTTCTCGGTCAATGTCGTCTTGCCGGCATCCGGATGACTGATAATCCCGAAGGTTCTTCTCTTGTCGATCTCTTTTTTATGCGTATTCATATTCCGTTTTTCTTCCGTTTATAGCCTTTCCGATCTTCGTTGCCATGAGGCTCTCATGGACAAACCCGATACGGAAACGATCCTGCGAATATAACCAATCTGATTTTTCTTGCAAGCGTTAAATGCGGATAGAACAGGATCACGGATCAAACCGCAACCCGGCCCGAGAGGGATGAAGCATCACGACAACGTATCCGAAAATACGAGCGCAAAACAGATACATCATGAAGGATGGGATTTGTTTAGAGGATTACTTGATCTCTCTGTCCGGCAATCCCTTGCGGCGGCGAATCACTTTGACGCCGCTGGATCGTTCCTCTGCCGTATAATGATTATTCTGCAACTGATCCTCGTTAACACACATCTGACGCAGTCGGGCTTCCAGTTTTTTTCTTTTGCTCTCGTCCATTATTCCTTTTACCTAGTATTTTGAAATGTTGCCATGCGCAATCGTTACGCGGGTGAAAATGTATCCGTAGAATGATCCATACGTGGAACTGCTGTGCGCAAATTCATGATTTTCAACGAATCAGAAAGAAGACTTGTTTCGTAATCGGTGTTCGACCGGGGATGAAATCAGACAAAGATGCAGTCAGCAGCTTTTCTTTCCAAAACAATCTGAAAAAATCATACAAAAAAACGGGGCACAATCGCAAAAACAGATGTCAAGTCGAGCAGTAGACCAGATGGAGAATAAACAGCACAGAGCAGGCGAACCCAGATTCTGTTTTGCGACTGATACCCGATTTGAGGAAATCTCTATATTAGATTTTCCGGATATGCAAGGAAAAACGAACGGCCTCTGTTTTTTTCCGGATCTTTCCATCCGGCGGTGTCCCGTTTGCCGGGTTCACATTCCGGCGTCAAGCAAATAGGAATTCATCCATGCCATGATCCGGTCTGCATCCGACATGGTTGACACTTTTCCGGCAGTATGCAAAAGTCAGCAGGATGCTTTATTCAAGGAGGAAAGCCTGATGGGATTCTTATCGTTGTTTACGGGAAAATCACCGGAACAGATTGAAGAAAAAGCGGACTCGCTGTTTCATGACGGGGAATACGGGCCGGCGAAAATAGAATATGAAAAAGCCCTTGCCCGGCTTGAGAAACAGCCTGATCCGGACCCGGAAAGCAAGCGCCGGATGGAAGAAAAAAGAGTTCAATGCAAAGAGCAGCTGGCGTCAAACCATCTTCACCATGCAAAAGAGCTGATCGAGTCGGATTGCCGAAACGATGCTGCGGAACTGCTGCAGCTTGCCCTGGAACTGACGGCAGATGAGAAACTGACGGCAAGGATACGGGAAGCCCTGAACCGGCTGGCTGATGCAAAACCCCGCACCGAAAATGAATATGCCGATCCAACCGAAGAGGACGCTCCCTGGGAAGATGATGAATATTTTACAGCGCTCGTAAACCCCCTTTCCCCGGCGGAACAGGATGCTTACCTGGGGTATGGAAAGGAATTCAAAACCGGTTTCATTGCCCTGAATCAGGGGGATTTCAAAACAGCCGTGCAAAATCTCACGGCTGCCCTGAAAACGCATTCCTCCCAGAAAACTTTTATTCCCCTGGAGCTTGCCACAGCACACCTGAACCAGGGCGATTACGGCAGGGCCGAATCGTTATTGACCGGATTTTTAAAAGATTTTCCGGAATCCGTCCGGGCATACCAGCTGCTGTGTGAAATCCTGTGGGAGAACCAAAAATTTCAGGATGCGGAAGCCCTGATCCGGACCTGCCCGGAAAAACCATCCCAAACCCTTCCCATCCAACTCCTGCTGGGGGAAACCTATTTTCTGTCCGGGGATATGGAAAAAGCCATTGCGTTTTACCAGGATGTTCTGCAAAAAAGGGAATGGGACAATCTCGTTGCCCAGTCCCTGGCCAGAACGTATGAGGCGGTTGGCCGGAATGCGGAAGCCCGGGATGTATACGGTCAGATTATCGGAGCCTGTCAGGGGTGCGGACGAAAGATCGATCCCCATGTCAAACAGCGATACGCTGAAACCAGTTTTGAAGCCGGAGACTTCTCCACAAAACTTCTGGAGCTGTATTTCAGCCTGACCCAGGAAGATCCGGAAAACCGGTCACACTATTATCGAAAAATCAGCCAAATCTATTCCATGCAGGGCAATGAAAAGGAAGCCGGGCGGTTTTTGTCTCTGGCAACATAACATGATTTACCGGTAGGCGCTCAGATCCAGGCTGGTTCCGGAAAGATTACGCTGAAAGGTGATTCCGGCTGTCCGGTCAATGGACAAAAACAGGGCGTCGTTGTTGAATTCCAGGGTCGTGGTTCCAAGGTTGACCCGTGTGACAGACGCTGAATCCGGACTGATTGTCCCGGTAAAGCTGTTCATATCCGCGGTAATGGTTCCATTGACATCATAGGAACCCATGGAGAATGTCACCAGCTGACGGTTATCGTTGTCTTCCATATTTTCAAATGCAAACTGGATGGTGATGCCGGTAACCACCAGGGGCTCCTGGGATGACGAGCCAATGGAAACATTCTCCCAATCCTGATCCCATCCATACCCGTTGCCGTTGTCATAATATCCCATCTTGATGCTGTCCACCGTAGCATAAGTTTCAACCGCAATTCCCAGATTGATGGTCACAGTATTTTCATCCACCAGATACTCAAACGTCTCGTCATTGTTCGGAATGGTGATATTGCAGACCGGCATATTCAGATTGTCGATGAGCATTGGGCCGAAATCATTTCCTCCGATTCCGATATTTTCCATCCCGATATCTCCCTGCATGGGAAGACTGAGGCCGATTCCGTCCGGCAGGATATCGATTGCAGCCGGATTTCCGGCTTCATAAAAACCCACCCTGAATTCACCGTTGGATTCCCAGGTAACCGGATTGGCCGGATCACCGGTGATGGTTTCCGACAGCATCATGCCGGAAAAAGAGAGCGAATCCCCTTGAGAATTATAGGTATAGCAAATCTGTTCAATGGTTGTCTCCATCCCGAAATCAAACGCCAATCCGCCATTCAATTGGGAACCCGTGTTCAGGAAAAAACCCGGAATTTTCATACCCTCGATTGAAAGAGAACCGATCTCCTGATCATTGACCAGGATCTGATCCACCGCAAGATCCATTCCCTGCTCCATGGATTCGCGATCATCATACTCAAA
Source organism: Desulfobacteraceae bacterium (assembly GCA_003599865.1). Taxonomy (GTDB): domain Bacteria; phylum Desulfobacterota; class Desulfobacteria; order Desulfobacterales; family SURF-7; genus QZKS01. Next base: position 8,314 of record QZKS01000028.1, read on the forward strand.
CGCTTCGTTTACAAAAGACAGATAGGTTTTCCCATAATAAGGACTGGCAGGGTCGGTTACGGTTTTGATGTCCATGAGTGTGAGCGAAGACAAGGTAAAGGCCAGTGAAAACCCGTTCAGGGTGATGGAGTTTTGGGTATCCGGATCTATAAACCGCACCTGTTCGGTCTGATTCCGGATATGCATCCCCTCCACCAGTATGGTGATGCCGGACTGCCCTTCCACCCTTGCCATATCGTCATCGGAGAGCTGTTCCAGGGCCATGCAGGACGGCCCCCCATACAGGCAAAGCATTCCTGCGGATAGGACAATGACGATGAGCTCTTTGATCAAATCCGGTTCTCCCTGTTCTTATTCTTTATTCTGATTGGAGCAGGTTGATTCTGCTTTTGAAAAATTCCGACAATCAGAGAAAAGATGCCGGTGACGGAAAAGATCAATGCCCATGATGTAATCAGCATGCCGGTCTGATCCATCTTCGAAATCATGTTTCCGACAAAGCATCCGAGCCCGCTGTCATCTTCCTCGTCATCCGTATGGGCGTATACCGGGCTGTAAAAGGAAGAGTTCGAGGCTTCGTTATAGGACTGGATAATATACCGGTAATAGGTATTCTTTTCCAAACCGGTATCGCTGTATGTGGTAATATTGGGGCCGACTGTCGCCACCAGGGTAAAGGTATCCTCGGCATCCAGTCTTCGCTTGATCTTGAATCCAAGCTCATCAAACGACGTATCCACCCAGGAGAGATCGATCTGGGTTGTCCCGGTCTCTTCCACCGCAAGGTCTTCCGGTACTTTGGGCGGACGCCCGCCGATAAAATGCCCGAACGCAATCAGTGAAGCATTTTCAACCGGTTTATATTCCGTTACCGAATAGTCTTCCGTACTGATGATCGATATGGTCTCGCCGGCGCCCGGCACATATACGAAATTGCCGTTCATGGGTGCGGAAACCCCATATGGATTATCGTTGACCGCGATGGTCTGTACTACCGTGTTATCGGATGTCTGAATCACGGAAACCGTATCATCCGCGCTATTGGCGACAAAAACATAGGCGCCCTCGCCAACCACCGCAATCCCGGTGGGATTGTTGCCCACCGGAACGGTTGCCGCAAAGGTATGGTCCTTGATGACCAGATCATCATCGTCATCATTATCAACCGCATGGATCACGGATACGGTGTTGGAATCGCTGTTGGAAAAATACAGATATTTCCCGTCCGGGGATGCGGCAATGCCGGTCGGACTGATCCCGAGGGAATCCATGGCCGTATAATCATCGGTCCGGATAATCGAAAGGGAATGATCCAGGGTGTTGGTCACATAGATATAGGCGCCGTCGACACCGGCCTCAACGCCGTAGGGACCGGCGCCGACCGGAATGATTGCACTGACCTCATTTTCATCATCGTCAAAAGTGGTGATGACAGACAGGGTATTGTCCGCATAATTGGCCACATATACATAAACATCATCCGGGTCCACGGCAATTCCCCTGGGGCTGTTTCCAACCCTGACCGTATCGCTTACCGTGTGATCGCTTGTCCTGATGACCGAAACGGTTCCGTCCGCTTCGTTGGCCACATAGACATTGTTGCCCTGAGGGCTGACCGCGATGCCGCGGGGTGAATTTCCAACAGGAATGCTTTTGATGATGGCCCGGTCCGAGGTCCGGATCACGGTTACGGTATTGGCAATGCTGTCGGCGATATAGGCATAAGTCGTTGCCTGAACAATCCGATCGGCGGACAATATTACGCCGAAACAGATAAAAGCCCCTATCAGATTCATTTTTTTCATGTACATCTCCAGATTGTGTCCGGCATCGGCCGTCAGATTCAAATGATGACCGCCAACCCCGGCTTTGTGTTTTCTTAAACCAATTCCATTCCGTTGCCCGCTTTGGATCCTCTCATGCCGGTAAGTCGGAGCTTTTTTAAAAAGGTTACAAAAAAAATAATCCCGTTGTCATAAAGAAAATGTAACCGGGGAAAAGGATCAGACGAATCAGACAGCAAACAAGGGGAAAAAACTGTTTTATCCATTAACAACCAGAGCATTCCGGATGTAAAAAAATGGTTCATACCAAAAGCAGGACGCAATATGAGCCCACGATGGACAGGGGTATCGCGCCAAACCAACACTTCCCTGTCAGCCAAAGCGATACCCCTGTTTCCTGGGTGGATACCGGTCCGTTAAAAAAATTTTTATTCATAACGCTCCAGATTCAGGAAAAAGATCTGCCTGACACCCGATTGTTTGGGAAAAAATATGTGAAGGCAATCGGTGAAGAGCTTTTCGATCCGGCCGAACTGTTGGAATCAGCTCCTGTCTGTTTAAGGAATATTGCGGATGAGTCAGGCATATGCCTGCTTGACGTATTGACAGAGCTTCCTGAATCATGCTGGCTGCTGATTACGGAACTGAGACTCTACGAAGGATTTGGGAGTTCATGGCTCCAGCGGTCAAAACCCCAAATAATCTCAAAATTTATTTGTGATTTCATGAATTTCAATGAATAGTGCCCATCCACCAAAAACACAAAAGGAGAAAACCGATGATGTCAAACCAAAGAAAAATCATGCTGGGTATTGTTTGCTGCACATTTTTGTTCCTATCGGAAACCCTTGCAATGGACGGTAACTTCATACCTCCGGGACATCCCGGAGAAGGCGGACAGCTGATGGACGCCATCCGAAGCCTGGGGCTTTCAGATAGCAGGAAAACGGCGATTTCAACCATTATCTCAAATTACCAAGGTGAAATGACAACTTATATGGACACGATACCGGAATTGAAAAAAGAGATGGTCCTGAGCGTTTTTTCGGAAGAACCGGATGAAGAAAAAATAAGGCAGTATTGCCGGGATATCTCGGCAAACATTGAAGAGCTTGAGTTGCTGAAGATGAAAATGCTTGTGGAGATCAAGGCGGTGCTGTATCCTGAACAGGTCAAACAGCTGCAGGCAGAACTCACGGGTAAGCTCAATTTCCTGGAAAAACAGAGAGATCACAGAGATGAAATGATGAAGGAATGCCTGGAGTAGATCGTCTGCAAGATCCGGACAACATCACGAACATGCTGTCCGACCGTCCAGGAGCCACTGAATTTGTGAGAGGAATACCCGATAGTTGATATCCGATGCAACGAGCATATCTCATGATCTTGAAGTCATCCGGCGAGTGCTGAGCGGAGAGGTGAATGCATACGAGTCCCTGATGACAAAATATTTAAAACATGTTACGAGTATTGTATATAAGCACATACCGCCACAGGAAGTTGAAGAGGTCGCCCAGGATGTTTTCATACGGGCATACCGGTCCCTGAAAACGTTCAAGCAGAAAAGCGAATTCAAACCATGGATCTCTTCGATTGCGGTCCGGGCATGCTGTGACCATTGGAGAAGGGTATACCGTTCAAAGGAAATCCTGCTGAGTTCGCTGCCGGAAAATTACCGAGAACGGATGGAAGCAATTCTTTCCGAACAATCCGGTGCGCCGGATGACCGGGAAAGACAACAGAAAAAAGCCCGGGAATTGCTGGACTGGGCCCTTAATCAGTTGTCCCCGGAAGACAGAATGGTCGTGGAACTGGTCTATCTGGAAGGGCTTTCCGGAAAAGAAGCGGCAACGCTTCTTGGGTGGAGTGTGGCCAATATCAAAATACGATCCTTCCGGGCCCGGAAAAAGCTCTACAGGCTGTTATCCCGGCTCGACCGGTCATAAAAGGAAATGAACATGCGTTTTGCCAAAGATGAAAAAAAGAAGATCCGGGACGCATTCATAAACGCTCATCACCAAAAAGAACCTGTTCCCGTTTCCCGGGATTTTCCGCAACAGGTGATGAAACGTATCCGGAAAATGGAAATTGATGACAACGCCCCTTCGTATACCATCCGGTTTGAACGGCTGGTCTGGCGAATGGCGCCGGCAGCTTTCTGTGCGATTCTGGTCCTGTGCCTTTTCATCATGAACATGAATCCGACGCCGGAATATGAAATTGCGCAACTGGTCGGCAGTGACCCGATAACATATGACTTTTTACAACTTTACGGAAAATAAAGGGGACACAAAATGAGCAGACTCAAACTATGGCTCGGTGTTCTCATGGTTTTTATACTGGGCGCAGCGGCAGGCTCTTTTGGGATCATCCAATACCATCAGCACCGGTTTGGTCATATCATGGGAGTCCCCGGGGAGGGCCCTGTCATGCCCTTTCCCCCCAAAGTCATGCTTCCCAGGCTGTTGGACAGGCTGGATCAGGAACTGAACCTGACCGCTTCCCAAAAAAAGAAGATCCGGATCATTCTGGAAGATGCCATGAATTCATTTGAAACATTCCGGGCGGAATATCATCCCCAAATGATTGCCATCAAGGAAAAAGCCGATGCCCGGATCAAGGCTTTGCTGCAGCCGGATCAGATCGGGAAATTCAATGACATGACAAAACGTTTTAGAAAACATCCACCCCCTCCCCCACCCATGTCCGGCTTCCAAGGTGAAATGATGGACGGACCTCCTCCTGAGTTCATGATGGGAGGAATGGAAAGACAGCTGCATCTGAAGCCGGAGCAAAGGGAAAAAGTCCGTGCCATACTGGATGAAAATTTTTCACAACGAAGAGAAGCGCTCATGAAACTGAAGCTTGGGGAAACCGGAACGCACGGGGGCATCAAACAGAAAATTTCCGAACTCAATAAGGAAACCGAAAAAAAATTGCAGCCGATACTGGATGCCGACCAGTTGGGCATCCTTCGGAAAATCATGGATGAAAATACGGAACCGAGGCATGACTGGTAAAAATAAGGATACCCAAGTCTGTCGAACACCAATCAGAAAACTTTCCGATATGTTCAAATTGTGAAGTGTGGTTTCAATATACGCATCCTGAAAGAATTTCACAAAGGAAAATTGATGACCCCGTAAGTAGTCCTGTTTCCGCCACTCCGGTTTCTATTGCAGCAATGCATCGACATCCATGGAAATCCGGTTTTCCAGAAAATAGAGCCGCAGAAGATTGAACCGGGCTTCTGCAAACAAAAGGTTGAATTCCCCCAGCCGGGTCATGGTCATGGTCCCCTGTCCATAAAGGCCCCTGGCATCCTCATAATTTTCGTGAGACAGGGTAACCGTCTGTTCCTGCATCTGAATTCGTCTGTTCAACCGGTCCACTTCGGTTTTTAATTTGTTGATGGTCCCGGAAAGCTGTTTCCCGGTCCGGTTCAGCATGGCCTGGTCATTTCGCATATCCGCCCTGGCCGAAGCTTTTCTGGATGCCACGGTTCCGCCGTCATAGAGGTTCCATTTGAGTTGCACGCCGGCGTTCCAGGATTCCTCCATCTCGGAACGCTCTTCTCCGCTGTATTCTCCTCCTGCGACCAGAAGCAATACAGGCCACCTTTCTCCATTTGCCATCGCCAGGTTCATTCGGGAGGATTCCAGCTGATGCCTGGCCATTTTCAGATCCCGTTGTGCCCCTTTTTGATAAAGCTCTTCCAGTTGCAGCAGCTTTTCATCAAGCGTCCCTGGCCGGATCAGTTTCCCTTCCGGCTGCAGCAGTTCTTTTTCCGCAGGCCGGCCCATCACCAGATTGAAATCAACCAGTGCCGTATGAGATTCGCTTTCTCCGGAACGAAGATCATCCATGGCGACATGAAGGTTCAACTGCGCTTCGCGGACATCCAGGTTGGTCACCACACCGGCTTCCAGAAGATCCGAAGCATCCTGCAGTTCATCCTTCCGCTGGGCAACGCGATCCTCCAGCACCGCAAGACGCGCCTGCTGATACAGACAGGTGATAAATGCATAGGACACCTGCCGGGTCAGTTCCGTTTTCTGGGAAGTTTCCTGAAGCTGGGACAAGGTCATGAGTTCATGCTTCAAATCATAGCTGTTCCAAACGCGGCCGCCGGACCACAGAACCTGACTGGCTTCCAGCCGGGCGGCAATCCAGCGGTCCGGTGGCGCCAGTTCGCGGTCCAGCGCCGGGAAACCGGTATTGACCTCCTCGCCCGATCCCATTTCCAGATAGGATGCGGTGGCATCGATCTGCGGCAGGGTAAACGCTGTTACCTGATCTGCACCGGCCTCGGAACGGATTCTGGTTTCCTGAATGATCAAAGCCTGATCCGAATGCTCCAGCGCCTGCCTGACAGCCTGTTCCAGGGTGATGGAAAAAGCGCTGGTGATTCCCATATACCAGATAAGTATTACAAAAAAAAAGGTACGCATGGTTTATGGATTCCCTCCGGTCGGTTTTCTGTTTTTCCGTTTCCGCATGTAAGTGATAAACCGTTCCTTCCACTGTTCCGTCAGTTCATATTCCACCGGTATGATCAGCAGTGCCAAAACGGTTGCGCTGAAAAGTCCGGTGGAAAATGCTGTGGCCATGGGCGCCCAGGTAATGGATTTCTGGGGGATACCGACGGCCATGGGAAGCATTCCCAAAACCGTCGTTATCGTCGTGATAAGAACAGGCCGCATGCGTTCACTGCAGGCGGTCACAACAGCATCACGCAGCTCCAGCCCTTTTTGCTTTTGTTTGTTCATAAAATCAATCAATATCAGGGAGTCATTTACGGCGACCCCGGACAATCCGACCACAGCCATAAAACTGCCGATGGTAAACAACGACCGGGTAAGAAACATGCCGAACACCACACCGATAAAAGCAAAACCGATTGCAGACAGGATGATCATGGGCTGGAAATAGTCATTGAACTGGGAGGAAAGAATCAGATAGATCGCCATGACAGCAATCAGGAATGCGAATGACAGTGATGTATACGCGCGTGAAGTGCTTTCATATTCTCCGCCATAGTGAATCGTTACACCGGGATACCGGGAGGAAATTGTATCAAAAAACCGGGAAGTCAGCAACATGACCCGGCCGGCGGAAAGTTTGGAGCCATCCCGGATATCCGCCGTAATGGTAATGGTCGGTTTGCCTTTGTAGCGGTTCCGGATATCCGGCTCCTTTACATAATCAATGGCTGCGATGTCACCAATATAAACCGGGGCGGCGCTGTGCTCCACAATGGGAACCTCCAGTATGTCTGCAGGATTCCCCAGCCCCACACCGACTTTGTTCATGGCATCCTCCTTTCTGGCCAGCCGGACCAGCAGGTCAATCTCCTCCCCCTGGGTCCTGTATGCGCCGACCGCAACACCATTGAGGGTACCGGCGATCAGTGCGGTAGCCATCCGGGAATTCAGACCGTATTCCAGCGCCTTTTCCTGGTTCACAACCTGCCTGATCACGGTCTGCATGTCTGCCCGGTCATCAGCCAGATTCACCAGATCCGCATAGGAGGAATCGGTTTGCAAATGATTCAGCATCTGATCCGACACCTTCCCGGCATCTTCAATGGAATTGGCTGATATTCTGATATTGACTGCTTTTCCGGTAGGAGGCCCGGTATTCTCGCCGAAAATATCCAGCACCGGTCGAGCGCCCCATTCCGGAGACATGCCCTCCACATATTTAATAACCTTCTCCCGGACAAGATCCAGATAGGCGGAAACATCGTCTCCTTCCACTCCAGGCAGATCCTGCTCCCTTTGCGGAGGGAGTTCTACAACCACCTGGCCATAATGCTGCGCCCGGTGAATGGCATAATCCTTGGTTTCCAGCATACCGGCTGACCCGCTCACGGTTCCGACCTCTTTTGGACCGAAAGACATGACAAACCGGGAAATATCCCGCACCACCCTGTCCGCTCCTTCCACGGAAGTTCCGGGAGGCAGTCTGAAGGCAATATGGTACCGGAGATAACTGTCCTGAAAAAACTTCATCTTGATCAACGGAACCATGCCGGTTGCCGATAATATCATCATGGTCAATGCAATGATAAAAAGCCCGATGACCCCGGCCAGACTGATGCGTTTATGGTTCAGTAACAATCCAAGCAATGAGTGGTAGATCCGCCATAAACGGGCAAATATCATCCTGCTGAATCCGCCAAAGGCCTCTTTCTTCATTTGAGAAGAATGGGAAGACCCGCTGTCTGCTGTCGGCCCCCAGTCCAACACATGTGTGGGCAGAATGATCAATGCCTCCATCAGGGAGGCGGCCAGGGCAAAACTCACGGCTTTTGGAATAACGCTGAAAAATTCTCCGGTAGAACCGGTCATGATCAGCATGGGCAGAAATGCCAGGATGGTGGTCAGCGCGGAACTGATGACCGGAAGAAAAACCTCCGCGGTTCCGTCGATCACGGCATCGGTCCTGGTTTTCCCCATTTCAAGGTGCCGGAAGATGTTTTCCACAATAATGGTGGCATCATCCACAATGATTCCGGATACCAGCACAAAGGAAAACAGGCTGATGGTGTTGATGGATTGGCCGGTATACTTGACGGCAATCAGCGTTACCAGAAAGGAAAACGGAATCCCGATGGCCGTAAGCATGGCATTGCGAAATCCAAGGGTTATCCACAGAATCAGGGTTACCAGCACCATTCCCAGAACCAGATTTCCGCCGAGAATTTTCACCGAATCATTGATTTCAATCGTCGAATCATAGGTCATCACAACGGAGAGCCCGTCTTTTTGATGGGACTTTTCATAGACAGATGAGATTTCTTTGACCTTTTCCGCAATGGTAACCGCATTGGCGCTGTCCTGCTTCTTCACAAGCAGTTTTATGGTACTCTGGGCGTTCACCGTTGAAATGGTATCCGGATCCCGGTGGCTGATGCCGGCTGCGATGGCCAGATCCCGCACATGAATAAAATTCCCGTCTCCGTCTTTCCGGACAACAATATCCAGGACTTCCCGCTGGGACGAAATTGTATTCCCGGTATCCAGCATGAAATTTTTCCCGCCTTTCCGGAAACGCCCGGTGGGAACTTTCGTATTGTAGGCACGTATGGCTTCCGTCACTTCGCTGAAGGATACGCCGACATCCCTGAGTTTATCCGGATCGATGGTGACGTGAAATTCCTTGTGGTACTCTCCGGACAGGGTTATTTCCTGAACCCCTGGAATTTTAATCAGGTTGCTCTTCAGTTCTTCGGCAAGCAGTTTCAGTGTGTTGTTGGACAGATCTCCGATCAGGTTCACCACAACCACCGGTATCCAGACCTTGGTGTCGATATACACAAAAATCGGGTCATCCACGCCTTCCGGCAACTGATTCTTGATATTCAGGACCCGGAACCGCAACTCATCATACTGCTTCTCATAATCCGTATCGTCAATAAACTTTACCTGAACGGTAGAGACGTTTCGCCGGGAGCGGGATTGGATATATTCAACATTTTCCAGCCCGTCCAGGGCATCTTCTATTTCATTGGTAACCAGATTCTCCACATCGTCTGCTGAGGCACCATAATAGACCGTGGTAATAAAAACCTCTCCGATATCCACAGGAGGCATATTCTCAACCGGAGTGGTGAGCATGCAATAGACTCCGGCCACAGTCAGAATAATGAAAACCACATTGATGAAAACCTTCTGCTTAAGGGTAAACCGCACAAATGATTTCAATGCTACCGTCCTTTGGGTTCCGTTAAAATCGTACCGATGGGCAATCCTGGATCATTCGCTATGGTTACGTTTGAATCCGAAGCATCCAGCACTGTGACAGGTATAGCCTCTTTGCTTCCCTTGATCAAAACCTTCGGGTTCTCATACCGGTTGGTTAATGCAGCGGCCGGGATTCTGAGACCTTCCGATTCAACAACAACCGGCAGCACGAAACCAAGTCCTCCCCGATGGGTTTCCGGATAATCATGTATCCGTAACTGAATATGAATTTTGCGTGTCTGTTCATTGAAATCCGGATTCACGTAGTGGATAGAAGCCTGAACCTTCCGGCCTTCCAGGACAGCTTCAAATCTTTCGCCTTTCTTGCGTATGCCCTGCAACTCTTCATTGGACAGAGACAGAGGGACAACCATCTGCCGGAAGTCCTGAATCACGGCCATCGGCATTCCCGGCTGTACGATTTCACCGGCCTCAACCATTTTTTGGGTGACAATCCAGTCCGCAGGGGCTGTAACCGCGTGCCGTTCCTTTTTCTCCTGCAATTGCTGATCGCGTACATTCAGGGTCTGCTTTTCCTGTTGTATGGATTCTTCCTCCAGCCTCGCCTGATCCAGCTCCTGCAAAGCTGCATCCCGGATCACTTCTGTTGCACGGCCCTTGGTAAACAGCTGTTCCTTGCGCTGAAATTCCTTGGCCAGGTACGAAATTCTGGATTGAATTTTCTGCAGCTGGGTATCCACCCCGGACAGTGCGATACGCGTGCTTTGGATGTCCAGATCAATGAAGGTGGGATCAATGGCGGCAAGAGGTTCACGGGAAATCGTATCCCCGATCTCATAGGATACTTTTATGATCCTGCCGGACACCTCGGATGATATGGTTGCTGTTTTGATGCTGCGGGTATACCCCCGCAATACAACTTCCTTTACCGCCTTTTCCACCCGCATTTCGTCCGCAAAAACCTGTCCGCTCATGGCCATGAGGATAGCGTACATGAAGAATATTTTTTGTTTCATTTTCCCTGCCCTGGTAAATTCCGTATTTTCGGTTTGATGGATTTCATTCCAATGATGTTCCGGATCAAGAGGTCTATTCCGTATTGATAACAAAGCTAAATCGAGCCGTAAGATGCTCCGGAAAAGAAGGTGAAAGACTTGAGCTGTTTGATCTCATACCCGGTCATGGGCTTGATTTCAATCATGCCGAGAATGATGTGATTGATGTCCATTGTATCTCCCCAATATATATTGAAGTGATATATAAACAGGACAGCGCCTTGTCAAACGGAATAATTTGAAAAATTTTACAATTTTGATGAAACCGTAAAAAGACAGGCTAATGCGTTCCCCGTTGCCGGCAAAGCAAATACATTCTGAATTTGAATACGAAAGCCGTTGGATGACACACCACAATCAAGGTGTGTCAATAAGATGATCTGGTGTCAGGCGGGTTTCAAATAACGATGCAAAAAAACAGTTTATTTCAAATTTTACGATGTTGATGGCTGTGATGTGATTCAGCCGATTTCAACATCTTCAATATCCGGCAATACATTCTCCTGGGATGCTGCAAGGAGGCAGGCAACCGTCAGATAGAGGCAAAACAATCCGCCGATTCCGAATAAAATGAGCAATACGTGTATCATAATCTCCACCTTTTTTTTAAAGTGTATAAGAATATGGTTCGATTGGACATTTACATAGCAATTATCATACCCTACATTAAAAAAGGTAAATTATGATCAATATCAATTTGTTATCAAGATAGCCTTTTGGATGGGAACGTCATTGGATACAATAATAAATAAGCGGATATGTAATATATTACAGAATTCAGGAGTCTGGAAGTTGATCTCCTGCAACTTACGGCAGCAGTCATGGGGAGATATCTTCATGAAACTGCTGTCCCCCTTCTTGGCCCTGACACTCAATGACAGCCGCAGCCGCCATCGCCTCCGCAGCCGCAGCTCCCTTCCTTGAGTCCGGCTATGGCCCTGACAACATCCCGGTTGCCGACCGGCTCGATTTTTTCAATCCATGCGGTCAGGCGGACATCTTGGTCAGGCCTGCAAAGGGATGCGACATGGGATGCCAGGTGTTCAAACACCCCATGAACCGTTTCAGGACGAACGGCCAGGGTCAGGGAATCCCCTGCGGCTTTCCTGGATAGCGCCAACTCAAAATCGGTCAGGCCGTTCAGGCCGATTCCCCAGATAAAATCAAAATGAACCGGCCGGCCTGATCCTCCCTGCAATGCATCACCCTGATCAATCGTCATGGCAATCGTAACCCTGGATGGAAAATCGATTTCTAATGTTTTCATACGCAATCTCATCCTTTTCAAATCCTTGTACATTTCAAATAATGCTCAACAAGCGCCCGGATCCCCCTTGCCGGTATCCTGAATCTGCCGGAGATAGGCAAAAAGATTTCTGGCTGATTTTTTGGATCTGTTTTTCTCTTTTTCCTTCTGTGCGCTCCTCACCAGTTGGGTCAGACGCTGCCGTTCGGTATTCGGATACTCTATGATAATTTCTTCCAGCAGGGCATCATTGCCAGTGATCAGTTCATCCCGCCAATATTCCAACTGATGAAACATCCTTGCCTTTTTATAATCACCACCCTCGATCACCGACAGTGCCTGCGACACCGGTTCCGGATCAATCTCCCTCATTAATGCCCCGATATACTGCATCTGCCTTCGATATGCGCCGTGTTGGGTAAGTGTTTTTGCAAACCGGATTTCTTCGGATATCTCCTTGGGAAGACCGATGGTCTCAAGCTGTTGAGACGACAGTTTTACCAGTCTTTCCCCGAGTTCCTGAAGCAAAATGGCTTCTTTCTTTTTCTGTGTCCTGCTTTTTGGTTCCACGTTTTGGCCCTTATCATGTGTGTTCATGGATGTTTTGGAATCTCTTCATAAATTTCCGATCAATATAATCCTTTAAACAAAACGCAATCTTACCATGAAGGGTAAACCAGTTTTTCTGAAGCACGCCGATGCCGCCTCCCATGTTGAAAATCAGAAGATAACTCCCTCCGGTTTCAAATGGTTTCAGCGGTTTTCCGTCAAGCGCCGCCATCAGGTTGTGGTACAGAACAGGATTCTCCCGGACTGCGTATACACCGACCTTGTCAAGAGGATTATCCTCAAAAAAAATACAGTCCCCTCCTCCAAAAATTTCCGGATAGGCCTTGCTTTGCAGATACCGGTTCACCAGCAATCCGCCGTCCGGTCCAACCGGAAGTCCGGATTGCTGAAATATGGAAGACGGTTTCACCCCGGTGGCAAGGAACATGATATCCGCATCATGGACCACCCCGGAATCCAGGATGATCTTTCCGGTTTCAACCTTCCGGACAGAACTGTTTTCATGAATTTCGATTCCCCTGGCGGTCAGAATGTTTTTTATCAGAATTCTGACTTTCCGTGAAAACCGGGACATGAATTCATGGCTTGCGAACAGCCTGATGATGGGAAGATTTGCCCCCTGCCGTTGACCGATCTGCCATATATTTCCGGCAATCTCCGCAGATGCAGGACCTCCTCCGATAATCGCAATAATCGCCTGTTTTCCGGAGAGGAGTTCCTGAATTCGATGTTTGGCGACCATCAGTTGCTCAATCGGTTTTACCGGATAGATATCCCCATCGTTTTGACCGACGATATCCTTTGATACATAACTGCCGGTGTTAAAGGATATCACATCATATCCCACAACCGCTCCTGAAGACAGAACAACCTTCTTTTGATCCGGAATCACATATTGGACCTGATCCTCAAGAAATGCCCCTCCTTTGGCTTCCACCTGCTGCTTGATCGAAAAACGAATCTCCTCCGGCCTATAGGTTCCGCCAAGCATTCCAGGTCCCATCCCTGAATAATAATGGTATGGAGAAGGCCCGACTACCGTCAGCCGGTGACCGGCATCCATGAATTTTTTCAGGCCGGCAATGGTGACCATATGCGCGTGTCCGCCGCCCGCCAGAACAAGATGTTTTCCCAAAACAATCCGCCTTTTTTCATTCGTTTTTCGTCAGGAATTACCTGTTTCCGCCCTATACTACAGACTCTGCGGAAAACTGCAACATTCCGACTGAAAAATTCAATTGTTCCTTGCATTTCCGACTGAATTTTCATATAGGATTAGTTCAGTTTCATATAGCAATATCCTTACGATTGTCCATCTAATAATCGAAACAGGCAAACCACATGGAAGATCAATTTCGTTTTTTTCTTAATTATCGATCAGGTGCAGGAGGAGAAAATACATGAAAAAGACCGTAATGGAAGTCATGAAGACCACAGCAGACAAATTCGGCGGCAAGGTTGCATTGAAGTTCAAGGTAGGCGGAGACTGGAAAGAAACGACATGGAAGGATTATTATGATCAGGTATTGGTCGCGGCAAGAGCATTCATGGCGCTTGGCCTGGAAAAAGGAAAAGCGGTAAGCATTCTGGGTAACAATTGCCCGCAATGGTTTATCAGCGATCTGGCCGCTATTTTTGCCGGAGCGGTTCCCGGCGGTATCTACACAACCAACAGTCCGGAACAGTGCCACTATATTGCAGAGCACAGTGAAGCGAACATCGCCATTGTCGAGGACGCCGAACAACTGAAGAAATTCAAACAGATCCGTGACCGCCTGCCGGACCTCAAGGCCATTGTCCTGATGAATGGCTCAGACAGTGACGACAAGGTATATTCCTGGAAAGATCTGCGCAAACTTGCCGAAAAAGTTCCACAATCCGAGCTGGACAAACGAATCAAATCCCAAAATCCGGACGATTGCTGCACATTGATCTATACATCCGGCACAACCGGAAATCCCAAGGGAGTCATGATCACCCACGACAATATTACCTGGACGGCAAATCAGGTGATTGATACGGTGAATGGAGGCCCGGAAGATCAGATCATCAGCTATCTGCCCCTCAGCCATATTGCAGAACAGGTTGTCAGCCTGCATGGTCCCATCAACATGGGAGCAACCACATGGTTTGCGGAAAGCCTGGATAAACTCGGTGAAAATCTGGCCGAGGTTCGGCCCACCATTTTTGTCGGCGTTCCCCGTGTCTGGGAAAAAATACAGGCCAAGATGCTGGCTGCCGGAGCTGCCAACCCCTGGCTGCTGCAAAAAATCGCAGCCTGGGCCAAAAAGAAGGGAAAAATAGCGGGCTATGCATTCCAGGAAGAGAAACCAATGCCGCCGCTGTTCAATCTTGCCAATAAAGTGGTGTACTCCAAGGTTCGGGCCAAGCTCGGTCTGGATCGATGCCGGATCTTCATCTCAACGGCGGCACCGATCAGCATGGATACACTGGAATATTTCATGAGCCTGAACATCCCGGTTACCGAAGTATATGGAATGAGTGAATGCACCGGTCCTGCTACCGTATCACTGCCCGAACCCTTTAAATACAGAACCGGTTGGGCCGGGCCTGTCTTGCGGGGAGCTGAAATGGACATCGCGGAAGATGGCGAGGTACTCATGCGCGGAAGGCATGTCTTCAAGGGCTACTTTAAAAATGAAGCCGCTACTAAAGAAACCATTGACAAGGATGGATGGCTCCATTCCGGTGATGTGGGAATTATCGATGGAAAAGGCTTCCTGAAAATTACCGACCGGAAAAAAGAACTGATCATCACCGCCGGTGGTGAGAATATTCCGCCACAGGTACTGGAAGGAAAACTCAAAGCCATTCCGATTATCAATCAGGTTGCCGTGATTGGTGATAAACGGAAATACATGACGGCATTGTTTACGCTGGACCCGGATAAGGTTGAGGCAGAAGCGATTGCTGCCGGAAGTGATGCCAGGGATACGGCATCTGCCGCCAAATGTGCAAAATTCAGGGCCCACCTGCAAAAACAGGTGGATGAAGTCAACGCAACCCTTGCCAGGGTGCAGACCATCAAAAAATTCATTATCCTTCCGGAGGAATTCACGGTTGAAGGTGGAGAACTTACACCAACCATGAAAATGAAACGAAGAATCATCAATGAAAAATATGGAAAAGAAATTGAGGGTATGTACTAGACAGGCGATAGTCGCTGTCCCGCCTGCTTTTTAGGGTTGGACGACCGCTTGAAAACCCGGTTACGCATGGATGTCCTGCTGACCGGGTTTTTCCTTTTTTCTACTCAAACTGTTTTCTGAATTCTAAAAATTCCGTCTTCAGGTCCAAAAGTTCCGTTTCCAGGCTTTCCACCCTCTCTTCCAGACGATTCAGGCGATCCGGATCATCGTACTCAACCGGTTTTGCCGGAGATGATGAATCCGGGTCCGCTATCGGTTCATCCGGTCCAACCGGGCAGAAGAGCTGCACATATCTGCTTTCTTTCTGGCCGGTCATGCGCATCCGTTTTTCGGCAAACGGACCTTTTTCATGGCTCATCAATTTTTGCAATGTATGTTCGACCGCTGCCAGTCCGTGAAATTCCACCATCCGAGCTGTCCGGGATTTCAGCTCACCGGCTGTCTGCGGGCCACGCAATAACAATGTGCAGAGAATCCCCAGTTCACTTGTTGAAAAATCAGCAACCTCTTTCATATTATGTTCAAATTTGGCAGCCCGGCTGCCATGGGTTTTGACCTGCCAGACAAGATGCCGGTTCCTCAGGTTCTGCAGCGCATTTTCCACTTCAGCTTCACTCCAGTTTGTTACCGGATAACGGTTTGATTTCTGGTTGCACCCATTGACCAGTGCATTCAGGGTCAGGGGGTAATAATCCGGTGTCGTCATCTGCTTTTCGATCAGCACGCCCAAAACACGCGCTTCTGTTTCATTGAGCGAATATTCCATAATGATATCCCCTTTTTTATCGGCTATTTTCTTCTCTGTTTCCCGGTTGTCGGCATATCCGAAAATGCAATCAATGCCGGGCCATTCCGAGATTGCGCCTTGACAATATCATTCCCGGCATTACGTTGAAGTTATCATAAACAAAACCAGAATCCATTCTATTTCCGACCGGAATGATGCAGTTGACCCTATCATATCATCAGAACAGGGGGTGACACCATGAAAAACAATTTCTGCCTTTTTGAAAGATTTTCAAAACTGAGCATTGCCATAACGTTATTGGCTTTTTCCGCAATCCTGGCCATCAGCGGATTCACGGTATTTCCGTTTTTCGGAATGCTGATTGCGGTTCCTTTTTTTCTTGTTTCCGTATACTTTTTCCGCGCCCATATGAGTGGAGCGTGTGAACTTGAATAACCACCCTTTCCTGAATCCGGTTTGCTTCTCCAACAGGAGACACCGGGTTCAGGGATGAAAACTCCTGCCGGCTTCCTTTCTGATCATAAATTTCCCTGGTGTATGGCTGAACGTATCCGCATAAAACATTTCTGATTTAAACCGCATTGATTTTTCGGCATTATGAATTACTGTTAGAGTTACGATACATAAAAAAAGTTAGTCATTCCTTACATCAACCGTCTGAATATCAACGTATTCACCGGTGAGGAATATCCGAGGAGAAAGCCAATGAAAATCAGAATCTTCTTATTGTTGACAACATTGTTTATCGCTATTTTTGGAGCATACCATATAAAATCCATAACCCATGCGGAGTCCAATAAAATGAATACCCATATTACAGGAACCAAAATCGAGACAGCAACATTTTCCGGGGGTTGTTTCTGGTGTTCGGAATCCGATTTTGAAAAAGCAGAAGGCGTTATCAGTGTCATTTCCGGTTTTACCGGTGGAACGGAAAAAAATCCCTCATACAAGGATGTGTCTTCCGGCAAGACATCCCATCTGGAAGCCGTGCAGATCCGATATGATGCGGACAGGATTACCTATAGAGAGCTATTGGAACTATTCTGGAAACATATTGATCCGACCGATCCGGGAGGCCAGTTTGTAGACCGGGGTTCCCAATACCGGTCAGCCATTTTCTATCACTCCCAGATGCAGCGCCAACTTGCCGAAGAATCCAGAAAGGCACTGGAGGATTCCGGTGTTTTTGATCAACCGCTCGTAACGGAAATCCTCCCGTACACGGCCTTTTATGAGGCAGAAGATTATCATCAGGACTATTACAAAAAAAATCCGTTGCGATATCAATTTTACCGATATCGATCCGGAAGGGATCAGTTTCTGGAAGCCGTATGGAAAGATCGGAAAACAACCCTGCCAAAAGCTGCCGAATCCGGCACATCAAAATATTCAAAACCGGATGATGATACAATCCGGAAAAAACTGTCTCCTCTCGAATACGAAGTAACCCGGAAGAACGGAACGGAACCGCCTTTTGACAACGCTTACTGGGACAACCGGAAAGAAGGGATCTATGTTGACATTGTTTCCGGCGAACCGCTCTTCAGCTCCAAAGACCAATTTAAATCCGGAACCGGATGGCCCAGTTTTACCCGGCCCATTGAGGCAGGGAATATTATCGAAATCGAAGACAAATCCCTTTTCATGGTTCGGACCGAAGTCAGAAGCAGGCACGGAGACTCCCATCTGGGACATGTATTTACAGACGGCCCGGCACCAACCGGACTTCGCTACTGCATCAATTCGGCTTCCCTGAGGTTCATACCCAGAGAAAATATGGCTGAAGAAGGTTATGGAGAATATGTAAATCTATTGAAATAAACCGTATCTTGAAGTATGTGATACAAACATCAACAGAAGATCAACCGGACGACAGACTTGCCAATCATGAAGTGATGTTGTCAGGCTGCTGAAAAAATCATTTTCTTTGAAAAATGAGAAAGGAGGTCCCATGAACCAAAATCCGGACCGGCCCCCCAAAATACTGCTGGATCTTCAAAAGCTGAATGAATTGAATTCGATGGGTTATGCCGGAAAATTCTGTCTGGGCGATACGGTCGTAATTGCCTGCGGCGGACCCAGCGGCTGCCCGAAATATATCCTGGAACGGGATGCGATATATGATAAGAAAACAAATACGTATTGGAAACGGGATGAATACGAAGGAGGGACGAGGACAATTTCATGATCACAATCATAAACTGGGTAAGAGAGATTGAAAATCTTGCACATGATGTATATCTCCGATCTGCGGAATTCTTCCGGGATGATGAAAAATTATCCGCTTTTCTGAATCATATCGCAGAAGATGAGGCGTGGCATTATCATGTCATGTCCAGCGCGTTGGAATACTGCAGGAACAGGCCTGTCGGCGTTCCCGAAATCGCTCCTGCCGTCACGATCGACAGTGAAACGGATGACGGAATAAAGTCTGCCTTCCGGCAGATATCCGACAAGCTCTCGGCAGAGACACTCACGAAAGAGTTTCTGATCAACCAGATTCTGCTGACCGAATACTCGGAATGGAACGACATGTTTCAGTACGTTGTCAATACCTTGAAAAAAACCAAACGGGAGTTCCTGTACGCCGCTACGAGAATACAGAATCACAAAAAATTCATTGAAGTTTTTCTCGAAAACATCCCCCATATGAATGGTGCTGCCGCCAATTTCAAAACGCTTCCCTCAATCTGGGAGGAAAAAATCCTCATTATCGAAGATGACGAAAGTTTAGCGCAACTGATCCAGGCCATCCTGGAAAAAGAGGGGAAAATCGACATTGCGTCAAATGGTGCGGAAGGCCTGCAAAAAATCAAGGAGAACTATTACAAACTGATCATCTCCGATTTTGATATGCCCGAAATGGATGGAATCGTCTGTTACACCCATGCAGCGGAAAGGTACCCGAATATCCATGAACGGTTTCTGTTTTTTACGGGAAACCTGTCACCGGAAATCCGGTCTTTTCTGAATCAGAACCATCTGACATTCCTGAAAAAACCGGAACACATCAAAAAGATCCGGGAGCATGCCCTTCAAATCCTCCTGAAGCCGGATCGGAAAATGATCATCTGATGTCCACTTTCAGTTGTCTTGACAGGCTTCTCCTTTATCACTATATTCAGATCACTCCGGATTGTGAAAAAGTAAAGATCTATCTTGTTTTTTTCGTCATATTTTTCATTATGTAAATATTGTCCGTTTGCCACGTTTGCATCGGGCAGCCAAAACAATTAAAAAGGGAGGTTCATTATGGCAAAGCTGACAATTGGGGGAACCCCGTTCAAAACCAACGGAAATTTGCCTGTGATTGGAACGCAAGCTCCGGATTTCCTGCTGACCCGGACGGACCTCTCGGATACATCGCTGAAGGATTTCGCGGGGAAAAAAGCCGTACTCAATATATTCCCCAGTATAGACACGCCTGTGTGCTCTGCTTCCGTCAGGCGGTTTAATCAGGAAATCAGCAAATTCCCGGGTGCTGTCGTCCTCTGTGCATCGCTTGATCTGCCGTTTGCCCATTCCCGATTCTGTGAAACCGAAGGACTGAAAAATGTCATATCCGTGTCGGAAATGCGGACCAGGAAATTTGGTGATGATTATGGTCTTCGAATGGTCGATGGCCCCCTTGCGGGATTGCTTGCCAGAGCAGTTGTGGTGATCAATGAAACCGGAAAGGTCATCTATTCAAAAATTGTCGAAGAACTGAAGCATGAACCCGATTATGAAGAAGTACTCTCTGTCCTGAAAACAGCCGGTGCCGATCATCTTGATGTATGTACGGTCTCCGAAACTGCGGAGCATTCCAGGCCGGATGATTCCGACGAACCATGTGATGATGGCCGAGCAGGATGAGGTAAAGGAATGGGCAATAACCCGGTAAGGGAAGAAAGAGACTCTCTGGGAACCGTGCTGGTTCCGAAAGATGCGTATTATGGTGCCGGAACACAGCGGGCGATGGAGAACTTCCCCATCAGCGGAATGGGGATGCCCAAAGTATTTATCCATACCCTTGCTTTGATCAAAAAATGTGCGGCCGCTGTAAACCGGGATTTGGGACTGATCGATCCCCAAATCGCCGGAGCCATTGAAAAAGCCGCACAGGAAGTGATGGATGGAAATTTTGACGGCCAGTTTGCCGTGGATGTTTTCCAGACAGGCTCCGCCACTTCAACCAACATGAACATGAATGAAGTGCTCGCATCCCGAGCCAATGAAATCATGACAGGAAAAAAGGGAGGGAAAGCGCCCGTACATCCCAATGATCATGTCAATTCAGGACAATCCAGTAATGATGTGATTCCGACCGCAATCCATATATCCGCCGCTGTCGGCATCCGGAAGGATTTAATCCCATCTCTTTCCCTTCTCGGACGGACGCTTACCCAAAAAGCAGATGAATTTTCCGATGTATTGAAAATCGGAAGAACGCACCTCCAGGATGCGGTGCCCATATTCCTGGGACAGGAATTTTCCGGTTATGCCCGCCAGACAGAGCTTGGCATCAGCAGAGTCGAGTCTGCGGCCAGAGAACTGGAAGAACTTGCCCTGGGAGGGACTGCGGTAGGAAACGGCATCAACGCACGCCCGGAATTTGCCGCAAAAACAATCGGGCTGATATCGCAATATACCGGTATCCCGTTCAAGGAGGCGGTGAATCATTTTGAGGCCCAAAGCGCAAAAGATGCCATTGTCTCGGTAAGCGGGGCATTGAAAACACTCGCCGTCAGCCTGGTAAAAATCGCAAACGACATCCGCCTTCTCGGCTCAGGTCCGCGATGCGGCCTGGGAGAAATCATGCTGCCGTCAACCCAGCCGGGCTCCTCGATTATGCCGGGAAAGGTCAATCCTGTCATCCCGGAAGCGCTGATTCAGGCAGCCGCGCAAGTCATGGGTAATGATACGACATTGATGATTTGCGGTCAGGGCGGATATTTTGAACTCAACACAATGATGCCATTGATGGCCCACAATATTTTATACTCCATACGGCTGCTTTCTACTTCGACCCGGGTTTTTGCTGAAAAATGTGTAAGCGGCATCGTCGCAGACCGTGCCGCATGCAATGCGTATGTTGAAAGGAGCCTGGCACTTGTGACCTATCTGGTGCCGGAAATCGGATATGATCGGTCTGCGGAAATTGCGAAAATTGCTTTTGAAACCGGCAGAACCATCAGAGAGGTAGTGATTGAAAAAAAGCTTTTCTCCGATGATCAATGCAACGAAATTTTTAAAAATATTTAGACCGAGAGAGATAACAGCCGTCCTATCCGGTAATGGCTGATTCTTTCTCAGCGCAATAAATGGAACCGATAAAAATGAAATTTAAAAATTTAAAAATTCTGATCACCGGCGGGACCGGATTTGTGGGAAGCGCGCTGTCAAGATCCCTGCTCGAAAAAAATCATCAGGTGTCTGCCATCGGGACATCTCCGAGTCATCCGCTTGCCGATCAGGAAAACTTTCACTATGTATCGGCGGATACGACACAAAAAGGGAAATGGCAGGATCTGGTTCCGGAATCCGATGTCATCATCAATCTTGCCGGACGGAATATTTTTCATTACTGGACAAAGGCCTACAAGAATCAGATATACGAAACCAGGGTACGCACAACCCGAAATCTGGTAGATGCCCTGCCCGGGCAAAATGAAGTGACATTATGCAGTGCATCGGCAGCCGGCTATTATGGTAACAGGTCGGATCAGATTCTGACGGAAAACACCGAACCGGGCAGTGACTTTCTTGCAACGGTATGTGTTGACTGGGAAAAAGAAGCATTTCAGGCGGAAATAAAAGGTTCCAGGGTTATTACGATGAGATTTGGAGTTGTCCTTGGGCCAGGCGGCGGTGCTCTCCAGAAAATGGTTCCTGCATACAAAATGTTTGTCGGCGGCCCCCTTGGAGACGGTGAACAATGGTTCCCCTGGATTCATATCCAGGATCTTATGGCAGCTGTTTCGTTTATCATCCACAAACCGGAAATCCATGGCCCTGTCAATTTCACTGCTCCCGGGACGATCCAGAACCATATGTTTGCAAAAGCACTGGCACGTGCGCTGAAAAGACCTTCTTTTTTCAAGACTCCGGCATTTCTGATTAAAACGGTTATGGGAGAGCTGGGCGAATCGTTTCTGTCAAGCCAGAAAGCCATACCGGAAAAACTCGGCAAACATGGTTTCCATTTTACCTATCCCAATATCAGCGCTGCCTTGTCAACCATATGATCAACCGGACTGGTATAGGAGAATTTCCGGTTTTTATTTCTTAACCAGAAATTCCAGATGGTTTAAAAACCGATCGGAGCACTCTGTATTCAGTATCCAGAGATCATACTGCCTGGCAAGACGAATGGCATTTTCACTTGCATAAGAAGCCGGAAACAGCAGAACCGGAATTTCACGCTGTCTTATTTTTCGCAAAATCTGGGAGAGCAGTGAAGAAAGGATCTCCTGAGGCAGGTATTCCTGATCCAGAACAAATACCTTTACACAGTTCGTCATATCAGACAGGTTCAGGCCCACATCAGACAGGTTGAGAAGCACAACCGCTTTCAGCGTGTCATGTTTTTTGATGGAGAAAAGATATTTTCCCCTCTTTAGTCCCAGCTTCTCATATTCATCGGACAACTGCCTGCTTTCAGCCGTAATGGGAAGCAAATCAAGGGCTTTGAGCATCAAGCCTTCTGATGATGCACGATATGAATTTTTCAGTTCAATCAGGTCCTGCGGCAGGGTTTTGACCATGCTCCATGGGTGACTTAGTCTGGGTTTGTCAAATGTGTCGATCTGGTAGCGAAAATAAGCAAAGGAATCCAGGGAACACATCCGGAGGTCGCCGATCTTTTGTGCGCTGCCGCCAAAGACAAGATTGCTGAACTTGTTTTCCCGATCAAAATAGTTCAGCACGTAATCCATGTGAAGGGAAGAAAACCGGTGTGAATCATGAACAAAACGGGCCACCTGATTCAGGACACCCAGCCGTGCTTCAATGATCGGAGAACCGGTTGCCTCATGATGAATCAGCCATGAATTCTCATAGAATCTCACCATGGCCATATGGCCTTTGATCGTGCTGTCTGTCTGATAAATAAAATGTCTGGCGAGATCAGGGTTGCAATCATACAGTTTTTTATAGCTTTCCCTGATTCTGTCCTTTTCCGCCCGGATCGAGGTATACCGTTCCGGTTTAATCATGCCTGTTTTAAAAAAGAACCTCCATGCCGCCTCAATGTCAACCTTGTTATCGATATAGGCATGGTCGTTCTCCACCTGACTCAGAATCGAGAGCAGTTTCATATGATCCGACGGACTGATGTCAATGATGGCAAGACCGCACTTCACCACATTGCCGATCTTGTCTTTCCCGGAAAGCTTTCGGTATACAACCTGCGAACTGCAATATATTACAAGACCTCCGGCAAAACTCACTTCCAGATTCGGAATCATCATGCCGGTCAACAAAAGGGAATTTTCTTCAGACTCTTCGACGCCGAAACCGGATCCGGAAATATCAAACACCTTCCTGTGAATCTTTTCGCCGGTGAACGGGTGCTGAAAGCGGATACCGGGTGTGGGAACCAGCGAATGTCGTTGGCTTCGATATGCATTGGGTTTAAACCTTTGGATCTGATGATTGACCGGTTCAAGAATATAACTTCGATCCCGGTGGTTACCGGTTTGCTTTAAAATTTTGCACTCACCCGAATACAATGTATCGGTTTCCGAGGACAGAATGATATTCACACGGGAATCCGGATTGATCCCCAAAGTTGTGTGTTGTGAAACCTCTGATATTTTTGCTTTCATGGTAATGGGAGAAAATTCGGTTAAACTTCCTTCATGAATAGAGCCTTCCTGAATAATCTGAACCTTCACATTGTTGCAGGAATATCTCCTGACTTTTCGTTTCCCGATTTCCGTATAGGTATCCGGCAGGGTAAAGCTGATTTCATGCTGATCCATGCTGATCACTTCCGGAACCACACACAACAGGTTATTCTCATCGGTAACCAGAAGATTCTGAAAACGGTAGGTTTTTAAAATTTGCTGTACCCCGGCTGTATTGGACCAGGTACAGTCCAGGCGACTGCCGTGGCAAATTTTTGTAAACAGATTGCGCCGGATGGAACGATTGAATTTTACGTGTTTAAAAACAGCCAGTATCGTACTTCCCTGAAAATTGATATAGTTCAGAATATCTACCAGCTGTTCCCGGGAACCGACATTCCGTTTTGCGGTCTTATCCACCTTTGACTTTGATCGAACAAGGTGAAACAGTTTTTCTGATTTTGAATTCGCTGAATTGACCGGCCGATAGATTGTATGTTTTTTTGTAATCGATTCCATTTGCGCCCATCACCATTTCTGAAAAATAAAAGATTTATTACGGAAATCACAAACCAAATCATATCGTTCACGTGTGTTTTGCAAATATTATACCCAAATAATCAAAATTAATTTATCTTTAAATTTCAATAAATTAATTAAAATACTTGATCCGGTTTCCTTACCGGATATGAAGTATATGTAAGGATATTATGAAAAATATCCTATAATTATCCTGATTGCATCGGCCCAAAGCAAACCTATGAATCATGCACGGCGCATGGACCGGCTCCCGATAATCTGTTATGGTATTTTTTTCAATATTCTGTATCTGTTATTTCTGAACCGACCGGTTATAAAAGACATACTGGAAACCTTCATTATTCCGGTTTAGTGCAATTTATTTTTTTTTGGGGAGGGCCGCAACAATGGATTATCTTTCACTTCTGTCGGAAAGGACAAAACGAATCAGCGTCAGCGCCATAAGAGAAATCCTGAAAGCCGCTTCCAGACCGGGGATGATCTCTCTTGCCGGAGGCATCCCTGCACCGGAAAGTTTTCCCATTGAAATCATCGGCAAACTGTCGGATAAAGTAATCCAAACCTATGGCCCATCCGCATTTCAATACGATCTGACCGAAGGGTTTCCGCCGCTGCGGAAGGTTCTTTGCACACACCTGTCCAGCAAAGATATTTTCGTTACACCGGATGAAATACTGATTACAAGCGGTTCCCAGGGTGCGCTGGACGCCATCGGAAAAATCCTGATCTCACCAGGAGATGTGGTGGCTGTTGAAGCACCGACCTATCTGGGGGCAATACAGGCGTTTAACCCATACGAACCGCATTATATCAACCTGGAAACAGATGATGACGGTCTGATCCCGTCTTCTCTTGAAAAAGCCCTCTCATCACATCGTGTTAAATTTATCTATCTGGTTCCGACTTTTCAGAATCCGACAGGAAGAACCATTTCTTTGGAACGTCGCAGGGAAATCGCCTCCATCATCATCAGACACAATGTGCTTCTGGTAGAAGACGACCCATACGGAGATCTTCGGTATCGCGGCAAAGCCATTCCCAGCATCAAAACCATGGCGCCTGACCATATCATCTATCTCAGCACTCTGTCCAAAGTCTTTGCTCCGGGACTGAGAATCGGCTTTTGCCTGGCTCCGGAGATGATTCAAAAATGGCTCGTGATTGCAAAGCAGGGAGTCGACCTTCACACAAGCACATTTAACCAGGCTCTGGCAGCGGAATATATTGCAGGAAACTACCTGGAAAAAACCGTTCCGAAAATTATCCGGATTTATCAGCCCCGACTTGATAAAATGCTGGATGCCCTTGATCGTTATTTTCCGAAAGAGTTTTACTGGTCCAGACCGGATGGCGGGATGTTTATCTGGGCGGAAGGACCGGAAGGGATGGATATGCAATCCATTTATCAGGAATCCTTGCGGCAGAATGTCACCTTTGTTCCGGGCCGGTACTTCTATACTGCCAAAGGACAAGGAATGGCGACCATGCGTCTGAACTTTACCATGGCGGGGGAAGCGGCGATTGATGATTCCATTAAAACCATTGCTGCAATACTTAAAAAAAGGATACAGGGCAAGGCTGCCTGATTCATAATCGAAACCATCAGCGATACACCGCAAAACCAATCCGATAGAAAGTGTATCGCTGGTCGTAATACAGGAGGGTTTCGCCGTAACCGGAATAAATCTGGGCTTGCAGATAAAAATTCAATATTCCCGTAAACATTTTATTCATGGGATAGGTGAAATCCATCTGGATGCTCCCCCTTCCCGAACTGACTCCTTTTCTCAGGTTGGCGGTTCCGAAAAAACCATCCTTTTTGCCATAAGCCAGGCCCAGATCAAAAAATCCCCTGTAATCCTCGATGTTCTCAGACGGGCTGCCCAGGTGAACCCAGACCTTGGGGGAAAGGATAAAGTGGTACTCATTGAGATCACCAAAGGTAAACATAGGCTTGATATAGAAAATATTGACTTCCCGGCTAGCGTCCCCGTCCCGGCCATTGGATTCGTGATGGAAACCGGCCTGAAGACCTAAACGTTCGATAGCAGGTATCCAATGCTGAGGAATATCGCTGCAATAAAAAAAAATCTCCGGCTTATAACTGGAGTCCACAAACGGAGCCGAACTGGATTCCAAATCCCAATAGGAGGTCTGTGTATATCCGAAATACAGATTTTCAAGCTTATCCCATCGATTGACTGAAGATTCTCCTATATTGAGAAACCGATACTTGAAACTGAGCTGAAATTTGGAATGAATGGGATCGGAACCGAACAAGAAGTATACCGGTTCATTTCCGAACAGATTGCCTTCAAAAAGGTCCGGTCTCACCCGTTGTTGATTTTCTGCCGCAGAATCGGTTACGGATTCATCCGCTATACCGGAAACGGGAACCAGCATCATAAGGATGAAAAAAAGCCTGAGGAACCGCATCAATACGAACCTCTCTCATTATAACCGTTCATTCAATATGGCTTCCAGTCTTGATGAATGGCCGAAGAAAAAATGATCCCCGCCCTCCATGATTTCCAGCCGTGCAGTGGGATTCCATGTCGGCAGCAGTTCTCTGATGATTTCGGGCGGGGCATATTCATCTTCGCTTCCACTGACAACCAGAAACAGTCCGGGAAGTCTTTTAACATCCTTGAAATCAATAAAGGCGACCGGCGGGGCCACCATGATAAGCCTGCCGACATCGATCTCCCTTGAAGAAACAAGGGCATTGACCCATGCACCAAATGAGTAGCCGGCCAGATCAATATCATGGATATCATGATGTTCCTTCATCCAGGATATTGCCGACATCACATCCATCTGTTCTCCTGTTCCCTGATCAAAGCTCCCCTGGCTCTTTCCTGCGCCCCTGAAATTAAACCGAAGCGTTGTAAATCCCTTTTGTTGATAAACCGTTACTAAGGATTCTACAACCACATTATACATATCGCCGCCAAAAAGAGTATGCGGATGAGTGATGACGACACCATGCCGGCTGGAACCCTTCCCAAGCAATCCCTCTATTTTCAAATCTCCGGACTGAAATGATATCTTATCCTCCATGGGGTACGACCTTTCCCGGCATTCTGTTTTTTTCATCTATTTCTGTTGACGCAAAATTTTAATGATCTCTTTTCCAAACTCCTTCTTCTGCCAGTTGCGAATGCCATCTACCTCCCCCAGACTTTTGAGGTTCTCCGGTTTTTTTGCGGCAATAGCCGTCATCAGGGCCTTATTGAACAGCATGGCAGGGTCAATCTGGATCTCTGCGGCCAGCTGATCCCGCCACTCTTTAATGGCTTTCACTCTTTCAGGAATTTCCGGTTCCGGCATCGGAATCCTTTTTCGCGGATATTTGGGAAGATCTTTTTCAGGCACCGCCATTCCTTGCCGGATGGCGTCAATAATTGATTCCCCGTACATACTGGCCTGTCGGGGACTTACAACATCCATTTTCTGAAGTTTTCCGATCGATTCCGGCTTTTCCGTGCAGAGCCTCAAGAGAGACCCGCTGGACATGATTTTAAAAACAGGCCGGTTCTTTTTCTCGGCAAGCCGGGTGCGAAGCTGTAAAAGTTCTTCCAGAACCGACAGGCTTCTGCGATCCAGCCGGCCTGCTCCTTTAAACCTGATAAATAACGGCTCATGGCTTGTCAGGGGCGGCCTGACCCGGCTCAAAATCCGGCATTCCTCCATCACCCATTCGTACCGTCCTTTCTGCTTCAGCTCATCATGCAGCAATTCAGACAAGGCATGCAGGTGGATGACATCACGTGCCGCATATTCAACCATCTCCGGCGATAACGGCCTGTTCGACCAGTCCTTGCGCTGAAAACGCTTGTCCAGGTGAATGCCGAATCGATCCGTAAGAACTGCATCCAGGCCGGTTTCATGGATACCCAAAAATCGGCACGCCAATTCCGTGTCAAACAGGTTATTGATCTCAAAACCGAAATCGCGATAAAGAGAACGGATATCATAGTCTGCGCCATGCAGTACCTTTTGTGTGTGTTTATTGGAAAACAATGGTTTCAATAATTCCAGATTGGACACCTTTAAGGGATCCACAACCAGATTCAAACCTGGAACCGCCAATTGAATCAGGCAGACCTTTTCCCGAAAATTGAACATGGAGTCCGCCTCCAGGTCCACCGACAGGATGCTGCTCTGCTTCAATACAGGCAGCACCTCTTTCAAACCCTGCTCCGTATCAACGATCGTAAAACTGAACTTTGCATTTTCAACCGACATATTCCGCTTCATCTTTCTTTTTCACTTGACCAGTCAAACTGTTTCTCTTACACTTGTTGGCCTGAATTATAACAAACCATTAAAACAACCTGGTGAACAATTGTATGATTAACATAACACTTCCCGATAAAAGTATAAAGCAATTTGAAACACCCCCGACCGGTATGGAAGTCGCCCAAAGCATTTCCGAAGGATTTGCACGAAACTGTGTTGCCGTAAAGATCGGCGACGAAATGCTGGATCTGAACAGGGTTATTGATCAGGATGCGGCAATCCGTCTGATCACAACCAAAGACAAGGAAGCCATCGACATTCTCCGCCACAGTGCCGCTCATGTAATGGCCCAGGCTGTCCGGAAACTGTATCAAAATGCCCGTCTGACCATCGGTCCTACTGTTGAAGACGGCTTTTATTATGATATCGATATGCCGCCGGTTTCCGAAGATGATTTCCCCGCAATCGAAGCGGAAATGGAGAAGATTATCCAGGCAAAACTCCCGTTTGAACGAAAAGAGGTTTCCAAGCAGGAAGCACTCAAGGATTATGGAAATGAGCCTTACAAGACAGAACTGATCTCGGACCTTGCGGACGGTACGATTTCATTATATCAACAGGGAGACTTTACCGACCTCTGCCGTGGTCCTCACCTGCCCCATACCGGAATGATCAAGGCGTTCAAGCTGATGAAGGTTTCCGGTGCCTACTGGAGAGCCGACCAAACCAAAGCGCAACTGCAGCGGATTTACGGAACCGCATTTTTTGACAAAAAAGAGTTGAAACAATACCTTCACATGATTGAGGAGGCCAAAAAACGGGACCATCGGAAAGTCGGCCCGGCACTCGGCCTTTTCAGTTTTCATGAAGAGGCGGCCGGCATGCCGTTCTTCCATGCCAAAGGAATGGAAGTATGGAATGCACTCCTGGATTACTGGAGGGAAGAACACCGGACTGCCGGTTATGTGGAAACCAAAACACCGATCATGCTGAATCGGGGGCTATGGGAAAAAAGCGGCCACTGGGAGAATTACCGGGAAAATATGTATACCTCCCGGATCGACGACACCGAGTATGCGATCAAACCCATGAACTGCCCGGGCGGGATGATGCTGTATGCTGAAAAACCGCATTCCTACAAGGACCTGCCCCTGCGGGCTGCCGAAATCGGTCTGGTGCACAGGCATGAACTTTCCGGGGTATTGTCCGGACTGTTCCGGGTCCGTGCTTTTCATCAGGATGATGCCCATATTTTCATGACCCCGGATCAGATTGAATCGGAGATCCTGGGAGTCCTCAAGCTTGTGGAGAGAATATATGGTACATTCGGGCTTGATTTTCATCTGGAGCTTTCAACCCGTCCGGCCAAATCCATCGGTACGGATGAACAATGGGAAAAAGCCACAAACGGTCTTAAGGGAGCTCTTGACGCCTACGGAAGAGAATACCGCGTAAATGAAGGTGACGGCGCATTTTACGGGCCTAAAATCGATATCCACATCAAAGACGCGTTGGGCAGAACCTGGCAATGCGGCACGGTTCAGCTTGACATGTCTCTGCCGGAGCGGTTTGATCTCTCCTATGTCGGCAAGGATAATGAAAAACACCGGCCCATCATGATCCACAGGGTTATCTATGGCTCCATTGAACGTTTTTTCGGTATCCTCACAGAACATTTTGCCGGAAAATTTCCACTCTGGATGGCGCCCACCCAGGCTGTTCTTCTGGCCATGAATGATGACATGGCCGCCTACACCTTTGATCTTAAAAAACAGTTTGAAGCAAACCGGATCCGTACCGAGGTCGATGACAGAACCGAGAGTCTCAAGAAAAAGGTTCGGGACGCCCAGATCAACAAAATTCCGCTGATCCTGACGATCGGTGAAAAAGAAAAAGAATCCGGAAATCTGTCCATCAGAACACTGGACGGAAATGTGAAATACGGTATCTCCCAGGAGGTTTTTTTTGCACGCGTGCATGAACATATCCGGAAAAGAAAACTGGAATTGGAGATCTTTTAATTATCGAACCCGTTTTGAAGAATCGTTTTGTTGTATACTGGATGCCGGTTATCATGCTCTGCATCCTGATCTTTTATCATTCTTCCCAGCCCTACCCGGAGTCGATTCCCCCGATTCCATTTCTGGACAAACTGATTCACTTTCTGGTCTATGGACTGCTTGGTGCCCTGTTTTTCCGGGCCATCCGGAACAGGGATAACCGCCGCCATGGAAGGATCGGTTTGATCATAATGGGAATCATGTCAGCCTCCCTTTACGGAATCACCGATGAAATCCATCAATCCTTTATTCCGGAGCGGGTCGCGGATATCTATGATGTCATGGCAGATATCCTGGGAAGCTCGGCCGGTGTCCTGTTGTATCAGTATTTTATCCGTCGATATTATACATTTTTTCCATACCATTCTCACATTGACAAAATTGAAAACTTTATATAAAAAAAATCTTTGCGTTAAACACCGCCAAGCGGATTAAAAAAGCATAACTGTGCCGTCACGGACACTATGTAAAGGATGTATCATGACTTTTCAAAACAAAATCTCCATCAACGGAAACACGTTTGCCTTTGAACCAGGTGAAACCATCCTGGAAGTGGCACACCGAAACAACATAGATATTCCTTCTCTCTGCCACCTGAAAGGAACCACACCCACAGGCTCTTGCCAAATCTGTGTCGTCCAGATTGCGGGCAGGCCGGACCTTGCGACCGCCTGTTCAACCCCTGCGGAGAATGATATATCTGTCCTGACAGAATCACCCCGGGTCATTGCCTCCCGGAAAAACACCCTGAAAACATTTCTGGCCTCAGGCAATCATAATTGTGCCGTAAGCGATTCCTATGGCAAAGACTGGACGGAACTGCAGCTGAAGGTTCAAAAGGATGATGAGAGCAAAGAGTTGTGTCCGGTGTGGGGTGACTGCAGATTGCAGGACCTGGCCTATCGATACCAGGTTACCGGAAATCGGGAGCGGATTACGGAATTCCCGTATAAAATGGAAACCGTCAATCCATTCATTGTCCGTGATTTTTCCCGATGCATCTTATGTGGAAGGTGCGTGAAAGCCTGTCGGGAAATCCAGGTCAATAACGCAATTGACTTTAACACCCCGGAACATCCGTCCAAAATCATTGCCAAAGACGATCAGGCACTGAAAGATTCCGATTGCGTTTTCTGTGGGGAATGCATTCAGGTCTGCCCGGTCGGCGCCCTGGTGGAAAAGGACATCCGCTATCATGTCCGCCAGTGGGATACCCGGAAGGTCAGAACGACATGCAGCTACTGCGGTGTGGGATGCCAGATGTTTCTGCATGTAAAAGACAATAGAATTGTCAAGGTTTCCGGTGTGGAAGGTGTTGAACCCAACCATGGAAGTCTTTGCGTAAAAGGACGGTTTGGATTCAATTTTGTTCATTCTCAGGACAGGCTGACCATGCCCCTGATCAAGGAAAACGGAAAATTTCGGGAAGCCTCATGGGAAGAAGCGACAAATCTGGTGGCTGAAAAATTAAAGGCCATCAAGTCGAAAAACGGCCCCGACGCCATCGGTGTTCTCACCTCGGCACGAGTTTCCAATGAAGAAAATTATATTGCCCATAAGTTTACCAGGGCTGTCTTAAAGACCAATAATATCGATCACTGCGCCCGTCTCTGACATTCCTCCACCGTGGCCGGTCTGGCCGCAGCTTTTGGAAGTGGCGCAATGACAAACACCATCGCCGATGTTGAAACGGCAGATGCCATTCTGCTGACCGGAACCAACACAACCGAAAACCATCCGGTCCTGTCCACGTTTATCAAAAGAGCGGTTACCAAACGGGGGGCCAAACTCATTGTCGTGGATCCGAGAAAGATCAAGCTTACCGAATTTTCCGATCAATGGTTGAGGCCCGCGCTGGGAAGCGATGTTGCCTGGATCAACGGTATGATGCATGTCATCATCAAGGAGGGATTACACGATAAGACCTTTATTGAACAACGAACGGAAAAGTTCGAGGAAGTCAAAGCCGTTGTTGAAAAATACAACCCGGAAAAGGTGGAAGAAATCACCGGAATTCCGGCGCAATCCATTATCGATGCGGCCAGAACCTATGCATCCGCCAAAGCCGGGGCTATCGTGTACTGCATGGGAATCACCCAGCATACCAGCGGAACCGACAATGTAAAATCCCTGGCCAATCTGGCCATGCTCTGCGGCAACCTGGGCATTTATGGCGGCGGCGTAAATCCGCTGCGCGGTCAGAACAATGTGCAGGGAGCCTGCGACATGGGCGGCCTTCCCAATGTGTTTACCGCATATCAGCCGGTCACCAACGACGACGTCCGGAAATCCCTGGAAACCAAATGGGGCGTCACCGGCATGTCGGCCAAACCCGGATTGACCGCGACCCAGATGGTGCCCAAAGCCCATGACGGCGAGTTGAAGGCCCTGTATGTCATCGGTGAAAATCCGCTTGTCTCGGACCCGGACCTCAATCATGCGGAAAAGAGTTTAAAAAATCTTGAGTTTCTGGTGGTTCAGGATATTTTTATGACGGAAACCGCGCAACTGGCCGATGTGGTTCTTCCCTCCCGATGCTTTGCGGAAAAAGACGGAACCTTTTCCAACACGGAACGAAGGGTCCAGCGGATTCGAAAAGCCGTGGAACCGCCCGGGCAGGCAAAATATGACTGGGAGATCATCTGCGACATTGCGACCCGGATGGGATATCCCATGTCCTACAACGACCCGAAACAGATCATGGAAGAAATCGCAAGTGTGACTCCTTCCTATGCCGGCATCACCTATGACCGCATCGAAGAGGTCGGCATTCACTGGCCTTGTCCGAATCCCAGCCATCCGGGAACGCCTGTACTTCATACCCAACAGTTCCCGAGAGGGAAAGGCCTGTTTCATGCCATTGAATACCAGCCGCCGGCGGAAAATACGGATAATGAATATCCCCTGTATCTGACCACCGGACGGGTTATTTACCATTATCACACCGGTACCATGACCCGGAAAACAGAAGGGTTGAATGAGCGCTCACCGGAAAGCTTTGTCGAGGTCTCCAAACAGGACGCCGATACCTACGGCATTCAAGACGGTGCCATGGCGATGGTTTCTTCCAGACGAGGGAAAATCTCCGTCCGGGTAAAAATTTCGGATAAAGCAGTGGACGGAACGGTATTTATTCCATTCCATTTTGCAGAAGCGGCCGCCAACAAACTGACCAATGCGGCTCTTGATCCGGTTTCCAAGATTCCGGAATTCAAGGTTTGTGCGATCAAGATTTCCAAAGCCGCATAATCTCTGTTTTAAAACATAATAATACAAAAGCCGGATGCCCCACAGCATCCGGCTTTTTTCTCTCTGAATCCCTCTATATGAAATCATGCACTACCTATTCCCCATAGACTCATATACTATACCTGAAAATTCTCCCCTCGAGGGGGGCGCAGGGGGGTGTAGCATATTAAAACCACACTATATTCATCACAAAAACTTGCGCCGGACACGACAAAGAAAAAGGTTCTCCCGAGGCGCAACCCCGCTCCATGAATAATTTTAAGACTTCGTCGTTCAAACTCGTGGATAAGGGATAAACCCCTTATCCGACTCAGACAGTGAACGACTTCGCTTTAAAATCATTCATTGCGCTGCAAACCGGAACGCCGGAATCTCGCTTTTCTTATGTAAACTATTCTTTTCAATTTTATTCCGTCATACCGGGCTTGATCCGGTATCCAGAAAGAACATACCAGATATCGCGATATTTCAGTTCGTACCTGTCTTTGGCCGGAATAAACAACCGGTTTCCTTAAATATGTCGGCCCTGAATCACCGATCATTTGGTGTTGACATTATCTGAATAAAATGATTCTTTTGTAAATCTTTATACTTGGCAAGATGTGGAGTATATTTTTTCCGTGCATCGCTATTCATGAAACACTCAATAGCTTGCAACCGAATACTTGAAGGAAAATGATTCCTTTAATATCAGGGTGATCTAATAATCAATGTTATATGAGAAAGAAAATGGAAAGTGAAATAGATTTCAAATTTCAAAAATGTGGGTATTGTAGATACTTTCAACCTTGTGGGAAATACGACGAGGGAGCATCGGCGGCGGACGTGGAAAGGGGGCGTTGCCGTCGTTATCCGCCCAAAGTCGACATGAGCTACTATCCATATTTTTTGAAACATTTTATGCACATTATGGAAAACTTAGCGCAAGTTGAGCATTCTGGGGAAATTTGGCATGATTCGGATACAGACCTTCATGATATGTTAAAAACCTGCTCTATACAGCCTTATGTGCAGATGGATGACTTTTGTGGAGAGTTTAAACCTGCCAACGTTATCCAAGTGAAAAATATTGTCGATCTCTTTGAGGGATATGATTTATCGACAAATAAAATTAGTGAGATGATAGAGTATCTTAAAAGGAGCGGTAAAGGTAAGTCAAAAAAATTTCGTTTGTCATGATCTCAATATCATATAACCGCTGTGATCAAGAGCGACGGCAAAAAGCCGCCGCGCATTATGCAGGTTGTTATGCATAGGAGGCTATGCTCATGAAATGGCCAGCGAAAAAAGAGAGAGAAGGCCTCGAAGTGCAGAACTTCATCAAGGAATACCAGAGGCTGGCTCTTGGGAGAAGGTTTGTCGTTGAGGAAGAGCGGGAAAACCCGGACCGAGTCTTAAGGGACATAAAAACGAATGAAAAGTTTGGACTCGAACTCACGTCGGTCTACTTAAATAATAGGAGTGTGCCCGATGCTCATATGCGGCAAGGGAACCGCTCCATTTCTATCAATCCCTCTGAGATTGAACAGTACGAAAGAAGAATACTGAGGAGCGTTGTTGATAAGGTCTGTAAAGCAAGGCATCATTACCGACTGGAGTTTCCTCTTATTCTGTCGGTATATGTAAACGAATATGTGTCGCTATTCATGGAGCTTGAATACTGGAAGGCTTTTTCGTCACGCTATAACCTTCTTTTTGATTGTTTCTCACCTTTCACTGAGATCGTTTTCTGGCCACTACCGAGTGCCGATAGGAATCAACCCCTGGTAGTCTCTGTGAGGGTAGAGAATTGCAATACATAGCACGTCGTTTCACCGGATTCGCTTCTCTCCCCGGTGAACTTGCCGTTGTAAAAAAATTCTTCATGAAAGGAAAAAATTTAGCGAAACATGGATGGGAAGGAGTTACTCACCGTACATATCCGTTATAAGTTTACGCAACTGGGCCGCCTTGTTGGCAGATAATTTATCGATTTTCTTTTTTAATCTTTGTTTGCTAATCGTACGAATTTGATCAATGGCAACTTCGGCATTCTTTTTCGCACATTTGATTTGAAGGCGTGTCCTCCATTTCGGGTGCAATTTTGATGTTAACGGACAAATCACAACCGTATCCAGATATGTGTTCATTTCATCCTGACTGATTATAACGACCGGACGGATTTTTTGTATTTCTCCCCCTATCGTGGGATTGAGGTCAGCGAAATATATTTCGTACCTTTTAATATTCAAAGTTTTCATCCTCTATTCCGTCAAGAAGCGTCGTGTCAAAGTCATCCCATTG
Organism: Desulfobacteraceae bacterium; assembly: GCA_003599865.1. Taxonomy (GTDB): domain Bacteria; phylum Desulfobacterota; class Desulfobacteria; order Desulfobacterales; family SURF-7; genus QZKS01. The sequence goes on from QZKS01000028.1 coordinate 44,802, forward strand.
TTCTTTTTCATCAGCCATGGCTTTAAAGGTGTCTTCCCAGGAAAGCTTGCTTTCTTCTTTATTCCGAAGGAGCAGTCCGTTGTCTGTTTCTTCGATTAAAAGAGAATTTTTCAGGCCATATTTTTGAAGGAGCGTTTTGGGGATGCGAACTCCTTTGGAATTACCGATAGGGACTATTTTTGCATCTCTTGTTCGTAGCGGATCATGCATCAGAAATCTCCTGAAAATGAATATGTTAAAATTGTAACTATTGTAATTACATTTAAGACGGCTGTCAAGGTTAAACAAAACAGGAAAGCCTTGCAAAACATGTTGTAAATTTTAGTGAAATCTTAGAGTGTTATGGAATCTAATCTACTGATGATACAGAAAGTCCTTGCCTCTGAACTTTTTGGCTTGCGCTGCAATAAAGGCAGGATGAAAAAAAACACCCCTTGCGCTATTTTATTTTGGAAAACCCGGGAATCAATGTCTTGGTGCTTTTCACGCCCTGAAGCTTCCGAAAATTCACGTGCACAAACTGGGAAATGACTTCCGCATCTGAGCAAAGCAAATCCCTCGTTAATTCGACTTTCACCAGGATATCCGCATCCCCGTGCACCGAATGGACCTCCTTTACTTCTTCCAGGTGAAAAAGCTTCTCCATGATCCTGAACTCCCGGTTGCCGTCCACGCTCATAAGAATAAAGGCCGTTATTCCCCGCTTCATTTCCGGATAGTCATTATCCTTTATATCCGCCATTTTTTTTCGAAACGCCTCCATGTCCTTGGGAATCAGCTTGTCAATGCCGATCCCGTAGGCTCGTTTCTGCAGTTTTGTCCATTGATGATAACTGATATAGGCATACAAATCCGCAATCGTCCGTTTCGGAAATTTTTCGATCAGCCGGCTGCGTTTAATGATTGTATATAGCGGCCGGTATATTGTCTTATACCAATCCTGGGCAGCATCGCTAAATGTGAACTCTTGATGCTGCTCTTCTTTCAGATATTTTTCATGGAAAGCAATCTGGTCCAGCAGGCGAACATAATGACCTGCTTCCGTCAGTCCGATCTCAGACGTCAGCCGGGTTTTGTCTGCGAATTCCGACCGTTCAAAATACAGAATATTCTGAAACGTATTCCTGCCGGGTATGAATTCAATGACCTGCGCCAGGATCTCCTCATTCCCCAGTGCTTTTGCCGCCGAAATCCGGTGATTCCCGTCTAGAACATAATATTCATCTTTAATCTGGTACAGCTTGACCGGCTCAAATACTTTCCCCTGCTGCATGGCCTCCTTGATCCACTCCAGCCGTTCGGTAGGGAGATGCTGCCGGGGCTGGAACCTGCTGTCAAAATCCTGGTATCGCCCGACACTCCCAACCACTGCTTTTAGCTGCACGGTCCGAATTCCCCGATCCCGATAATCAAAAGCCGACTCCTCCTTCTGGTAGTCATCAAAACACTTTACTCCGGAAGCCGGATCGCATGTCCGGCGGGGGAAAAAGAATGTTTTACTTTTCTTGCACGCCTTCGATATCCAGGAAGCAAAACCCATAGGTGTTCACCACTCTTGTTCGTTTCACGGTTGTTATTCTGTCGGAAAAATCTTGAAAATCCCGGTGAATATGTCCATGAATGAAATACCTTGGCTGGTATTTATCAATAAGCCGCCGGAAGCTCGCAAAACCAAGATGGCATGGATCCGGTTGGTCATGGATACCTTTCGGAGGGGCATGGGAAATCACAATATCCACTCCTTTTTTCATCCACAAGGTAAACCGCAGCCGCCTAATAATGGAGCGCATTTGCATCTCTTTATATTGATAAGGTCCGCCATTGTACCAGATCGACCCTTCCAACCCGAGAATTCGTATTCCTTTTGTTTTTACCAGCCTGCCATGTATATCCATACAGCCTTGCGGTTTTTTTTCCATAAAACGAATGTCATGGTTTCCGCATACATAAAACAAAGGCGCCCCAAAAGAAACCGCTAAGGATGTCAGGTATTCCGGGGGAAGATCACCGCAGGACAGGATCAGATCGATCTCCTGTAAACTCTTTTCATCACCTTTGATCTCCTGAAGGGGCCTTACGACATCAGAAACAGATAACAATCGGATTCGTTTTATTTTTTTCATAATCAGTTACTGGTTCAGGCTGAATTTTACCGGCAAGTGGAATGGCCCTGTGCTGATTTTAATCAATCATATTTTCTAAAGCAAATATTGTTTTACACATATGTGGATATCATTCCACTCTCATGATCCAGCTGTCTTTGCTGCGGGATGGATCGGTTCTCACCTCTTTAATCTCCGCACGTTTATAGTCCTTGTTCAGGATGATCGAAGCATTTTGGCCGAAAATTTTAGTGCCTTCATAAATGCCGCCGCTCACGGAAACACGCGCATCCTGTTTCTGATTGATGGACCATTGCAGCTTTTCCTGTTTTTCATCCTTTAGATCATTGATGCTTTTCTCAATTTCCATCACACTGGTTTTTAGAGAATTTTTTTTCTCTTCCAGCTGATCCTGCTGTGCGAACAGCTGATTAATGGTTGCATCCGCATCTTTTGCCTTCTGATCCAGCGCCTGAATATAGGCCTTTATTTTTTCCACCGCACCTTTCTCCATATTTCCCGGTGATTCTTTCAGTTTTTTTTCCAGATCCCGCTTCTCAACCATGGAACGATCCTGGATTTGAGCATAATTGGCAATATCCAATTGGAGTTGGGAATCCTTTCCTTCCAGCCCCTGCTCCTGAGCAAGCAGTTCTTCCCTGCTTTGCTGCAGTTCTGATATTTTCACATGAAGCTTTTCGATCTCTTTATCCATGTGGGAATCCACACCGATCCACAAGGTACAAGGCGAGGACATATCCGTTCCAATCTGTTTGGCCAGAATCCCCTTCTTGGCTGCTATTTCAGAAGAAATAATCTTTCCGCTTTTGACAACACACATCCCGCTGGTATCGATTTTCGAATCTATGATCTCCTTATCGATATCCACATCACCATACGCGGAAATGGTTGCATTTTTTAAATATTTTGCTTTCATGTTTCCGTGTATATGGATTTTCGCGTCATTGACGCCGCCGGTCACCTTTAAATCACCGGAAAGCTCAATTTCAGCTTCCCCGATCTCGCTTGCAGTCAAGCTGCTGGCCTTGACACGAAAGCCGCTCTGAACAACACCGCTTACATTCACATTTCCATTAAAATCAATATGGCCGGTTTCATACCCGACATCCCCCTTGATCTTAAGTTCCGACAACACGGAAACTTTTCCGCCAAATTCTGCACCCGGCTGTCCGTCAACCTTGGCAAAGGCTTTTTGTCCATCCTCAAACAACTCTACGCCCGGACCGGCTTTCAAGCTGATATCGCGGATCTCTTCCGGATGGATCGGATGCCCGAAGACATCGATCCCCTGTTCCCCTTCTATCATATGAATTTTTTCCGCCAGAAGGGTTCCCTTCTGAACAAAGGGAATTTCTCCACGGTCCTTGTAATCAATCTGGCCGCCTTCACCCAGGGCTCCCACCTTCAGGTGTTCGGTATCAAAATAATATTTAATTTTCCCCGGTCTTCCCGTCTTCGGGAATTTTCCCTGTGCAATTTTGAATTTCCGGTCAAGATACCCTTCATACCGCAAAAATCCCTCCAGCATGGTATCATCGACCAGTCCATAGACAATTTTATGATCCATTAAAAAATCCTTGAGGTCATATACATCAAGCGATTCCGGGATTTCCGATTTTCTGCGCAGATATGACCGCAAGCGATCCCTCGAGATAATAATCTCGAATACAATATCCCGGAATCCAGCCTCCGTAATTGTGGCATCCGGTTCATCATCATCTTCCATCTGTATTAATGCATCGGTTTGGGCTTTTATGATTTCATCCCGCTGATCGGATGTCAGTGCCGACATCCGGACCAGAATCTCACCGATTCGTTCAATACTACCCCCCTGCTCTTTTTGGTCTTCCTGCTCCTGCAGCGCCTTGTCGACATCTTCCTGAATGAGAAATCCTTTTTTGATCCCGATCTGTCCGAATTTTTCCGCAGCCAGGACAAGACGTTCCTGCTTGACAAGCACCGCATCCCGCTGCTCAGGGGTCAGAATGTTTTCACGCACCAGAATATTGCCGATCAGTATCCGCATTCCGGATGACTGAAATTTTTCCAGCTGCTCCTCCAGTGCCTTGTCAACTTCCTCTCTGGTTGCCAGGTTGTCATCAATGACCATGTTACCGAATTTTTTATCCAGGTTGCGAATATGAAAAAACTTTTTGTCTTTCAGAACCTCCATCTTTTCGGACATATCCTGATCCAAGGCAGGGGGTATTTTGTTCAAGGAAGCTGTTTCGGCAGAAGCATGCAACTTTATTTTCAGATCCGGTCCAGGCGGTTTATCCATTGTATTGTCCGACGCATTTTTCCGAACTGATTCCCGGCCTGCATGATCAGTTCCTGCGGTTTCAGAGAGACCGGAGGAGATGGCATCCTGATTCCGACCCTGCTTCATCAGAATCGCATTACACTCCTGCCGGGTAAGGGCACCCGACTCCAAAAGGATGGTTCCCGCCGGAATAGATTCACGACTGTTTTTGAATCGTTTTGCCTGCTCATCCAGGGCACGATCCGCCTGTTCCTGAGAAACATTGTACTGGTTTACCGCAATCCGGCAGAACTCTTTATCCAGCTGCCGCATGACGGTAATCATTAAAATTGATTTCTTGCTTTCTGAAATGACTCCCTGTTTCAAGAGAATCTCTTCCAGCGGAAGTTCTTTTCCTGTCTTTTCCCTTACGGCTTTCTGCATGGAAATGGCTTTGATCAAATCCGTTTCCTGAACAAGCCGATTTTCAAGGGCGATCCGGCCAAGGAGAGGATAGCTTTTCGCTGCAGAAACTGGTTCAGCCTTGAATTTTTGCCGGCATTTTTTGCAGGTTACCATTTTCCCGAGAATATGATCCGGTATCCGGTACGTCGAGCCGCAAAAAGTACAAGAAATCGTTATCTCATTCTTTTCTGGTGCCATGGATCTTTTCCTTCATGTAATAAGTACCACTCGCGGCTTTTCGATTGGAATCCGCTTTCGGGTTTTGATAATTAGTAATAATTGAGTGGCTGATGAAATGGAACAAACGGGACAAATACGATCCGGTGATAAAACATCATTTGACAGACAATATACTAAAGTATTGAATACTTGTCAAATTTAATCAGGATGATTCTGCGGTTCCTGCGATTTAACAATGGTTGCCCCCCATCCTCCAAAATCGGAATGGGAATCGCAATAAGATACGACAAGGGGATTTTGATCCAGCCGGCTATGAATGCCAAAGATAGGTGATCAATCCCGCCAGTACAAAATTCGCCTCCATCCAGAAAACAGAACGAACACCGACAAACAACTCCATATTCTTATTCGAATACAGCAAAAACCACATCAGGGCCGGTATCAGACAAAGGGATATGGCCAAAGAAAAAACAGAACCCCAAAGACCGGCTGCAAAAAGAAAAAAAACAGAACCCATCAGGGTTCGTCTCAATAACACCCGTGTCTTTTTTTCACCGATAATAATAGGCAATGTTTTGGTACCGGCAATTCGATCTCCCTGCATGGCCAGAATATCAAAAAAGGCTGTCCGGACAAATACAATCCCAATCGTCCAGAAAAACACGAAACCCGACAGAACTGTAATTCTTCCGTTTTCCGATAATGCCGGGAAAACCGATGTTACAATGCCCCATGCCAGAACAATCAGGATTGTTTTTGAACCTGGGACCTCACTGATTCGATGATACGGAAACAAGCGAAATCGATCCGGAATCAATTTGATGTTATACAGGAGGCCCATAATGCTCATTGTCGTCAGGAGTAAAAACGGCATCATTCCCATGACACATGCGGTAATCAGACCGGTACCCCCTGCAAGACATGCCAGCAGGGCAAGATGGAATTTATGCTTTTCATAAAAATAAGCACGAGCCGGATCATTGAACTGGTCTGATTTTCTTCCGATCAGGTTATTCAACGTATGCATGGACAGGACATACAGAAAGGAAATAAAAATATAGGAGGCATTATTTTCAACCCCCTGAAGGGAGGTTGAAGTATATGTCAAACACGATGCCCCGATTGCAACATACAGATTTGTATAGAAAAGAGCCTGCTGAACCGGCTCGATCATCTTTCTCCACTTTTTTTGATTTTTGTTCTGGAGAGACTCGATCTTTTTCAGGACTCTATTGATGATCCAATTGGGGGTGGAAGCCCCTGCCGTAATCCCGAACGTACGAACCCCTCGAAAATCCTGCCTATCGAGTTCCGATTCATCTTCGATATGAATCGCCGGTTTTCCGGCCTCTCTTGCCACCTCCACCAATCGTTGTGTGTTCCCGCTGTTCCGGCCTCCGACAACAATCAGGGTATCTACTTTTTCAGCAAGCGTCTTGACTTCTGCCTGCCGTTTTTCCGTCGAGTCGCAAATGGTGTTATACAGTTCATAATGGGGACAATTTTGCTCAGCCCATTTCGTCACTTCTTCAAAAAGCTTTGTGTTCTGTGTGGTCTGAGCCACAACAATGGCCTGACCAAATTTCGGAAGTGCTTCCAGTTCCGCTATGCTGTTGACGACATACCCTTTTTCGCCTGCATATCCCAGAAGGCCGATCACCTCCGGATGATCATTATCCCCCACGATAATCACGGAATAGCCTTTGCCCGCATGTTTTCGAATGATGGTCTGGACTTTGATAACCCGTGGACAGGTGGCATCTTTAACGGTAAAGCCGGCAGCAATCAGTTTCTTTTTGATTTCCGGAGGAACACCATGAGCTCTGATCAGGATGGTCCCAGAACCATTCTCCGGAATTTCCCGGATCACACGAATCCCTTTTTCCTCTAACAATGCAAGAACCTGAGGATTGTGAATCAGCGGACCATAAGAACAGATCGGCCCCTGATTGCTGTTGGACGCATCCAGGCTCATTTCAACCGCACGGCGGACCCCCATACAGAAACCGGATGTTTTGGCGATATGGATTTTCGTCAATGGTTATTCTTTTGGTTTTATAAAGATATTATGATCGATCAGTGCCAGAGAATGAATGGTTCCCTTGACAAATTTCTGTTCACCGAAAATGCTGATCAGTTTTACGCCGTCGCCTTCAGGCTCGACAGTGTCAACCGCTTCCATAACCAGTTTATTTCCTTCCTTCTCAATAAGATACGCATTTGCTTCACACATATTTGCTCCTTTTTTCATGGCAGAGGCTGTCCTCTGCCTTATATGTCCTTTAAACGTTCCTGCACGAGCTCTTCAATCAAATGCGGCAGAGGCTGCGGAATGAGTCCTGCGATCTCTATGTTTTCCTGTGAAAGCGGAATCAGAATTTTCCTGGCAGGACTGGAGGCAACCGCCGCTGCAATGGCCGGTGTAACCTCTCCCATCATGGCATTGGCCATGATGATGCCGATCGGACCGATGATGATATCCACTTTTTGAACGGTCTGAACAATGGCATTTTCTCCGGAGGCCCCCCGGTTTGCTTTTGCTTTGAGCATCTGGGCTGTTGCAATGGCATTGGTACCAAGGGCGGTAATATCTATCGAATCCTCAAAAAAATCCCTTAATTTTTTGATCGTTGCACTGCCGATCCCGCCCCCCTGGCCGTCAATGATACAGATTTGCTTCATACTTGCCCTTAGATTTTTTGAATTTTAACATACTGTTTGCGTTCTTTTTTCGATCGCCGTCGTTTTGGACCTTTTTTACGGGTTGTGGGCTGCCAGCCGGTGTCTTCATCCTCAATGGAACCCAATCCCTTACTATTCATGTAGGATGCCATGGTTATCCGGTCCTCAAATTCAACAGAAGCAATGGTTGCAGCCCCGGATGATTCGGCAGCATTCAGAATCTCATGATCCGAACTGACAATCAGTGCTCTTTCCCGCTCTTTTTCCGCCAGTCCTTTAAGAACGGCATCTGCCGTTTCTCCCTGCCGGGAAAAAATCACTTTTATGCCTTTCTGATTTTCTGTGTGCCGGGAAATCGCATCAGCATGCATTGCATCAAAAACAACGGTAATCTTATGTCCCTTGATCTTTTTATATGCAGCCAGCATATCGACCAACGCCTCTCTTCCCAGCTGCAGGTCAGCCTGATCCAATACACTTAATGAAGGGGATTGCCGTATCAGGTTGTAACCGTCGATAATAATGTGAAGAGCCATAACCGTAGCTGCCTGGCGGTATTATATTTTGATCATGCCTGAAGAAGTCCGAATAAACGGTCAAGATCGTCATTGCTGTAAAACTCGATTTCAACCTTTCCCTTTTCTCCGTTTTTTTTGATATTGACTTTTGTACCAAAGCGACGGGAAAGATCTTCAGCTACTGTTTGAAAATAGGATTCATTCGGCTTGGGAGACTTTTCCCTGGGTCTGGATTTCAGTTTTTTCACCAGTGCTTCCGTCTGCCGTACGGACAACCCTTTGGCAATAACCGTCTGCCAGATCTTTGTCTGTAATACGGCATTCTCCATACCCAATAAAGCCCTGGCATGACCCATACTCAAAACGTTTTCCATGAGGCTGTCTTTTATCTGCCGGGGCAATTGACATAAACGGAGAAAATTCGCCACGGCTGACCGGCTTTTGCTGACACGTTCCGCAACCTGCTGCTGGGTCATCTTGAATTCGTCCATCAGACGTTGATAGGCTTCCGCCTCCTCCATTGGATTCAGATCTTCCCGTTGAATATTTTCAACAATGGACGCCTCCAGCAGCTCTGTATCGGTAATCTCTCTGACCACCACAGGCACCTGGCTTAATCCTGCCATTTTGGAGGCTCTCAGACGCCTTTCCCCGGCGATCAGTTCATATCCGTTACTGTTTCTTCGTACCAGGAGAGGCTGCAGAATCCCCTGCTCTTTAATGGAATTGCTCAGGGCGGCAAGTTCCTCTTCGGCAAATTTTCTTCTGGGCTGATATGGATTTGGGCGTATCACATCGATATCACACTGGAAAAAATCTCTGGCCTTGGTATCCATGGATCCGATATCCGGAAACAGTGCATCAAGGCCTCGCCCCAGAACTCTTTTTTTCCGGGCCGATGAAATGGAACCGTCATCGGTTTTGCTGTTTTCATGTTTCATTTTTTGTATCCACTTAAAAATACAAATACCTGACTTCTCAGCAGGCTTTCATGATCTCTCTTGCCAGCTTCAGATAATTCACCGCTCCTGCTGAAGCACTGTCATAGTGTATAATCGGCTTACCAAAGCTGGGAGCTTCTCCAAGCCTGACGTTTCTGGGAATTCTGGTTTTAAAAACCAGTTCCTTGAAATATTTTTCCGCATTCTCCGCAACTTGAAATGAAAGGTTGGTCCGTTTGTCGAACATGGTCAGTACAATACCGGATATGCGAAGGCTTGGATTTAAATTTTCCTTTATTTTTTTGACCGTTTGAAGCAGTTGGCCCAGCCCCTCCAGCGCATAAAATTCACTTTGCAGAGGAATCAGAATATAATCCGCTGCGGTCATGGCGTTGAGTGTCAGCAGACTGAGGGAAGGTGGGCAATCGATGATAATATAATCATAAGCGTCGGAGAGAGAGTGAAGCAGATTTTTTAAAATTTTCTCCCGGTTGGGTTGATTCATCATTTCGATTTCAAAGCCGATCAGTTCCACCCGGGAAGGCATTATTTTTAATTTTTCCAGGTAGGTATCGACAATAACTTCATGAGCGGCAGCCTCTCCGATCAGGGCATGGTAAAGGGTGCCTTCAAGATTAGACTTGTCAATTCCAATACCTGTGGTTGCATTTGCCTGCGGATCGCAATCCACCAGTAAGGTCAATTTACCGGCATCCGCCATCGCTGCTGCAATATTGATCGCTGTTGTTGTTTTGCCGACCCCGCCTTTCTGGTTGGCTATGCAAATAATTTGTGTCATAATGGCAAGCTCTAACACAAATAATAAGGTTTGGAAAGTGCATAGAGAAGAATGCCCCGGATTTATGAATTCTGATCTGTGGCCACACCGGACAATGGAGTTTTGATGAAAACAGCACAAAAAATGGTTGCGATCTGGGTTTGCATCCTGATGATTCCCGGTTTCGGACTCCCGGATAACGCTTTTGGCATTACCACTGCCGAGGAAGAAGACCTGACACGTGAATTTCTGTACTACACATTTGAAAATTACAAAATAATTCAAGACCCTACAATAGTCGATTATGTGAATCGAGTCGGCTGGAAAATCCTTGCCCAGATGCCTCATCAGCCCTTCCGCTATCATTTCTATGTGATCCAGGAAGATGCTTACAATGCCTTTGCCGGGCCTGCCGGTCACATTTTTATCAACAGCGGACTTCTGGAAGCCATGGAAAGCGAGGATGAGCTGGCCGGGATACTGGCTCATGAAATTTCCCATGTGAACTGCCGTCACATCTCCCATATGATTGAAAGATCAAAAATAACCGGCATGGCAACTTTGGCCGGAATCGCTGCCGGTATTCTGCTGGGCATTGGCGGAGCTTCCGAAGCAGCTTCCGCCGTTACCCTCGGGTCGGTCGCTGCCGGTCAATCAGACTTTCTCGCATACAGCCGGGAAAATGAAATGCAGGCAGACCAGGTGGGGCTGAAATATATTGAAAAAGCAGGTTATGATGTGGCAGGCCTTCTGGCGATACTGGAAAAAATACGAAATAAAACATGGTATGGATCAGATCAGATTCCGACCTATCTTGTCACCCATCCGGCAACCGAAGACCGGATCGCCTACATCGGGGCATGGCTTCAATCCAGAAAACAACCCGGCCAGCCAACAGGAAAATTACCTGATCATGATTTCAGGATAATGCATAGTCGGATACTGGCCCTGTATACGGAAAAAAGCATGGCTCTTGCCAAACTGAGAAACAGCATCAAACAGAATACAAAAGATCCTTTTGCACAATATGCCTATGGGCTGATTCTTTCCAAATCCGGTGATCGCAAAAACGCAATTGTTCATCTGAAAAATGCTCTGGATCAAAGGCCTTTTGATCAGGTGTTTATCCGGGATCTGGGGCAGACCTGTTTTTTGGACGGACAATACAGCCAGGCGCTCAAGTTCCTGGAGAGCGCAAGAAGCATTCCTCATTTTGATCCTGAAGGGGAGCTTTATCTTGCCAGAACATTGAAAGAACTCGGACGGCCAGAGGAGGCCATTCAGGGATATCAGCAGATCCTGGCCCAAAGACCCCAATATTCAAAACCCAATTATTACCTGGGTGAAATTTATGGTGAAATGGGGAAGATGGGGGATGCCCATTTTCATCTGGGGCTTTATTATAAACAGGAAAGGAATTATAAAAATGCCATCTTCCATTTAAATAAAGCACTGGACAATCTTTCCGATCCGGACAAGAAAAAAACCGCCCAGACCATGCTGGGAAGCGCTATTGAAGAAAAAGAAACCCATCCGGACAAATAAACTAAGATTACCCTCCTATCCGCGTTGATCAAAATGAGAAAACTGCATGGTAAAGGTCCCTCTGCCCTGGGTGGATGACCTGAGATTGGTTGAATATCCAAACATGCTGGAAAGGGGGACAATCGCCTTAATCTCCTGAATGTTTGCCTTAGGGTTGATGGATTCGATTTTGCCGCCCCGGGAATTCAAATCACCGATCACATCCCCCATGAAAGAATCCGGGACAAAAATCTCAACACTCATGATCGGCTCAAGAAGAAAAGGCTCTCCTTTTGAGAGTGCCTCTTTGCACGCCATTGATGTACTGACGGTATAGGCCAGATCCGTACCAACGGATTCCTTGAAAGACCCGCCGGTTAATATCGCTTTCACATCCATTACCGGATATCCCATTAATGAACCGCTCTCAAAGGATTCCATCACACCCTTTTCAATGGCAGGGAGGAAGACATCCGGAATAATTTCCGCAGACACTTTGGACTGGAATTCATTTCCCTTTCCTCTCCCACGGGGAATCAACTGAATTTTGACCTCACCGTAATGGCGTTGCCCTGCCACCTCCCGATCAAATATTGCTGTCGCCTCCGCCTGTTTCCCAATGGTCTCCCGATAAACAACCTGAGGCCTGCCCACATTCACATTGGTATTGAACTCCCGTCTCATTCTGCTGATGATGATCTCGAGATGAAGCTCGCCCATACCGGACAGGATTGTCTGCCCGGTATCCTCATCCTGTTTGACACGGAGAGTGGGATCTTCCGACATATACTTTTCCAGAACCTGCTCCAGTTTTTCCTGATCCCCATGGGTTTTCGGTTCCACGGCAACGGAAATCACAGGTTCATAAAACTCCATTTTTTCCAGTAAAATCGGATGATCCACATTGCAAAGTGTTTCACCGGTGGAAGAATCTTTCAATCCGACTACACCGACGATACTGCCGGCTGCGGCTTCATCGATCCGTTCCCGCTTGTTGGCATGCATCAGAAGAATCCGTGACAATTTTTCTTTCTGTTTGCGTGCCGGGTTATACACCTCTGAACCGGCTTTTAATATACCGCTGTAAACCCTGACATAGGACAGCTTTCTGCCTTCAATCATGGATACCTTAAAAATTAAGGCTGCCAGCGGTGCCTTGTCCCTGGGTGGGCATTCCACGACTTCATCCGTATCCGGAACAATCCCCTTGATGGGCGGAACATCCTCAGGACTGGGCAAATAATGGACAATCGCATCCAAAAGAGGTTGGATTCCCTTATTTTTCAATGCGCTACCACAAAAAATCGGAACCAGCTTCAATTCCACTGTCGCCTTCCGAATCCCTTGAACAATCATCTCTTCCGTGATGGGAGATTCAGAAAGATATGCTTCCATGATACTGTCATCATAATCAGAAAGAGCTTCAACTAATTGATCCCGATAGTGTTTTGCCTCATCCCGAAGATCGTCCGGAATCTCTTCGGTTGCATAATTCGCACCCAGGGTTTCATCATCCCAAACAATCTTTTTCATACCGATGAGATCAATCACACCGCTGAATGTATCTTCCTTGCCGACAGGCAATTGAAGAATCAATGGATTTGCATTCAGCCTCTTTTTCATCATCTCGACCGTGCCCGGAAAGTCCGCTCCGACCCGATCCATTTTATTGATAAAAGCGATTTTCGGAACCTTGTATTTATCCGCCTGACGCCACACTGTTTCCGACTGTGGCTCCACACCGCCGACCGCACAGAATACACCGATCGCACCATCCAGAACCCGCAGGGAGCGTTCCACCTCAATGGTAAAATCAACATGGCCCGGCGTATCAATCAATTGGATTTCCCGCTGCTTCCATTGACAGGTGGTCACTGCTGAAGTAATGGTGATGCCCCTTTCCTGTTCATCGGGCATCCAGTCCATCACCGCTTCACCATCATGGACCTCGCCAATCTTGTATGACCGCCCTGTATAATAAAGGATCCGCTCGGTCACCGTTGTTTTTCCCGCATCAATATGTGCGATAATTCCGATATTTCGTATATTATTTATTTTCGTTTTTTTCATCTTACAAGTATCATATCCGCCGATAATGGGCTGGTTAGATCAATATGCCCTGCTAATGTCTGTGACTCACGACCCTCGATCAATATTTTCACGCGTTCAACCTCATTGATATTCAAAGTAATTGAATTTACAATTGAATATACTGTCAACAATTCCGTCTGACTTCCTCCTGGATGGTTCTCCCTGATCATATCGGAAAAATCGACAAAAGCCGTACCCTCTTTTGATATATATATAGCATTCAGGGCTGTGCCAACCGGAATGGTTCGCACCAGATTTCCATTGGGACCCTGAATCAATTCCTTGATAATCATCCTTCCCATCTCCAAGGGGTCATCCGTTACCAGCAATATCCGCTCCTCTGACATGAGATGAGAATTTTTTTCATCGGTAAAATAGAGATAGACAGTCTTTTTCTTTTTTTGAGCAAGGTCTGACCGATGTGAAAAATCGTTCGGTATTTCTTTGAAATCTGAAGGACCTTCCGTGAGAAAACCATCATACAGCAGGTAATATCCTGCTCCTCCGGCAATCAATATCATGACCGCTATGACGGTGGTCCGGAATGGAAAACGATTTATTGCCATTATTATCTGTTATTACAATCAATACAAACAGGTTTCCCTGCCTGGAGTCGGTTTTTGGTTTCACAAACAGTCAAAAGATTTGAATTCTTAAGACAATCCCGGATTGATGTCAAGAAAAGATACAACTCCGCCGATATGCTTCCCATACAGCGGACAGTGGATCCTTGTGGTGAACCCTCTGAAAACAGACGAAAAGAAACTCTTGGCTTTCATCGGAACTCATGATAGATGTAATTTTAGGTCGGACATGATCATGAGTTGATGATCATTTTACAAAAACGTCAAAATGTTCGAACAGATATCATAATGACCCTGAATCAATACCATAACAGACATAAATGGTCTGCCATCCATCGTTCTTTGTCTTTAGGTCTCCAATAAGCTGAATCAAAAAATAACCAAATGGAAAAAAAAACATCCTCCGAAAAAAGCACAAACCTGATTGCAGACTGGCAAACCCTGCAAAGGATATTCATTCGACCGGAAAACGATGCCACCCAGGCCACCCTTCTCAAATATATGGATCAGATCCTGTTCGGGCTTCAGGATTTTCTCAAAAAAAATGTTGGAATTACAGAAGAAATCAGCCTGAAGGAGCTGTCTGACCATTATAAGGATACAAAGATCAGTAAAAATCCGGAGAAAAAACTCGCAGAGGTTATTACGGATCTGATTAAAAACATTGCACCAAACGCGGTCAATGTCGCATCCCCATACTTCATCGGCCACATGACTTCCGCCATTCCTTTTTTTATGGTTCATCTGAAAACCATTGTCGCGGCTCTGAACCAGAATGTCGTCAAACTGGAAACGTCCAAGGTGGTTTCGATTATTGAAAAACAGGTGCTGGCAAAAATTCACAGGCTTATATACAATGAATCGGATGAATTCTACGAGAAGCATGTCCAGAATACCGGCACCACCCTGGGCGCCTTTGTCGAGGGCGGGACAGCAGCCAATTTGACGGCATTATGGGTGGCAAGAAACACCGCGCTTTCTCCCCGAAATCATTTTTCAGGAGTTGAGAAGGAAGGATTGCCCGCAGCCTATTCTGAATATGGTATTCAAAACAGTGTCATTCTCGTCTCAAGGAGAGGCCATTACTCGTTGCGCAAGGCAGGCGGCATCCTTGGAATCGGAAATCAGAATATCATTCCCATCAATGTTGACGAACATCAAAAAATCGATCTCAACGTCCTTCAACAGACCATCCGGGACATCCGAAAAAAGGGAACGATTAAAATCCTGGCCATCATCGGTATTGCCGGGGCCACGGAAACAGGAAGCGTCGATCCCTTGCGCAAAATAGGTGAAATCTGCCGGGAAAACCACATCCATTTTCACGTTGATGCCGCCTGGGGAGGACCGGTATTGATGTCGGACAAATACCGGCATTATCTGGACGGGATTGAGCTGGCCGATTCTGTCACCATAGACGGACATAAACAGTTTTATATGACAATGGGCTGCGGCATGGTGTATTTTAAAGATCCCCAAAAAATGGATGCCATTGCCTATCATGCAAATTACGTCAACCGGCCGGGATCGGTGGATTTGGGAATCAAATCCCTTGCCGGATCGCGGGAAGCAGCCTCGCTTATTCTTGATAGTGCACTGAAAATAATGGGGACCAATGGATATGCCCTGCTGCTGGAACATGGCGTCGAAACTGCCAAAGCATTTGCCGAGGAGATTCAAAAAAGGGATCACTTTGAACTGGTAACGCCTCCGACATTAAATATTTTGACATATCGTGTCTGCCCGGCTAACATGCAAAAAGCGCTTGCGACAGGGAATGCGGAACAGAAAAAAAACATCAATAAAAAACTCAATGCCATCAACAGAACCGTCCAGAGGATTCAGAGAGAGGCCGGTCTCAGCTTTGTCTCCAGGACGACATTATACCTCAACAACACACCGGACGGAGAAGTAGTGGTTCTTCGCTGTGCCATCATGAACCCGATGACGGATATCAAAATATTGAACAAGATACTGGATGAACAGGAAGAAATCTATCAGAGCCGTTTTACGCCTGATACATAACCGATAACAAGGGTTTATACAAAAATATCCACAAGTGCCATGGCCATCGATCTTGTAACGGATTGATGCGGATCAGGAGACTTTAAATGAAAAATAAAAATGCCGTCGTGAAAACAGCTTGCCTTGCCGTTGTCTTTGGTTTTTTGATATTCTCAATCACCATCCCGGTATGCAGTGCAAACAGCCCGCCTGAATGCAGCAACAGAAAAATTGTGAGTGGATTTGCAGAAGATGTAGGCTCTCAGAAGAATGAGAATGTACTGATCAATACCGTTCCAAAAGGAAAAATATTTATCCTCACCGATATCGTTGCGGACCGCGCTTACGGCACCTTTAGTTTTAATATCTCCAATAAGATCAGCCTGAGTATCAACATCAAAGAGTATGTGATTGATGAGAGCCCTTCCTGGCACTTCTATTCGGGTATTCCATTTAAATCCGGCGATCAGATTATGGTCAACAAGGTGGAAGGAAGAGGAAATGTGTTCATATCCGGCTATCTGATTGACGAATAGCTTTTTCTTTCAGATTAACCGATTGATCTTTTTGAGGGAGTTAAAAAAACATGCCGGACAGGTAAAACAGGCAAACTGAAAATTTTTTTATTACTATTCCGGCATGTCAACGATTTCAATGAGCTCAACCTCAAAAACAATCGTACTGTTTGGGCCGACGATTCCACCCGTTCCGGAGTATCGAGGACCATATGCCAGATGAGCCGGCAGGAAGATCCTGAATTTGCTTCCTGCATTCATTTTCTGCAATGCTTCCGCCCATCCGGGAAGCACTTCATTTACGCGCACCTTGGTTGGTCCTCCGCGTCTGTAAGAACTGTCAAATTCCTTGCCATCGATTAAAAAACCCCGATAGTGAACCACAACCTCATCATCCTCTTTTGGAAATTTTCCTTCCCCTTCTTTGATGATCTGATATTGCAGACCGCTCTGGGTAACTATCACTCCTTCCTTTTTGCTGTTTTCCTTTAAAAAAGCTTCGCCTTCCCGGATATTCCTGTCAGCGATCTCCGCCACCAAGTCTTTTTGTTTTTCTTTGACACTTCTGGAAATCTCCTTTTTCACCGCATCAATCTCTTCCTTTGAAATTTTTGGCGCTTTATCATGATAGCAATCTTCCGCACCCAGGATAAAGGCATCCAGATCGATTTCCGTATTCAATTTTTTTAATGCCGTAATGACGTCCTTCCCCATAACGTAACTGAACTTTTGGGAGGTTGTCCAAAGATTCGGATTCTCCTTTTTTGCTTCTTCTGCAATACCGGTTTGAGGGGACAAAAATATGGAAATTAAACAGCAAATAAACAATAATATTTTCATTCAGAAACTCCTCAATGGATCCGTTGCACTTTTTCCTGGTATGCTTTCATCACAAGCTTCATATCCTCCCATACATCCCTTTTCCGGTCGGCTTCTTTGAGCAGAAGAGCCGGATGATAGGTCGGCATTACCAAAATCCTGTCATATTGGTGAAAACTGCCTCTCAGAGCCGACAAAGGCTCAGACGTATTCAGCAACGCTTTTGTCGATATCGGGCCGAGTGTGCAGATGATCTCCGGTTGAACAATCCGGATCTGCCGCTGTAGTAAATAACGGCAAGCATCCATCTCTTCCTGCAATGGCTCCCGCCCTTTGGGGAGGGTGCATTTTACGGCATTACACATGTAAATGTTTTCTCTCGTGAAACCCATTGCCTGGATAATTCTGGTGAAAAGGTCACCGGTTTCCCCTGCAAAAGGAAGGCCCTGTTCTTCATCTCCCGCATCGGGATAATCACCGATAAACATCAACTTGGCTTTCGGATCACCGCTGCCGAATACCACCTTCCTCCTGCTGCCGGATAACCGACAGCGGCGGCAAGTCCCGGCCATCTCCTCCAAACCGATGATTGTCTCATGATCAAAACAAACCCCGCTCCCCCATCGCTGCATCCTCTCCATTGTTTCTACGGAACAATCAAATCCCCGGCAACCCATTGAGGCCAAAAAATAGAGATAATTTTGAATTTCATGGATCATTTTATCGAGAGAGTCGTTTGGACTTGAATTATCTGTCGTCATCCGTCATGACCTTTCCGGCAATATGATCAAGCAGGATATTTGCCACTTCATCTTTTCCCATGATCGGCAGTGATTTCTTTTCTCCGTTTGGAAAGTAGAGAGTAACCTTGTTTGAATCGCTTCCAAAAGCGGAAGCCGTGCTTCCTACAAGATTTCCGACAATCAAATCGAGATTTTTTTCCCGAAGTTTTTTCTGCGCATTGTTATCAAGTTCCTGTGTTTCCGCTGCAAAACCAACCAGTATTTGTTGTTTTTTTCGTTCACCAAGAACCTTTAAAATATCGATATTTTTTTCCAGGTGCAAAGAGAGTCGTTCATCTGTTTTCTTGATTTTGTGCTCTGCCCGGACAACAGGCTTGTAATCCGCAACAGCCGCGACCTTGATAATGATATCCGATTGTTCCATATTTCCAAGCATGGATTCAGCCATCTCATCCGCCGTTTTCACATGAACCACACGCACCCCGATTGGCGGACAGAGTGAAGTCGGACCGGATACCAGCGTGACTTCCGCCCCCCGGTACTCTGCCGCCTTGGCAATGGCATATCCCATTTTTCCGGATGAATGATTGCTGATGAATCGAACCGGATCAATGGGCTCGATGGTTGGTCCGGCGGATATCAGAATCTTTTTATTCAGAAGGTCTTTGTCATACAGCAATTTTTGAAGCCGGTCGGCAATAAACTCGGGAGACGGCAAACGGCCGGCCCCGGTCACACCGCATGCGAGTTCTCCGGCATCCGGCTCAATCACGGTATACCCATCGGATTCCAGAATATCAATATTCCGCTGAACCGCCCTGTTCTCGTACATATTGGTATTCATTGCCGGGCAGATCATCCTCGGCGAGGTAACCGCCAGCATGAAAGTACTCAGCGCATCGTCTGCAATTCCGTTTGCCAGCTTCCCGATCATATTGGCGGTTGCCGGTGCCACAATGACGGCATCCGCCTCCTGTGCCCAGGAAATATGCCGGATGGATCCTTCGCTTTTCTCATCAAAAAGGCTGACACATACGGGATTGCCGGACAATGCTTCAAATGTTGTTTTTCCAATAAAGGCCTCGGCATTCCGGGTCATCAACACTTTCACCGAAGCGCCTTTCTTTACCAGAATTCTTAATAATTCCGGAATTTTGTATGCAGAAATACCCCCGCAGACACCCATTACGATATGTTTATTCCGTATCACACCGGACATCATTCCTGACCCCGCTTCTCAAAAAAAACAATCACTATTCATCCAATTTACATTCGGGATCCCACTCCGGACAGGCCTTCTTCATTTCTTCTTCATATTTGATCAGACATTCACCACATTCCAGTTCAACATTCGGCACATCCCCATATCTTTCCATCATTTCTTCATGCGACAAGTTCTGCACGGCACTGCATCCGCACTGGGGGCAGTTTGTTTTGATCCGATATTTTTTTCTGCTCATCATGTCGACTCCTTTTAATGGTTTACAATGTCTTCATAATCGCATCGGCAGTATCTGTTTTTTTGACATTATCAAAATACCCACCCGCAAGCAATAAAAGAATAGAATAGATTATTTGCATTATGCTAATAAAATTATTGTTTAAAATAAGTAATATGTGGATAATTAACATTATCTATTTGCATCCATGCAAATACTATGATAGCCGTTGTAAAAATAGAAAATAGACAAAAAAAGGATATCATCCAATGGCATTGAGTATCCCCAGAGATGAGGTGGATCAAATTCTATTCAACACCATGGCAGCGGTATATCAATTTGAACGCCGGAAAGTTCAGCTTTTCGGAATCAACTATGAAGCATTTTACCTGCTTCATTTTCTCAGGCGTCGATCTTCAGCAAGAATGAGGGAGATTGCCGACGAAATGAATATCCATATCAGTACCGCCAGCCGCACCGTCGGCCGGTTGGAGAAACGAAATTTTGTTTCCCGCAAAAAAGATCCGATTGACAAACGAAGCATCCTGGTATCCCTTGAACCGGAAGGAGAAAAGGTAGTCAAGGCATCGGAAGACCACTCCTTTGAGACCATTAAAAAAAATCTTCAAGGACTGGATGATGAAACGATTCAGGCGATCATTACAACAGCGGTCCACTTTCATCAAATACTCCGGATTCCCGTGATGAAATCCTACACGAGTGAATCTGTTTGAAAGATAAAAAAATGTCTACGGCAAAATGCGAATCCAACAAAAAAAACAATGAATTACAAAATGCGTAAACTTTCTAACCCGCACAATTTTACAAAAGGAGAACCCCAATGAACCTGATCGTCAATCTGCTTTATATTGCCGGCGCCGGTGTCATCATCATGATCATATTAAATATCATCAATATATTACAGGCCGGGAGCAAAAAACCGGATGGCAGAACCATGGAGCAGATCCTGGGCGTCAAGCCGGAGAAAGCCACATATGATGAGGTTGAAAGGTTGTCCCGCAGCGAAAAGATGCAGCTTTTCTACGCAGCCTCAACACCCAAATTAGACGAATTCAATGGTGAATATGAGGCCAGGCTGCTGAGCGGCGGTGTTCTGGGCGGCTCTTCGGCATTTTTTACGCATCATGTATTTCCTTTTGGAAAATTGTCAATGAACACCAAATGGGTTGGAAAAGGCTTTCAAAGTGCCGGTCCGAATTCCGGTATCGGCTATAATATTTTTACACAAGGAAACGGGAAAACCCTGCGGATCCGAAAAATCGACACCTCCATGGTGCCGACAAAAATCGGAAAGGATGGCAAACGCTCTTTTCAGATCAACTACAGCCGCTTAAACACCGGAATGATCCATTCCATGCGTGATGAAGTCAGAAAGATAAATGACAACCTGTATATCGGTGCCGGATATATGGGACTTGGCGGCGGTTCCCTGAATCCGGCGCCATTTGC
>QZKS01000016.1 GCA_003599865.1 Desulfobacteraceae bacterium
ATATCACGCTGGAAATGCCCGAAGAAATCCGACCCTATAACTATAAAGATTCACAACAGAATCATTTTATCAAGGGGTTGTCAACACAAAATGATCCGGAATTTTCAGGCGGCAGCGGAATGAATGATTTTACAGCGGAGTCGCTCACTGTCTGAGTGGATCAGGGGGCTGTTTCCCTGATCTGCGAGTTTGAGCGACGGAGTCGTAAAATTATTCATGCAGCGGGGTTTGCAGCGTGCTTATTTTATCGGCGGTGTTTTGGGCATAAAGCGGATGGTGAAGGTGTTAATGAATGGTATGTTCGTTGTTTACATCCGATCCATGCTTGTGGTAAATTTGTCCCGTTCATGAATGACCTCACCGGGACCGGATACTTTGTGTCCGGTCTGAAATGCAATCTGAAAAACAAAATTGATTCCGGTTTGCATCACCTGTCTTGAAGCAAGTTGGCGGAAACGTCCGTTAATCGCATGGAAAAAACCCAAACAAGAGGCATCGTTGACCCATGACCAGAACAGACCCTGAAATTGCTGATAGAATCAAAAAAGACATCCGGCTGTTTTTCCGGCATACGGATCTGAAACATGAAGCCATCCGTGAACTGGCCAACCTGTATTTCCAGCAGGAGGCGGCAAAACAGGCCGACGGCATGCAGGAGGGGGCCGCATCCCCGAAAGTTCCCCTTGAATCCGAACATGTGGATGAGGCGTCTTTCCATCCCGTGGATCTGGACACGCTGCTGCGAACCGAAATCAAGCTGCCCTCCCTTCCGACCATATTCAGCCAGATCATCGATCTGATGAGTGATCCCAACAGCGATGCCAAGGATTTTTCCAACCTGATCAGCAAAGACCCGGCGCTTGCGGCCAGGCTTCTGAAAATCGTGAACAGCGCCTTTTACGGATACCGATCCAAAATCGACACCATCTCCCATGCGGTTATGATCATCGGGACCAGTGAGCTGTATTCCTTATGTCTCAGCACTTCGGTCCTGACCCTGTTTCATGATATTCCGTCCACCCTGGTGGACATGTCCTCTTTCTGGAAGCACAGTATCGGATGCGGCATGATTGCCAAAAAAATTGCCGCGCGCAGGGGTGAAACCAACCGCGAACGGTTTTTTGTGGCAGGGCTGCTCCATGATATCGGCAGGTTGATCATTTACAGCAGCCTGCCGGACCAGGCGCACGACATGCTCTCCTATGCCGCACAAAAAAAGGATCTGCTGTATCAGGCCGAAACCAGGGTATTGGGGTTTCATCATGCCGAGATCGGCGGCAAACTGCTGAAAAAATGGAAACTGCCCGGCAAGCTGGCGGACGTGGTCCGGTTTCACCATCACCCGGAAGAATCCACGGAACCACTGGATACATCGATCATCCATGTTTCCGACATCCTGATGAATGCCATGAAACTGGGGAGCAGCGGCGAACGGTTTGTACCTCCGCTGGATCCGGTCGCCTGGAAAACAACCGGCCTGACCGTTGATATGATGTCCGTCATTATTGAAGAAACCGCATCCCAGATTGAGGAGGTCAGCAACATCCTGATTCCCCGGAAACAGAAAGATCGCACGCAGCGGTATTACTAGTGGATACGGCTTCCTTATTCTGAATCCGTGCGGTCATATTTGCAGCAGCCCGGGAGTTTATCATAAACTTCCTGTTTGGCCTTGTGCATGGGGGTATCATGACCCGTGTTTGCAATGGCCATCTGAATGCTATGCACATTAGTTTTGGATGAGTCAAAGCCGACCGCCAGGATCTTTGTTTCCATGTTCCAGTCCGCAGCAGTCACGCCATCAACCGACCTGGCCGCTGTTTCAATGCGGTTTTTGCATAGGTCGCAGTTGCCCTTTACCGCAAATTTTTCGGTTATGACGCTCTGGGCAAAAACAATGGCCGGTAGCAGAAAAAACACGAATAGAAAAGATGCTGTTTTGGTTTTCATCATGATCCTCCTTGGATAATAAAAATAACAACTGCAACCATAAACCTACTGAATTGTCTCCGTGACTTCACCGCAGGTCAGCATGGATTGCCCGTAATACGGATTTTTAACGTCCCTGTCCAGGCTCAGCCAGTCTGCTCCTTTGTTATCATCGGCCATGGGGCAATGCTGAATATGGATTGTTTTGTCCATGGGCCGGAATGACCGGGTCATTGCGATCATGGTTGCCGACACGTGCTGAAATGCCTTTCGCAATTCTTCCAAGCCCTGATAGTGAGGGACATGTTCCAGGGCTTTGACCAGATCACGGCTGAATGTCATCCATGCGTCGTGTGACGGACCTAAAAACACCGCCATATCAACCTTGTCCAGGCCGGCCTGCATCCGGACGGCCGCTTTTTGTGCTTCCGCAAAGTTGCCAGACACCAGGGCATCCTTGAATGCCAAGTATGCGGCATAAAGAGGCCAAAGTTCATCCCTGGCCTCCTGACCGATGGACAAGGGACCGGCAGCCGCTGTTTTGGCCGGTTTTTCCGGTACGGCGGGTATTTTGACATCCCCATGGTTATGCCCGGTCATCGCCGGTCCGCCTTCCGGACTCATCATGCTGGGCTTGCCGGCCAATTGTGCCGCGGCATCAATGCTGAATGTTCCGCTGAGGGCAATTTCCTCCCCGATCTGCAGGCCGTCTTCCACAACATAGCTCTCCCCCAGCGACGGTCCCAGCGTAACCTCACGCATGCTGAAGTTCACCCCTTTGTCCGATTTGTTTTTCACATACACCACCGATCGCTTTCCCGTCCACATGACGGCTGTTTTCGGAACCGCCATGACCTTGGTTTTTGCCGGCAACCGGACCTGCACCGTTCCGGTTACAAACATTTCCGGTTTCAGTTTTGCCTCGCTGTTTTGTATTTCCACCCTTGCTTTTGACACACGGGTTTTGGGATCGATGACCGGATCCAGATAAGCGATCTTTCCCTGAAAGGTTTCTCCCGGCAGGGACGCAACGATAAATTCAACCGTGTCGCCTTTTTGAATCCATGACATGTCCGATTCATATACATCAAACAGCACCCAGACCTTTGAAAGGTCGGTTATTTCAAAAATGGCTTTACCTCTTTCGATATAATCCCCCGGATTCACCATTTTTTGGGTTACATACCCGGTAGCGTCCGCCTGAACCGGGAACCGGGTCTGAATTTTTTCCGATTTCAGGATTTCTTCCACCTGTTGATCGGAAAGTTTCCAGTTTTTAAGTTTTGCTTTGGCTGCCTTGAACAATAAAGGCTGTGTTTCTTTTATTTTCCGGGCTTCGAACAATTCTTCCTGGGCCGTTACCAGTTCCGGTGAATAGATGTGGGCGATGGTTTGTCCTTTGTTTACAAATTCCCCTGTAAAATTGACAACCAGCGTTTCAATCCTGCCGGGAATATGGGAAGACTGGGAAAACACAAGACGCTGATCCGCCTGCACCTTTCCATTCAGCCGCACCGTTTTTACCGGGTCCACGGCCGTGACCCGCGCCGTACCGACACCGGCCAGCTGCATGGCCGCGGGCGACATGCTGATGGCCATGGGGTCGGACCGGTCGTCGTCCCGGCTTTCCAGCGGAATCAGATCCATGCCGCAGATGGGGCAATCCCCCGGTTCATTCTGCCGGATTTGCGGATGCATGGAGCAGGTCCAGATGGTTTTTCCCGTTTTTTCCACCACGTGCGGACGCTCATCCACCGGTTTTTGTGCTGAACCGTCAAATAACAGCCAGCCGATCACCAGCCCGGTGAGCAGGCTGAGCGCAGCCATGATGATGGTTTTTCTATTGTTTTTCATCTGAATCCGTTCTCCCGGTCAAGACCTTGAGTTTCGCCAGGCCGATCTGATATTGAACCTCCGCCGTGGCTTTCATCTTTTCGTAGCTCAGCAGCTCCTGCCGCATATCCAGCAGTTCTTCGAACCCTTTGCCGGAGTTGCTGTAGGCGGAAAAAAGAAGGCCAAGAGCATGCCGTGTGGTCCGGATCTGCTGTTCATAAAGCGCGAGCATCTGCCGTTGCTGTTCAAGTTCAAACCAGGCCATTTCATAGTTTGACGTAAGTGTGTTGGCCAACTCCTCTTTTTGAAGAGAATAGCTCTTTTTCATGAATTGCGCTTCTTTTACCGCCCCTCTGTATTTTGCCCGAAAAATGGGGATGCTCACCGAAACTTCGGCCATGATTTCATCCATTCCATCGTCCTCCAAGGCATATTCATAGGCAAGCCCTACGCCGAACCTTGGAAGACCATTCTTGTATGCCGCCTGCTCACTTGCTCTGCCGGCTTTTAATTTCAAGTCCAGCTCTTTCAAACCTGGATTGCCGCTGATCAGGGAATCCTTTAACGTGCCGACAGGCATGGGATCTATGACAAGGGAATCGCTGACGGAAACCGGTTCATTCACATCCCTGTTCAGCAGTTTGTTAAACGTGGTCAGATATGGTTTTTCTTTTGCATTTAAAATACCAAGGTTCGTTATCGCATCTTTCTGCCTTATGTCCACGCGAAGCACATCCACCATGGGACCGGCCCCGTTTTCAAACTTTTTGGTCGCAATGGCATTATATGATTTCAGGATTTCGATGTTTTCCTTTTCAATCCCCTGTATTCGCTTGATCTCAAAGAGAGGGTAATAGGCTGATGCAACTTGGAAATACAAGGTGTTCCGGGCATCGATGAACGCCTGGAATCTGGCTTCAGCCATTAACGCTGCGGTATTGCCCTGTGCCTTCAAGGCTCCGAACCAGGGGAACATCTGGCTTAAGGCAAACCTTGTTTTTTTTGCGCCTGACCCTGAAGCTTCCGGGTCCATGAAGTAGCTGAAGGAAAATTCCGGGTCGGGCAGCGTGTTTACCTGAGGCACGACCTGCATTGCCGCTTCATATTCCTTGTACATCGCTTTCAGCCCTGGATTGTCGGACGCGGCAATTTTAAAGTAGTCATCAAGGCTCTGGGCATAACTCAAGACGCCGTCAAAAAAAAACATCAATGATAGGATAAAGATTAGGTTAAGGTATTTTTTCATGATGCTCTCTTTTTCAGGTTATACTCTTCACGGATGCAATACAGCGTCGGCACGATGAAATAGGTGATGGCCGCAGCCAGCATGCCCCCGAACTGGGGGATGGCCATAGGAGCCATGATGTCCGATCCCCGCCCGGTAGACGTGAGCACCGGCAACAGGGCAATGATGGTGGTGGCCGAGGTCATCACAGCGGGCTTGATTCTTCTCCGGCCTGCTTCGATCACGGCATCTCTTATGCCTTTCCGGGAATCGGGGCGGTTTTTTTCAAAACTCTGGTCGATATACGTTCCCATCAGCACCCCGTCATCGGTGGCCAGACCGAACAGGGCGATAAACCCGACCCACACCGCCACACTGAGGTTGATGGTGTGCATGTGGAAAAGCCCCCTTATGTTTGTGCCGAACAGGGAAAAATCGGCAAACCAGCTCTGGCCATACAGCCAGAGCATGATAAAGCCTCCGCTGAATGCCATGGCGATTCCGCTGAAAATCATCAGGGACGTGGTGATGGACCTGAACTGGAAATAGAGGATGAGAAAAACAATGGTCAGAACAAGGGGTATGATGAAGGCCAGCCGTTTTTCGGCCCGTATCTGGTTTTCATAGCTCCCTGAAAATTTATACGTCACCCCGGCAGGAACGGTTAATTCGCCGCCGGCAATTCTGCTTTGAATGGTTTTCTGGGCATCTTCGACCACATCCACTTCGGCAAAGCCGGCCTTTTTGTCGAAAAGCACATAGCTCACCAGAAAGCTGTCTTCACTTTTAATCATCTGCGGCCCGCGCACATAATTTATATCCACCACCTGCGCCAGGGGGATCTGGGTGCCGGAAGGCGTGGGTATGGAAATTTGGGCCAGGGATTCCGGGTTATCGCGAAGCTCCCTCGGGTATCTGACGCGCACGGGGAATCGCTCACGGCCTTCCACGGTTGAGGTGATTTTCATGCCGCCGATGGCTGTTTCAATCACCTGTTGGACATCCTCTATGGTGAGCCCGTAACGTGATATTTTCTCCCGGTTGATGTTCAGTAAGAGGTAAGGCTGTCCAATGATCCTGTCGGCAAAGGCGGCTTCTGCTTTTACCGACGGCACGTCTTTAAGGATGGCTTCCAGCTGGAGCCCGAAACGTTCAATGGTAGCAAGATTCTGGCCGTACACTTTGATGCCCATGGGGGCCCGCATTCCTGTTTGAAGCATCACCAGCCGCGTTTCGATGGGCTGAAGTTTCGGTGCGGACGTCACGCCCGGTATTTTGGTCACCTTCACGATCTCGTTCCAGATATCATCCGGCGATGCAATATGAGAACGCCAGTTGCGGAAATAAAGCCCGTCTTTATCCTCAATCAGGTCTGCTTTGCCCACGCCTTTGTTCAGGGCTTCTTCATTGGTGAAGCTGTCTCCATGAACCGTGATGAAGCGATCGTCGCGGTCTGTCTTGAACCGCATACGGCGGCCTTTTTCGTTCAGCACATACTCTGATTTGTAGTTGATGACATTCTCATACATGGAAATAGGGGCCGGATCCAGGGCTGACTCCGTTCTCCCGAATTTTCCGACGGTGAGGGCAACTTCGGGGATGCCGGTGAGGAGCATGTCCAGCTGCCCCAGCACCTTCCGGTTGTATTCAATGCCGGAATGGGGCATGGATGTGGGCATTAGAAGAAAGCTACCTTCACCCAGAGACGGCATAAACTCTTTTCCGATCCCGGGAAAGGCATGGGTCATGGCTGACCAGGCTCTGGTCGTTCGAATATTTAAGCCCGTCTGATCCCATCCCTTTGCGACAAAACCGAAAACCGTGTGGAATCCAAGCCAGATTATAAGACCGCAGACGATAAGTGAGGAGGGGATGAGAAGAAATTTCACCTTATGATCAAGGCACCATCGGAGAATGTGGTCGTAGTAATACTCCAGAACGGCAAAAAAACCTAAAATCAGACTCACCAGAAGGGCCACGAACAGAATGTTCAAGACGATACTTTTTCCAGGCCCCAAAGGAAGCCAGTAAACAGACAGAATCCATATAACAGCCAGAACCACAATAATCAGTTCGGAATGCTGGAACAGCGGGTGATGCCATCGTTGTGACGATTTTTCAGGGAAGTTATAGAACAGCTTGAACAGCCCGGAGCAGGAAAGGAGAACGAGCACCGTTCCGGCCCACAGGAACCCTGCAAACAGGGAGATGATACCGGTCATCAGAAGCAGCCCGTTCACCACTAATCCAATCCGCCGGGTCCTGATGCGAAAACCGAAAAACCAGTGGGCAAAGGTGGGCAGTATCAACAGTGCGACAATCAAGGCGGCGATCAGTGCAAAGGTTTTTGTAAACGCAAGGGGGCCGAACAGTTTGCCTTCGGCCGCTTCCATGGTGAAAACCGGAATAAAACTGACGATGGTGGTGGATACGGCCGTGAGGATGGCGGAAGATACCTCCGATGCGCCTTTGTAAACGGTTTCCATCAGTTTCTGCCCGGCAGGGGCTTCGTTGATGTGCTTGATGACGTTTTCAGACAATATGATTCCCAGATCCACCATGGTGCCGATGGCAATGGCAATGCCGGACAAGGCCACGATATTGGCATCCACACCGAAGTACCGCATGGCGATGAACACCATAAGGACCGCAATGGGCAGCAGGCTTGCGATCATCACGGATGCGCGCAGGTTGTAGATCATCACGATGATCACCAGGATGGTGATGAGAATCTGAAGGGAAATGGCTTCTTCCAGGGTGCCCAGTGTTTCATGGATCAATTCGGACCGGTCGTAGAAGGGCACGATGGTCAGCCGGCTTTCAACGCCGTTTGCCAGGGTTTTTTTGGGAAGGCCGGGACCCATGGCCTTGATTTTTTCTTTCACATGGTTGATCACCTGCAATGGGTTTGCACCGAAACGGGCCACCACAACCCCGCCGACGACTTCCGCGCCGTCTTTATCCAGAACGCCTCTCCGGGCGGCAGGTCCCAGCGATACCCTGCCGATATCTTTGATAAGAATCGGCACATTATCCTGCACCGCAACCACCGCTTTTTCAATGTCTTCGATGTTCTTGATATATCCCAAGCCACGGATCAGGTATTCGGCCTGATTGATTTCAATGGTTTCCGCACCCACATCCCTGTTGGATTTCTGCACTGCCATCATGACGCCGCTCAATGGGATATTGTAAGATTTCAGCGCATCGGGATTGACGTCGATCTGGTATTCCTGCACAAAACCGCCGATGGACGCCACTTCCGAAACGCCTTCTACTGCATTGAGACCGTATTTGACATAGAAATCCTGAACAGCGCGTATTTCATGGAGATCCCAGCCCCCTGTGGGCTTACCGTCTTTGTCCCTTCCTTCAATGGTGTACCAGTACACCTGACCCAAAGCGGTGGCATCCGGTCCCAGGGTGGGTTGAACACCTTCCGGCAAAAGGCCTGAGGGTATGGAGCTGAGTTTTTCCAGGATTCGTGAGCGTGACCAGTAAAATTCGATTTCTTCATTGAAAATAATGTAAATGCTTGAAAACCCGAACATGGATGTGCTTCGGATGGTCTTGACCCCGGAAATGCCGAGCAGATAGGTGGTCAAAGGGTAGGAAATCTGATCTTCCATGTCCTGTGGGGATCGACCCTGCCACTCGGTGAAAACAATCTGCTGATTTTCGCCGATATCGGGAATGGCATCAACAGGCACAGGATCGGAAGGCAGTGCCCCGATCTGCCAGCCGAACGGGGCCGTGACAATGCCCCAGGCAATAAAGCCGGTGAGGATGAGCACGGTGACCAGTGTGTTCTCCAGAAAATATTGAATAATCTTATTCAGCATATCGAATATAATGAACCGACGTCACAACCGGAAAGGTAAAGATGAAAAGGATAAGATCTTGCTTTTTTTAGATAAGACTATATGCAAAAGTTGATTGTGCGTCAACAGCATTTTGGATGCGATATGTAGAGCGCTGTTTGAGAGGATTGTCGCTATGGACTATTTGGATTCCTGCCAGGCTTGGCACATAAAATGCTAAAGCATATAAACTATCCCGGAAAATTAATCCGAATGTAATAGTACCTTCACCAATAATCGCAAAACAAAGGAGAATAAAATGAAAAAGACTTATTTAACCGTAATTGCATTGTTTATTGTATTGACCGCCACACCCTTAATGGCTGCAAGCACCACTTTCGAGGGTAAGTTCAATGGAGCAAATTGTATGTTTTATTTGAACGAGTGCCCGATGGATATGCCGGATGCACATATTGCAATGGAGCCTGATTTTGTCCTTACCCAGCCTGATAAATCATACATGTATATTACCAATATAGACCGGGCGATCAAGGCAAAATATTTACATCAGAATGTCAGGGTTCAAGGTAAGCAAGTAAATAAAAACGCCATCAAGGCAGAGAGTCTTGATGTTCAGAAGGACGGAAAATATGTAACCGTATGGACTCTTGCTGCTCACATGAAAGAGATCGAAAAACAAAACCGACATTAACAAAACAAATGTGATATTTGTTTGTCATTGACCTTGGGGCTATACGCAAAAAACAAATAGGAGGCTTTGCCTCTTATTTGTTTTTCTCTTCACAACCCCATATCGAACGTGCCAATAACAGCTATGCCAAAGTGGCGTTCATATGACTAAGTATTCGTATTCAGAGGCATCGTTTTATTTCGGTATGCCAAATCGGGATACTTGAACTTATCATCCGAACACCTTCACCAAAAACCGCAAAACAAAGGAGCATAAAATGAAAACAAATACAAATCTCAAAAAAATAATCTTGGCAATTTTTACAATACTCCTTATCCCGGGAATCTCGTTTGCTACAGCAACGACTTCTGTTGAAGGGACAATCGAAGGAGCGAACTGTATCATCGCCAAAGATGTATGCCCGAAGACCAATGGAGATCCCCATGTTGCCTTGGAGCCTGATTTTGTGCTGTCAGCTTCAGGAGGTGATTATTATTTCCTGCCCAATGTCTCCCGGTGGGTTAAAACTTCATACATCAACAAGCCTATACGGATTACGGGCAAGGTCAGAGATCATGCCATCTTTGTTACCAAAATTGAGGTCAAATCAAACGACGCCTATTACAATGTTTGGGACTGGAATGACATTACCAGAAAAATGAGCAAAAGGTAGCAAAAAAAGAAAAGGAGGTTAGTACCGGTATCGAAACCCGAACCGGGTATTGATCGACTCCGGGCCGATTACCCGGTTGTTGGTCAGGTACATCTGGCCGCCATTGGAAAAATGCTCCCAGCTGACTTCCGTAAATATGGTCCAGCGGTCACTCAGGTCGATATCGACGCCTCCCCCGCCGGTAAAATTGAACGCATACAGGGTTCCGCCCTCGATGAGCAACTCATCGGTAAAGGACATGCCGAAACCAAGATGCAGGTTGGGACGGATGGAAGAATCCGGCAGAAACACCCAGCGCCGAATCCCCAGAAACACAACCTGCTGATGGTCAAGGGTTGTGCGGTGCTCATCGGTTCGCGCAGCCTCTTCGTCCGAAACCTGGTCATCACTGAGCGGTATCGTCCCCCAGAGGTTGGCAATACGGAACTCCGCCCGGTAGGTGTGCTCGATATTCAATCCCAGATTGAACATCGGTTTTGTTTCCCACTCATAAAAAATGCCGAACTGGGAATTCCGGTATCCGTAATATTCCCGGTCGCTCCAGATATGCTGGCTTCTGCCCCAAGATCCGTTCAATCCGATCCATCGTTTTTCGGTTTCACCTTCCGCAGGGTTCTCCGGACCTGCCTGCAATACGCCGGTTCCCATACCGCCGGACCACATCATCACTGTTATGACAAACAGAACAAAAACCGTTTTTATCCAACCTCTCGAATCCATATCCACAATATTCATCTCGCTTTCCGCAGATCGATGTTACATCGTTTTTTGAATCACCCTGTTTCCGGTCCGTCAAAACCAGACGGCATTCCATACTTGAAATTACCGGAAGCGTCAAGTCGTGTATGAATTTCATCTGCGGATTGCATCTTGCGGAAAATCAGGGAGGCCTTATGGTTCCTGTTCATCGGCAGGAAAATACCGATCCAGAAAAAAACACCGGTTGACGGGAAGGAAATCCGGAATATCATAAAATTTTTCTCTCACCCAGGCCAGGAACACGTCCCGGTAACGCTGATACCGGAACCCCTTGCCGATCGTGATCGGAAAATCATGATGTCGGATGGTGAGGGTATCCTGTTCCACCTGATCGAAATATTCATGATAATCCTCGCCGGAAGCAAAGATCAGAATATCCTTGCCGTCAAGTTCCCGGAAATCATTCAGCTTGTCAAAATGACGCCCGTATTTGGAACCCCCGGCAAATACCATAAACTCGCGGCCGCTGTAATAGGTCATCACGCTTGCGGTGGAATAGCTGTTGCCGGCCGGAATATAATGATCACCGTATTTTTTTTGGATGGCCTGATATATCTCATCGCCGTGACGGTAGATCAGCAGTGTTTTATAATGCTTGAAACCCTTGAGCGTTTCCGTGGGAATCACCAGTGCGACAGCCACGATAACCAGATGAACACCCGTAAACAGGGCCGAATATTTCACCACCTTCCGCAGGCTTTCCGTTCGGATGTAAAAAAGGCATGGGAAAAGAAACGGATAAAAGGAAAAATACCAGTGCAGCCCGGTGTGATGCAGGGAAACAAACCCCAGAAGGAGCAGCGGGACGAGAAAAAGCAAAAAAAACAGGTTTCCGTCTTTTTTGATCCCTTCCCGGATCTGCCGGTAATCCTGGAACATGTAATACAACAGCCAGGGGGTGCACAGATATACCTGAAGGGCAAAAAAAACGACCAGCCCGGTATACTCGGTTTCAATATTCTGATTGCGGTTGATCACGTTGAACATGAAATTGGTCCAGCAGTTCAGGGAACTCCAGTACAGATGCAGCAGGACAAACGGTATGGCGCCGGACACCAGGATAATGCTGTCGAGGATTGCCTGTTTCCATCGCCTGCAGACAAACAGGCTGACCATCATCGCAATCAGCATCAGCCCGGAAAAATACTTGCTCAGAACCGCCAGCCCCAGGAACATGCCGGACAGAAATATCAGACTCCTTTTGTTCCGGGCATTGCCGAAATAAAAAGAAATGCCTGCCAGAAAAACAAATACGCAAAGGGACGTATCCGTAGCAATCAGGACAAACAATACATGAAGGGGGGAAACCAGAAAAATCAGGGATGCCAGTTTTGCCTTATCCGGATCATGGCCCAGTTTTTTTCCCGCAACATAGATGCCAAGGGCAACCAGAATACCGTACAGGATGGTATACAGCCTGGCAAAAAACACATGGCCGCCCGGCAGGGAAAACAGATAAATCGCCCAGCCGCTCATGGGCGGATGGTCATAATAGTTGACATCCGGATGGTTGCCCAGAATCAGCCAGTAGGCTTCATCCGTTGTCACCGGGAAGATCCAGGCAAAAAACAGCTTGACCAGGATAATGATCAGAAAAATTTTGGAATAATGCTTTTCCATGCGACCATTCTTGATGGAACCTTAACAAAGTCCCATCTCCGTCATGCCGGACCTGATCCGGCATCCAGAAGATTTTGAAATTACTGGATTCCGGGTCAAGCCCGGAATGACAGGTAAGGCACTTTTCGACTTTTTACGGTTTCATCAATCTTTTTAATCGTTAAAAATGACCGCAACATACCCGCTTGCGACATATCTTTCAATACATATATCCTTTTTCCGGTTCCCTGACCGCCCGGATGACATAAAAAAATCCGGATAATCAAAAGGGAGGGTTTACTTGCGGACAGTTTGTGATATTATTCCGTACTTACTTGGAATGAAAGATAAAAAAAGTCCCGGATTGGGCATGCGAAACCGCGGCGGAAGCATAACGGCATGAAAATAAACACCATAATCAACCGGCATATTTTCAGGGAAATGGTCCCCACCTTTTTCATCACCATGGCTTTTCTGACGTTTGTGTTTCTCCTTGCCCAGATTCTGGAAATTGTAAACATGGTGGTGAATTACCGGGCGAGCATCCTGTCCTTTGTTTTTCTGATCGTTTATTCCATGCCGGCCTTTTTTCAGTTCACCATTCCCATGTCCGTCATGATGGCCATCCTGCTGACCTTTCTCCGCATGGCGGGCGACAATGAGATCATTGCCATCAAGGTAGGCGGCGGCAGCATATACGGCCTGCTTCCCCCGGTGTTTCTGTTCTGCCTGATCGGATGGTTTTTTACTCTTGCCATGACCGTTTACGGGATCAGCTGGGGCAATTCCTCCTTTAAAAAACTCACCGTTGCCATTGCATCCTCTTTTACCGATGCCGCACTGAAAGAACGGGTGTTCAACGACAGTTTTGACGGGATCATGATCTACGTCAACAGAATCGATCCCAAGGATAAAACGCTTCATGATGTATTGATTGAAGACCAGCGGGATGAAAAAAGCCGAAGCACGGTCATCGCACCGCTGGGCAAAAAACTGTTCAATCAGGACAAGACCGCGCTTACCCTGCGGCTGAGCAACGGCATCATCAACCGGGTGAACATTTCCGACAATGCCGTCCACACCATCCGTTTTGACACCTATGACATCCATCTTGATTTTCGCAAAACCGTTCAGGAAGCCCAAACCGATACAAAATCAAAAGATGAAATGACCATTGAAGAACTGAGGGCCTTTATCCAAAACCCCGAAACCAATGAGGCGGAACGGAGCAACGCCCGGATGGAGCTCCATGAAAAATTCTCCATTCCGTTTGCCTGCTTTGCCTTGGGGCTGCTGGCGGTTCCCCTGGGATTGAAATCCGCTTTTCTGCGGCAGTCTTCCGGACTGGGGCTGGGATTGTTCTGCTTTTTAATCTATTATCTGCTTCTGGGAATCGGCTGGTCTTCGGTAAGATCCGGCCTGTGCTCCGCATTTGTGGGAATGTGGGTGCCGAACCTGTTCATGGGAGCAATCGGATTGCTGTTTCTCGTCAGGGTTGCACAAGAAAAATCCATCGGGTTGGATTATGTTTCCGAAACCGCTTACCGGGTCTGGAACCGGATGAAAAAAAATAGCTGACATATGCTGATCCTTCAAAAATATCTGCTCAAAGAGTTCTTTATCTATCTCGGTCTGGTTCAGGGCGTGGTCATCGCATTGTTTGTCACCATCGACTACCTCACCAGGATCGGATATTTCATGAAACTGAAAATTCCGTTATGGTACGGACTGGGATATGTCCTGCTGAAAGTCCCTTATATCCTGGTCATGCTGATGCCGGCCTGCGCCATCCTGTCAACGATCATTGTTTTCTGCATCATGGTGAAAAACAATGAAATCCTGGCACTGAAAAGCAGCGGTGTCCGAAGCATGAGCCTGCTGAAACCGATCATGTTCCTGGGGATCGGACTGACGGTTTTCTCTTTTCTCCTTTCCGAGACCCTTGTTCCGGTTGCCCAGACAAAAGCCAACAGCATCCGGCGGCAGATCAAAAACATGAGCGTTACCACCACAAGGGACAACAATATCTGGATCCGGAAAAACGATGCCATCATTCATATCAACTACTACAATCATATCGACAGGACGCTTTCGGGCATTACTCTCTATTATTTTGACAAAAATTTCAAAATGACCAGAAGAATTGATGCACAGGAAGCATCTTTTCAGCAAGGGAAATGGAAGCTTCAGGAAGTTCTGGAACTCACTCCCGGCAGCGGGGATCAATATTTTGTCTCCCGAACCATGAACGAAAAAATGGTCCATTTTGATCTGAAACCGGAAGATCTGAAAAGCGTTATCAAAAAACCGGAAGAAATGAATATCAAAGAGATGTTTCGCTATGTAACAAAACTGAATGAGGAAGGCTATGATCCGATTGTATACCGGGTGGATCTTCACGGGAAGTTGGCTTTTCCGGTTGCCTGCTTTCTGATGTGCATTACGGGATTTGGACTGGTATTGTCCGGACGGCAGAAAAAAGGACTGCCGGTGAGCATTGCCGGCGGAATCTGTATTTCTTTTGTCTACTGGTTTTTTCACAGTTTCTGCATTTCCCTGGGGTATGGAGAACTGTTGCCGCCGGTTATGGCGGCATGGATGGCCAACTTTGTCCTGTCCTGTGCAAGCGGCATCATCCTGCTGAATACCGAGTGATATCATGCGGCATTTCCCTGCCGGCAAACGGAGCAACATGAACACATTGAAACGGAAAATGGAATCCATCATGAACGACAATGGGCTACCAAAAGGCATCCCCGATCGTTTCCTGTGGGGAATCTCCCGATGCTACGGTCATGTCATGAAACTCCGTGACCGTTACTATCGGCAATCCCCGGAACGGTCCGGAAAGCTTCCGTGCATGGTGATCTCCATCGGCAATATCACCGTAGGCGGAACCGGAAAAACCCCGATGACCGTTTATCTGGCCACCATGCTCCAGCGTTCCGGATACCGGGTTGCCATTGTCAGCAGGGGATATGGCGGAAAAGCATCCCGGACCGGAGGGGTTGTGTGCGACGGAAAAAACATCCTCATGGACGCCCGCATGGCTGGTGATGAGCCCTACATGATGGCCGGCAGGCTTCAGGATGTTCCCATCGTGGTGGGCAGCAGGCGGTATGAAGCCGGAATGCTGGCCATGGAACGGTTCTCACCGGATATCATTCTGCTGGACGACGGATTTCAGCATCGGAAGGTAAAGCGGGATCTGGATATCCTGCTGCTGGACGCGGCGCGGCCATTTGGAAACGGCCATCTGCTCCCCCGGGGAACCTTGCGGGAGCCGGTCGAAATGATCCGGCGGGCGGATATCATGGTCCTCACCAGGGCCGGCAATTTAGCTGAACCGGAAACGCCCTTTCGAAAACAACTCTCCCAAAACCATTTGGAGGAGGTTGCTGCCAACACCCCGTTATTTATATCATCCCACGAACCATATCTGTATAGCATCCATGCCGCAGATGGACAGGAAGACGCAGGAGACAAACCATCCTCCCTGCCTAACCCTTCCCTTCTGAAAGGCAAATCTGTTTTCACATTTTCCGGAATCGCCAAAAATCAGGATTTTCAAACATCCGTTACGAATCTGGGCTGCCGGATAGTCGGCACGCTTGCATTTCCCGACCATCATGACTACCATGACCATGACTTTTCCGCCATTATTCAGGCGGCCCGGAAAAGCAATGCCGAAATGCTCGTGACAACAGAGAAGGATGATTCCCGGATGGCCGGACGCTTTCCATTCCCCCTTCCCCTTGCCGTGATCGGTGTCACCATGACCATCCGGGAGGAAAAGGCATTTCAGAACCTGATTATAAGCCGGTTGACAGAGACCGCATGACATCTTCCGGAGAGATGCTCCGGATGCACTTGCAGTCAGCGGACTTCCGGCAGTCTTCGCAATATTGATCCTTGACCAGGACATGAACATCCTTGCCCAGCGGCGCCCACCTTCCCGGATGAATGGGTTTCATGGGTGCAAAAAGGCCGACGGTTTTTTTGCCCAGCGCCGCGGCAAGATGAAGCGGTCCCGTGCTTGCGGCAACCATCCCGTCTGCCAGGGAAAGAAAGGCAATCAACTCGTTGAGATCGAATTTTCCGGTAAGATCCGTTATTTTGTCATGAACCCGGGCAAGGAAACCGTTCATCCTATCGCCTTCCGCTTTTGTACCGGTGA
The DNA here is from genome assembly GCA_003599865.1 of Desulfobacteraceae bacterium. Classification (GTDB taxonomy): domain Bacteria; phylum Desulfobacterota; class Desulfobacteria; order Desulfobacterales; family SURF-7; genus QZKS01. The sequence goes on from QZKS01000016.1 coordinate 16,687, forward strand.
TAAAAATCCGAAACCGTTCTTCCGGCAGCATGTGAACAAGCGTTTCGAAATTGGCGATTCCCCACTCGCGGGCACTGCCTTGTGAACCGGGATGCAGAATCAGATTGAACCGATGCGGATCGATCAGGGATCGGATTGTTTCCAAAGGAACCGGAAGGTTGGAAAAACCAAAGTATTCATGAAGTTCCGAAATCGCCGGAACATCTTGAATTCCTAATGGAGAAAGCAGTTTAAAATTCAACTGGGCCTCATGCAGCTCCGATCTTCTCCGGGAAAAATGAATTTTCCGGTTGCAGGTCAACCAGTGAAACAGCCGGTGCGATGTGCCTGCACGATTCGGAATGCCCGCCTTTTTCGCAAGTTCGGCAATGTCCCGGTTCGGGAAAATATGGATGATCCAGTCGGCCTGCAAGTCCTGAAACACATGAACCTGCTCGGCAACACTTTTTTGTTTGAGGTCATCCCCGTTGATAAAGTGATCAACGTGCGCCGACAGCCGGATCACATCCCGTGTATAGGTGCTTCCGATAAAGCTGATCCGGGTCCGGGGAAACCGCTTTTTCAAATATCCGGCCACCGGCATGGTGAGGACCACATCCCCGATGCTGTCCGTCCGGCTCAATATGATATGTTTCGGGTCTGTCATCTCTTTTCAAGACTCAAGGCAAAGGCTGGTCCTTAAACCGGTTATGAACCCAGAACCACTGATCCGGACGGCGTCTGACAAATGCTTCAATGGCCTTATTGTACTTCTGGGTGTTTGCGGCAATATCCCTTTCCTTGTCTCCGGTTTTGATCAGGGGAATTTCCGCTCCGACCTCCACATGAAACTTTCCGTTTTCCCGGTATGTGAAGACCGGAAGAACCGGTGCTTCATACTTCAGGGCGGCCAGAGACAAGCCCATGCTGGTGGAAGCAGGCTTTCCCAGAAAATCGGCAAACACACCGGCCGTATATCCGGCATTCTGGTCCAGTACGATTCCGACGCATTCTTTGCGGTCAATGGCTCTGACAATCTTGCGCATGGAATGCTTTTTGGGAATCATGTCCACGCCGAACCGCACACGGTATTCGTAAAGATACCGATCCGCCGGTTTGAAATTGAGCGGCCGATAGACCACATGAGACATGTATCCGGCAAGCTGCATGACCGAAGGCAGCAGTTCCCAGTTTCCGGAATGGGCGGTCAACAGCAGAACCCCCTTTCCCCGGTCAAAGGCGGTTTTCAGATGGGACAGGCCGCTGATCTGAAATGTCTTTCTGTACCTTTCCGCATCCAGACGGTATGACCATCCGATTTCAAACGGAATCTGCGCGATATTCTGAAATACCCTCCTGGCCAGCCTGCGAAGCTCCGGGGCGCTTTTTTCGTTTCCAAATGCCTGGTGTAAATTGAGAAGCGCCATTTCCCGGTGCCGCCGGTCAACGGCAAACCAGATCCGGCCGAGGACATTCCCGCAGGCAATCCGCCGGCTTTCCGGCATCAGGCCGAAAAATAGAAAAAGCGTCTTAATGGCATTATAACAAAATGTGTCAACAATATTCATGACTGCGCCGCTATCTTTCCTTCCGGTATAAACGGGACAGGTTGCTTGGCTTGTCGGACCCCAGAACATCCATTTCGTATTGTTTTGCCTCTTTGATAAAGGAGGCATAGGAGGAACTCACGGCAATGATAAATCCCTGGGTTCCGTCCAGAAACCCCCTTCGGTACAGATAGGTTTCGATAAATTTGCTGACGGGTTTGAGCAGCAGCCGCCACAGGCGGTATTTTTTCCCCTTGTTGTACCGGACCAGTGCGGCAATGCTGGAAAAATTATTGATGGTCGTCACCTGGTCGGACAGATCCTTTGCCGTATAATGAATCAGGTCGCCCTTGATGGTTTTCCCCTTTCCCTTCAGGATGATCCGGTCATGGGGGTTTTCCCCGCCCCAGTAAGCCATTCCCTTCCGGACCAGACGATATCTCCGGTTGGGATACCATCCGCCATGACGGATATACCGGTGCATATGATAGGTGAGCCTGGGAAATTTCACACCCGCGATCTTTGGTTTCGGATTGCCGGACAGAAAGCGGATGATCGACTGCCGCAGCTCGGGACTGACCCGTTCATCCGCGTCAATGCTCAATATCCATTCGGATGAGCACATTTCCAGCGCCCGGTTTTTCTGCTGAATATGACCGTCAAAAGGATGTTGGGAAAATTTGACCTTTGGATTGTTCCGGCAGATGGATTCGGTTTTGTCCGTACTGAAAGAATCGAGTACGATAATCTCATCCACAAAATCCGTAACGGAATTCAGGCAGTCTTCAATATTGTTTTCTTCATTGTACGTGATAATGGATGCTGAAAGTGTTGTACCTTGAATCATGGATGTCTCTACCCCCGGTATTTTAACCGTTGTTTTTATGACAATATGGCGGTAATGTAAATGCTTTTATTATGCCGGGTCAGGGTAACCGCATTTGGAATGCCAACTTTTAATTCCCCCCTTAATCCCCCCTCAAGGGGGGAATGCCATATGGCACAATTTTAGGGGGGAATAGATTGAATAAAGATATTATTTCCAAATGCAGTACCCTGTATACCGGGTATGTATAATTCAATTGAGTCGGAATTAGGATCATGAAAGGGCAGACAGTGCGCGTTCTCTGCATTACGGACAACAGTGACCGGCCGGAAGCCGAAACCTTTATCGGGTTGAAAAAAAAGGGTGTGGATATTGCCGTCATGTGCCCCTCCTCCGCCCCCCATTATACCCGCCTGCAACAGGCCGGTGTCCCGGTTCTCGATGTGAAGCTGAAATCAAAATTCAGCCCCAAAGCCATCCGGATGATCCGGGGCATTTTGATGGACCGGCAAATTCAGATCCTTCACCTGTTCAACAATAATGCGATTTCAAACGGCCTGTTCGCATCCCGGAACCTGCCGGTGAAGATCATTGCCTATCGGGGCATTGTCTCCAATATCAGTTTTCTGAATCCAGCCTCCTGGATGACCCATCTGAATCCCCGGGTGGATCATATCATCTGTGTGGCGGAAAAGGTCCGGGAGTATTTCCTCAATCTGCGGTTTCTCCGGCTGCGCGTTCCTCCGGAAAAACCCGTCACCATCCATAAAGGCCACAGCCTTGAATGGTATCAAAATGCACCGGCCGATCTTTCGCAGTTCGGCATCCCCCAGGGTGCCTTTACGGTCTGCTGCACAGCCAACTACCGGCCGCGCAAGGGAATTCATGTATTCATCCAGGCCGCCGGGTATCTGCCCAAAGACGCGGATATCCATTTTCTTCTGGTGGGAGAAATGAAATCCGCCCGAATCATGCGGCTGATCCAAAAAAGTCCGATGAAAGAGAAAATCCACCTGACCGGATACCGGAAGGATGCCCCGGAAATTGCCGCAGCCTGCAATGTCGCCGTCCTTCCCGCACTCCGGCGGGAAGGGCTGCCAAAGGTCATCATCGAGGCCATGGCCTATGGTGTTGCACCGATTGTCACCAATTCCGGCGGAAGCCCGGAGCTGATCGAAGACGGAAAAAGCGGCATCATTGTACCGCCGGGCAGTGCCGAAGCCATTGCCGAACAGATTACGCGGCTGTACAAAAATCCATTATTGTGCCGGGAGATCGGAGCCAATGCCAAAAAACGGATTGCCGACTCATTCCGCATCGAAGATACCATTGAGCGCACATATGCGCTATATGAAAAAGTGCTTGGCAGAACCTGATATTCCCGGAAACGGCATCCTGCCTCGTCAAGGGGATGTGCCGGAAGCTGCTTTATGCCCGATACAGACACACAGAACCGCAGCAAGCATGACCACATAGAATCCGACATAGATATTCTGGCCGAAAATAGTTTCCGTCAGACCGAACTGCATGAATGCGACAATCAGATAGAGTCCGGCAAAACCGGCATCGCGGCTTTCCGGGATTGCCCGGATCTGCCGGATGATCCCATAAGCCGGAACCAGAAAGATCGCAAACAGGGAGATCAGGCCGGGAATGCCGCAATCCGACATGACGGACAGGTACGCACTGTGCGGCTGGTGATAGATTTTGATGATTTCACTCCGCTCCCCCCGGTCGATCATTTCGTGAGTAATGGGCCCGAAACTTCCGGGACCGGCTCCCAGAAAAGGATTCTCCAAAAAAATGTTCCAGGCTGCCTTCCAGCCTTCCAGTCGTTCGGAAGCACTGCCTACCTTTGAACGGCTGCCGTCATAATCCCTGATCTCCCGGCAGGTCTGCTGAATCCGCAGGGAAATCTGCGTTTGCGGAATTTTATACAAGATGATTGCCGCCAGAAAAATGCCGGCGGCGATCCCCAACCATGTCCGGAATTGTAAATCCCGGTAATACTGAATCGCGGCCATCAGCAGAAGCACCGGTACGGCAATCCATGCGCCGCGCGTACCGGACAGTATACTGGCCGTCATTCCCAGCAAAAAGGCAAGCCAGGGGCAGACATTCCATGCAGCATTTTTCTTCTGCCTGAAAAAATGAATGGATGCCAGACTCATGCATGCCATGGCCAGGGAAAGATGGCCAAAAGCAATGGAATGATACGAGCCGAAAACCCTCTCGCCCGGATACAGGAAAACGCCGAAAACAATGGCATGGATTCCCGACAATATCGCGCCCGACACAACAGACATCCACAGGACGCTGACCGGAAGATGGATTTTTCGAAACAGAAAAAAAACAGGAATGATGAACAGCATTCTGAATTCATGCCCGATATACTTGACCCGCAGGCTTTCCAGGTTCCCAAGGGCTCCGTTAACGGCGAAAGAGAACAGGTAAACCAGAAAATAAGAGGCAAAGGCCCACATGACCACTTTATCGTGAAAGAAGAGGGAAGGCCGCTTTTCCCGGGAAAAACAGAAATAAAGTCCGGACAGGGTGAGTATGGCCAGCAGAACCGTGCTCGCGTGCTCAAACAGGTTGCTCAGGGCAGGGAACAGCAGCACAATGCCAACAATATAATTCGTCATGGATCTGTTGTTCCGCATAAGCGGGAAGTCCTCCTCGTCTGATAAATGATGGCCGTTTGCTTATCATCCGCATCACGATAACGCAAGTATTTCCTTGACATCAAGTCAGGGCTTCTCTACAAGGCTACTTGATGAACCCATTTGAAAAATCCCTGTTATATTCCCCCCTTGAGGGGGGCGCAGGATACAGGCCCATGAAAATCCTCTTGGTACAAACAAGCTTTCTGGGAGATACCATCCTTTCCACGCCTGTGATTGCAGGGATAAAAGCCGTGTATCCCGGATCCGAACTCTGGATGATGACAACCCCCTTATCCGCCCATCTGGTTATGCGTGATCCGCTGTTGGCCAGCGTGATCGCATATGACAAACGGAACCGCGAATCCGGCCTGGCCGGTCTGCTGAACATGGCCCGGAAACTGAAAAAGATGAAATTCGACCGGGTGTATTCCCTTCACCGGTCTTTCCGGACATCCCTGCTGCTGTGGCTTTCCCGCATCCCGGTTCGAATCGGATGCAGCGATGCCAAGCTTTCCTCCCTGTATCACGAAACCAGAAGCCGCGATTTTTCCGAACATGATGTGCTTCGGAACCTTTCCATATTAAAGGGGGAACCGGGTCTGCCTTCCGTTGATCCGGAAATGCGGCTGTTCGCTCCTTCCGACCATGAAATTGATCCGGCCGTCCAAAGGTGTGTTGCCGATTCCGGACCGTATGCAGTGATTGCACCCGGCAGCGCATGGCCGACCAAAATGTGGTTTTCAGAAGGCTACCGGGCTGTTGCCATCTTTCTGCAGCAATACGGATATCGTGTTGTTCTGGTCGGCGCCGATTCGGATAAGCCGGCTTGCCGGATTGTTGCCCAAGATTTGGATGTGATCAATTTTGCCGGAAAAAGCAATATCTCAGAGGCCATGTATCTGGTCAGTCATGCCGCCCTGGTTGTCTGCAACGACAGCATGACCCTTCACATGGCATCGGCATTCAAGATTCCCAATGTCGCTATTTTCTGTGCAACCTCTCCGAAATTCGGCTATGGCCCCTGGAAAAACCGGGCCATTGTGGTCGAAAAGCAGGGCCTTTACTGCAAACCCTGCCGTCCGCATGGTTCTCAAAAATGCCCGGAAGGAACCGATGCCTGCATGAAAGAACTGCCGCCGGAAGAGGTGATCCGGGCCATCCAAAAACTCGTGCCCCAAAATAACCCATGAAAAAAATCAATGAGATACAATACAGGGGATACTGCTTCGGAACCAGGGCTGGTCTCTCGGAGCACCATTACCGGCAATTGACGGATCTGTTCGAACACGCATCCGGACCGGAACCATCCATCCTCGGAGGAAGGGCCGCCATCATGGAAACCGTTCTGGATTCCATCGGCGATGTGGTCATCAAGACCTACCAGAGAGGCGGGCTGATCCGGTTTCTGATTCGGGAAACCTATCTGAACCTGGGAACCACACGCTGCCAGGCCGAATATGAACAGATGAATCACGCATATCAGCTTGGCATCCACGTTCCCAAACCCGTTGCCTATGCATTCAAAGGCGGTTTGTTTTACAAGGGATGGCTGATCACGGAAAAAATCCATCACCAGAAGACCCTTGCCGATCTTTCCCGGACCGATCTCCCCAAGGCCCAGGCTGCATCCGTGAAACTCGCGGAACAGATATCCCGGCTGATGGACCACCATATCTTTCATCAGGATCTTCACCCCGGAAATGTACTGGTTACGGAAGAAGGCAAGGTGTTCATCATTGATTTTGACAAGGCCGGAAGAGTGTCCGGAACCAGGCAGCAGCTTGCATCCCGGTATCTCAAAAGATGGAAGCGCGCCGTCACCAAATATCAACTGCCGGATGTCCTGTCCCGCACCCTGGAAAACGGACTGCTGTCCTGACCCATACCGGACGCTTGACACGCCGGATGAAAATAGATACCCTTCGAAATAAAAGGAGACCGGGCCATGACAAAACGAAAGGTTATTCTCCGAAAATGCGAGACCTATGATGTGGACACCCTGTCCGGAATCATCCGGGAAGGCATGGAGGAACTGGGTGAAAAACCCCGGGGCAGGATACTGATCAAGCCGAACATTGTGACGGCCAACAAGGATTACATCCACCACTCTTTTACGGCGCCGCCCGTCATGGAAGCGATGGTCAACGTGCTTCGGCAGGCCTGCGATCCGGAAACCATCACCATGGGAGAATCCGGCGGAATCGGTCTGCCCACCCGGATGTTCTTCAGTGAATCCGACTACTACAAACTGGCCAAAAGACTTGAGATCCCGCTGGTGGATTTTAATGAAGAGCAGACCCGGGAGGTTTCTCTGCACCGGGCCAAACTCCACAAGACCCTTCTTCTGGCCAAATCGCTGTATGAGGCGGATTACAAGATCTGGATGCCGAAGCTCAAATTTCACATTGTCACGGATTTTACCAATGCCCTGAAGCTGAACATCGGCATCACCACCCACAAGGAGCGTTTTCTCTATCATGATGACCGGCTCCATGAAAAAATTGTGGACCTGCTTGAAATCGGATACCCGCATCTGATTGTCACCGATGCCGTTACCATCGGCAAGGGATTTGAATCCAGCCCCTATCCGGAACACCTTGGCGCGATCATCATATCCAATGACCCGGTTGCGTCCGATGTGGTGGCTTCCCACATCATGAATTACAACCCGGAAAAGGTCCGGTTTCTGATGGAAGCCAGAGATCGCGGATATGGCTCCCTCAGTCTGAATGATATGGAGATCAGCGGTGATATCACCATCGATGAACTGGCGGAACGGACCAGACCGATCTATTCACCGTTCCAGAACCTGAATGAACTGGAAACACCCATCCGGTTTTACGAAGGTATCAACAAACGTTCCGGAAATGCCTGTTACGGCGGATGTGTATGCAGCATCAAAGGGGTTCTGGGGACTGCCGAGAAAAAATTTGACGGCAACCTGAAACAGGCAAAAAAAGGTGCCATCGTCATGGGATATTATGAGGGCGATGTGATTCATCCGGATGAACCGGTTGCCCTGATCGGAACCTGTGCCGGTGTTTCGGGAAAACTCGAAGCCGGAAAAATCATCCATATCAAAGGGTGCCCGGTAAAAGTGGCCGACCTGATGTTCTGGATGCTGCCGCGCTTCAACCTGAAAAGTCCTGCCGGTGACCTTCGGAATCTGGCCTTGCTGATCTATTTTTCCATAGTCAAGCTATGGATGCAGATCACCATTCCATTCCGGTCAAAAGCCAAAATCCGGACGGAAAAACAGGTGGAAACCATCCATCGGTGTTCCCGAAAACCGGACCCGGCCGGTTATGGCAAGACAGTGTTGCCTTGACATATTGGGCTTTTCCCCACTTGTGTTCCATGAAACCGGAAATTCGGACAGGAATCATCGCCATATGAAAACGATCTTGCTGATGGGAATGGACAAACGATCCGGCGATATCATATCCAAAGCCCTGAAAGCATATGATGATTTATTTCAGATTCTGGTTGCCGACAATGATGATCAGGTCCTCGAGATCAGTTCCGGTATCCGGCTGGATCTGATGATCGCGGACATGAGTCCGCAGAAAAATAAAAACCTTGAGCTGCTTCACTACATCAAAAAAGTATCTCCCGAAACGCCTGTTATTTCCATCATCGATGTGAACCATCCCCTGCCGGAACTGAAAATCGAATATCCGGGCATCACCGAATACATCAACAAACCGGTGGATACACAGCGACTTACCGATATTATCTTGAAAATGTTGCGCATTGACATGAGCGGACAGATCCGGGGCATCAGCCTTCCGTCTTTTCTTCAGATGATCGAGATGGAAGAGAAAACCTGTTACCTGAAAGTCCGGCAAAACCGGAATACCGGTTATCTGTATTTTAAAAAAGGCGGGCTGATTGCCGCTGAAACCGATACAAAGGAAAATGAAGAAGCTGCCTGCGAAATCATCGGGTGGGAGGATGCGAACATTGAAATTTTTGCCTCTGATAAAAACCTGGAAAAAAAGATCGACGCACCTTTGATCAACATCCTGATGGAAACCCTGAAAAGAAAGGATGAAAAAAATCCTCATCCGGCAAAAGGGGAAACGGTCAGGAAAAAAACCCCGGACCGCAGTTTGAAAAAACCCTCGGAACCGGACCTTTACTTCGGGCTGGAGATCGGAACCCGGCTCCATATCAGTCCCGAACATTCTGCCGCAACCGGCAAAAGTACCTTTATCGGAATGAAACCCGATGCCTATCTGATTGTTTCCACCCCAAGGTCCTCTGACGCCATTCTTGAAAATACCGACCCTGGAAAACCGGTTGTGGTGAAGTATCTATTCAACGGAATTATTTTTGCGTTCAAGTCCGTCATTCTGCAAGCCGGCCCGGAACCTTTTGATCTGCTTTTCCTGCAATACCCGCAAAAAATCGAACTGCGATATATCCGTTCCCTGAAACGGATCAAATGTTTTCTCCCTGTCCGGGCGACCTGCCGGCATGAAGAGGCCATCGGAAGCATTCTGGACATCAATATCAGGGGATGCGGCTGCCTGCTTCAGAAACTGAACACCAAGGATTCACCGGCCTGGGGAATCAATGAGCATGTCTTGCTGCAATGCCGGTTCCCGGGTATTGAAGGAGAAGTCGAAATTTCAGGACACCTGAAAAACCTTCGGGTGACAAATGAGGGAACCGTTATCGGCGTCGCTTTTTTGAAAAGAATGAACCCGGAGATGGAAGAAATCATCACCCGGTATATGATTTCCGTCGGGGAGCTGGATTAAAATCCGTACTTGAAAAGTGGCTCCCGATTGGTTATACTGTCGTTCACGTAACACAGCCCTTCAATTTCTTGTTTTTTCCGAACCTGTTATTTTTCCGTTTCTAATCCTGACAAACCGGATGGTATCACAATGATATCCTTACGGACTTTCAGAACAACATGGACTATTTATCAAAACGAAGGCTCAGATTTATCATCCCGGTGATCATGATGATCTCAACCCTCTCCCTGATTGCAGACTACTTTGAAATTTTTGAAGTCATAGAGCGGAAAACCATTGATATTCGAATGAGAATCTGTCGATCGGAAAAAATCGCCCCGTCGGAGATCGTGTTGATCCTGATCGATGAATCCTCCCTGAGCGCGCTCAATGCCATCACGGGAAGATGGCCATGGCCGCGGGATATCCATGCGGATATCATCGATTTCCTATCTTTTTGCGGTGCACGATCCATATTGATGGATATCATGTTCACGGAAAATGAACTCAGCCATGACCGGCCCGGCATGGAAACCGGCTCTCACGACATGAGACTGGTTGAATCCACAAGGGCTGCCGGAAATATCGTACACGGTTTTCAGGTTATCCGGGACAAAGCGGATGAGTACAACCGGAATCTGATCAACCGCCGATTGCCGGATGATTTTATTCAAAAATTTTCCATCCAGGCGGATGGGACTTTTCCGGAAAACGGAAACAATAATGTTTATCTTCCATTTACCGAACTCCGGGAGGCGTCCAACGGTCTGGGTGTGGTTTCCTTTTCCCCGGATCGGGACGGTGTTTACCGAAGTGAAAAACTGATATTCAACTATCAGGGGCATTTTTTTCCGGCTTTGTCATTCGTGCCTCTCGTGCAGAATGAGCGGATACAACAGATTGTCATCCGAAACAAATCCCTCCTTATGGAGTATCCGGACCATGCCCTCCGGATTCCGCTGACAAGTGACGGCGAATATTTCATCAACATGTATGGAAAGTTCCAGACATACTCCATCAGCGGCGTGCTGCTGAGCATGTACAAGATCCAAAAAGGTGAAATGGAAGGCCTGCCGGTGGAGCCTCATGAATTCAAGGATAAAATTGTTTTCATCGGTGCCAGTGCCGCAGGCGTGGAGGATTTGAAAAATACACCCATGGGTTCGGCCATACCGGGAGTGTTTCTCCATGCTTCCATTTTCGGGAATATCCGGACCGGCGATTTTCTGGTCTTCAAGGGATTGATATTCAATTTTATCGTTCTTTTCCTGATGCTCATGGCCGCGGCTGGCTCCATATGCTTTTTGCGAAAAACAATTTTTCAAACCACTCTGTCCATTGCTTTTCTGGCCGGATATATGGCGCTGTCCCTGATGCTATTCCAGGCAAATATTGTCGTAAATGTCATCATTCCCGTCATTTCGGTTGCCATCATCTATTTCTCCTCCTTTGCCTTTATCGGGATCGCAGAAGGAAAGGAAAAACGGAAAGTCAAAAACATACTGGGGCAGTATGTCTCTCCGGCCATGCTGTCCGCCGTTTTAGAAAAAAGTCATGAAGAGTATCTGAAAGCGGAAGTCGGCACCCGGGAAACACTGACCATCTTCTTTTCGGACATCAGAGGGTTTACCTCCATCACCGAACAATATGAAGTGGAGAAGGTTGTCGAGCTTCTCAACACCTACCTGTCGTTGATGGTGAACATCATTTTTGTCCATCAGGGCACGCTGGATAAATTTATCGGGGATGCCATCGTCGCTTTCTGGGGTGCGCCTGTCCGTCTGGACGACCATCACTACAAAGCGGTTACGGCGGCGATTCAGATGAAAAAAAGCCTGAAATCGTTTAATCAGGACAATCGTAAAAACAATCTGCCCCCGTTTCATATCGGTATCGGGATTCATACCGGAGAAGTCATCCTCGGGAATATCGGGTCCAGCAAAAAACTGGACTATACCATCATCGGGGACAGCGTCAATCTGACATCCCGTCTGGAAGGGCTGACCAAAACCTACCAGTGCGAAGTCATTATTTCCCATGAAACCTACATCCACGTGAAAGACAGCATCTGCTGCCGGATGCTGGACAATGTCATGGTCAAGGGAAAGAAAAAGCCGATCGTCATTTATGAGGTCATTGACGAAAAACAGTTTGTGAATGAAGAGGCCCTGGAAGTCATCCGGCTCACCGAGACCGCGTTTCAAGACTACTGCCGGGGAAGATTTGAAAGTTCGATTGCGCTGTACCGCAAGATCCTGGCTATACGGCCGGATGACTATTTGAGCCGGATGTTTCTGGAACGATGCAGCCAATACCTCCGGAATCCACCTCCCCCCGACTGGAACGGAGCGTATGTCATGACAACAAAATAAAAAAAACAAGGAGGCCGCCATTGTCCACCCCCCATCGAAAAACCGCCATGACAAAGTATGGCATGATTGTTCTTTTGATCCTTTCGGGGTTTCTGATATTCCGCCCCCTGCTTTCTGCCGGGCAGAATACCGTCATGTACATCCACAGTGTCAAAGCGCCTGTATATGCCGATTCGAACAATCAATCGGAAAAAATCATGGAACTGAAAACAGGGGAAAAAATTCATGTCCTGGAAGAAAAAGGATTCTGGTACCTGATCGCCCATGGTGAAAAAACCGGCTGGATTTTTAAACTCATGGTTCGGGACAAGCCGCCGGCGGATTTCCGGGAGATTAATGTCAATCAAATGGCGGAACTGGAATCCAAGGCCAGGAAAAGACCGTCGGCTTATACAACCACGGCATCGGCCCGGGGACTGAAAGCAAAACGGGACCGGTTTGCCGGGCAGTATAAGAATGATTATTACGCATTGGAACAACTGGAATCCATGGTCATTCCGGTTGAAGAAGCGGACAAATTTATAGCAGACGGGATGAACAATGAAAAAAAACAATAATATCGTATGGGTTGTTTTGGGATTCAGTCTTTTATGGGTCACATCGGTTGATGCGGGTGACGCGCGCAGACGGATCTCCTCCCTGGCAGAAGATTATGCCAATCTCAGCGATGTGGAAGCGGAAATCCGATTCGGCAGAGATCTTTCCGCCAGGATACTCGGCAACTATCCGCTGCTGAAGGATGAGAAAAAGAGCCGGTATGTCGGCCTGATCGGAACCGGTCTATCCCAGCATGCAGGCCGCCCGGAGCTGACATTCCATTTTGGAATCCTGGAAACAGCGGAGATCAATGCATTTGCAACACCCGGCGGATATGTCTTCATCACCACCGGAGCATTGGAGCTGATGGAAAATGAAGCCCAGCTTGCGGCAGTACTGGGTCATGAAATGGCTCATGTGGTCAAACGGCATGTGGTCAAAAAGCTGAACATCAAGGGAGAACAGGGTACGGCTACCGGCGGATTGGCCGGCATGATCGGAGGAGCCACCGGTAGTTTCCGGGAAGCGTTTGAACAATCCATGAAGGAGGCCGAAGAGATCCTGTTTCATAAGGGTTATGAAATCGAAGAGGAAATCGAAGCCGATCAGTTCGGGATACTGCTGGCATCTGCGGCCGGATATTCGCCGGAAGCACTTCGGGATTTCCTGATCAAATGCAAACGCTTTGAATCCGGCAAGCCCCAAACGGATTCGGAGCATCCTCCTCATGAGGTCCGGATACAAAAAATGAATGAGACATTACAGGCAGAGGGCTTGCTCAATGGAAACAATGCCAAGATAAGGAACCGGTTCAATGACTATCTACAAAAATAAAATCCACACACTGGCGATCGCCGTTTTTTTCATTTTCCTGTCAGATGCAGATGCAGATGAATATCATTATGTCAACATGCTGGCCGGAAACCGGGCCATCGGACTGGGAGGCGCGTACACGGCCATTTCCGATGATCCTGCCGGGTGTTACTACAATCCTGCCGGCATCACGTTTGCGCCCAACAATGGACTGTCCGGCAGTGTCAATGCGTTCTATCAGTCTTTAAAAGTCTATAAATCGGCCATGCTGCAGCAGGATGGCCATTTGCTGGACTGGGAGCAGGAGTCGTTCAGCATCCTCCCCAATTTTTTCGGGGTTGTTCGAAAACTGGGAAACGGGACCCTCGGCTTTTCCTATGTGGTTCCGGATGCCATCCAGAGACGGCAGAAGCAGACCTTCAGCAATATCGAATCCAATCTGCGGGACAATGATATCGAAACCTTTACCATCAATATCAATGACAGCGACCGGACCTATCTTTTCGGCCCTTCCTATGCCTACCGGATCTCAAGCTCCCTGTCCGTCGGCGGATCTCTCTATGCCTATTACCGGGATAAGGAATTGATCCGAAACCAGATCCTGTTGTTTGAACAGGGCCAGCACTATCTGTTCAATTACTATGAAACCAGCACGGACTGGGGATTCCGGCCGATCCTCGGTATCATGTGGGAGCCGGTCGAAAAGCTTGCCGTCGGGTTTACCCTTTCCAAAATCTATATCACTTCCAGCGACAATGAGGCCCAGCGCATCACGAGAGACACCACCTTAAACAATCCGGATGTCGTCGGGTCCGTATCCTATGATTACAGCAATACCGATACCATATACTTTGGAAATTCCAGTGACTCGATCAAAGGTGACTTCCCCCTCACACTGTCCCTGGGGCTGGCCTATTTTGTGTCTCCCAGGCTTCTGTTTTCCGGGGATCTGGTCTATTCCGAAGAAATCGGATCAAAAGGAGAAGTGCTGAATTTTGCCGTTGGAACCGAATATTTTTTTACCGAGCAATATGCCGTCCGGTTCGGATTCTATTCGGATTATGCCAACACACCGAATCTTCGTTCCAATTATGTCAACCAGACCGAAAATATCGACATCTATTCGGCAAGCCTCAGTTTTACCATGTATCAAAGCTCTGCCGGTATCACACTCGGATGCCTGTACGGGTTCGGTAAAGGGGATGCCCAGATCATAGCAAACAACGCCGCGATTCAGGATGTGGAGATCAGCAATCTGGCGGTATATCTTTCCGCCAGTTACAATTATTAGAAATCATTCTTCAGGATCCACATGAACGATAATGCGATCCACATTCGTGACATCCTCCTTGATGCAGTGCTCCACCTTTTTCGCAATGGCATGACCTTTCAGGACCGACAGCATTCCATCGATGACAATATGGATTTCCACCTGATAGCGTCCGCCGGTACTGCGAACACGCAAATCATGGGTAGTCTTTACCTGGTCAACCGACAAGGCACAGGTTTCGATTTTTTGTATCACTTCCCTGGATGGTGCGGCATCCGTCAGTTCTGAAAAACTTTCTGCGATAATTTCAAGACCGACCTTCACAATAAAAAAGGAAACAAGCAAAGCGGAAAACGCGTCCAGAAGATGCCAGGAGGGATGGATCATGGTTCCTCCCACACCCAGAAAAACCGCAACGGAGGAAAGAGCGTCGGAACGATGATGCCAGGCATTGGCCACCACCAGTTGGCTGTTGATCGTTCGGCCCACATGGACCGTATAGCGGTACAGGATCTCTTTGAAAACGATCGACAGCCCGGCTCCGATCAGGGCAAGCCCGGTGGGATGATTTTCCCGGTGATGATAGATATCCATCGACGCCTGCAGGCCGATATATACCGCCGTGGCAATCAATGCAGCACCGACGGCAACCGAGGCGATCGTTTCCACGCGGGCGTGGCCGAAATGGTGTTTGTCATCCGGTGGTTTGCGTCCGATCCACAGTCCGAACAGCACAATCACATCCGTTACAAGGTCGGAAACGGAATGTACGGCATCCGCGATCAGGGCGCTGCTTTGTCCCAGGAACCCGGTAATGAATTTCAGGGCGATCATTACAATGTTGACCAGGGCCCCGACAATGGTCACCGATTTACCTCTGGCGGCTTCTCCTGCCATATCTTTTTCCACCATGCCGCTCACTATTTTATCCATCCCTGTTTTTTCAAATTGGCTTTTATATACGGCACATGCAGGAGCAGGTGAACCACGATACAGATGATAAACAACAAGGCGGTCCACTCATGGACATCACGCACAAAATGGCGTGTGGAAATCCAGAAACCGCTGCTCAAAGAGCTGCCCCTTGGAATCACCCACCAGTTCAGCAAACCGGTCAACCCCAGAATGACAAAAAGAATACATGAAATCACATTCACAGCCCAGCGCATGTTTGAGCGATCGTTCCCCATTTGTTGCCTCCTGATAAAAAAATACTTGTGTCGGAGTTTTATGATTTGCAGATTCTTACCCGATATACAATATTTTTTTTAACAGGGTTTTGAATATTCATAAGGGCCGACAACCCCCATTACACCTCTCGTCGCATGCACCGGATCATCGAATGGAATCAACTTCATCAACATACTGTCGATATTCATTTTTTATCATTTTTTCATGAATGACCCTCCGGCTGCATCCGCCACAGAGGATGACTCTTTCTTCATGATCTTGCCTCAACCCTATCAATGATCTTATGGAGCATAGCCGACAAGATTTGCGGGTCATCCTCCCGGTAAAATATATAACGTGGATATAAAAGGCGCTCCAGATGATCTTTCCCGCAGTCGTCATCATTCGGCAGGACCAGAAGCAACACTGCATCAGCAATATATTTTCGGACCTCAACAATATGATGCAACAAAGAGGCCTCCGTGGCAGAGAAAATAATTACCGGTTTTGGCTCGGTATTTACCCTGACGGCCTCTTTGAATTCCTCAATGCGTTTGCAATTACATATTTTTATCAAACGCGAACGAGCATCGTCCAAATGGAGATTTTTTTTCAAATAATCGTCGCTGGATTGACTATAGAGAATGATTTTCATGATTACGCTTCTACGGTAATTTATATTTCATATCTTCAGATATCGAACAGTTGTTGCCATACAGACTGTTGCTAATGATCGAAAAGGGCTTCAGCGTCGATAATAATTTTTACACAATCATCATGCTTTCCCAGCCCCCGAACAAATTCATTTTTTTCCGATTGCTGTATTCTCGGCGGCGCAACAATTTTCTCCTCCGGGATTTCAAGAACATCTTTTACTTCGTCCACAATCAGCCCCAGCTGGGAATCACCAACATCGACAACAATGACACAGGTGCGATCATTATATTCTTTTTGTCCCAGACAGAACCGAGCCCGGGCATCCATGATCGGTATCACCTGTCCTCTCAGATTGAACACGCCTTTGATATATTCCGGCATATCCGGGATGGCGGTAATTTTCTGAATTCCAACAACTTCCTTTACAAAATTGATCTCCAGACCATATTCTTCACTTCCCAGAAGAAATGTCAAAAAACGATTTTCCTGTATACCTTCATCATCTTCCATGATCTCATCATCAACGGCTTCTTGATTTTCTCTGTTCATAACCAGCCTCCTTTGACGGCCATTTTTTAAACTTCAAGTATTGATCGTCCGCCAAAAAAATTAATACTTGCCGAATTCAGCATCATCCAATGCAATGTGATGCACCGGTTGGATTCCTTTGCTCTGGCTTGCAGTATTGCTCTGTCCACCCCAGCCGGTCTTATTTTCTTTGACACGATATTGCGTTACTGGTTTGGATATATCGGCAGCGAATGATTTCACAATGCTGCTATTGTAAGCGCTATTCAGTTTAAAACGAGATACAAGATTCTGCAGCTGGATAGCCTGTCCTGAGAGCTCTTCGGCAGCCGCAGCCGTTTCTTCCGCATTGGCGGTATTCGATTGTGTTACCTGGTCCACCTGAGCAAGGGCTTGATTGATCTGACTAATACCCTGCGCCTGCTCATTGCTGGCCGAGGCAATCTCACCGACCAGATCGGCAACCTTTGTGCCTCCGACCACGATTTCATCCAGCGCTTTTGCTGTCAAATTGACGATATCCATACCGTTTTCCACATTTTTAACCGCCCCTTCAATCAGTTCTGTGGTTTCCTGCGCTGCTTTTGCACTTCGCCATGCCAGGTTACGGACTTCTTGCGCAACGACCGCAAAACCCTTACCATGCTTTCCGGCTCTTGCCGCTTCCACAGCAGCGTTCAATGCCAGCAGATTGGTTTGAAAAGCGATATCGTCAATGGTTTTAATGATCTTGGCAATTTCCTTACTGGATCCGGAAATATCGGACATGGCAGAAATCATGCTCTGCATATGTGTATTCCCCTTATCAGCAGTATCACGAGCGGAAATGGCCAATTGATTTGCCTGTGAAGCATTCTCTGCATTGGATCTTGTCTGACTGGCCAACTCCGTTACGGAACTTGTGATTTCTTCAAGCGAGGAGGCCTGCTCGGTCGCGCCCTGAGAAAGCGACTGACTGGAGTCCGAGACCTGTGTGGTTCCTGCTGCCACCTGTTGCGATGAGCTGTTGACATCGCCAAGGACATCATTCAGATTGATGACCATCTTCTGGAGAGCTTTTCCAAGAATGTCTTTTTCCGATGCGATGGTTACATCAGGGGTCAAGTCACCATCAGCAATTGTTTGTGCCAGATCCGCTTTTTGTTTCAGATTGATGACCATCCTGTCCAGCGATTCGGATAACGACCCCACCTCATCGCGTGATTTGTATTCCAAACGCTGAGACAGGTCACCCAGGGCGATTGCATTGGCAACTTCGGCTGCCTTGACGATTGGTCTGGATATGCTGCGTGAAAAGACAAGGACAAGAACGATCGCCAATCCCAGGAAGAGCAGCCCTACCAGGATAATACCGTTTCGGATCGCATTCACGGCTTGCATGAACTCAATCTCATCCTGCGTAACCGCAAGGCTCCAGTTGGCAACTGGAATGGGCGCAAAGCCGGCAATCTTGGGGACGCCATCGAAGATATAACGTTCAACACCCTGATCACCGGCAAGCATATGCTTCACGATGGCTTCCATCTGTCCTTTTGTATCGTCTCTCACGTTCAGCTTAAGAATAAATTCCGGTCTTGGATGCGCTATCACTAATCCCTCTTTATTGACCATAAACGGATATCCGGTATTGCCGATCTTGGTCGAGACAATTTTTTCAATCAGGAAATCGATTTTAAGCGAAAACCCTATTACGCCCAAAACCCGTTTCAATTGGTTGGTTATCGGTGCGGCAACGACAATAACCGGCTCTCCACTGACCTTGGATTTGAGGGCATCACTAATATTGAATTCCCCTTTCATTGCTGCCTGATAATAGTCCCGATCCGACAAGGCCATACCAAACATCCCGCCTTCCTGGCTGTCGCTGAAGACAAAACCCTTAGCGTCAATAGCGAAAATCGATTCATAATTATCTCCCAGAGAAATCTTGGCTCTAAGGAGGTAATCATTTACTATTTTATTTAGTTCCTGATCTTCAGAAGCTCCAACGGAGAAAAGGGTATCCGCGGCCCGGATAAGATTTTGATCCAACGCGATTGTTTTGATAACCTGAATCTCTTCCAGCAAGGCCAGTTCCGTCATTTTTGCAAGGGTTTCAGCGGCCATGGATGCCCGTTGTTCTGCCATGGATTGCAAACCGTCGGAAGCCTTGAAGGTAGAATACAGCCCAATAATCAACAGTGGAATGACCACAATTGAAACTCCACCAAGCATCATCTTTTTTCCAATCCCAAATGTTTTCATTGCGACGATCTCCTTTTGGTTAATTATGAATATTTCCTTTATAAAACCATGATGAAAATACTATCTTTAAATATGCGCAACAGCCGATGGTTGGGCGCTTCAGACAAAATGAAGCATTGAGCAAAAGAAATGCCACAATCCATCGAATCGCATAACAATTTGAAAAAAATGAATATAACGTAACAATAATCATGGCGAAGCATTGGATAAGAAGGAACACTCGCCCCATTCTTTTTACAATGAAAATGGAATTTCTATTTTTTGTGGAAAAAAGGAGGTGCTCTTCAGGCAGAATAAAGGGGGGGATTCGTTGCGCAAATCAGTCGGATTTTGTTTTTAATCGGTATTTTTTCAGGAGACCATACAGCCTGGCCTGGCCGACCCCGGACATCTTCACTGCTTTTTGAATATCATGGTCGACCGTCTGCAAAAGGTGGGATAGATACCGGCTCTCGCCTTCTTCAATAATTTTTTGGCGGTAGGTTTTCAATGGAAGGATTTCATGATCCGTCATTGTAAAACCTGACGGTTGCTCCATAGCAAGGAAAGTTTCCTGATTTGCATTACCGATTTTTTCTTTTGCCTTGCCGCGTTTTATTTCCATATCCGCTTTTGCCTGATAGATCCTCAAACTTGCGGGCAAGTGCATCGGAAAGAGTGTAGGGTTTCCCGACTCGGTTAGAATCGCCTTTTCCAGGGTATGGTATAATTCACGGATATTTCCCGGCCATTTGTAGATTTCTAATAAATCCATAAACTCAGAAGTGAACCCTTTGACCTGCAATCGATGTCGCTCACAGATCATTGCAATGAAATGCAGCGTGATTTCCCTGACATCATGTTGTCTGTTGCGAAGCGGGGGCAGATCAACATGAAATGTTTTGATCCGAAAAAGAAGATCATTTCGAAATTCTCCTTTTTCAACCATTTTATCCAGATCTCGATTGGTCGCTGAGATCAGTCTGAAATCACATTTGATCTCCTTGCTGCTGCCGATGGGCGTAAAACAGCGCTCCTGTAATACCCGCAAAAATGTTTTCTGCGTTTCCAGCGGAAGTTCTCCGATTTCATCCAAAAAAAGCGTACCTTTGTCTGCCCTGGCAATCAAGCCGGTTCTTTCTTTTTCCGCACTGGTAAACGCTCCTTTCACATGGCCAAAAAGAACGCTTTCAATCAGTGTTTCGGGCAGTGCGGTGCAGTCTACAACGACAAATGACTTATCCGCCCTCAGACTGTTCTTATGCAGGGTCTGGGCAAAAAGCTCTTTTCCGGTGCCGGTTTCACCGGTAATTAATACATTTGCTTCTGTTTGTGCTGCCTGGGCAATAATATTCAAGGCCCCATTTAATTGAGGGCTGCGGCCGATAATTTGATTTCGTTTCAGTGCGATCGCCTGGGTTCTGGGACGCTTTTCCCGATATTGAAGCGCCCTGTTGATCTGCAAACTGATTTCATGATGTGTCGTAGGTTTTTGAATATAGCTCCACGCTCCTGACTTGATTGCCATCTCTGCGCCTTCTGCGTCACCAACAGCCGTTATAATGACAACTTCCGGTTGGGAGGGCAGTTGTTTAAACCTCGGCAGTGCTTCCAGGCCGTTGCCGTCAGGGAGGCGAACATCTAGAAAAATCAAATCAAATTCAGTTGTATCCGCAAGTTTAACCGCCTGATGAAGTGATCCTGCTACGAAGGGTATATTTTTACTCTGTTCAACATGGGCAAAAAGTAATTCCTGTATGATCGGATCATCATCAATAATCAGTATATTGGCCATCGTTTCCTTTCTCGCTCTTTTCATCCAGCACATTTCGAATGGCAGCGGATAGTTCTTTTCTCAATAAGGGTTTTTTTAATATCAGGGAAATTCCACTTCGTTCCATGCTTGTCCGAATAATATTTTCGCTGAAACCCGTACACAGAATTATGGGTAGCCGGCGTATCTCCATAATCTTTTCAGCCAATTCCAAACCGGTCATTCCGGGCATTGTCTGGTCCGTGACTACCAGATCAAACTGATCCGAATGGTTTGAAAAAAAGGCCAATGCGTCAAGGCTGCTGCTGAATCCCGTTACGGTATACCCGACTTCGGTTAACATGCTTTCCGTCATTTCCGTTAAAGCGCTCTCATCGTCTACAAATAAAATGCGTTCGGTGCCGCCAATAATTTTTTCAGTATAGGAGACGACTTCTACAAAATCCCCCTCATTCGGCGGCAGGTATATGGAGAAAACAGAACCTTCTCCCTTCCGACTCTCAATCTGAATACCGCCACAGTGCGAATTAATGATTCCCAATGACACCGCCAGGCCAAGTCCGGTTCCCTCCCCCTGTCCTTTGGTTGTAAAATATGGATCAAATATTTTATTGAGATTACCCGTTTCAATACCATGGCCGGTATCTGATATTCTGATGCAGACATATCTTCCGGGAGGCAGATTTTTGCTGTGACATCTGATCTCACAATCGGCTACTACCATATCCAGCGAAAGAGATAAGACCCCCTGGTTGAACTGCTGCATGGCGTGATATGCATTGGTGCATAGATTCATCAGGACCTGATGAATTTGTGTGGCATCGGCATGCACCCTGGAAACGGATGCAGAAATTTTCAAACGGATTTCAAAATTTGACGGCACCGTGGCTTTTAATAATTTTGTTACCTCCTTTACCAGGCTTTTTAAATCAAGCGGTCCCATGGCGATTTTCGATTGACGACTGAATTGAAGGATCTGCTGCACCATGTATTTGGCCCGGTTCCCCGCTTCCAGTACATGCTCCATACTTTTTTTTGCCTTTTCGGGCTCTGATTGGAGTTGTGCTATTGCCATTTCACTAAAGCCGAGAATCCCCCAAAGCACATTGTTAAAATCATGTGCAATCCCGGCGGCAAGCGTTCCCACTGCTTCCAGTTTCTGCGTTTGCAGAAGCTGATTCTGAAGGCTCTTCGTTTCTGTGACATCATACCCTAAGGACAGAACCTCCAGTCGATTTTTTCCTTTATCCGTCAATCGGCAGACATGCCATGAAATGGTCTTGGTTTTTCCGTCACGGCACTGGATTGTTGTTTCCTCATTCTGTATGGATATACCCGTTCTGGTGACCTCTGCAAATTTTTGACCGATACGGTTTCTATACGTTTCATCCGGATACGCCCATTTCCATATGATATTATTACCGACCACATGTTTGCGGTTATATCCGCTGATTTCTTCCGCCGCCTTATTCCATAAAATCACATTGCCTGTTTCGTCATTGACCGACAGCCATACCATGGCATTATCAATAATACTCTCCTGAAACTGATTGAGGCTATACATGGCCTCCTCTGCCTGGATGCGCTGATTGATATCCGTAAATACAACCACACCAAATAGAATCCGGCCATTATTATCCAGCACCGGGCAAGCGTTGACCTCAATCCAGATGCGCGTTTTATCGGATTTTTCAATTACAAAGGTTTTGTTGGATGTCACGACGCCTTGTGTGAAAGCCTTTCGCAACGGCTGATCTTCAGGATTCACCACCTGACCGTTACTGTCCAGAATACGCCAGGCAGGCTGCAGCCGTTGACTGTAATCAGCGTCCAGAATTTTTTTTGTCTCTCCCAGCATTTCCAATGCCGCCTGGTTGACATGCAGAAGATTACCATTGGCTGCATCGGCGATCATAATACCCGCAGGAGATTGTTCGATGGCGGTATTAAAAAGAGAGGCTGCTTGCTCTTTCTCCGCAGCTCTCTTTTTGTAGTCTGTGATATCCCGACAGACAGCCATTAACAAATCTCTGCCCAACAGATTGATTTTTTTCAATACCACATCTGTATAGACCAGCTCACCCTCATGGCTTTGATAGGTCCATTCAAAATGCTGTGGTTTATTATCGGCAGCCAGATTGATATACCGGCTGCCAGCGGTCCTGGATAATAAACCATGGCTTTGAAATTCAGGAGAAAAATCGACTATCGTCTTCCCTGAGATAGCAGGTCTGTCTGCATGGAATAGATCCAGAGCACGGGCGTTGCAGTCTACAATCCCATTATTTTCCATTAACAGTATGATATCATTGGTTGAGTCAAAAAGAGTGCGGTATTTGGTTTCGCTTTCCTGCAGATCCAATATTGCTTTTTTCTTTTCAGAAATATCACGGACAATACCCACAGCATGCCATTCATCATCGAAATTCAGGGCGGAAACACTCAGTTCGATGGGGATTTCTTTTCGATCTTTATGCAACGCATTCAATTCCAGGGTATTACCAACCACGACCCCGACTCCATCTTTTGGAAACCGGCTGATCACAGCCGAATATTTTGAATATTGATCCGCTGGAGCCAAAAGCCGATGAAGATCCTTCCCCAAAATTTCATCCGCATGGTAACCGAATATCTGCTCTGCGGCCTTATTCCAAAAAGAAACAAGGCCTTCCGGATTAATCATAATAATGCCATCATTTGCGCTGGAGCTGATCCCTCGAAATTTTGCCTCACTGTGCTGCAGGGCTTCCATGACCAACTGTTTCTCATTCGTAGCAGCAAGGCCAATCCAGGCAAGATATCCGCTTAAGAATGCTGCCAGTATAAAAACACCCAGACCGACAACGGTTAACATTTTTGTCAGCTTGGCAATTTCAATCTCGACATCATCATAATACAGGCCGGAACCAATAACCCATCCCCATGGTTTGAATAAAGTGACATACGATATTTTGGGGATTATCCGATTCAGATCATCCTGATGCTGCCATGAATACTCCACAAAGCCGCCACCTGGTTTCCCGGCTTCTTGAACAATTTCAACGAAAATTTTTTTTCCATTTATATCGGTAAAATTGGCAATGTCCTGACCATTCAAATCTGAACGATAAGGGTGCATGATCATGCGCGGCGCAAGGTCGTTGATCCAAAAATAATCTTTTATTTCAGATCCATATCGAACATTCTGGATACGCTTCAGTGCTCTCTTCCGGGCGGTGTCCAGATCAATAATTCCATTGTCCACATCTTCCTGATACGTTTTTAAAAGCTCGACAATTGTCTGAACCAATTCCCGCGTCATTTCTCGCTTTTCGGCCATGATGCTGTCTTCCATTCTCGGCAAAATAAGAAAGAATACGGTAGCACCGAATAGCGCAACACTCATAAACGCCGGCAGAGCGAATTGAAAGAATTTACGCAAGGCTTGTTACCTGTTTTTAATGCAAATATATGATTATTATGGTTATTGTATCTTGATGTATCGTTTTTTCAGCAGTTTGGTGATCCCGACATGAACTGTGGATTTTGCTATTTTCGCTGATGATTGACTGTCAATCTTATATCACTATTAAGCCAAGGATGTAAAGCCGGAATCTTTCGTCGATCATAGCATTTTCAGGTTTCGATTTGATGTCCGGCATATGCGGCCGCAGCGAATGAATATAGAGATTCAGCGGTTATGTGTTTGCCGAGCCGGAGAATGTCAGTCAATCCTGATGTGATCAAGGCAGGGCGCTGCCTGCTCACCCTGCCTTGATTGGAAGGTTTAGTTACGGTTCATTTTTTTGGTAATTTCCGACCAGTTCCAAACGGATTGAAAATCACTTCCGCTTTTGACCGAAAGATCATTGACCACGATGGAATGCCCTTTTGCTTCACCTTTGATCCGGATATCCTTATTGACGTATTTCACCTTCAGCGATCTGTTGATATTGGGCAGAAAATAATACTCGCCATCCGGAGTGAGAAGCACAAAATCATTTTCCAGGGCAACATGCGGATCCTGGTTGTTTATGGGGCAAGTGGTCTCATGAACCACACAGTTGGCACCCTGAATCGTTCCCTCAAAAGTACCCAGGCTTTTTCCAAAAACGCCGCCGGAAAAAACAAGTAATAACGATGCCATGACAATGGCTGATTTTATAGTCAGATTTTTATTCATTTTCTTTCTCCTTATATCTGGTAGAATAAACAATATTTCGTTTTTGAATACGCGAAAGGGCTCACTTCATTTCCGTAAGCCCGTATTGCGTTGTTCTTATCTGTTAGATCATCGAATCCGGTTTTTTATTCCATTTTTTTTTAAAAAAAAGAGGGGGCCAAAAAAAAGGGAATAATGTAACCCGCTCGATTCTCTTATTGATAGAACAGAAGAAAATGGGTTTGTTTTCAGTCTGTACCGGAAGGTATTGATCCAAACCGGAAGCGGATATATGAAAAGGCCCCGGAGGAGGTGACCAATTGTTTTTATTCCGAAAAGACAAGCAGAAGCCATTTCATGAACGGATGAATCCTCACATTGGTTTTTTATACAATGTGGCGCTGAAGTATTCGGGAAATCCCTATGATGCAGAAGACATGGTTCAGGAAACCCTGTTTATTGCACTGAAAAAAATAAGCCAGTTGAAAGATGAGGCAAAGATAAAAGGGTGGTTGTTTCGGATCTTACGAAATGTGTTTCTGAACGAGATCCGGATATCCGGTCAGCAGCGGAGGCTGGCATCCGATCCAAAAGACGACTATCTGACGATCCTATCGGAAGCTTCGGAAACCATGGATATTCATGAACTCATGGAAAAAAAGCAGGATCATCTGTTTCTTCAGCAGGTACTGGACCGGCTTCCGGAAAAATACAAATCCCCGCTTATTCTTCATTTCATGGAAGATCTGTCATATAAGGAAATCGCCGAGTATCTGGATCTGCCTGTCGGAACCGTCATGTCCAGGCTGTCCAGGGCCAGAACGGTTCTGAAAAAAGAACTGCTGAAAAGCTCCCGCAAGGGTGAAACCATCGGAAATGTGATTGCATTGCAAGACTTTAAAAATAACAGGTGATGATGATGAAGTGTGAAGAATTTAAAAATCGGCTTGTTGCCCCGGATCTGTCGGAAACAAATGACGGACACCTCAAAAAACACATGGAGAATTGTGGTCCCTGCACAAAGCTGTATCAACTGGATTGTGCGATGGAAGACACCATCAAAACCGGATTTCGGAAAGTCGCGCCCCCGGAAACCTTGTTCAAGTGCCTGGAGACGGATCCTGCTTCCGACGGCAGGCAGCGGACCGGAATGAGAAAAATGACGCCGAGGCTTTGGAGCAGGCTGATTCCTGTCATGGCGGCGGCTGCCATGATCATACTGGCACTTCATTCTTTTGCCTGGAAAGATACCGGAGCCGAGGAAATGGGGATGCTGGCGATTGAACATCACATGAATGACATGCCGATGGCGTTCCGCGCCGGTGAGATTGAAAATGTTCCGGAATGGTTTCAGAAAAATGCAGGATTCCGCATCAAAATACCTTCTGTAATCGATCAGGATTTTCGATTGATCGGCGGACGGAAATGCCATCTCGGCAAAAAGAATGCCGCTTTTCTGTGCTATGAAAAGGATGGAAAACGGTTTTCCCTTCTTATCGCGGATTCAAAGGATGCGGATTTGAAAATGGATCAAAACAGGGTCTATCAATTTACAAACAATCAAAGCATGGCAAAATTATGGAAAGATACGGATCTGCTGTATGCGTTTGTGGAATAGTCTGCGGGTTCATGACGGCAAAGCCTATGGCGAAATCGGCAGGAGAAAGGTAAAACAGCTCCCCTTTTTCCCGTCACTTTCCACATAAATTTTTCCCTGATGGGCTTCAACCGCCAGTTTGCAGAACGTCAGGCCAAGGCCGGTAGTATAGGTTCTTCCATCTCTTTTCTTGCTGACCTGTATATATTTTTCGAAAATCGCCTCTTTATATTCCGGCGGCACGCCGGGACCATTATCCAGTACATATATCTGTAAAAACTCTCCATCCGTATAGCGGCAACCCAGTTTAATGGTTTCGCCGGACGGCGAATGATCAATGGCATTGGTCAGAAGATTCTGCAATACCCGCATAAGCAGCTCCCGATCTCCTTCAATATTGATTTTGCCGGTATCTGCATTCACTTGCGGAACAAGGTTTATTTTTTTGATTCCGGCCAGTCCATGGATTCGTGATACGGCCTCGACAATCAGATCGTCCGGTTTCAACTTTTCAGCGACAATGGGAACTTTCCCTTCTTCCAGCCTTGCGATATCCAGAAGATCCGCGACCATTCGATACAATGTGTCGCTGGCGGACTGGGCTGAATTGATATAGTCCAGATTTTCCTCGTCCTTCACCGTGTAGGTCAGGATATCCAGATTGGCGATGACTTCGGAAATCGGTCCCTTTAAATCATGAACCAGCATATTGAACAATTCGGTCCGAAGCTTTTCCAGTTTTTGAAGTTCCGTGTTCTTTTTTTTCAATTCATGTTTGCTTTTTCTCAGGGACTCCGTCAGCCGATGATTTTCAAGAGCACCCAGAATCTGGCTTGCGATCAGCACGAACCCTTCCTGCTCCTCCTGTGAAAACAGATCCGTCCCGATTTTTTCCGTAATACTGATCACGCCGACCGCGCGGTTGTCGACCAGCACGGGTGCAATCAGAAATGCATCTTTACGGTAATTGTCAAAACGGTTGCACGGATGATTTTTATCATCATGATCTTTTACATACAGGGTTTTTTTATTTTTGATCACCCATGCCGACGGGCTTTCACCGTCAATGGGGATCTTGTGTCCAACCAGTCCGGGAATCGTCGATGCAGCGACTTCCAGATATTTATTTCCCTTTTTCAGTATGATGGAAGCCCTTCCGGTATTCATGCAGCCGGCAATCTCATGAATGATCAGATGCAGTTTTGTCTGAAAATCTTTTTGTTTTTGATTGGATATCCGGGATATTTTCAGCAGCGCATTTAATATGGTCTGATTTTCACTCATCGTTCCCCGCAGAAATGTTTTTGGTTTGATGTCATGTCAAAAGAGGATTTGTCTTGAAGATGCCCGAATCTATAAATTCTGCCGCAACAGATCTTTTGCTTCCCCATTTCTAGGATCCAGTTCCAGCACATCTCTCAGCTTTGTTTCCGCCCGGAACATCTGGCCCAGGGACATAAAAATTTTGGCCAGACTGATTTTGATATCCACATCTTCATTCATCAGGTTTTCGGCCTGTGACAGATAATGAATGGCTTTTTCATGGTCATGGAGTCTTTCATATATATGGCCGATTTTCAAAATTAAATCGTGCCGGCTCGGCACCTGGTCAACAATGAATGCCAACAGATCCGCAGCATATTTATACATCTCATTTTCCATGCAGAAACCGGCAATGTCTTCCCGCAGCGTCAAGGGATCATCGGTAAGATTAATGACCTTTTTAAAAACATTGATGGCCTTGTCTTTCATATTCTTTTGAACCAGTATTTTACCGAAACTGACACCGCGTGAAACATGGCGGGGACTGATATTCATGGCTCTGTCTAAAAACTTGATGGCATTTTCCACATCATTTTTCTGTAAATAGAGTTCCCCGAGACGATGAAATGCAATTACGTCCAGTTTGTTCATTTTAGCGGCTTTAATATAAAATTTTTCCGCATTCTGAAGATCACCCTTTTTAAAATAAAAATATCCCAGTTCACGCGCCGGACGGGAAGAAAAGGTATCGGAAGCCATTGCCTGGTATGCCTCTTCAATGGCACCGTCAATATTTCCCGCTTCTTCATACTGTATGGCCTGTCGAAGGTGTTTGATCATGGGGGGAGGATTATTCGCTTTTTCCACGATATTGGAAACCCTGTCCCCAAGGGTTTTCACTGTGAGCGGTTTCAAAAGATAGGAGTCAATATCCGCTTCCGCTGCCTCGGCAACAATCTCACGGTTCGCTTCCGCCGTAATCATGATCACCGGCATATCCCGCAGCTGCCGGTCCTCCCGGATCAGTTCAAGCAGTTCCACACCCGTCATCACCGGCATGTTCCAGTCCGTAATCAGAATATCCGTTGGTTCCTTTTTCAGGATGTTCCATGCCTCCCGCCCATTTGCGGCAAATTTAAACTTTTTCCCATAGTCCAGTACTTTCATCATGCCGCGTATGGATTTGGACATATTCTCCATGTCGTCCACGATCAGCACACTCATATTATAGATATCAATCATTGCTTGTTCTCAACTTTCATCCAATAGGCCATACGTATGCCCTTGGGAGCGAATGGTCAGATCCTGAAAAACAGCAAATAAACTGACATGCAGGATCCTTACTTTTTGGTCAATTCCCATAATTGGGCTTCTATCCCTGATTCCTGCAGCGTTTTTTGTATGTCTGCGGTCAAGCCGACAGGAAAGGCAATAAAAAAAAGGGCATTGTTCTGTTTCGCGAATTCGGAAAACAATTTCCATCTTTTCAGGGTCTCCCGATCATGGAGTGTCTGTTTTGTTTCCACTGAAAAAATTCTGAATTGATTGCTTTTTTTAGCCGTAATATCCGGAAAATAAAATTCGTTGGTGGATACTCTTTTGACCTTTTGCGGCTGATCGAATCCGGCAGCGTTTGCCCTTACCTCATTGTTCTCTTTATCTTCAAGAATTTT
Organism: Desulfobacteraceae bacterium; assembly: GCA_003599865.1. Classification (GTDB taxonomy): domain Bacteria; phylum Desulfobacterota; class Desulfobacteria; order Desulfobacterales; family SURF-7; genus QZKS01. The sequence goes on from QZKS01000016.1 coordinate 46,468, forward strand.
AACGGCAAACTCAATGAGTTTCTGCTGTTCTGATTTAAAGAATCGTTTAAACATGTTGATCCTGCAAAAAATAAGAAATTGATGCTGCAAACATAATTAGATGACGGAATGTAACTGGAGTTTTCTTGCCGAAATGAAAAGAAAAAATTCTTGCCTGATGAAGACATTCTTAAAATCGTTTGTAGAATAGCAAATTTTTATTTTTGAATCAAACAGTTTATTCTATTTTTTCATATGCTGACGGAACGGCAGCCTGTTCAATCGCCGAAACAGGCTGCCGATCATGATTTCCGGAGAAACCCTTGCTTTATATTGATCAGGGTTAGAACAATTTCATATCGCCCAGCAGCCCATCCCCGAATTTGAGGCGTTCGGCAAGCTCCTTGTCCATGAACTGGAAATCGCCGATGCTGGAATCCAGCCCGCTCAACAGCCCGCCGGTTTTTTCCGTGAGCTGCTGTTTGAGTTTATCCTCAAACACCTTTGCCTGTTTAGTAACCGCATTCTTCACCGCATTTCCCATGACCTTGTCAATATCCGATTCCACTTTCACATCATTTTTCTCCAGCGTGCCGGTCAGTCCGGCCTTGATTTGAAATTGGGAGATTCCAGCCAGGGCATCCCTGATGGCAGAGCGGAGCAGATCGTTTTCTCCGGTGTCCCCGGTGCTGAAGACAACGGAATCCAAACGGGAAACCACCTTGGATTCAATCTGTTGATTCCGGATCTGAAGGTCGAGCGAAATATCCGCGGACGCATTTTTCAGGGTAATCGGAAAACCGGAATCTTTGGAGAGAACCGCATCCGATATCCGATATCCGGTGAAGCGGCCGGATACCGTATCCACAGCCTGGTTGACGGCCGTTCGATCCAGGCTTCCCTGAAAGCTGACCTCGTTGATCATTTTCAATTTCCGACCGGAAAACAGGAAACTGACCGGTTTCCCATAAATCGTCTGATCCGAGGCAATGTCACGTATCTCCCCCTTGAGATCGCCGACGTCCAGCAAGAGGGAAACCCGTGCGATACGCGCAAGGAAATCCGGGATGGGCTCATATTCCCTGAATTTGATATCAATACCTTTTCCGCGGACAGGGGCTGCTTCCTCCACCTTTTCCGGACCGGCATTTGATTTTGTCAGATACGGCCTGGCCTTTTCATACAGGGAAATCCCCTTGGAAATCCATTCCCCATACTGCGGGCCGAACAGGAGCAGGGCCATATTGCCGAGTCCCTGGGAGGAAAGAGAATATTTTTCCTTCAACCGCTGAAAGTCTTCCATGGGCAGATCCTTCAAGCGCACAAGACGGTTTTGATATTCCGCGACCTTCCCCTGCAGGTCTCCTTTTACATTTTTCAACTGGTTGATATCATTTTCAATATCTTTTTTAACAGCGCTCACCTCATTGGCGGCCCCGAAAAGACTCCCCAGGGACTTGCTTCCCTTCAGGTTTTTGATCCGGTCCTGATATCCGGCAAGCTTCTGCTTATCCGGCAGGGTTTTCAGAAGGGCTTCATATTTTTCCCGCTCCGCCTTGATATCCGACCGGAACCGCTCCACCTCCTCAACGGTTTTCAGTTTCTCCTGCTTCAGGATATCATCCACACTGCTCACGCTTAGCTTGGGAAGTTCAATCAGACGGCCTTCCTTCTTATCCTTATCTTTTTCAGGCTTCTTCGGTTCCGGTCTGTCGGGCAGCCGCCCGGAAACCTTTCGCGGCGTATCCAGGCGAACTCCGTCGACCAGCATTTCATCACTCACGATTTTCCGCTGCAGCAGATAGGCTGTTTCCAGAGACACATGAATGTGATCTATTTCAACAATATTTCTCATCAGTTCGTCCGGATTGGTGACCTGCAATCCCGTCAGATCAAGGCCTAATGGGAACAACGAGATATCGGCATCCGCCAGTTCGACCTTTGCACCAACGGCCCGGCTGCCGCCTGCCTCAATCCCTTTTTTGACAAGCATGTCGGCAAATACAAACCAAAACAGGGCAATCAGCCCGACCACAACAATGAATATCAATAAGCCCGGCAGTCTGATCCATTTTTTCATGATGCACCTCCGGAAACCGTCTGATACACCTGGAACAACTTGCTGGCTTTCAGCAATTTCATCAGTCTTGTTTTCTCCACCCATGACAGAAAGGTTTCCCGATACCGCTTTACCAGATAATTGGACAGGAAAAAGCATGGTACAAACATCACCATGGAAAAAATCAAACCGCCCATGACGATGGTATTGTTGAACCGCGCGAGGTGAAAAACAGGATTATTATACAGGCCGGTCCATAACCCTTCCCATGATTTTTCCGTTAGTGCCGCCATTCCGATCTGATGCAGGACCGGATCTATAATATATCCGATTCCGGCGATCAATGGCCAGGCCAATAGAAATGTTGCAATATTCACCCGCAGTATGAACACCAGAAACAGCACAATCAGATTATGCAGGCTGTACAAGGGGGTTATACCTATGATCAGGGCAAAACAGACAGCCAGACTGATCTGTCTGGGTTCGGTCTCAGAGTTTAAAATCTTTAAAAACTCCGCAATCAGGTTCAACATGATTCCTCCTCAATGATTTTTTCAGTTCTGGAAGGGATGGGGCTTCATCCATTTGATCCGGACGATATTGACGAAACAGTTTAGTGCAAATCAAAACCCGCGTCAAATCAAATTCCAATATTGTATTGACAGAAAACCATCTTTTCCCCATACTGCGTCTTATCCATTCCTTAAAGATGGCCGCAGCAGATCGCAACGTTTTTTTTGTCTTCAACGAGGCCCCCATGGCAATATCCTTTCTGGAAGGAAATGAAGTAATTGCGAGAGCCGCATTGGCTGCGGGCTGTAATTTTTTTGCCGGATACCCGATCACTCCTGCCACAACCATTTTCAACACCATGCTGAAACTGCTTCCACCTTCCGGCGGCATCTGCATGCAGGGAGAAGATGAAATCGCATCCATCGGATTCTGTCTCGGGGCTTCCATGGCCGGAATGAAAGCCATGACCGCCACCTCAGGACCCGGCATCAGTCTTTACAGCGAACAGATCTCATTTGCCATCGGGAGTGAAATCCCCATCGTGATTGTGGATGTTCAGCGCCTGGGACCATCCACCGGGTCCGCCACCCTGGGAGCCGACGGCGATATTCAGTTTCTCCGATGGGGAAACAGCGGTGGAATGCCCGTCATCACCCTGTGTCCGGCGGATATCACCGATTGCTTCCTGTTGACCATCCATGCCTTTAATCTGGCGGAAGAATTCCGCTGCCCTGTTTTTATTGCCGCCAACAAAGAGATCGGGATGACGCGGGAAAGCATTGACTTCCAGTCACTGACCATTCCGGAAATCAAAACCCGCAGACCGGCAATCCGCACAGCGGATTTTCAGCCGTTTGCCGTGTCTTCAGAGAAAATGGTCCCTGATTTTCTCCCCATCGGCGATATCATCCCGGTACGGCAGACCTCTTCCACCCATGGGCCGGACGGATATATCACCAATGATCCAAAAACCATCGAATCCAATCGAATCCGCCTGGTAAAAAAACTCGAAACCGTCGCTTCCGCTCACTGCTATTATGAAGCCCGCCCGGAACAGGATGCAGACACACTGCTGATAGCTTACGGCGTCACGGCAAGAGCCGCAAGACAGGCCCAACAGGAGGCCAAACAATCCGGAAAACCGTTTTCCCTGCTGATTCTCAAAACCCTCTGGCCGGTCCCGGAAGATCTGATCCGGAAACACGCCCAAGGTGTGAAACGGGTCATTGTCATGGAGATGAACCTGGGACAATATATCCGGGAAGTGGAACGTATCCTGCCCGGTATCACCGTCCTTTTTTTCGGACAGATGAACGGCCGCCTGATTACGCCAACACAGATCCGGGAGTTTCTGGACCATGGATAGCCTTCTCAACCAAAACCGGCCGCCGGCTTTCTGCCCCGGCTGCACCCATGAAAAAATCGTCCGGACCCTGGACCGGACTTTCCAAAACATGGGGCTTTCCGGAAACCGGATCAGCATTGTCAGCGATATCGGATGTTCCGGGCTGTTTGACACCTTTTTTCACACCCATGCCTTTCACGGACTCCACGGCCGGGCACTGACCTATGCCGCCGGGATCAAAATGGCCCGTCCGGAGTTGACGGTCATTGCCGTCATGGGTGACGGCGGGATGGGAATCGGCGGCGCCCACCTTCTGGCTGCCTGCCGGAGAAACCTGGATATCACCCTCCTGATCCTGAACAACTTCAATTTCGGCATGACCGGCGGACAGTTCTCCGCCACCACCCCTTCGGATGCGGTTGTGGGTTCCGGTTTTCTGAACCGGCTCGAAACCCCCATGGATATCTGCGCGGTTGCCCGGGCAGCCGGTGCACCATATGCCGTTCAATGCTCCGGCTATCAGCCGGATCTGGATCGGGAACTGGAAAAAGCCATCCGGTTTCCCGGTTTTTCCATCGTGGATATCTGCGGGATCTGCACCGGACGGTATGTCCGGAAAAATCGGCTCACTCCGGAGAGGATTGACGAGATCGTCAAGCCATCGACCCCGGAATATGCCGGCACCCTATCCGACGCCCCCCGAAAAGAATATTCCCATCATTATCAAGAGCTGTCCCGGAATCTTCTCCCGGCAGAAGAACCGATCGGGATATCTCCGATGTTTGCGCCGATCCGGAATACCCGGCAGGAGATCGTCATTCTGGGAAGCGCGGGCCAGAGGATCCTGACCGCCGGTGAAATCCTCTGTCTGGCCGGAATCACCTCCGGACTTCATGCCACCCAGAAAAATGAATACAACATCACGGTGCTGACCGGTCCATCCATCAGTGAACTGATCCTGTCGCCGGACAATATCGATTATACCGGAATTGAGAATCCTTCCGTCATCATCGCCCTGGCTCCCGAAGGCGTAGAACGCCGTCAAACATTGTTCCAAAACGCCACGCCGGATACCATCATTATCCATGAACGGAATCTGGCCATTCCTCCTCATCAGGCAACCGCCATCCCCATGGATTGTAAAGGAAAAGGAATCAAACAGCAGGACCGGGCCCTGGCCGCCCTCGGCGTCCTGGCAGGAATGAACCGGGTAATCAGCATGGAAATGCTCCAAAAAGCCATTGAACTCCGATTCACGGAACCGATTCGCACAAAATCGATTCACCTGATCCGGGATATGGTGTAACCTAACGCCATGATCATTTTCATGAAATTGCTGATAACCGCTTTTTTCTGGGGCGGAACCTTTGTTGCCGGAAGAATTCTGGCCGGTCACATCGGACCGTTTTCTGCTGCCTTTCTCCGGTTTGTGGTGGCTTCCGGCGTATTGCTGCTCATCATGCGGAATGTGGAAGGAAAATTCCCCCGCATCCGGCCCCGACAGATCTTTTCCGTCATTTTGCTGGGTCTCACCGGTATTTTTCTTTACAATGTCTGTTTTTTTTATGGCCTGAAAATCATCCCTGCCGGAAGGGCTGCCCTGATTATCGCAACCAACCCGATTGCCATTTCCCTGTTCTCCGCATTGCTGTTTCAGGAAAAATTGACCCCTCTGAAAATCATCGGCATTCTGCTTTCCACAACCGGAGCCGTTATCGTGATCTCCAAAGGAAACCTGAGTACGGTTTTTTCGCATGGCCTGGGATGGGGAGAGGTTTTTATTTTCGGATGTGTCTTAAGCTGGACCGCTTTTTCACTGATCGGAAAAACCGTTATCACCCACCTGTCTCCTCTGGTCACGATCACCTATGCATCGGTGGCCGGCATGGCCTGCCTTTTCATACCTGCGTTAACCGAAGGCATGATCCACAGCATCCCGTCGTTCACAGTCCTGGACTGGTTCTGTATTGTGTATCTCGGACTCTTTGGAACGGCTGTAGGATTTGTCTGGTATTATCAGGGAATCAAACAGGTCGGGCCCATCACCGCCGGCCAGTTTATCAACTTTGTACCGGTCAGTGCGGTGCTGCTGGCTTTCCTGATCCTGGATGAGCCCGTGACATTATCCCTGCTGATCGGTGCCGGATTTATCATTTCCGGAGTGTATCTGATGAATGCCGCCGTTTCACTGCGCAATTTTCGTAACCGGATGTAACCATCCCGTACCTCAAACGGTAACGCCATTGCTTTAAAAATAAAAAAAATAAATATATTTCAGAATGTTGCTATTTGGCACACGCCTTGCTGTTATCTTCAGCATGTTTTTGTTTTTACAGTTTCAAATCTATCCTAAAAGGATTTTTCTATGTTCAAGACATATATCAATAAAGCCGTTCTGACGTTTGGTATGATTATCGCCATCGCCGGTTTCCTGGCCGTGACCACAGACATTCCCAGCCATTGGCTTGTTTTGGAAAACAGCTCGGCCGGCAAGGTGCTCTTTGCTTTTTCCCTGATCTTTTTCATCTTTCATCTGGCTGTTTTTATCTGGCGTATCGTGCTTTTTCTTCAATACAAACCGGCCCCGGTTTGTCCGGATCATGAGCTTCCTTCATGCTGCGTCATTGTGCCGGCCTACAATGAAGGCCGCCAGGTATTCGATACCATCGAAAGCATTGTCCGAAGCAACTATCCCGCAGATAAAATGTCCATTATCGGCGTTGACGACGGCAGCGCGGACAACACCTGGTTTTGGCTGAAAAAGGCGGAGGCCGCATACCCCGGACAGATTCAACTGTTCCGACAGCCGGTCAACCGCGGCAAACGACATGCCTTGTACCGGGGTTTTGTCCACGGTAAGGCCGAGGTTTTCGTAACCATTGACAGCGACTCCAATGTAACCCCCGATACCCTTCGTCATCTGGTCAGCCCCTTTGTTCGCGACGCCCGCGTGGGAGCCGTAGCCGGCAATGTCCGGATCCTGAACCGAAAAGACGGCATCATCCCGAAAATGCTGGAAGTCGCTTTTGCATTCAGCTTCGATTTTCTCCGGGCCGGCCAGAGCGTCATCAACAGCGTCTTATGCACCCCGGGTGCCCTTTCCGCCTACCGCCGGGATATCGTTCTCAACGTTCTTTCCGAATGGGTAGACCAGAAATTTTGTGGGCGGGCGGCAAATATCGGCGAAGATCGCGCCATGACCAACCTGATCCTTAAAAACGGGTATCATGTCCGCTATCAAAAAGAAGCCATTGTGTATACCACCTCCCCCACAACGACTCCCAAATTGTGGAAGATGCTGCTGCGATGGGCCAGAAGCAACGTCCGTGAAACACTCGTGATCAGCCGGTTTGCCTTTGGCAGATTCCGAAAGGATGGCGCCGTGGGATTAAGAATCAATGTCCTTGTCGGCCTGATGAACATGACCGTCGGCCAGTTGATGCGTCTTTTCGGCGTCATCGCCATGATATGCATACCGATGGTGGTTGCACCGAAACTGATCGTCGGCGCTGCCGTTGCCGCCTGTGCTCCGGGCCTTTTCTATGCGGTTCGATACCGGAGCGAACAAGGGATATGGGCGATTCCCTACAGCTATTTCTGGATGGGCTGTCTGACGTGGATCAGCCTGTATGCGCTGCTGACGCCCCATAAGAACGGATGGATGACCCGGGACATCGATGCGCCTGTGTTGCCTGGTCGCCCGGCGCTGCCAATACCCCTAAACTGACTCCCCTGTCCTGGTGAATACAAAACATCGGTGGCTGGACAACCGGACAACCTCTCCGCTTGACACATACCCTTCTTCTACATATAGTCTTTTCCTGAAAAAGCAATATTTTAACAAGGTGGACCCCGTAAGCTATTGGAACCGATCTCATTACAGACAACTATTTTTCTGGGCATCGCCGGATTTGTCGCCGGATTTGTGGATTCGATCGCAGGCGGCGGAGGCCTGATCGCACTGCCGGCACTCCTGTCAACAGGCATCCCTCCCCATCTCGCCCTGGGAACCAATAAAATGCAGGGCTGTTTTGGAACCTTTACAGCTGCCGCCAATTATGGCCGGAACAACCTGTTCCATTTCCGGGACACCATTCAGGGAATCCTGTATACGGCTGTTGGTGCAGGCATCGGGACCATGACCATTCAGCATCTTTCCACGGATTTTCTGCGGTATGTGATCCCGATCCTGCTTCTGGCGGTTTTTCTTTACATGCTCTTTTCACCGCAGATCGGTGAAAAGGAAACCTCTCCGGTCCTGTCACCGGCTGTATTCTATGGGACTGCGGGTCTCATTCTTGGATTTTACGACGGATTTTTTGGTCCGGGAACCGGATCATTCTGGATGATGGGGTTTATCCTGCTTCTGGGAATCAATCTGAAAAAAGCCACGGCGCACACCAAAATCATGAACTTTACCAGCAACATTGTCGCGCTGGTCTTTTTTACCATGGAAAATCAGGTTCTGTTTCGCATTGGATTGGTCATGGGGATCGGTCAGGTCATCGGCGCGTTTGCCGGTTCCAACCTTGTGGTGCTGAAAAATTCAAAGCTGGTCCGCATCTTCCTGCTGACCGTGATTGCCATGACGATCCTGAGACTCCTGATCACCACTTATCTGAATGTTTAATGCAGAATCTGGCTGATAAACAAGCGGGAACGTTCATGCTGGGGATTTTCAAAAAATTCCTTGGGGGTATTTTTTTCCAGAATCTGTCCAAAATCCATGAACAATACCCGATGGGCAACGCTCTTGGCAAAACCCATCTCATGGCTGACCACGAGCATGGTCATCCCTTCCTGGGCAAGACTGATCATGACATCCAGCACCTCTTTCACCATCTCCGGGTCCAGGGCGGAGGTCGGTTCATCAAACAGCATGATATTGGGTTTCATACACAAACTGCGGGCAATGGCCACCCGCTGCTGCTGACCGCCGGAAAGCTGCCCCGGATATTTCTTCGCCTGTTCGGATATATGAACCTTTTCCAGATAATACATGGCCGTATCCAGAGCTTCCTTTTTGGGCACTTTTCTCACCCAGATCGGACCCAGCGTCAAATTTTCCAGGATGGTCAAGTGGGGAAACAGATTGAAATGCTGAAATACCATCCCTACATCCGCACGGATTTTTTCAATATTCTTCATGTTATTGTTGAGCTCAACACCATGCACGATAATCCGCCCCCGCTGATGCTCCTCCAGACGGTTGATACATCGGATCAGGGTTGACTTGCCCGAACCCGAAGGACCGCAGATGACAATCCGCTCCCCTTTTCGAACCGTCATGCTGATGTCCTTTAAAACATGCATCTCTCCAAACCACTTGTGCAGGTTTTTAATTTCAATGACAGCCTCTCTGGACTGCAATGCATCATCATTTTTCAGATTTTCCTGATTCATATGATATCTCTCGATCCTTGTGTTTCTCTTCCTGCAAAGTAACGGCTACCGGTTGGACCTGTTCAATTCACGCTCCAGACGCCGGCTGTAGTTTGACATAAAAAAACAACAGGTAAAATATATCATCGCAACGAAAATATACGCTTCTGCCGAAAACCCCATCCATTCCGGGTTGGTCAGGGTGGACTGGGTTGTCTTCAAGAGGTCATAAAGAGCAATGATCACAACCAGGGAGGTGTCCTTGAACGCCGAAATCAGTATGCTCACCGATGGCGGGATGACAATTTTCAATGCCTGGGGAAGGATGACAAGACGCATGGTCTGGACATAATTCAACCCAAGGGATTCCGCCGCCTCATATTGCCCCCTTGCCATTCCCTGCAGCCCGCCCCGAACCACTTCCGCGATATAGGCTGCGGTAAACAGAATGATCGCAACCTGGGCGCGTAAAATATTATTGAAGCTCACCCCTTCGGGTAAAAATAACGGAAACACCACCGATGACATGAACAACAGACTGATCAGGGGCACACCCCGGATCAATTCAATGTAGACAATACACAGAGACTGGATGATCGGCATCCTGGACTGTCTTCCCAGGGCCAGCAGAACCCCCATGGGATAGGCAGCCGTCAAGCCGAAGATAGACAGAATCAGGGTCAGGGGAAGCCCTCCCCACTGGGTGCTCTCTACCGTGTCCAGACCCAGGATACCGCCTTTCATGAGAAGACCCATCAGGAAGAGCCCAAGAATCCAGCCATACGCCAGATATTTGTTCCAGTGATCGCGATTCTGGCTGTAAAACAGCAGCCCGGCCAGCAGAATCATTGCCAGAAACGGCCGCCAATGCTGGTCATGGGGATAAAAACCAAAAATGATAAAACGAAAATTCCCGGTCACCACAGACCAGCAGGCACCTCCGGCTTCATGACACTCCGCCCCGGTGGAAAACCAGAGGCTGTCCACAAAGGCCCATGTAACAAGAGGTGGAACGGTTTTGATCAGAAAAATAACCGTGATGACCGTCAGGACCGAATTGAACCAGTCACTGAACAGATTCTTCCGGATCCATCCAATGGGACCGATCTGAATCACCGGCGGTTTGACGGTTTTTGCGTAAACAGTTTTGGATGGTTGATTCTTCGAATCCATCTATCGCTCGACCAGTGCTATTCTTTTGTTATACCAGTTCATAAACGCGGAAGTAATCAGGCTGAAAAAAAGATAAACGATCATGATCATGGCCACACCTTCAATGGCCTGTCCGGTCTGGTTGATGGTTGTGCCGGCAACGGAAACAAAATCCGGATAACCGATTGCAACCGCCAGCGAACTGTTCTTGGTCAGATTCAGCATCTGACTGGTCAACGGCGGCACAATGACACGCAAGGCCTGGGGCAGAATAACCAGTTTCAGCAAATGCCCCGGTTTCAATCCCAGGGCCATGGCTGCTTCGGTCTGACCATGGCTCACCGATTGAATGCCGGCCCGCACAACCTCTGCTACGAATGCGGAAGTATACAAAACAAGTCCGAGCAAAAGTGCGGTGAATTCCGGACTGACGTTCACCCCGCCCTTGAAATTAAATCCCGTGAGCACCGGAATGTCCATCCGGGTCGGCGCTCCGCTGAGCCACCAGGTGACCATCGGCAATCCAATCAGAATACCCAGGGAAGACCGGAACAAGGGGAAGTATTTTCCTGTTTTTTCCTGCCTTTTTCGAGACCAGAGGCGCAATACAAAAACAATCAGGCAGCCGATGCCGAAGGATATGGCCATATAAACATGGGCCGGCTGAAAAACCGGAACCATAAAAGCAAGCCCCCGGTTGCACAGGAAAACCCCGTCGATCGGCTGCAACGCCTGCCGGGGTGACGGAAGGATTTCATAAAAAAAGGCATACCAGAAAAACAACTGCAGCAATACCGGAATATCCTGAAGAACTTCAATGTAAATCGCGGCTATGCGGGATACAAGCCAGTTTTTCGAAAGACGGGACACGCCGACAAAGGTTCCCAGGATAACGGTCAGAATAGTTCCGATAAACGAAACCAGCAGCGTGTTTAACACACCGACCCATAACGCCCTGGCATATTTATCAGCCGCTGAATAAGGGATCAGCTTCTCTCCGATTTCAAAAGAAGCCTCTTTCTGCAAAAAACCAAATCCGGTGGCAATGGACTGACGCGCAAGGTTATGGGTAATATTGGAAAACAGATAATAACCCAGAAGGCCGATCAGGAGCAGGGTCGTCACCTGGTATAGAATCGATCGTTTGGAAGGATCATTCCAGAACGATACCTTGCCCGACGTCTTGCTGTTGTGATTTGCCGTCATTCCTTCACGATGATTCCATCAAATCGTTGATACGAAAGGTAAGGCGCTGCGGTGTCCGGCGCCTTACCCGTGATGTGACCGTACATCCGATTCCCGGTTCCGGAATACGGAATGATGATAGCGGAACAATCTTTATTTGAATGGCGGGGAATACATCAATCCACCGTTGGTCCAGAGTGCATTGAGGCCTCTTTCAATGCCGAGCGGTGTGTTCACACCGACATTTCGCTCAAAAACCTCTCCGTAATTACCCACCTGTTTGATGATATTATAGGCAAATTTTTCATCCAGCCCCAAGGCCTCTCCGTTTCCCGGTGAAACCCCTAAAAAACGTTGAATAATGGGGTCATTGCTCTTCAGCATCTCATCGACATTTTTAGAGGAAACCCCCAGTTCTTCCGCATTGATCATGGCCAGAATGGAATAATTCACAATATCCTTCCACTGATTGTCACCATGACGGACAGCCGGTGCAAGGGGTTCTTTTGAAATGATTTCCGGAAGAATGATATAATCTTTGGGGTTAGGCGCAACCGCCCGATTACCGGCCAGCTGGGATGCGTCGGAAGTCAGGCAGTCACATCGCCCGGCGAAAAACGCTTTTGCCAGTTCTGCCGTGTTTTCGATTACAACGGGTTTCATCTTCATATTGTTGGCTCTGAAATAATCCGCCACATTCAACTCCGTTGTGGTTCCCGGCAGAACACAGACCGTCGCGCCATCAAGCTCTTTGGCGCTTTTGACGCCCAGCTTTTTGGAAATCAGAAAACCCTGTCCGTCATAATAGTTTACCTGGCAGAAATCCAGGCCCAAGGCCGTATCCCGGGTCAATGTCTGGGTACAGTTCCGGGTCAGGATGTCAACCTCACCGGATTGCAGCGCGGTAAACCTTGTCTTGGCCGTCAGAGGCGTATACTTTACTTTATTGGCGTCCCCGAAAACAGCAGCGGCGACGGCCCGGGCAGTATCCACATCAAGACCGCGCCATACACCTTTTTCATCCGGTTTTCCAAAACCAAACAGGTCACCGTTTACACCGGCCTGGATAAAGCCTTTGGCCTTAACATCATCAAGCGTTCCGGCAGTGGCCAATCCGCAAACCAAAACAAACAATAACAAGTTTACAAAGAATAATCTGAAAAATTTCATATTCCTCTTCTCCTTTACAGTTTACTGGTTAACTTTCCGAGCCGAAATTGTGATCTATCATGTTTATGGATCACTGAATGTGAACACACAAAAAGCGATATAGATGGGATATCATCAAATTGCCCGTCAACAGCAACTTTGAAGATGATTTCAAACCGAATAAAATGCCGCATCGATTGATTGATAACTTTTTTACATAAAGAACGGAGTTTTGCAAGGGAAAAGAAAAAACAGAATCATGTTGCATGATGTCCGAAAGATTTCCACTTATGCAATCTTTGCTTGGCTTTCCATTGACAAAAACGCAATTATTATATATGAACATGGTTAATGAAACCATACACGCCACCAAAAAAGCAGGGAAATCCGATCCGGCTGTTTTTGTGCCTTTTGTATCTCTTCCTGACCATGAGCGGCTGCGGATCCAACAGTTCCAGCACAGACACAGACACCAGTAGAAACCTGCAGGACGGCATTGCACCGCAGATCATTTCCGCCAGATTGATTGATGCCCAGGGCAATGATATCGAAACCCGTGTCATCGATGGAAACACGATGATCACGCCAAGTTCCGGGCAGCAGATCGGATTTGAATTGACCTTTATAGCTTCCAAAGATGTGGCTGTCGAGGTTATTGTAAATCAGTACACACCCATGGATATCAAAACCGTTCCCGAGCCGACATATTGTGAAGGGGACGGATGTCCGGATCCGGCTAAGGGAGAAATCCCCTATTATGGTGAGGAAATTTTTTATGAATTCGGGAGCAATCAGTTTTTCCCCATCGCACCATTTGACGGGCCGCGAAGATATTCCATTCCCACGGACATCGAACCGGACATCGTCGTCACAGAGGATCAGTTTACCGAGACTGAAAAGGAAACGCACATCGAATATTTTCTGCAAATCAAAGATTATTATATCGTTGACGGTCCCGGATATGAGAGAATATTTCGATTTCAGGTTGAAGACAGTGACGGGTATATCAGCAAGGACCATATTATTTATACCAATATCCCGCTGTAGCGAAGTGATCTTCACCTTCATTTTTTCGCACCATGGGTTTTCACGGAGGTTATTGAATGCTGGTTCACCAAGAGGACAATTCTTCTTCTGCACATCGGATTTCCATTGTTATGCCCCTCGCCTGCCTGTTCCTGTCCATAATCTTCATCGCAAGCTGCGTCCCCTGGCAAAAAAAATATGATTTGAAATCAAAAGAGGAAATGACGGAGCTTGAAGCCATTCCCAGATTATTGAATGCGCTTGAGGACAAAGACTGGTTTGTACGCAAGGAAGCGGCAAAAGCCCTGGGAAATATCGGTCCGGAGGCGGAAGAAGCCGTGCCTGCCTTGAAGCTGGCGCTGAACGACCGCCACTATGATGTCAGACAGGAAGCGGCGGCAGCACTGGAAAAAATCGGTTCCGAACTGGATCCGGATCTACCGGTCCTGATTCTTGTCGCAGCCCTTCAATCCGAAGGCTGGTCAAGACCAAAGGAAGCGGCCCGGGAGCTGGGGGAAATGGGTCCCAAAGCCCAAAAAGCGGTTTCCGCCTTGATCTCGGTCATCAAAAAAGACGACCACTACATGGTCTCGTACGAATACACGCGTATCGAGGCCATCCGTACACTCGGCAAAATTGGACCGGCTGCGGAAATGGCCGTACCGGCCCTCATCAACACATTATCCGATATGAACTTTCTGATTCGACAGGAAATCTGCCTTGCTCTCCCCAAGCTCGGCAAAGAATCAAAGGCGGCAATTCCTGTGCTGATTGAACTGGCGGAAAAGGATCCCAACAACCATGTCCGTGTGGCAGCCACGCAAACCCTTGGCCTGATCGGGCCGGATGCAAAGTCAGCCATGCCCATGCTGGTGAATGTGTTTGTCAATGAAAAAAATCCGTTTATCTGCGAACAGGCCGCTTTTGCCATGAGCCGGATTGAACCCTCCTCAAAACTGGCGATTGACGTTCTGGCAAGATCCTTGAAAGATCCGGACCCCAGAATCAAAAACTATTCAGCCAAAGCGTTATCCGAAATGGGAGAACATGTAACCAACGCCGCTCCGGAACTTGCTTATACCCTGGTTAAAGATGAAGACACGGTTCGTATCGAGTCGGCCAAGGCCTTGGGGAATATCGGACCGCAAGGACGATATGCTGTTCCGGCACTGACAAGGGTTCTGGAGGCCGGCAATCCGGATCTTCGAAAAGAAGCGGTCATTGCACTGGGTAAAATCGGATTCCCCACCAAAGAATCCACCCAGGCACTCACCAGAATCTTAAAAGACCCGGAACCGGAACTCAGACTATCTGCTATCAACACACTGATGCAGAACAATATCAAGAGTCCGGATACGGTTGCAGGGCTTAAAAAGATGATCGCAGAAGAAAAAAACAGGGAAATCAAAAAAGCAGCGGAAAATGCGATACGCCAATTGGAAACCGCTCCCAAAAAATAGACGATTGCGAACATTTTTTATTTCTCAAGCTTGGATATCCGAACAACAAGCCTTTCCGTGAACGTTCTGCCATTCATCACAATGGTGACTTCCACACCATGGTTACCCGGTTCCATCGGCATCTGCGTCCACTGTTCCAGGTCGCCGTGTGCCAGTATTCCCGGCCATATCGTTTTGATAAAAATATCTCTTGCTCTTACTCTTTCAATCAACTTCGGGTCGTTTCGGTTTTCAAAATTCATGCTGTCAAAAATAAAACCGCCTTTATACTCATTGTCATGGATGTAGCTGGTTTTATTCCAGTCAACAAAAATCGGATTCGCTGTCTTGTTTTTCAGAATCAGTCGGAATCCGCAATGTCTCTCATTTGCACTTAAAGGGGTGATGCTGAAATAATAGTTGTCATTTTCCATTTTCGCATAATGGGGTGAACTGACGGATACAATTCCTGTGGCGCATCCTCCGATCGCCATCCATAACCAAAAAGATAAAAAAAAAGTAAAATGCCTTTTCATCATCACAATAACCATCGTTACGATTTCAAGCTGTTATACAATGCATGCCCATTACAAATCTCCCGCCGTCATCCATAATATAAATATTCCGATAATACAAGTGAACATCGGCATTATGACAAGACCAAATCGCGATATCGTCGGATTCACCGCCGGATGAACCGGCCACGGGAAACCACCATCAAAAGACCGGAAATGAAGTTATTGACACATCAATACCCTTTGCATATACTCGACGCTTAAAACCGGGGACGAACAGTCCGTTCCATTGAACGGTATTCGTGTAACCGGAAATACAATATATTCTGAAACATCCTCTTGCAAAAGAAGGTATGATCTGTACAGGTTATTTTCATTTTTCCACCAGCAGGGAATCAAAGAATCTATGACATTTCGGAATCTCGCTATCATATTTGCACTCGTTTGTTTTTCCATGATCACGTGCTCATGCGCACGAAAACCAGCGCTGCCGACGCTGCCGGTGCAGGGAGCCCCTGGAGAGAAAGTGTTCCGGCAGGCGGAAATAAAATTTCTATCCCAGGAATATCCGGAAGCGGTCCAGCTATTTCAGGACTATATCAATATTTATCCCGATAGTCCGCTCGTGCCTTCCGCCCTCATGAGAATCGGTGCCATTTACCTGGTGCAGAACCGTTATACGGAAGCCCGCATTGCCTATCAAAAGCTGATCGAAACCGCTCCGGAAAGCCGGTTCATACCGGATGCACGATTGGGCATACTGACAACCTATTATCATGAAGACGCATATGAAGAATTGCTGAATCAGGCAGGGGAAATGGATGATCACTCCCTTCCCAAAGGGATTTA
>QZKS01000030.1 GCA_003599865.1 Desulfobacteraceae bacterium
TAGTTGGCCGGGCTTAATGGCACCGCTTGTTTCAAAAAGGGGCTTATAAACATCAAGAACCGTTTCCAGAATGGCTTGTGCTTCAAACGGTGAACATTCGAGGCCGGATGCAATTTTATTCAGAAATTGCTGGTCAAGCTGCTTCTGAGCTAATCGGTTCCATTTTTGTAAGGCTGTGTTATTGATCATGATGAACCTCCAGGTTATAAAGAGAGACACAATTCCGGCAAACTCCGGTCGGGCTACGCCCTCCCTCCGTTTGCCGGAATTGTGAGATCGGTTCATCATCATTACACTAAAATTCTCCTCTTTGCCATATGGCACAATTATAGGGGGGATTAAGGGGGGTGTAACAAAACCCTGATATTTTCCATAAATTTTTTCATCGAAAAATCGAGACACCCCCCAGGCCCCCCTCAAGGGGGGAATTTAAAAGGAGACAGGGTGAAGGTTACCATTATCTATGACAACACGGTTTTCAGAAATGATCTTCAGGCGGACTGGGGATTTTCCGCCCTTGTGGAAACACAGGGGAAACGGATTCTTTTTGATACCGGCGGCAGCGGTTCGATTCTGCTTGCCAACATGAGCAGATTGGGAATCTCCCCCAGGGAGATCGACGAAGTCTTTATTTCCCACGCACACTTTGATCACATCGGCGGGTTGTCCGCTTTTCTCGATCAGAACCATGAGGTACGGGTATATGTTCCGCGTTCCTTCCGGGGTGTCAAACATGCTGCGGAAGTGGTTGCAGTGGATCATGCAGACGAGCTGTCCGGCGGAATTTATTCCACAGGGGAGCTGGACGGAATCGAGCAGAGCCTCTGCATTGAAACCCGGAAAGGGATTGTGATGGTAGCCGGATGTTCCCATCCCCGGATGGAGAATATGATAGCTGCGGCTTCTGAATTCGGCACGTTGTATGGCATTATCGGCGGGCTGCATGGGCACGGACCGGAATCCCTGAAAGATTTCCAATTTATCTGTGCGACCCATTGCACGCAATATCAAAAGGAAATCATGTCTTTCTATCCGGAGCGGTATGTTGCCGGAGGGGCCGGAACGGTCATTGATCTTCAGGATCAGGAGAATGCCGGATGAGTGAAAAAAAATTCGATCCCCAAAAACTGGAAAAATTGAACAATCCGCAGCGGCTGGTGGATATTCCGCCGGCATATATCCGGGATAAACTGAACATGGCAGGACCGGGGATACTGGTCGAGATCGGTGCGGGAACCGCTTTTTTCTGCACGGCCTTTTATCAAATGTTCAAACCTTCAACAATCTATGCCTGCGACATATCGGATGTCATGATCCAATGGGTTGCGGAAAACATTTCGTCCCGGTATCCGGCGATCGTTCCGGTAAAGACGGATGAGGTTGCCGTACCGCTGGAAGACGGGATCGCGGATCTCGTGTTTATGATCAACCTGCATCACGAGCTGCACAATCCGTTGCAGACCCTGGAAGAGTCATTCCGGCTGGTGAAACCCGGCGGCGGTATTTTTGTTGTGGACTGGAAAAAGAAGGATATGCCCGAAGGACCGCCTGCGGAAATCCGTTGCCTGCCGGAAGAGGTGGAAGAACAGATGGCCCGGGCCGGTTTTGAAAAGATGATGATCGACAATGAACTGCAGAAGCATTTTCTGGTTGTCGGCAGAAAGGGCTGATGTGCGAACAGCCAGTAAATCCCGGAGCCATGGCCCGGAGTCCTTACTGCCTGATAAATCTCAGGATCGTTCCCGATGGCATAAGGATGAAAATGGCGGGGCCGTTGCCCCTGTCAAGCCCAATAAAAGTTCGCTGGGAAGATCATCCCGGCAACCCCTTGCTCCGGAAGCAATGAGGTTGGCATTGGCATCATCTTCAAAGGTAACAATTTTTTGACCATACCCTAACGCCTTGAGCACAGTCATCCAGGTTTTCCCATTTTGAGTGGCATGGGGCACAAGGATTGCTTCTGCCAGAGCCGAAACCATATCATTCCGCAAAATGCTTTGGGAAGCTGTCGTCCGTCGGACGTCATCACCGAATAAAGATAAAACCAGCAACCGGCCTTCAGCAACTGCTTTTCGTGCCTCCTTACCCATCCGCAGGTTATACAAACTTCTTGCCGGGCAAAGAATCACGGGTTGTGTACCTCGGAGCAGTAAATCAAGACAGTCCCGCTCCATTGGAGAGTGGAACCCCCCGATCATTATCACTTTTTCGTCCCGCAGCTTGCGGATAAAATCGAAAGTCTTGATGATGATGCTGCCTGGACATTGAATGGAGCAGATCAGTCCAAGCAATGGATGATGAAGTATACTGAGGTCTCCCATCGCATAAAATATCGGGGCGGCAGCAATGGGCAGTCGACCCGCCGGAATTGCCGGATAATTTCTGTCACCCGGCTCAACTCGTCTAACCTTCACATTTTTCTCCAGCCTAAATCAGCCGCACTGATTTGTTATTGGTTGCCAATGAAGCCATCGGCAACCGATTTTTTTTGGATTAGTATAAATTTATTTTATTTTAAACAGTTTTATACAATTAGTAACTAATTGTTTTATTTTTAAATATTCAATTTTTGCATAACTCGAATTATATAAAAAAGCCTTTAAGCAAGACTTTTTTTAACAGGTTTATACAATTCCCATTCGCTTCCTTTGCCACGTTTGCCCTTTACAGGCTGAATATTTTTTTCCCGCCGCATTTCCTGGAGCAGGTTGGTGATGAAATGTTTTTTCTGATCAGCGGTCAAGACTTCTGATAATTTTTCCATCAGCAATTTATCGATTTCCGGACGGGTGGCGATACGGAATCGTCGTAAATAATCCTCCACCATTTTTTTATAATGCTGTTTATCAAATGCCCGCTTCCGGATATAGTCTGCCTTTGTTTCCGTTGCAGCGGCGACCTCCGCCGACACGAACAGATTGGGCCTGCGCCCCTCAATCAATTGTCTGGACTTTAACAGCCTGAATTCATTTTCCGTAAGCCGCTTGCCTTTCTGCACCTTGTCAAGGGCAATTACTTCCCACAGCCCCAGATCGGTTCTTTGCATCAGCATCCGCGTGTATCTTTCATCCATGATTTTGCCGATGATGCGGACATTCACTTTTCCCGGCTTGCTTAAATCATAGTCCGGCATTGGAAAATTACGCTGACGCTGTTGGGTGAACATCCGTTTGATGCCGCTGCCGATGGTATCGATCATATTGAGGTTGACCATAGCTTCGGCCAGAAAACGATTGCGGTAAAATTCAGGCGGCGCATCTTTCAGGATGACCTCCTCGATGCTGCCGGGGAGAAAATCACCAAGATTTGTAAACAGAATCGCATCCGGCTCTTCAACCACATTGATACGCCCGTTCAACCGATAGTCCTGATGAGCGATACAGTTATGGAGGCTTTCCCGGATGACCCATTCATCATATTGTGAAATTTCAATGGGAAACAGCTCACCGCCGGGCATGTAGCGGTAAACCAGGTTTCGTATTTTAGAAAAAACCTGGTCTACGGATAACAGCAGCGGAGGGCCGAAATGGGTATAGTCCCTGTCACTATTATTCTCCCCCTTAAGCAGCCATGTGATTCTGGCAATGGCAGGCGACAGGAAATGCTCGGACTCATTTTTACCCAGGAGAATTATGGCAGTCCGGGTGATCCTGCCGGAAATGCACATCTTGGCTTTATTTAAAAACGTAGCATCATTCCATTGAGCCATCTCATCGGCTATCTGGGGATGTTTTTTTGAAAAATTCCGGCGCGCAACAACCACGGCCTGGGGGTCCAGATCGTATATTGATGCCTCATCGATAATTCCAGCAGACCAGTCCTCGGCCGCCTGTCGCCGGATTCGTTCAATCTTCTGAAGGATCAATGGCCCTAAGGATTCATGGATACGGCCGTAGGCAATGCCATCCCAGGTGGATGGTACGCCCCGCAGGGCGGGCGGAATCTGGAACATAATAACGCGACGGTCTTCGACCTGCAATTCGTGGATATGGGTAAAGGTGGTCTGATGATTGGTATGTTTTGAAATTTCCCGTTTCAATTTGTCCAATCCCGGCTTTTGATGCCGGTAACGGGTTCCGACAATCTGCCGGGGAAAGCGGTCGGTCACGCCGAATATCAGCCAGCCGCTGATCTGCCCGGCCAGATTCGCCTCATTGCTCAAAGCTGAAAAATACCGACCCAGATCATCAAAATCAAAATTGTTTTTGGCTTCCTTGAATTCAACCCATTCGGTCTCCGCAGGCAAGGCCATCAGTTCCCGGAGTTTGGATTCAGGTACCTGAAGCATGTTCATTCCTCCTCCCCGATGCCGCCCCGTCCCATGCGGTACTTGATGTCGTAGTTGATGATGAAATTGAGTTCCTCGTCGGTGAAGCCGTAATGCTTTGAAGGATAAGATTTTGCTTTTTTGAAGGTTTAAATATTCGAGAATTGATGGTGTGTCAACAGCCTTTTATATTCGACATGTTGCGTTTGATTTAAGAGGCTGTGATGTGCGGCTCACAGTGTCCGGATGTAGTTTTGCAGTCCGTCCAGAAACATCTGGACCGCCATCATGATCAACAGCATCCCCATGAGTTTGGCCATGGCCCGAAGTCCTTTCTGCCCCATAAATTGTAAAATCATACCCGATGACAGCAGGATGAAAAAAGAAATTCCCCAGGCAAGGGAAAGGGCGCCGATCCACGCCGCAATCCTGTCCGGCTCGCTGCCGGCCATGAGCAGAAGGGTTGCGATGGCGGACGGCCCGGCGATGAGCGGCATGGCCAGGGGAACGATAAACGGGTCCTCGCGCTCGGCATCACTTTGGATGCCGTGCTGCGGAAACACCATCCGGATGGCGATCAGGAACAGGACAATTCCGCCGGTGATGCTGAGGGCGGATTGTTTGAGGCCGAGGATGTTCATTATGGGCCCTCCGGCCATGAGGAAAAACATCAGGATGATATAGGCGATAATCAGTTCCCGGATCATGACGCCGGTTCTTTTTCGTTCCGGAACCTCCTTAAGGATGGACTGAAAGATGGGGATATTGCCCAAAGGGTCCATGATAAAGAACAGAATCAACGTGGCGGATAAAAAGCTCATTCGGTTTCCTTATATATCTCTTGACAAAACAGGGCCTATGCCCCTAATTGTCGAATCGTGTGATATCGGCCCTGTATGAATCGGGAGGTCGATTGTGCCGGACAGCGGACTGAAAGCCATTATAAAAGAAAAGGTTGCGATAAACAACAGAAACTGGGGCATTTTTGCAGCCATTTTTCAGATCGTGGACAAACTGGCCGGCTTCTCCCGGTATCCGGTGGTCGGGCCGGTTTTAAAAAAAATTCTTCGGTTTGATCATCCGGAAAAAAATTATACCCAGGGGGTTGTGATCAGCCTGAACAAAAGCCTGTCCGCCGGAAAGGCCTGTGAGAATGTGGTGCTGCCGGTGATGCTGGTGGAAAAGGCGATCCGGGAATCCTCCTACCGGGCCATCATGCACAAATGCATCTGCCGGGATGGTGGGCGCAAGTGCAAGGATTATCCGGCGGATTTCGGATGTATTTTTATCGGCGAAGGGTCGCGGGTTACCGAGGAAAGAGGGATATCCCGGTCCGTTACAGTCGACGAAGCGCTTGACCATGTCCGGAAAGGAGCCCGGTACGGCCTGGTCTGCCAGTGCATCTGGGTGGAGGCGGAAGAGTTTGTCTGGGGAATCGATTCGGACAGGATGCACCATTTTCTGGAGATCTGTTTCTGCTGTCCCTGCTGCTGTGTGGCCCTGAAAAATTACCGGAAGGTGGACAAGGATATCCAGGACCGGTTCCGATCGGTCGGCTGGAAGGCCCGTGCCGTAAAGGAGTGTTCGGCCTGCGGCGTGTGTGAAACAAGATGTCCGAAACAGGCCATACGGATTGAAGACAATCTGGTTCGTGTTTCGGAAGGCTGCATCGGCTGCGGCCTGTGTGCGGCGGCATGCCCGGAGAACGCCATGGATCTTGTTCAGATTTCGCCCATGAAACAGAATATCCATGAATATTTCTTCGGATTTTATCCGGAGGTGTAATCCGCCATTATCCGTTATCTTTTTTTTTCATGGTCAGAATCATCCAGACCAGACGGCTGATGGATCTCAGCGGCTGCATCGGCCGAATCATGAGATGAATATCGCTGATCGGAACGTCTTCATCATCAATCCGGAAGGAATTCCATAAAAATGCAGCGAGAATCCCGCATATTCCGGAGATCAGGAAGCACAAGCGAAAGCCCGATATCTGGAAAAGGTCAATCAGCTTTCCGGCAATAATCGGTGGAATTCCATTTGCGATCGAGATGCCGACAATCCATAGGGAGGTATATCCTACACGGTTTTCCAGAGGAACCAGGCACATCATGCCGCGGTATGCCACAATCGAAAAACCGGCGCTGAAAACCGATCCCGCAATGATGATCGGCAATGCCGGCATGGTCCAGGATGCATCGGGGATCACGGCAAACCATGAAAAAGCGATAAGAGAATGGGCTCCGATAAGGATGGACATGGTTTTATGACTGCCGTATCGTTCTGCATGTCTTGACCAGTACCGGACGGTCAGGGTAATGCCGAAGGCCCCGAAAGCCATGAAAATCATAATTTTTGTATCGCTGAACCCTAAAATATCCCTGAGATACAGTATGGATGAGACATTGATCCACATAATGGAAGACATGCTGATAATGATAAAAAAAATGAAGAGCTTATACTTTTTGTCTTTCAGTGCCTGTAAAATTGCCGAAAATTTTTCATGGGCCGCCACTTCCAGCGGAGGACTCAACCCGCCGGGAATGCGTCTGATATAAAAAATGCTGATCATGCCGGTTGTGACACCGACGAAATAAACCCAGTAAAAACGGTATGCTCCACCACTCATGCCGAGAATGTTGGCAATCGCAAACATAATGACAATCGTCAATGCTTGTGAAATAATGGTCTCGACCGCAAAATATGTCCCCAATGCGCTCTTGGGTACAACTTCATGGAGCCAGGGAAACCATGCGCTTACACCGAACGCTCTGACCATGGAAAAGCCGAGCGTCGCAAACAGCAGGATATGCCATGCTGCCTGCTCTCCCCACCTGTTCACGGCGAACGGGATCGCAAAGACGGTGGAGGCAAAGAGGTTTCGAATCAGCCATGTGTAAATCAGAACCTTTCTCGGACCGTACTTTTCCACCGCTGACATGCTGAAAATGACGAGAAACAGGGAAAGGGGCAAAAAGGAGATCAGAATTCCCACCCAGGAAGACGGCATGTGGATGGACCGTCCGAACAGGATGAGAACCTGTCCCACAATACACTGCCAGGAAATCAGATTGATACATGAAAACAACAGGAATCTTCTGGGTGCTGTCGGAAGATCTCTGATGCTTTTTATAAAAGACAGGTTAATCATATTTTGACAGATATCATAATATGACGGGAAATTTGAGATTTTTCTGAATATGATGAAGACGGCTCAGATGATTATACAGGTTTGTTGATCAGGTTCCCGGAAGATTTCTGGAAATTCTGTTTGACCTGTTCCAGTTGTGCGTGAAATTCCTGGTCAGTCAGTTCTCCCGTGCTATGCCGTTCGAACAGGGAAATGAGCTGAGGGGTAATCAACGAATCATCATGGCGGTTGGTATAGACCGGTATCCTTCCGTAATCAGAGGCTTGCCGGCTAAAGAGGCCTTTGTCCCGGAGCATTTTTTCCGTTTCCGGCGTTCGGGGGATTCCCGCCTCTTTCATGTCCTGTCGTAAGGCGGTCAGGTCTTTGCTGGAAAAGTTTTCCGGTTGATATCGGGAAAGAATTTCCTGAAGGATCTGTTTCTGGTCGTCCGTGAGCGGCTCCTGCTGCCCGGCAAGAGGGACCGTTGGATGCCCGGAATATTGAATTTTCATTGGATTCATCCTTTTGATTCATACGTTAAGGTCAGTGTAATATGATGCAAAACAAGTGCCAGGTTTGATCAAAACAAGTGAATATGTGGTTGCGACTCCCGCAGCGGGGCAAAGGTCTTTAAACGGCGAAGGGCTTCGTGAATTCCTTATTATATATGTATGGTAAGCAGCGTAAAGTTGCCGTTATCCTCATCAATGGGCTGGGCCGGGTCCTGTTTTTCCAGTTCCTCCATGGTTCCGATGCCGGTTTCGATCAGTTGTATTGATTTTTCGATGTGCTGCATGAATGTTCCGGGTCTCAGCATTTCTCCGTAGCACCGGGTATAGGAATAGATGCACAGGTTCTGTTTTTCCAGTTCCCGGGCCATGGGAATGGTGGCCTTGAGAAATTGAAGAACGTGTTTGACGATACTGACGGTGCGGGTCGGGAAAAAATCCCACAATACAACGGCAAAACAGAAATACAGGGTCGGGCGATAGGCCTTCAGGGTCACCGACTCATCATGCCTGCTGAAGCTCTGGGTCAGAATTTTTTCCAGGTAGTCATAGGGCATCTGATCCGGCGTTTTCTTCCGGACCCAGTTCAGCGCGAGGAAAATATCCAGAGCCTTCTGCCGGTATTCGCTTTTGGGCACGCTGATCGGCTTGCGGGCATCGGTAAAGAATTCTTCGTGGGTCAGCAGGATATCCTTGATAATCTGGGTGCAGACCAGAAGATAGATGGAGCGGTATCCGGTGGGCGAGACCATGATTCCCCGTTCAAACAGTTTTTCCGCCCTGGCAAACAGATCGATCACCTCGGATTTCAGTTGGCGGAAATCCGGAAACCGGTCGCCCGAATCCGCGCTTTCACGCATGCGCCGCAGGGTATTCACCGCCCTGGACAGATTGATTACCGCATATTCACAGAAGAAATCCTCATCCAGGGTATTGCAGTTTTCCAGGATGAATTGGGCTTCCTCCTCTGCGCGTTTGAACTGAATCCCGGCAATGGCGTGGGAAGGGGCTTCAATGGCAAGATTCCGGAAAAGAGCCATTCGAAGTGCCCTGGCATTGAGGTTGGTCGGGTCGATGCTCAATACGATTCGCAGGATCTCGTTGGCCTCCCAGAAACTTCTCCTGTAATAAAGGGTTTTCGCGATCTCGATCCCCAGAAGTGAATTGTGGGGAAAGGAAAAAAAACGGGTGATGGCGTTGGGTTCGATTTTTTCTTCCAGCTGCTCCGGAAACATGAAAAACTGACTTAACAGCTCGACCGAGGAGGGTTTGTTCTGCATGATTTCATCTTCCAGCAGATGGGGAATGAAATCCCAGTAAATGGAACTCCACAGTCCCGATACCCACCAGATGTTCAGGGTTTCTCCGTTAAAGAGGGTCGCTTCCTTTGGATGCGGGCAGAATACCGTACGGATGTCGCTGATCAGGATGCACTGGTGTGTGTAATCGGTCATCCGGATCACCGGATCGCCCGGAAGCTTGGCATTGAGGATGGGCAGGAGATAATTGTCCAGATTGGCAAAATCACCGGTCGCAATACCGATGGATAAAAAACGGTTTTTGGTGCAATAGTCGGACAACGCCCAGCGGATGGCCATCTGATGGGCCACGGATATGGCATTCCGGATGCTTCTCTGATAGGAGGTGGGGTAGTTGGCCCGGCCTTCCTTGGGAAAATCAATAAAAATGGTGGTAATATCGTATGACTTGACTTTTCCCCAGGTTCCGTACGGCAGCAGGTTGATGGAATTCTGGATATAATTTTTGACATTGTTCTTCAGCCAGACCACGGCGTCATGACCAATGACATCCCCCCGGCTGGACAGGGTCAGGCCGATTCTGACACCCTCATTGAAGCTTCGGGGCTGGTTGGTTTCCTGGCAGAGCCTGAAAAGGGTTTCATAATTCCAGGACGGGTCGATATCCGGCCGTTCATATCCCAGCCAGAATGAGAGACACCGCAGCGCATTCCGCTTATGGGGGGTATCTGCCGGTTCTTTTTTCAGCCGGGTCAGCATGGTGTTGGTCAGTTTGGGCAGATCGATCTTTTTTTTCTGGATCAGGGCATTGATCCGATCGGTCATGGCCCGCTCGGAGATGCCGATATTCAGGAGGGCATTCTTTTTTTTGAACAGTTCTTCGAATGTCAGATCTTTGGGAAAGGCAATGACGGAATTGTCCCTTGCATGGTTCTGGATAAACCGCGTAAGGGCATTTTCATCGCATTCAGGGATGAGGTTTTCCTGAAAGGCAAATTCGACAAAAGAATGAAAAACCTTCTGGTTGTCGCTTTTTTTAATGAAATTGTGTAATGTTTCAAGATTCGGGAAAACAGCCAGAAGCGCGGAATGGGCTTGTTTGTCTTTAATCATTGAAGATTCCTGTTCTATACGGGCAATCTGTTTTATGATAAAACATTATTTTTATCAAAACACTCTTAAATATTGCCATCTGTTTTATGATGTACTAACGATATGTCTGATCATCAATCGTTCGTCAAGCCATTTTATTTTATGCCTGTGCAGGAAGGTTTGCTGTTTACCTGCCTATTGGCAAAACTAAGGAGGAAAAAAATGCTGCCGGAATTTTATCAATTTCACCATCCCACCAAAATGATTTACGGTGCGGGATTGGCATCCGATTTTTCACACGAGCTGGATGCATTGAACGCAAGAAGCTATTTTATGGTGTCGGATCACGTTATCAATGGCCTTGGCTTGCTTGACAGTATCCGGGAAGGTATTGAACAGGGCGGGTTTACCATCACCGGGACCTATCTGGACGTGCCGCAGGATGCTTCCATAACAGCCGTAGAGGAGATCAGCAGACTGGCAACCGAGACCGGAGCCGAAGGATTGATCGCCGTCGGCGGCGGGAGCGTCATCGATGCGGCAAAGGCCGCGAACTTTACCTTTTCCCACGGCGGTGACCTGATTGAGGATTATTCCGGTGCGGGAACCCTGACCGAACCGCTGAAGCCGCTGGTTGTCATCCCCACCACCGCCGGAACCGGGAGTGAGTGCACGCTGGTTGCGGTCATTTATGATGTGGAAAACAAGGTCAAACTGGCTTTTTCCGACGGGTTTCTTCTTCCGCGACTCGCGGTTCTGGACCCGGTCATGACCCAGTCTCTTCCGCCCAAGCTGACCGCCTCGACCGGAATGGATGCACTGACCCATGCCGTGGAGTCCTATGTGGGTGTGGATACGTCCCCCCATTCCGAGGCACTGGCCGTAGCCGCCATTGAACTGATTTTCAATAATCTTGTCAAAGCCATCGAGGACGGAGATGACCTGGAAGCCAGGGGCGCGATGCTGATCGCTTCCAACATTGCCGGGACATCCTTTTCCCATTCCATGGTGGGCTGCGTTCACAGCATGGCCCATGCCACCGGAGGGCTTACCAGGGTTCCCCATGGGGTTGCCAACGGTATTCTGCTGGCCCATGGCATGGAGTACAATTTCGAGGAGTGCAAGGAAAAGTATGCCCGACTGGCCTATTTCATGGGACAGGATGTAACCGGTTTGTCCGTGGATGACGCAGCCCGGAAGGCCATCCAGGCGGTTCGGGACCTGCATAAAAAAATGCATGCCCTCGGAGCCATGCCCCTGAATCTGAGAGAGGCGGGTGTCAAGAAAGAGAATCTTAAGGCAATTGCAGCAGCGGCCCAGGAAGACGGCACCACGGTCTATAATGTCCGTGAGGTTGTTGCAGAGGATATTCTGGTTCATTTGCAGAATGCATATTAATCTATCATGTAAAAAGGAGAGATCACATGCCTGTTTTTGAAAGTTCTGAAAAATTTAATGAGGTTCTGGGTGGATTTTTTCGACTGCTCGGCGATACGCCCGAGATTGCCGACAAGCTTCTGGCTTCCAAGCTGATCATCCGTTTTAACTATACGGACCCGGACCTGGTGCTGGTGATTGATTGCTCCGGCGAGAAAATAGAGGTTCGATCCGGAGATATGGACACCAAGGCGATCGTAGACATGAAAATGAGTTCGGATATTGCCCATAAATTCTGGTTCGGCAAGGTCAACCTGACCATGGCATTGACCCGGAGACAGATGATTGCCAAGGGACCGGTTCCGAAAATCCTGAAACTTCTGCCGGCCATTAAACCCAGTTATGCCATGTATCCCAAGTATCTGGTAGAAAACGGCTATGGTCAGTACAATATTCATTAAGCGGATCGTATCAACAAAACGGATATGAGGTGACAGGATGGAGAAACAACAGATGGGGGGGTATGCAGGAACCATTTTATATGTTGACCTGACCACCCGAAACATATTGAAAAAGCCTCTGGATCCGGTTTTTGCCAGGGAAAACATCGGCGGCCTTGGGTTCAGCACCCGGATTTTTCTGGACCTGATTCAGGCAAAACCGGATTTTGATGCATTGTCGCCGGACAACCCCTGCATTCTGATGACCGGGCCGCTGACCGGGATGATGATGAACGGGGTGGCCCGGTGGACCGTATGCGCAAAATCTCCATATACCGGTTTCTGGGGTGACGCCAATGTGGGCGGTCATTTCGGAGCCGGCCTCAAATTCGCAGGATATGACGGCATCGTCATCACCGGCGCCTCGGAAAAACCGGTTTTTCTATTCATCAAGGATGATCTTGTTGAGATCAGGGATGCCGGACAATACTGGGGAAAAGATGTTTACACGGTGACCGATTCCATGAAGGCGGATCTCAAGAACGAGTCGTTTAAAAAAGCGCAGGTGGTGACCATCGGGCCGGCAGGCGAAACCCTTGTCCGTTTCGCATCCCTGGTCCATGACAAGGGGCATGTTGCGGGCAGAACCGGCATGGGCGCCGTCTGGGGGTCCAAAAAACTCAAGGCCGTCTATGTGACCGGCAGCAGGAAGATTGCGCCTGCCGACCCGGACCGGTTGAAAGAGCTTCGGAATGAACTCAAGGAGGTCTATGAAGGGAGCATCTTCATCTCCGCCATGATGTCATCGGGGACCCCTTCCCATATGGATGTCGGCATCATTTCCGGGGATATTCCCATTAAAAACTGGCAGCTGACCGAATGGAGTGAAATCGATGAACTGGGACCGGCTGTCATTGAAGAACGGATCCATGCCGGTAACAAGACCTGCTTTGGATGCGGGGTTGCCTGTAAAAAAGAAGCGGAAGTCAAGGAAGGGCCGTTTCAGATGAAAAAGGGGCCCAGTCCGGAATATGAAACCGTTGCCACCTTCGGTACCATGTGTCTGAACCCGAGTATCGAGTCGGTAGCCAAGGCCAATGAAATCTGCAATCAATACGGCATGGATACCATTTCCTGCGGTTCCACCATCGCCTTTGCCATTGAATGTTTTGAAAAAGGATTGATTACGGAAAAGGATACCGATGGACTGGAACTGACCTGGGGAAATTCCGAGGCCATCGTTAAAATGGCGGAAAAGATCGGAAAACAAGAGGGCTTCGGTGCCATACTCTGCCAGGGAAGTCAACGGGCGGCGGATCATATCGGCGGTAATGCCCATGATTTTCTGACAACGGTGAAGGGCCTGGAAGCACCCATGCATGATCCCAGAGGCGCCCATGGCTATGGACTGGCTTATGGCGTATCTCCCCGGGGCGCCTGCCATGAGGCAAGCCTGACCTTTGAGGTGGAAGGCGGTGCCATTTTTATTCCCGAGATTCCGGAATTATCCAGTGAACTGCCCATGGGAAGCGAAGGCCGGGCAGCACTGAATGTGGCTACCCAGGATTACGGGATGTTTTTTTCCAATTGCGCCGTATTCTGCAACCTGGGAGCCGGGCCGCTGACGGCTACCCCCGCCATTGACATGGTGAACCATGTCACCGGATTTGACTATACCCTGGAAGAAGTCATGGAGATCGGAAAAAGGGTCTGGTATCTGAAACGGGGATTGACCAATCTGTTCGGTGCACGGGCAAAAGACGACAGGCTGCCCAAGCGGCTGATGACGCCGATGGAGGAAGGCCCGACAGAAGGAAGCGTGCCGGACATGGACCTGATGCTCAATGAGTTTTACGAGATGCGGGGCCTTGACCGGGAAGGCGTCCCGAAAAAATCAGTCCTCCTGGATCTGGGGCTGGGCAAGCTGGCGGAATTGCTGTATCCATAGAGAACATTATGTTCATGCCGGATTCTATGGGTGGTCGCTTCTGTCCGGTTCCTTCCGGTCAAGCCGGCGGCAATTGCAATTGGTCACCGGCAAAGGAATCCGGCCCGCTCCGGGACAGACCTCCCGAATGGTTTTTCAGGCGGAAATGGTTGAGGAGTTCCCTGACATGGGCTGCCTGGGAAGCCAGTTCCTGAGACGCTGCAGAGGTTTGCTCGGCATGGGCGGTATTCTGCTGGGTAACACTGTCGATCTGGGCCAGACCCTGGTTGACCTGGGAAAGGCCCATGGCCTGTTCATTGCTGGCGGATGCAATTTCTCCCAGCAGATCAGCCACCTTGGTGGTGTCGGATTGAATCTGGGAAAGGGTTCCGGCCGTGGTTTTCACCATACCGTTCCCATCGGCGATTTTTTGAACGGCGGATTCAATCAGCAGGGCAGTTTCTTCCGCGGCCTTGGCGCTTCTTCCGGCCAGGTTGCGGACTTCCTGGGCCACCACGGCAAAACCCTTGCCGTGTTTTCCCGCCCGCGCCGCCTCCACCGCCGCATTCAGCGCCAGCAAATTGGTCTGAAAGGCAATATTGTCGATAGTACTGATAATTTTCTGCATTTCCTTGCTGGCGTTCGTAATCTCGCCCATGGCAACGGTGACTTCCGTCATTTGCTGAACACCTTCTTTTGCAGCCTC
This sequence comes from Desulfobacteraceae bacterium, assembly GCA_003599865.1. Classification (GTDB taxonomy): domain Bacteria; phylum Desulfobacterota; class Desulfobacteria; order Desulfobacterales; family SURF-7; genus QZKS01. Next base: position 14,708 of record QZKS01000030.1, read on the forward strand.
GCGGGCTTTGGAAGACAATTCCTCGGCCTGCCTTGCATTTTCCGCATTGGTAGTGGTCTGTGAGCCGATTTCCGTTAAGGAACTGGTGATCTCCTCCAGGGAGGCAGCCTGTTCCGTCGCGCCCTGGGAAAGGGACTGGCTGGCATCGGACACCTGTGTTGAGCCGGAGGCCACCTGGAATACAGCCTCATTGACCTGAGCCAGAATCTGATTTAAATTTTGGTTCATGGCCTGCAAGGATTTTCCCAGGCTGTCCACGTCTGAATTCAGTTGAACCTCATGGGTTAAATCTCCCTGAGATATGGATTCAGCCAGTTTGCCTTTGGCCTCCAGGCTGTCCGCCATGAGGTCCAGTGTCCGGGCCAGGCGGCCGATTTCATCCTTCCGTTTCAGGTTGAGTCTGCGGGACAGATCGCCCCGGCCAATGGCATCGGCCAGTCCGATGGTTCGCGTTATGGGGCTTGAAAGGGAGCGATAGACAAAAATACTTAAGGCGGCCATGACGGCAAAAATACTCAAGACACCGGCTCCAATGGCCCAGTTGCTGATTTTTTCAGCGTGTTTCACCTTGGTGTCACCCAGTTCCGTAATTTCATTGGCCATGGTTTTGGATTGTTCACCGGATTCGGTGCTTTGCCGGATGGCAGTCTGATTTTTCGACCATAAATCAACGATTTGATTCTCGATGGCATCAATTCCATTGATTTTTTCATGGACTTTTTGCCAGACCGAAAAAAAAGCATCTACCCCGGCAGCCTTGATCATGGTTTCCGCGTTTTGCACCTGCAGATCAATCTCCTTTTTCAGCTCCTGCCGTTTGGAAGAATATTCGTCAGTCCGCGCATTCAAAAAAAGATTTTCATTCAAATTGAGCATGATTTCGTTCTTAATCCCCAGAAGCTGATGAAATTCTTTACGAACGGCGTCTTTTTGCGGTGAAAGCCGGTCACCATTGATCGAAAGCTCGTTTTCTTCCTGATCAACAACCTGAATGATATCATTCAGCAAGGAATCGATTGTCAGAAAGGTATCGCGGAGTTCAACCTTGGCCCGGTTCATGGCAAGGGTATTTTCAACGATGGATGAAAACAGTTTGGCGCTTTCCTCCTCCAGCTGCTTCATGCGGCCTAAAAGACTTTGAATTTCCGGGTCTTCTGTGGACAGCTTGATGGTTTCCATCACCCCTGACAATTGATCCCGAAGCGTTCGGGATGCCTGAACCAGGTTGTCATCCGCAGACCGGATAAAGCGATCTTCAGTCATTACAATCGTTGAAATCATACCGGACGAGACCTGGCTGAGGCGGCTGATCTCATTTTCATGCTTGATGAAATTCTGCATATACCGGCCGATGCCGCCGATCATGAACATGCCTGAGATACCGATCACGGATAGAATAATGATTCTGGCTTTAATGGAATAGATATTGATTTTCCGCCGATCTTTTTCAAATGCGACAGTCATTGAAATCACCCTGCTCAATCATTTAGTTTTCCATTTGCTGTTTATTCATAGACGCCTGCCGCCATCACGGCGGTTGTATTGGGCACCCGATAAACATAGGTCAGCTTCGGAACCGGAACATTGGAATCCGGTTTAGGCCAGTAATAGCTTATCCATCCTTCCCCTTTTTCCTTGGCCACATTGATGAATTCGGCAAAGAACAGCTTGCCGTTTTTGTCCTTGATATTGAACAGGTTTTTACCGATGAGCTGGGGTCTTTCCGGATGGGCGATATTGGCCTGTTTTTCAATGTCAATACAGAACACATAACTGTCTTTCCAGACAAAGGGGCCATTTTTATCATTGACAACCTTCAATGTTTCCTCAAGGCCTTTTTCCGTTGCCATCTTTGCCGCTTCCTTGCATTTGGCAACCGCTTCGTCCTTTGTGGCCATTTCTTCCGAATAAACAGAACCTGCCATACAGATCAAAGCCAGACTCATCAACAATGCAATCTTTTTCATTACCAGCCTCCTTTTGAAGTAATATGGGACTACTTGAATGGGCCGAAAGCAATATTCCGCTTGAATGACCTGAACCGTTTCGGCCGGAACCACTATAAAAATGTTGGATTGTTTACGATAGATTATATAATATGGATCAGCATGTTGTTGCGTATGATTATGGTTGATAATATATTTTTTTGCTGTTGTTGTCAATCCTGTTTATAGCGGACTGTTGATATTAGAACTTTGCGCTGCTTTTTTCTTGCAGGAAAAGGCGTATGGATGTTAGAACCAGAAAACCATTCATTCCGGATAAAAACCGAGTACTTAAAAAAAGGAGTCCCTGATGGATTTCGGTTTGTCAACAGAACAGGCCATGCTGAAAAAAGAGGTTCGGAAATTCGTGACCGATAAGATTGAGCCCTTTGCGGACCAATGGGATGAAAAGAACTATCTTCCGGTGGAAGAGGTTCTCAAACCCATGGGAAAACTGGGGTTTTTCGGTTCCGTGATTCCGGAGGAGTATGGCGGAGAAAATATGGGATTCCTGGCGGCCATGATCGTTACCGAGGAGATCGCCAGAGGCTCCAGTTCCCTCCGGGTCCAGATGAATCTGATTGAGCTGGGGTGTGCCTATCCCATTTATCTGTATGGTTCGGAGGAATTGAAAAGAAAATTCATACCCAGGTTATGCAGGGCGGAATATCTCGGCGGGTTTGCCATTACGGAACCCAATGCCGGATCGGATGTCATGTCCATGGAAACGACTGCCGAAGACTGCGGGGATCACTGGCTGCTGAACGGCTCCAAAACATGGATCTCCAATGCCCATATCGCCGATATTCTGATCTGTTATGCCTATACGGACCGGGCCGAAAAAGGCAAGGGGCTTTCCGCCTTTGTTGTGGAACTGAAAAAAGCCAACGGCGTGACCACCAGCGAGCTTTCCAAGCTGGGATCACACTCTTCTCCCACCGGAGAGATTTTTTTCCGCAACACAAAAGTGCCTAAAGAAAACATACTCGGCAAACCGGGAGATGGCGCGAAAATCGTTTTTCATTCCCTGAATCAGACTAGGCTTTCCGCTGCATCCGGCGCGGTCGGATGCGCACAGGCCTGCCTGGAAACAGCCGTCAAATACTGCAATGAACGGGAGCAGTTCGGTCAGCCCATCGGAAAGTTTCAGATGAACCAGGATTTGATCGCCCGGATGTCCACGGATATCGAGGCGGCAAGGATGCTGGTATACCGGGCGGCCTGGCAGAAAGACCAGGGGTATACAAACAACGGTCTGGAGGTGGCCCAGGCCAAATATTTTGCCGGGGAAACCGCCATGAGATGTGCGAATTTTGCCATGCGGATCATGGGCGCCTATGGATATTCCACGGAATACCGGATTGCACGGTACTATCGGGATGTTCCCACCTATGTAATCGTCGAAGGCTCTGCCAATATATGCAAACAGATTATTGCCATGGATCAGCTTGGGTACAGGAAGGCCGGCAGGTGATGGCGGAAATGGATCAGGAATTACGGCTGTCCGTAATGACATTGAATCTGCGGTTCGGCAGGGCGGATGACGGACCCAATAGCTGGGAGAACCGGAAGGAACGCTATGTTTCCTTTTTCCAGGACCATAGACCTGATTTTTTCGGCATGCAGGAAGCCAATGGTTTCCAGATCGATTTTCTCCGCCGGCAGCTTGCGGAATACGATTGTATCGGCCGGCGGGTGCCTTCTCCCCCATATTGGCAGGATAACATCATTTTTCATAAAAAAGAGTGGGTCTGTTCCGGGTTTGAACGATTTTTTTTCAGCCATACCCCCATGATCCCCAGCCGTTTTCAGGACAGCAAATGGCCGCGGCAGTGTATCCTCGGCAATTTTCAAAAGTCAGGAAAATCGGTGATGTTCCTCAATACGCATTTTGATTTTCTTCCATCCGTCCAGGAACAGAGTGCAAAAATGATCGTTGAAAAACTGTCGGAATACGATGATCCGGGGGCTTCTGTTTTGATTACCGGTGATTTCAATGCCCTTCCCGATAGTCCGGGATACCGGGAGTTTACTACCCGGGGCAATTTCAAGGAAGTATTTTCCGGGGAGTACTCCGGGACATATCATGACTTTACGGGCACGCATACGGGACGGCATATTGACTGGATCCTCTACAGGGGTCCGATGGAGCTGGTAAGCAGAAGGATGGTCGTCGATCCGTATCAAGGCGGATACCTGTCGGATCATTTTCCGGTTCTTGCGGAATTCAGGATAGGAGCTGAAAAGTGAGGACGGTTTACCTTCGTTTCATCAACATTGCAATTTCCAAAAAATCAATATAGATTCTCTGAAATGTGAATCTTGATACCGGATGGTCAATCTGTTGAACAAATGAAATCAGGGGGATGACATGATCAGATGTATCTTGGCCGTGGCTGTTATTTTTCTGGGAACCATTGGTTTTCGTTCGGATGCAGCAGCCGAACCGATTACGATTAAATTTTCCACGCTGGCCCCGAAGAACAGCGGAACGGTCTATGAAACAATCAAGAAGGAAATCAAGGAGCAGACCCATAATGAGGTGAACTTCAAAGTATATTATGGCGGAATCCAGGGCGACGATTATGACGTCATCAAAAAGATGAAGCTGGGGCAGCTCCAGGGCGGTTCCATTACCGCCCATGGTCTGGGGGAGATCGTACCGGAAGTCCGATTGCTGGAACTGCCGTACCTGTTCCGCAATATGGAAGAGGTCACCCATGTTCGAAAAGAAATGGAACCGGACCTGGTCCGGAAGTTTTCAGAAGCGGGTTATATCCACCTCAACTGGTATGATATCGGTTTCAATCATGTGTTTACCAAAATTCCCATCACATCCATTGAGATCGCAAGGCAACAGAAATGGTGGATGTGGGAGGGCGATATCCTGTACCAGACAATCTATGATTCGTTACAAATATCGCCTGTTTATCTTTCGTTGACCGATGTCCTGACCTCTTTGTCGACAAAACTCATTGATGCGGCTCCTGCACCGCCTTATGCGGCTATCGCCTTCCGGTGGCAAAATAAATTCAGTTATATGGATGAGCGTCCGATTTCCAGTTCATTCGGCGCCATGATTGTCAAAAAGAGTCTCTGGGATCAGATTCCTCCAAAGAACCAGTCGATCATTCAGGAAATATTCAAGACCCATATCAACCGGGCAACCCAGGTTAACCATGACCGTTATCTCCAGTGCATATCTGCGTTGAAACAAGGCGGGATTGAGATTGTGCGGAATCCGGCGGACAGTGATATGGAAAAGCAACTGCTGGAAGCAGGGGTAAAGACAAGAGAGGCCCTGGCCGGCAGACTCTACTCCCGGGAACTGCTCGATAAGATGATGTCCATACTGGAAAATTACCGCAAACAGCACCCGGATAGCCGAATCCTTGCATTAGATTAGATCAGATCAGATTGGATAAGGGGTTGAAGTTCATCTGCCTGTCCTTATCCCGGATGGGAATGAAATAGCCGGTGATGGGTGAAGAATATCTGTCGCAAGAATCGTTAAGATATGTTAGAGAAAATGTCGCATAGCCTTATGGAACAAATAAAAGGAGATCGCGGACATGACGGAATATCTAATTGAAATCCATGACCGGTACCTGTATGTCCGGTTCCGGGAAGGCAGTGTCTTTTCTGAGAGACTGATCCGGGAAGCGCTGGCAAAACAGCGGGAAGCGGAAGAACACAAGATCCTGAACGATATCTGGGATACGCGGGGCTGCATGCCGGATGAAAAATTGAACAACCCGTCAATCGACCGGATTATCGGATTTATCAAGAGTCTTCATTTCCCGGACCGGTATCATCGGAAAACGGCATTGATTGTCGACAGTGACCTTGCGTATGGGATATCGAGGATTTATCAGGCTCTATCAGAAGAACTCCCCTTTGAAATCGAAATTTTTCGGGATGATCAGCAGGCAAGGGAATGGGTACTCTCCTGATTGCTGCAAGAAAATCAAGCCACCCGTTCCGGAACGGGCGGCTTTCCGATTCAGCCGGTCATGCTTATTACGGATTCAGCCGGTCGTAAATCATTAACGATAAATTATAGGTGGCAAAGCCCAATCGGCCTTCAAAACTCCATCCCTGTGGCCCGGCACCGATGGAAGAGGCGGAAACATCTGCCGTGTAGATCTCCTTTTTGGTTTTCGCATCCGTAAGATGAACGGTTGTGTGGATATAATCAAATCCGCCGGTCATGGCATTCCAGTTCTGATCCACACGGGTATTGGTAAACGAAATGACCAGATCACTTCCATAGGTGGATTTGTCGTTCATGGACATGCCGAAGGTCAGCTTTTTGTTGGTGAACAGATCGGTCATGTAGGGCTTGAGTCCTTCATAGTAGTTTGTCGCGATCACTTTTCCCCAGGCGTCCTTGGATTCATAGCCCAGCTTTTCCCAGTCGTTGATGCCCAGATCCAGCCAGTGGACATGGATCGTGCCGTAGGTCTGCTGCGTGAAATTCGCCGGCGCTTCCTTGTTAATGGAATAGCGGGACGCACAACCGGTCAGGAACATCAACGCACTGACCAGCATCAGTGTAATGGGTATCAATTTTTTCATGAAATGTCTCCTTTATGCAGAATTAAATTGTATTCAACGGTTTTAAAATGATTATTTCCGGTAATCATACCATCCCTGACCGGCCTTTCTGCCGATGTGTCCGGCATCCAGTTTTTCCCGGAATGCATTGGGCAGCTTGAACCGTTCTCCATAAGCGCCGGTGAGGATACCGTGAACCTTGTCCAGAAGATCCAGGCTGATATTGTCGCTCAATCGGAAGGGCCCGACAGGATGCCCCAGCCCCAGTTGGCAGGCGGTATCAATATCCTCAATGGTTGCAACGCCTTCATCCAGAAGCTTGTAAGCCTCGTTCATGAGCGCGCAGAGAATCCGGTTGACAACGAATCCTTCCACATTTTTCACCTTTACCGGCGTTTTTCCGATAGCCTGACAGAATTCCATGCCGGCGGCAATGGTCTCTTCGGAAGAGAGCAGGCCGGGAATGACTTCCACCAGCTTCATGATGGATGCCGGAGAAAAGAAATGAAGCCCGATAAACCGGTCCTGCCTTGCAGCCGATGCCAGCCTGGTGATGGAAATCGATGAGGTGTTGGATGCGATGATGCAATCCGGTTTGCAGATTTCATCGAGCTCCTTATAGGCTTTATGCTTGATCTCCAGAACTTCCAGGATGGCTTCGATCACCAGATCCGCATTTTCAAAACCGGAATACGTATCGACAGCCGTCACACGGTTGAGAATCGCCGTTTTTTCAGAGGCTTCCAGCTTGCCTTTTTCAACCTGCTTGGACAGAATGGTGTCGATTCTTTTTTTGCCCTGATCGGCCAGCTCCCGGGTGATCTCTTTCATTACCACATCCATTCCGGCCCGGGCGCAGCATAGTGCAATCTCGGCGCCCATCATTCCCGCTCCGAGCACACCGACTTTTTGAAATGTTTTCATGTTTTTGATTCCTTTGTTTATCTATTGGTTTTTTGGGCAGGTGCCTGTCCGCACCTTCATGATCCTCAAGAAAAGACGAAAAATATCTTTAATCATGGATTTCACCGAAAAACAAGGAAGAATCAGACGTCCCGGAATCGATCATTGACACCCCTTTGGTTCTTGAATATACAAAGATACTTGACAGGGTAGCCGCATTTGGAATCCTGTCGCTTTTAAAAAAATGCAGCGAAATCCAACGACCGGCTTCAAACCGTTTTGACATAAGGAGTCCATGATATGATGAAAAAAATGATCCTGTTTTTCGCACTGGCTGTTTTTTTAAACCCTTCATTTTCCATGGCGGATCAGCAGGCCGCTACCATCATCAAAATTGCCACCCTGGACCCCAGAGGTTCCCTGAATGCGGATCTGTTTGAGGAGCTTAAAAAAGAAACAGCCGCACAGACCTGCAACAAGGTGAAATTAAAAGTCTACTATGGCGGCGTGCATGGGGATGCCAAGAATGTCCTGAACAAGATGAAGGTAGACCAGATCCACGGGGCAATGCTGGCAGGATACGGACTGGGACAGATCGTGCCGGAAGTGCAGGTCACGGGGCTGCCCTATATATTCAAAAATTACGATGAGGTTCAATATGTCCGGGACAAACTGCAGGACCATATGGAACAGGCTTTTGAAAAAGAGGGCTATATCATCCTCGGCTGGTATGATATCGGATTTGTCTACAGCTTTACCAAGGTTCCGGTCACTTCCCTGGAAATCGCCCGACAGCAGAAATACTGGGCACCGGAAGGCGATCCGCTGGCCCAGGCCGTTTACCGGTCCATCGGAATCGCACCGATATCCCTTTCGCTCACCGATGTGCTGACCTCCCTGTCCACCCGTCTCATTGATGCGGCCAGCGCACCCCCCATCGCGGCGGTCGCTTTCCGCTGGCATACCAAATTTCAATACATGACCGAATATCCTTCCTCCAATGTCCTGGGCGGTCTGGTGATCACCAAACCCATCTGGGACACCGTGTCACCTGAAAACCGGAAAAAGGTCCTGGCGCTGACCCGCGCATTCTGCCGAAAGGTTCAGGAGGGTTTTCGAAAACAGAATGAACAGAGTATAGAGATCATGAAAGAGTCCGGAATTTCCATCGTCCGGATTCAAAATGCCGAAGGATATCAGAAATTCATTGATGATACCGCACAAAAGTCCATGACCGCGATGAGCGGCGTGATGTTTTCCCAGGAACTGCTGGATCGGATGCTGGGTTATCTTGCGGAATACCGGAAGGCGAACCCGGGCAGCCGCGTGGAAAGAATTGATTGAGCCATATCGGAATGCTGCGGAAAATGTTCAACAAAGGTCTATTGTACGATAAACTGAAATAGAGGGAGCAACCATGAGTCGATGTCTGATAACCGGAGCCAATGGCTTTCTGGGAAAACACCTGGTGGAACGGCTGATACAAAACGGCCATGAAATTACCCTGCTGATGAGAAACCCTGAGAATCCCGACAAAAAAAAGCTGGTCGAAGGCTGGCGAAATCAGGCGGACATGGTCAGGCGCCACGGGCGTGATGCAGCCGTCACCGTCTGGAACGGGGATGTGGGAAGGTCCAATCTGGGGCTGGAACCGGCATGCACGGTTTCCGGTTTTCATCATGTCTACCATCTGGCCGCAATCTATGATCTCGGGGCGGATGAAACCCTGACCATGAATACCAATGTAACGGGAACCGAATATCTCCTGAAAAAACTGGATGCAGACGGTTTTTCCGGATGCCTGCATTTTGTAAGCTCCATTGCGGTTGCCGGAAATTTCCAGGGGGAGTTCAGCGAACGCATGTTTGATGAAGGCCAGACGCATAAACATGTTTACAACCGCAGCAAGTATGAATCGGAAAAAATCGTACGGGAAAAACGATCAGGCGGGAGTGCCTATGAAATCCGGATTTACCGTCCGTCGGCGATTGTCGGCCATTCCAAAACCGGTGAGATGGATCGTATTGACGGCCCCTATTACGGTTTTTTGCTGGTTTCCGCCCTGAAAAAGATTCTACCGCCCTGGATGCCGCTGGTGGCGCCGAAAATCAACACCCTGATGGATATGGTCCCGGTAGATTATGTGGCGGACGCGATTTACACCCTGAGCATGATGGAAAAAAACGAACTGACCGAGGACTTGTTCTGCTTTCATCTGACCGATCCCAAGGCCCCGACCATGTCAAGACTGACGGAACTGATCCTGAGTTCTGCAAACGCTCCCCGGATGCAGTTCACGTTTTCAACAGACTGGGCCAAACCATATCTTGCCATGATGGGGAAATCAGCCAATCTGAAAACCATTGAACTGCTGAAGAACGGCCTTCTGGGCAGTCTGGATATTCCGGTGCAGACTTTTGATGCCATGATGCCCGAAGTGCGGTTTACTGCCGGAGAAACCACCCGCCTCCTGAAAAACAAGGGAGTGGTTCTGCCGAAATTGGAAACCTATGTGGACGCCCTCTGGGATTACTACAACCGGCATCTGGACCCGGACCGGAATAAGGAGGAACGGTGCGAACGCGTATTCCGCGGCAAGGTGGTATTGATCACCGGCGGATCGGAGGGAATCGGCTTTTCCAGCGCAAAACGTTGTGCCGCCTATGGCGCAAGGCTGGTTCTGGCTGCCCGAAATCCGGATAAGCTGAACAGTGCACTTTCCAGACTTGCGCCCATTGCCGAGAAAAATGGCGGCAGCGTGGAAGTCTTTACCTGCAATATCTCCAACCTGAACGAATGCGATGCCTTGGTGGACCATGTTTTAAAACAATATGGTCATGTGGACATCCTGTTCAACAATGCCGGGCTTTCCATCCGGAGATCCATCGGCAAAGCACTGGACCGGTTTCACGACTTCCAGCGCACCATGCAGACCAACTACTTCGGTGCGCTCCGGATTCTCCTGGGCTTTCTGCCGTCCATGATCGAGAGAAAGAGCGGACATGTCCTCTACTCCTCCACCATGGGAACCCTGGCGCCTACACCCAGGTTCGGCGCCTATGCCGCCAGCAAGAGCGCCATGGACGCTCTCAGCGATTCCATGGCAGCGGAATTTGCAGACCGTAATATCTACTTCACCTCCATCAAATTCCCCATGGTGAAAACCGGGATGCTCGCACCCACAGATGACTTCAAGGACATGCCCGCCGCCTCACCGGAATTTGCCGCCCAGATGTTTGTGGACGCTGTCCTCAACAAACCCCGCAAGCAGATGACCGGTCTTGGTATGGCAATCGGTATTATCAATCTTCTGAAACCCAATATGATGACGCAGGTGTACAACTACTTCTATAAAATCTGGCCGGATGAAAAAGAAGACTACCCGGAAATGAAACCCGACCGGAAGCTGGTGAAAAAGGTGATTCCGACAACGCCGATATAGTGAAATCTTGATAGATTTTAAAAAGATGCATCCATAAAGAAGTTCGAAAAAAAATTAATATTAAGTTCGGGGAAAGTATCAAATATTGAAACTAATAATGTTGGGCTGTGTTACGAACAGGTTATTGTCTATCCATCAAAGCAAATATAACATATTGCCTTTTTATCTCATGTGAGATAGCACATGGCAGGAATATCGCATAATATCAAATATTTTTGCAATCTGTTAAATAAACTGAAGCTTGGTCATAAAGACATTGAAGAACAGATGAGATCAGATGGTGGTGAGATTGAATTCACATGAGAAAAAAAAATCCAAACGATCTCTGAATCCAGTGTCCTCAAAATCACTGGGTTCTGAAGGACATAGAGAGCGACTGCGTAAAAGATTCAATAAGTCGGGTCGTAATGCGTTGGCCGATTATGAGTTGATAGAGTTGCTGCTTACCTATGTCATGCCTCGAATCGACACCAAACCATTTGGAAAAGCACTGCTATATCAGTTCGAAACCATTCTGTCGATTTTACAACAGCCGGAAGAGAACCTTATGAAGGTAAAGGGTATTGGCCCGCAGACAGCATTTTTTATTAAGGTGGTTCATGCCTGTTTGACCCGCTGCATGGAATCGGCGGTTGAAATTCAGACCGCAATCACCGGCCCCGAAGATATTTTTGCTTTTACCCGATTGCATTTGGGTTCACAGATCAACGAATGCGCTTACGCGCTTTATCTCGATACCGCAAATCATATCGTGCACCATTCACAGGTGGCGACCGGTACGGTTGATCGTGCCACTATCTACCCTCGAGAAGTTTTAAAGCCGGCACTGGTAAACAATGCGACAGGTTTGGTACTCATCCATAACCACCCCAGTGGTCAACCGATTCCATCGGAAAAGGATTTGGAAATTACCCGGATGCTGGAAGAGGTTGCCGCGCCCCTTGGCATTAAATTAATAGACCACATGATTGTAACCCGGACACAAGCGTATAGTTTGAAAACAGGGAAACTGTTATGAGTACTCTTGCGGAATTGGGAGAAATTTGTGTGGAGCTCGCTGTTCTTATGGAGCAGGCTGCAAACAATCTTGAAACCAATCCTTGTTTGAGTATGGAAAAACTGAAAATTTGGACACGCGGCCTGATCCGGATTTTATTGGCATTTGAGGGGGTAACAGAACCCAAGGATGATGCTGATTCATCCCGGTTAAACCTTTTGAGCAATCGTGGCTTGCTCCCATCTGAATTATTGCCTTTTTTTTATGTTATTCAGGACAAAGGTACTGATGATACATGGCCGCCGGAAGCTGAAAAGAAACGGGCGTCTTTGTGCATGAAGCCGGCGGCCCATTTGGCAATCTGGTTTGTGAAATCCTATGGGCCTCACCTGACCCAACATACTGCCAATTCAGCGGATATCGAAAGCATTATCCAATCAATTCGAAAAACACCACCAGCGGATTCGGTAAGACATTCTGTCCGTAAGGTCGCATCCCGTAGAGCAAATACCTTGAAGCTTACCGAAGAAGAAACCCGGGTGATTATCGATTATCAACTGCGGTCCACAGGTTGGCAGGCGGATTCATGGGCGCTCCGTTATTCACTGGGGGCACGACCTGAAAAAAGTGTGAATAAGGCGATTGCAGAATGGCCGACGGCTTCCGGCCCGGCAGATTATGCCATGTTTGCCGGGCTTGATTTTATCGGACTGGTTGAGGCTAAAAAAATCGGTAAAGACGTATTATCTGATTTGATTCAGGGCAAACGCTACAGCCGGGATGCCCAATTGGACGGTCAGGCCCGGTTTGTCGGCGGTCCCTGGGGTGAGTACAAGGTTCCATTCCTATTTGCTACCAATGCCCGACCATATCTGGAGCAACTCAAAGAAAAATCCGGTATCTGGTTTCTGGATGCGCGGGTTTCCACCAATCATCCACGCCCATTGCAAGGATGGTATTCGGCTGAAGGGCTGGTGGCATTGCAAGCACAAGATATTGCCGCTGCCCATGCCGAGTTGGCAAAAGAACCTTTGGACTACCTTGGCCTGCGGGATTACCAGAAAATAGCAGTAACACAAATTGAGGCTGCGTTGGACCAGGGGAAAAGTCGACTACTGGTGGCCATGGCAACCGGTACCGGCAAGACCCGGCTGGCTCTGAGTTTGATTTATCGCCTGATCAAATCAGGCCGTTTCCGGCGCATTCTGTTTGTGGTAGACCGCACCGCACTGGGTGAACAGGCGGGTGATAAATTTAAGGAAACCCGGCTGGAAGAATTAAAGACCTTTGATCAGATTTATGATCTCAAAGAAGTGGATAAAATCGATATTGAACCAACGACCAAGGTGAATATTGCCACCGTACAAAGCCTGATGCGAGCGATCATGTATCCGTCCGAAACCCGGAAAACACCCAGTGTCGGACAATATGACTGCATCATCGTTGATGAAGCCCACCGGGGATATACATTAGACCGCGAGTTGGGCGAAGATGAATTGCCGTATCGCGATCAGAGCGACTTCCTCAGCAAGTATCGACGCGTGATCGAACATTTTGATGCGGTCAAAATCGGTCTTACTGCTACACCGGCCCCCCACACCATCGAAATATTCGGCCGTCCTGTTTATACTTACTCCTACCGGGAAGCAGTCGTTGATGGTTGGCTGATGGATCATGAACCGCCCCACCAGTTGCTTACCAATCTGGCCAAGGATGGGATCAAATGGGAAAAAGGGGATACCATTCCCGTGTATGATCCAGCCACCGGTCAGATTACAAATATTGAAGATATTCCCGATGAAGTGAAACTGGAAATTGATCATTTCAATAAACTGGTACTCACCAAACCCTTTAACCGCACGGTGATCAAGGAACTGGTGAAACATCTCAACCCGGACGGTGAAGCCAAAACACTCATCTTTGCCGCTACGGACGATCATGCCGATATGGTGGTGCAGCTTCTGAAAGAAGAATTTGAAGCGGCCGGCGTGCCTGTCACCGATGACGCCATTGTCAAAATTACCGGCTCCATTGACCGGCCGGAAGGTATGATCCGCAAGTATAAAAATGAACGGCTGCCCAATATTGTTGTTACCGTAGATCTGCTCACCACAGGTGTAGATGTGCCGGAGATCTGCAATCTGGTGTTTATCCGCCGTGTTCGTTCCCGTATTTTGTTTGAGCAGATGCTGGGCCGCGCCACTCGCCTTTGCGACCGCATTCAGAAAACCCATTTTACGGTTTTTGATACGGTCCGGATTTATGAAGCTTTGTCACCGGTAAGCGCCATGAAACCGGTTGCCGCCAATCCAGCGGCGTCGCTGGGGCAACTGGCCGATGCGTTGGAACATATGGCCGAAGACAAGGTTGATTCCGCAGTATTGAAAAACCAGGTGGAGCAGATCCTGGCCAAACTGCATCGCATGATCAAACGTCTGGATGCCGATGGGCAAGCGGAATTCAAAACCCTTTCCGGAGGCCAGTCAGTACAGCAATTTATCAATGAATTAAAAGGGGTATCACCGGATGTCTGTAATCAAAAACTGGCGGAACGAAAAATATTGCTGGCGTTTCTGGATGAAAACCGCCATCGTCAAAAACAGCAGCTTATTTCCAACCACCCGGATGAACTTCATTCCCATACACGCGGCTACGGGGATGCAAAAAAACCCGAGGATTATCTCAATGCCTTTCGGGAATTTATCATCACCCATATGAATAAAATTCCGGCCCTGGCCATTGTCTGCCAACGGCCCCGGGACCTGACCCGCAAGGCCCTGAAAGAATTGAAGCTGGCTCTGGACCAGGCCGGTTTTACCGAAAAAAATCTTCAGGTGGCCTGGAAAGACTGGAAAAACGAAGACATTGCGGCCGATATCATCTCGTTTATCCGCCGTCAGGCCATGGGTGATCCTCTGGTCAGTCATCAGGATCGGATTCAAAAGGCCATGTCCCATATTTATACCATGCGGGACTGGACCGCCGTGCAGCGCCAGTGGCTGGAACGGATCGAAAAACAACTCCTGACCCAGACCGTGCTGGATCATGAAGATTTTAACCGCGGCGCCTTTGCCGCCCACGGCGGTTTTAACCGTTTAAACAAAATTTTCCAGGGCAATTTTCAGCAAGTACTGGATGACATCACTTTAACCCTATACCCGGAAGGCCGGGAGAGTGCATAAGGAGAAATAGTTGACCACCATTGAAATTGTTCAGAAACTATGGAGCTTGTGTAATGTCCTGCGGGATGACGGCATCACCTATCATCAATATGTCACGGAACTGACCTATATTCTTTTTCTGAAAATGGCTCAGGAGACCGGTGCGGAAAAGAAAATTCCTGCAGGGTATCGCTGGGCGGATCTCACGGCAAAAGACGGCACCAAGCAACACCAGTTTTACCGCAAACTATTACTGGAGCTGGGTACCAACAGCAAGAACCGGGTTCAGGACATTTACGCCAATGCAAGTACCAATATTGATGAACCCAAAAACCTGGCCAAAATCGTTACCGCCATTGACGGGCTGGACTGGTACAGTGCCCGGGAAGAGGGGCTGGGGGATCTGTATGAAGGTTTGCTTCAGAAAAATGCAGATGAGAAGAAATCCGGGGCAGGCCAGTATTTTACCCCCCGCCCGCTGATCAGTGCCATGGTGCAACTGGTGCAGCCCCAGTTGGGGGAGCGCTGCGGCGATCCGGCCTGCGGCACCTTCGGGTTCATGATTGTTGCCGATCAATACCTGAAAGAAAAGTATGATAACTATTTCGGCCTGACCACGGAGCAACAGGAGTTTCAGCAGAAACAAGCCTTTACCGGCATCGAACTGGTGCGGGATGCCCACCGCCTGGCACTCATGAACGCCATGCTGCATAATATCGAGGGTGAGATACGGCAATCTGATGCCTTGTCCGGCGAAGGCAAGGTGTTCCGGGATTACGATGTCATCCTCACCAATCCGCCTTTCGGCACCAAACGCGGCGGTGAGCGCCCCACCCGGGATGATTTGACCTATCCCAGCTCCAACAAGCAGCTCAATTTTCTGCAAATGATCTACCGCTCCCTGAAAAGCACCGGCAAGGCCCGTGCTGCGGTCGTGCTGCCGGACAATGTCTTGTTTGCCGACGGCGACGGCCAAAAGATCCGGGCCGACCTCATGGATAAATGTGACCTGCACACGGTGTTGCGCCTGCCCACTGGCATTTTCTACGCCCAGGGGGTCAAGACCAATGTGCTCTTTTTCACCCGCGGAAAAAAAGACAAAGGCAATACCCAGAACGTCTGGTTTTATGACCTGCGCACCAACATGCCCAATTTCGGCAAGCGCACCCCCTTGACCGTGGAACATTTTAAAGAATTTATCCACGCCTTTGGCAATGACCCGTATGGAAAGGCCAGACGCAAGGATCAGGGCGAAAGCGGCCGTTTCCGCTGCTTTACCCGCGCGGAGATCGCCAAGCGCAATGATTCCCTGGACATCACCTGGCTGCAGGATGACAGTGTCCGAAACGGTGATGATCTGGCCGATCCAACAGATCTGGCTGATGAAATTCTGGCCCAGCTCAGCATCGCCACCCAGGAAATGCAGGAACTGGCACGGCTGCTGGGGGAGACGAATTGACCATGTCTAAAAAAATCATCATCCCCAAGGATTATGCAACCGTTTTGCAGGAAATCAAAAACCGTGTACGCAAGGCCCAATACGATGCTTTAAAAAGTGTGAACCGGGAAATGATCGCCCTGTATTGGGATATCGGCAACATTATTGTGACCCGCCAGAAACACTCTACCTGGGGCCGATCCGTGGTGGAACATCTGGCAGCGGATCTGCAGGAAGCGTTTCCCGGTGTTTCCGGTTACTCGGCTTCCAACCTGTGGCGTATGCGCGGTTTTTACATGACCTATGCTGATGATAAAAATCTCGCACTCCTGGTGCGAGAAATCGGCTGGAGTCATAATATTTTGATCATGGAAAAATGTAGCGATGCCAAAGAACGGGAATATTACATCCGCATGACCCGTCAATACGGCTGGACCAAAAATGTGCTGGCCCTCCGCATTCAGGATCAGACCTATGAAAAGACCCTGCTGGGTCAGACCAATTTTGATCAAAATCTGCCTGAAAAGATTCAAAACCAGGCCAAGCTGGCGGTGCGTGATGAATACACCTTTGATTTTTTGGAATTGGGCGAAGAGCACAGCGAAAGGGAACTCGAACGCTCCATCATAGCCAAGATCGAACAATTCCTGCGGGAAATGGGCGGGATGTTCGCCTTTATGGGCAGCCAGTATCGGCTGGAGATCGAGGGGGATGAATTTTTTATCGACCTGTTGCTCTATCACCGTGTCCTCAAATGCCTGGTGGCAATTGAACTGAAAATCAGTGAGTTCAAGCCCGAATACGTGGGCAAGATGCAGTTTTACCTGGCCGCCCTGGATACCCAGGTGCGTCAGCCGGATGAAAATCCCTCCATCGGTATGATCCTGTGCCGTAGTAAAAAACGGACCATTGTCGAATACTCCCTTCGGGAAAGTAATAAACCCATTGGTGTGTCAGCCTACCGCACCCTTCGTCGCCTTCCGGCGGAGCTGAAAGGCAAACTGCCGAACCCGGAGCAGATTGAGCGGTTGTTGGCGGCGGTGGAGTTGCCTGGAAGGAATGAAGGTACTGGCAATGGGAGTGTGGTATGATGGGCAATGAAAAGCGAAACCTGCCGGTGGGTTGGTCGAAGACAACATTGGGCGATATTGCAATTTTGCGCAATGAAAAAGTAGATCCTTTGACCATTGAATCTCAGCCCTATATTAGTTTAGAACACATTGATTCTGGTATAAATCACATTTCAAGTCATGGGATGAGTACAGAAGTAAAAAGTTTAAAATCGGTTTTTTTTTCAGGAGATGTACTTTACGGTAAACTAAGACCTTATTTGAATAAAGTCTGCCAACCTCACTTCGATGGTGTTTGTTCAACGGATATCCTCGTTTTTCAGCCTTCTTTAGCAATTAATAATAATTTATTATTGCGATATCTTTCCAGGAGGGAAACCGTTGAATATGCAAATAGACATTCAAAAGGCATCAACCTACCGCGGATTAGCCCAAATCAACTAGGAAAATTGATAATTTACCTTCCCCCTTTGAACGAACAAAAACGAATCGTCGCCAAAATCGAAGAACTCCAAGCCCGCAGCAGCCATGCTCGCGAGGCCCTGGAATCCATCCCCGACCTACTGGAACAGCTCCGTCAATCCATCCTGGCCGCTGCTTTCCGGGGCAATCTGACCAAAGCATGGCGAAAAGAACAGGGGAAAAAATTAGAACCGGCATCCGATTTGCTCAAACGCATTCGTGTTGAACGCCGCAAACGCTGGGAAGAAGCAGAACTTACAAAACTCAAAGCCAAAGGCCTTACCGGAGAAAACCTGGACGAGGCGTTTGCCAAACAAAGAAAAAAATATAAGGAACCGACTCCGTTGGATACTTCCGGCTTACCGGAACTGCCGGAAGGTTGGTGTTGGGAAAAAATGGATAATATATGTATAAAAGTTATGGATGGGGCTCATCATAGCCCTCCTAATGGACCGAGTGGAGATAGGATGTACATAACTGCAAAAAATGTCCGACCTTGGAGAATTGATCTTAGCAATATTACATACATATCTGAAGATGAGCATCAAAAAATTTATTCCCGATGTGACGTTCAGTATAATGATATCCTTTATGTTAAAGATGGTGTTAATGCAGGGATGGCGTCTTTAAATAATATAAAAGAACCGTTTTCATTGTTATCTAGTGTGGGTGTTTATAGACCAGAAAAGGGATTGATATCAGAATATGCTGTTGCATATCTAAATAGTCCGTTGGGTCATCGACTTATGTTATCCATGGTTTCCGGTAATGCAATTACTCGATTAACATTATCAAAGCTGAAAGAATCTTTTATCCCGATCCCTTCAATTGATGAGCAAAGGGCTATTTGTAAACTATTGTTGTTGTATTTAGATAAATTAAATTCTCTACAAAAAATATATGATGAAAAGCTATCTTCACTACATGAATTTGATCAATCCATCCTCTCCAAAGCCTTCCGCGGCGAGCTGGTCCCCCAAGACCCCAACAACGAACCCGCTTCCATCCTCCTTGAACGTATCCGGCAGGAAAAAGTCCGTCTGGCAGAAACACAGAAATCAAAAACAAAGCAAAAAGGTAAAAAGATGAAACGCCAAAAAACAACCCAACAAGATATCGCAAGGAGGATTGATTGTTGACTGACAAACTGCCTGTGACAAGTGATTTGATTCTGTATCAGACGGAAGACGGAAAAACCCGAATTGAGGTTCGGCTGGAAGAAGAAACTGTATGGATGACCCAGGCGGCCATGGCGGAACTGTATCAAGGAACCAAACAGAATATTAGTCTGCATCTGAAAAAAATTTTTGAAGATAAGGAGTTGGATGCGGACCGAGTTGTCAAGCAATACTTGACAACTGCCACGGATGGCAAACAATATCGTACCAAATTCTATAACCTGGAGGTCATTTTATCGGTAGGGTATCGTGTCCGTTCCCGAAGAGGCACGCAGTTTCGATGACGGGCCACCGAACAGTATGAGATTTATAATATTCACCGTCTCAAACACGAGGCGGAAGAAGAGTTCTTTAAGGATGATGTCGAGCTGAAAAAATATTTGAAGGAGAGCTGATGTCTTTTGAAAAACTGGGCCTTCGGGCCGAACTGTTAAAAGCTGTTGCAGGCCAAGGATATACGGAACCAACGCCCATTCAGACCCGGTCGATTCCCGTGATTCTGGAGGGGCACGATATTCTGGCCGGTGCACAGACCGGGACCGGCAAGACAGCGGCTTTTGCCCTGCCCATTGTCCAGATGCTGAGTGAAGATCAGGCTGCGAAGAAAAAGAGGCAGCCGCGAGCCCTGGTTCTGGTTCCCACGCGGGAACTGGCGGCTCAGGTGGGGAAGGTGATGCAGGATTTTGGGAGGCGTCTGTCCCTGCGTTCAGCGGTGATTTATGGCGGGGTGAATATTAACGCGCAGATGGTGAGGCTGAACCGCGGAGTGGATATTGTGGTGGCAACCCCGGGACGGCTGCTGGATCATACCGGGCGAAAAACCCTGGATCTTTCCCGGGTGAAGATTCTGGTGCTGGATGAGGCGGACCGGATGCTGGATCTGGGGTTTCTGGATGATATCCTTGCGGTGGCGTCGTTCATGCCGGTGAAACGTCAGACCCTGCTGTTTTCCGCGACCTACCCGGACAGTATCAAACGTCTGGCCGATGAAATGCTGGATAATCCCCGGCGGATTGAAGCGACGCGTCCGAATCTGGCGGCGGAAGGGGTAACCCAGGTGATGTATCGGGTGGAGAAGCTGCGCAAACGAGAGCTTCTCACGGCTTTGATCCGGAAGGAGAACTGGCGGCAAGTGCTGGTGTTTACGAGAACCCGGTATGGCGCGGACAAGCTGACCGGACAATTGGTTGCGGACGATATTGCTGCTGCCGCCATTCACAGCAGCAAAAGCCAGTCCATTCGAAACAGGACCCTGGCGGAATTCAGAAACGGGTCGGTTCGGGTTCTGGTGGCAACCGATGTGGCGGCAAGGGGACTTGATATCAGCAGCCTGCCGCATGTTGTGAACTATGATCTGCCGGAAATTCCGGAAAATTATGTGCATCGTATCGGCCGCACCGGCCGTGCCGGAGAAAAGGGCGTTGCGGTTTCGCTGGTGTGCGATCAGGAGCAGGCGCTTTTGGTGGAAATCGAGCGGCTGTTGAACCGGAAAATCCCGGTCAAACATCTGACCGGATTTTATCCCAGGCAGGATCATGATCCGGATATTGTCGAGGCCAAACGGAATCTCAAGGAAAGAGCGCTCGAAAAACAGAAAAAAAACATGGAACGGAAATCGAAAGTTCCACGAAAGAAAACAAAGAAAGCAAAGACCGGAAAAAGGAAGAAACGGTAGGGGTATCGGGTACCCACAAGGGGCAGCCCTATGATTTTTTCTTTTTCTTTTTTTTCTTCTCCCACTCCTCCTGCTCCCGGATCAGATCCTCGATGCTTGCATTGTCAGGGAGACTGTCAATGGTCATGGAATATTCTTTTTTACTGATGGTTATCTCTTCGATTGGTTTGTTCAACAATTTCTGAATGGCGTCCAGCTTTTCCTTCTCTTCCCGGCTGCAAAAGGATATGGCATCTCCCTTGTTGAATCCGCGGCCGGTCCTTCCGATCCGATGGACATAGTTCTCCGGATCATCCGGGATGTCGTAGTTGATCACAAAATGGACATCCGGGATATCGATTCCCCTGGCACTCACATCCGTGGCAATCAGGATATTGCTTTCCCCTTTTTTGAACCCTTCCATGACAAGGGTTCTCTGGGCCTGTTCTTTCTCCCCATGGATGGCGGAAGCCTTTATTCCGGAACGTTCCATGGCTTTTACTACCCTTTCGGCCCGGACGCGCGTCCGCACGAATACGATCAGTCTGCTGTCCGGATGTTCGTTGATAAATCGTTCCAGAAAAAACCGCTTGTCATCCATTTCCACAAACATGACATAGTGGGAAACATTTTTGGAGACCGGATCATCCGGAGAGATCTGGATGCGGATTGCCGTGCTTTTCACCTGGGAATAGGCAAGCTGTTTGATCTCCTTATTGATGGTGGCCGAGAAAAAAAGGGTCTGGTGTCTGTGGGCAAGTATTTTTTTGACGCACTGGATATCCTTGATGAATCCTTTTTCCAGCATCCGGTCTGCTTCATCCAGGACAAGGGTATGAATGCCCCGGATATCAATATGCCGCTGGTGGATCAGGTCGAACATCCGTCCCGGTGTAGCGATCAGAATATCAATACCGGCCTGCAGTTTCTGGATCTGGGCATGCTGTTCGACCCCGCCGTATACCACAACGGTTTTTACCTTGGTGTGCCGGGACAACCGGTTGAAAACATCACCGATCTGCAAGGCCAGCTCCCTGGTGGGAACCATGACCAGGCACTTGATGCCTGTCGAGCGCTTGCTGGTTTTATAGCGATGAATTTTATCAATCACCGGAATGGCAAACGCAAGGGTTTTGCCTGTTCCGGTCTGGGCAATGGCAAGGACATCCTCGCCTTTCAGGATGGACGGGATGGATTTATACTGGATATCCGTAGGTTTCTTGAATCCCAGCCCGGTAAGATTGATTTTGATATCTTCCGAGATATGGTATTGGTCAAATTTCATGGCACCCCCTGTTTTGATTTAAGAAAAAATTTCATTTGCCGGGAATATACCGCTTGCCGGGACAATTCACAATTGTTCTTTATCAAAAAACGATAAGCCCCTAAAAAAGTCTTAATTCCGTGGTGATAAAATCAATTTCAAAAATTCGAATTTTATGGTAGGATTCTGAAATAATTTAAATTCCAACCATCATTGCGATAACAGAATGCCTGAAAAACCAACATACGAAGATGGGGTAAACCAGTGCAAGGCACTTGAAGCGGAAAACAGCCGTCTCCGGCAGGAAACCATTCACCTGAAGCTTTTTAAAAGCGCTGTTGAAGCCGCATCCGATGCCATCGGCATGGCGACGGCCGAAGGATATCACTGGTACCAGAACAACGCCTTTGATGAACTTTTCGGGGATATCGGCAGCAATCCCACGGCAACCCTTTATGTGGATGAAAAAGTCGGTATAGATGTGTTCCGGACCATTATGGCAGGACGGGAATGGATCGGTGATGTTTTGATGCATGGCCGCAGCGGCGGAATTCTGGACATTCATTTGCGCGCTTACCCGTTTAAGGATAAAAACGGAAAGGTTCTGGGTCTGGTTGGCGTGCATACCGATATTACCCGTCAGAAGAAGGTGGAATCCGCCTTGCTGGAAAGTGAATCCCGTTTGAAAAAAGCCCAGGCTGTTGCAAAAATCGGAAGCTGGGAATACGATTTCAGCACCAATGAAATCTGGGGGTCCAAAGAAGCGGCTTCCATTCTGGGCATCGAGGGTCGCGAATCCGTATTGCCGTTATCGCGTGTGGAAAACCTGATTGTGGAAAGCGGGAAGGTTCAGCAGAATCTGCATAAGATATTAGAGAAAAACAGGGCATATGATCTTACATTCAAGGCCAGGCGGGAAAATGACGGAGAGGAAATCTGGATTCATCTGACAGCCGAGGGAATCAAGGACAAAGGGGAATCGTTCAAGGTGATCGGTATCCTTCAGGATGTTACCGATCAGCAGCGAACAGCCGGAGCACTCCGGGAAAGCCGGGAGCGTCTGCATGCGATCTTTGAAGCAACGCCCGATCCCATTGTGGTTTACAACCGGGAGGGTCACCCGGAGTTTATCAACCTGGCTTTTCAGGAAGTTTTTGGATGGACGTTTGATGAGTTGCAGGGAAAGATTATTCCCTTTGTGCCGGAAGATCAGAAAACGGTTTCCATTCGTGAAATTGAAAAGCTGTATCAGACGGAGATTCCGGCCCGATTTGAAACAAGGCGTCTGACAAAGAGCGGAAAAATACTGGATGTCCTGATCAGCGCTTCGGTGATCAAGGGGATAAAAGGGGAGCATGCCGGCATGGTCGTGAATATATCCGACATGACCGAACGGAAGAAACAGGCGGCTCAGTTCCGGCAGGCGCAGAAAATGGAAGCCATCGGTACGCTTGCCGGAGGCATTGCCCATGATTTCAATAATATTCTCAGTGCGGTGATGGGATATTCGGAGTTGGCATTATACAAGGCAAAAGACGGAAAACCCAACCGGAAGGAACTGGAAAAAGTGCTGAAAGCCGCTGAAAGAGCCACCGATCTGGTCCAGCAGATCCTGAATTTCAGCCGGCAGGCGGAAAAGAAAATTTCAGCCGTCCATATCAAACCGATCATCAGGGAAGCCTTGAAACTGATGAGAGCATCCCTGCCCGCGACCATCGAAATCCGGCAGGAAATGGATGGATCTTTTGGAAAAATCAATGCGGATGCCACGCAGATTCATCAGATTATCATGAATTTATGTGTCAATGCCGGTCATGCCATGGGGGACAGCGGAGGAATACTGCGGGTCTCCCTGCAGGAAATGGATCACATTGATGCCGGTACATCCTCGTTTTCCGAACTTACGCCCGGCCGATATCAGAAAATCTCCGTATCCGATACCGGACACGGTATTCCAAAAGCCGATATGGAACGTATTTTTGATCCGTTTTTTACGACCAAGGAAAAAGGAAAGGGCACGGGAATGGGCCTGGCGGTCGTCCACGGCATTGTTCAAAGCTACGGAGGGGCAATTTCCGTAGACAGCGAACCGGGGAAAGGTTCTACATTCAATATCTTTCTTCCGGTAGATGCTTCGATACCCTTATTGAACGCGGATCAGGAGAAAGGGATTCCCCTTCCCACCGGAAATGAAAATATCCTGCTGATCGATGACGAAGAAACCCTGGTGGATATCGGAAGGCGGATGATCGAACGTCTCGGGTATCAGGTGACGGCATTCCAGTCCGGAACAGCCGCCCTGGAAGCGTTCAGGGCCAGGCCAAATCAATTCGATCTTGTGATCACGGATCAGACCATGCCGAAAATAACCGGCGCGCAACTGGCCCATGAAATGCTTTGCATCCGTCCGACGCTGCCGATCATCCTTTGCACCGGATACAGCGCCCAGATATCGGATGAGATGATCAAAAAAATAGGCATCAAACGAATGATCATGAAACCGTTTCTTGCGAAAGATGTCGCTGTCGCCATCCGCGAGCTGCTGGACGGCATTCCGGATATCGTTTAAGCTTCCTTCACAACGAACCGGCCGCGCTGTTTTCATAGGTCCAGTCACCCCAGACCTGATCGATGATTTTGAACAGCAGCGGCTGGATGACTTCTTCGGCAGTCCTGCCGTACAGAAAATCCACATGTTTGGTGTCGGAGATAATAAAGTCGATCAACTGGCTTTTTTCCGGAAGGATTTCGACTTTATTCAGATCGTCGACCGTTTCAATCCGGTAAACCCGTTTGTAACGATGGGGATAATAACGGCTGTATTTGATGTTTTTCGGGCTGGAAACCGGGTCCGTAGTGCTCCAGAAGTGGAACAGCGGGATATCGGCCGGAAAAGCATCCGCATGTCTGGAATAGTTTAGCCTGGTTTCATCCATTCGTTTAAAGCCTTCTCCATTATAAATGGCTTTGAGGATCTGAAATCCCATACCCAGAGGTACGGATTCCATTGCTTTGGCCAGATATTGCTGCGCAAACTCCTTGTCATCCAAATGATTTTCCGGATTGACCAGGAAATTCAGGTTGCCGATATTATGATTCAGGATAAAGCGATTGATCTGTTTCAGGACGGGCGGCTGGGTCATGAGCCAGAAGACTTCCTGAATCGGAACATAGCGAAGCCGCAGCATGCGGGCAAGATGGTTAAGCCACAACCCGGAGGGAAATACCAGGTGGGTATTTTTTTTGAAAAATTTGGGTGATCCCAGGGTGATGATCCCTTTTACCATGGACAGGTTTTGATCCGCCTCCTGTTCATCCGGCAGAATCCGGTCCAGAATCGTTCTGCCGGCCTGGCTCAGGGTTTGATTGTCTTTCAGGTTTTTTCGAAGGCCCCAGTTCAGGACCATATTTTCCGAGATGATTCCGCCCATACTGTGCCCCATCAGGATAGACGGCTTGCCTTTACTGCGCGCGTGGATAAATTTGACTACGGTAGGAAGGTCATGGTCGATCAGGGTGTCGATGGTGTAATAGGGATCGAATTTTCCCTCATTGATGCCTACCCCCCGGGGATCGAACAGATAGGTCCAGTACCCCATATCCGCAAAATCCTTGGCAATGGAATAGCGGTTGCTCAGGTTATAGCAGCGGCTGTTGTTCGCAAAACCGGGTACCAGCAAAACGGATGGCCGGTTGTCGGCCATGGTGACGGATTCGATGCTGACCAGGCGCTGAAATCCAATCTCTTTTCCGTCGCTGGTGTAATCTTTGTAATAGACGATTTCATAATCCCCGCGCCCGTTAAATTCCTTCTCATCGATCCTGCTTTCAAAATAAGCAGGCGCTTTCTTTACCTGAAGCGCTTCCCGCAGAATCACCCTGCGCGAAGCCTCCTCCAGAATGGCATCCAGATGGATTTCTTCGATTTTAAACTGGTTGCGCACGAGACGGATCAGTTCCTCCCGGTTCAGAATAATCACGTCTTCGGTCAGAACCAGGCGCCGGCGATGCACCTCTTCCATGAGAATATGCTTGATGGCCTTTCGGGGAATCCGTTTTCTGGTGGTTTTGAGAAAGATGTGATACAGGGTCAGCGCCAGTTTTGCAGCAGCCCGGTTCCGGATCTGCTCCTGGGTTTCCAGCATCTGACTGGATATGGGCAGGCCCATGCTGAGCTGCCCTTTTTGAAAATTGCTGTACAGATTATAGCCGGCATTCACCATTTTTGTGGGAATATCATTCAGGATAGTTTGTACAACCTGTTTTGGCAAGAGTGTAATTTTTTTCAGAAAGCTTTTTTTCTTTTTTTTCACTGCGGGAAAACCTTTTTCCATTCCATGTGTTAACCAAATGCAATCCGTGATGTTCCGGAATCATTACCCCGGAACAGGGATAGAATAAATGGATTTTTCGATAAATTCAAGAATTGTCGACAAAATGAACCGAAAGCGGACAAAAAAAGATTGGATGATGGCGGTATGTTTTGCAAAGCAAGTGTGGGTCATTCGTGCCCGCCTTTGAGAATCGCGGGCACGAATGACATTGCGGTTATTCAAATCACGGGGCTGTAATACGTCCCATGGCAATACCTTCACTGCCATAGACGGCCTCCGGAATTCCTGCTCCGAAAGCACCGCCCAGATATTTCCACAGCGGCATCCATTCTTTCAGCTCCTGCATGCCGGGTGCCGCCGGATCGGCATCGATTCGGCACGGCAAATAATCTGCCGGATCACCCATATTGATGGGGTCGCCGTTTGCATGCTTGGGAACGATGGGAAGCAGGCCGTAGCTTGCAGTCGTGATCACATGCATCATCTGCATGGCGTAGAGGTCAACCACGCATCTGTAGAGATCGGTGCCGGCAAGATCCAGTTCCGTATCACAGGAGGTGCAGATAGGATCATCAAAGTTACAAAGTTTTACACTGGATACTCCCTGAAGATAGGGCGCCATCGCAATGTTATATTCCACCCGGACGCCGGAGAAATTCAGGTAGTAATCGGACCCGAGCTGGGGCGCCAGTGTCAGTCCGGCTTCCAGGACATTCCGGATTTCACCGGCTGTCAGGTACACGGACATGAGTGGATAACCCGGAAGCGGCTGGTTCTGATCCGGCGAGATGCCGAGCGGCAGGGTGTTATAGATATCCGCAAAGGTGATCACCCCGGTTTTACCCGGATCGATGTTGTGACGGATCACCCCGCTGGGTACGACACTGAACGCAAAGGGTGTCTGGTCGGCAGAATAGAATACAAGCTGGGTGGAGATGGCCCGGTTTGCATCAGCCACCAGGTTTCCGAGAGTGGATTCCTGCAATGTCCGCAGGGTCAGGCTGAAATCGGTTCCGGATATGGGAGAACCCAGCTCCACACCCAGGGGGGCCAGACCGGCATTGATTCCGTCATTGTAAAGTCCGATCATGCCCTGCACATAGGGGTCACCCGGGATGGTGTCGTCGATGGTGATCAGGGTGAATTTCGAATCCACAATCCGGCCCTGGGAGATGCTGTAGGCAACATCCATCCGGCTGATATATCTGCCATATGCGCCGGGTGAAAAGATCAATGTTCCGGATTCATTGAAGGCCTCGTGTGTGGCCGTATGCTCATGCCCGGATGCAATCAGATCGATTCCATCCACACCATTGGCCAGGTTGGCATCCTCACCCTCCCCGGAACTGCTGACGCCTGTGTGGGACAGTGCGATGATCAACTGGGCCTGATCGCTGTTTTTCATTTCATCCACCTGACTCTGGATAAAATCAAAATCATGATTGAATGTAACAGGCGGGGCTATGGGAGCTTTTTCGTCCGCATCTTCTCCCATCAATCCCAGAAGACCGACCTTCAGGCCGTTGTCCAGTTCGATGACGCTTTTGCCGCTGATTCTGCCGATTCCTTTAAAATATTCCAGTCCGTCATCGGATGTACCGGCTTCACCGTCCGTCACCATATTGGTGGCAAGAACAGGTGTGGAAAAGCCATTGGTGAAAGCATTGTTCAGCAGCATGGAGAGACCGGCCGGAGACCAGTCAAACTCATGATTGCCAAGGGTGACGGCGTCATATCCCATCATGGTGAAAAACTGGAAGGCAAGGGGATCGGCCGCGGTCAGGTCGTAGTTGGTTCCCATCAGGAAGTCGCCGGAATCCAGCAGCATGACCGGAACATCTTTGGCTGCCTGCTCGGCCCGGACCTGGTTGATCACGGTGGCAATCCTTGCATATCCGCCGGTCACGTCATCATCATTCAGCGTATCCGGAGAGTAATCCAGAAAAGGACCGTATCCCACGGCATGGTGATGGAGATCCGAGGTTTGAAGGACGGTGACAAGGACCGTATCCTGGTCTCCGCCTTCCCTGACCTGGAATATCCTGGCATCAACGTCCTTTCTGCCGGATTCGTTTCTTGTGGTTGTGGTCAGGAGATTCAATCCGGCGAGAAAAAACTCACCCGGCTCTTTGATCTGTAAACCGTCTGACGGTTCGATAAAGGCTCTCATGCCGTTTTCCACCGGTTCAAACTTGCCGGTAATATCATGGGAAAGATTGAGGTATGCCCGAAATGTTTCCGGCACCGCCCCGTCTTCAAACTGAATCAGGATTTCAACCGGTTCAAAATACAGGGTCTGTAAGGATGCGGGTTTTTCGATAGTTGCCACATCAACAGCATGCGCTTGCATGGGCAGTAAAACAGCCATGCCGATCATGAATAACCATAAAAACGTTTTTCGCATAGAGCCTCCTTTCACGTTAAAAAGTTTTATCAGCCGGGCAAAACCAGGAGTAAAGAATACCGTAGTGCATTGTTGCCCATCAATGAAAAAGCCGGGCAACCCTTATCCAGTCAGCCCGGCAAATTCCACTATTGTTCAGATATTATGGATAAAACCATAGTTTGTATGGATAAACAGCGTTTATCGCATGGAAAAGGATTTGTCAAGTCGAATGATACTGTTTCCGGCTGTTTATTCCCACCCCTTTTTTTATTTACAGAATCCTTTGCTTGTAAGATAGTTCATGGCCTTGCAAAGCCCTAAATCGCAGGCTTTTTTCGCATTGCCGCAGATTCGTTCCAGCTCATTCAATTCCAGAAGAATGCTTTCCCGGTCTTGCATGTTTTGGGAGAGTTCCGGAGAAAGCCGGAGCACCTGGCTGAAATCGTTCAAGGCCCTTTGATACTGATACAGATTTTTATATGCTGCGCCCCGGAAAAGATAGGTATACACCTTGTCCGGCTGAATCCGTATCGCCTGATTAAAATCCTCTATGGCTTTCCAGTATTCCGCAAGATGATAGTTGGCGATTCCCCGGTTGTTGTAGGCAGCCGCGTAATCGGCATCCATCCGGATGGCTGCGTCATAGTCTTTGATGGCGCGGTTTATCCGGTCCAGGTTGAAATATGCCGTCCCCCGGTTGTTGTAGGCCTTGGGATTGGATTTGTCGAGCTGAAGACTTTTGTCCAGGTATTCGACAGCCTTGTATGGATCGGCATATTTGCCGTTCTGCCACAGACCAACGGCTTTGCGATTCCATTCCGCGGCGGTCAGAGCCTTGATGGTTGTACTGTATTGCTTTTCCAGCTCCTCTTTTTGAGGAGGAACTGCCTGGCCGGGCTGCTGCTGAAGCGCCTGGTTCTGTTTTTCCAGGTTCCGGATGATGTCGAGCAGTTCTACTTCCCGCTGCTGAATTTCATGATATTTTTCGATCAGGGTCTGATCTTCGGCCAATGTCTGCATCTTTTTTTCAAGCGTGGTGCTGTCCACTTCCAGTTGCAGGACAAGGATGATGCCGAAGCCGTCTTCCGTGGCGTAATTTTTTTGGGAAACGATTTCCGACCGGACAATTCCGGAAGCAACTGCCGTGATTTCATCTTTTTTCAGCCTGAAGTTTTCGACAACCGTCAGGGATTCAATATAGGTTCCGGCTTTTTCCAGGGCTTCCAGCTTGGCTTTGGCAATGGCAGCGATTCGGGCATCATCCGGCGACTGGCTTCCGGAAAAGGGTTGGTCAACTTCCTGAGAAAACTGTTTCCGTTCCGCGTGAGATGCCGTGGCCAACAGGAAGAAAAGGGCGGTGAGCAGAACTGTTTTTTGAATCCATACCATAAACAATCAATCCTTATTTTCTTTTTTGTCTGCAAATACCATTACAAACAGAATGCTGGAGACGGCCGTATACGCGCCGATCAGGGCAAGTGATCCGGTATATCCGAACCGGGATATTAGCGCACCTGACAGAACCGGTGCAAGAACATTTCCAATTCTTTCCGCCTGGCGGTAAATGCCGAGTCCCGGCCCAAGACCGGCTTGGTTTACAGACGGAAGCTGTGATGCGAGCTTTACCTGGTTGGAGACGGAAAAAGCATGGGAAAAACCAAGAAGGACAATCCCCAGTGCAATCCAGAACACACCCGGAAAAAAGTAACAGGGAAGGAGGGCGATGCCGGAAAAGAGACCGCCCCGGAAAATGAACGGTTTCGGACTGGGAAACCGGTCTGTCCATTTTGCGATGCCCTGGCTGAAAATAATCATCACCAGGCTGTACAGCATGATATAACGTCCGATATCCGATTGCCTGCTGCCGAGGGATTCCAGAAAAAGCGGAGCGATATAATAAATAAATCCGATCAGGCAGATTTTATTGGGAATGCTTTGGAAAAAAACCAGTGCTGAAAAATTCCGGTCTGAAAACAGGGTGACGAGGTTTTGGATAAAAGATGTCCGGGAGGAGCCGGTTTCCGGTTTTGAAACACGCTTGGCGGATGTTCCGGATGAGATGAACATCAGAAAAAGGGTGGAGCTGACGGCAATGGCAGCGCCGATCAGAAACAGCAAGCGGAATCCGATCCGGTCCGACAGCATCCCTCCGATGGCGGAACCGCATAGGGTTCCCCCGTAAAAAGCGGATAAAAAGATCGCCATTCCTTCTGCCCGGTTATCGGCTGTTGTCTGCTGTATAATGAACATCTGGGCGGTCATGAATACCGTACCAAAGCCAAATCCGGCAATGGCACGATACACAACCAGGGACAAAATGGTTTCCGCCATACCGCTCAATAAGAGTCCTGCAGCGCTGATGACGGCTCCAAGCAAAAATGATTTCCGGTGACCGATTTTTTCCGCCAGATATCCTCCCATCGGAAGGCTGATGGTGACCAGCAGCATGAAGGACGAGATCGGCAGCCCCATGGCAATATCCCTGGATAGATAGGGCATCGGCCGATACAGTTGTCCGGCGAAAATCGGGAGAAAAGAAATGCTGAGTGATTCGGAAAAAACGAACAGGAACAGTGCCGGCCGGATCAATGATGAGGATGACACGCGGATGGCTTGATCCGGGCCGTTCCGGTTCCATCCGAAGCGGCTGATCATGGAAATGACGCTTGATGCAAGGCTTTTCATCCGCTCGCTGTTCCGGTTTGTTTCCGGTTGCAGCAGAAAAAGGGGAGAAGAGAGTTGTATGATCTTTTTCCATTTTTTGCTGAATTCGCGGTGTATTTTTTCAAAATAACGGATCAGGACATCCAGAAAATCGATATGGGTCCGGGTAATGGACGCATCCAGCGCTCCGTTTGTTGTCACTTCCCGGATTTCAAAAGAGGCCTGTTGGACAGGGATGGTAAAGGTCCATGCAACCATAAAGAAGAGAAAGTCAAGGATGGCGAGAATGGAAATCAGGATGATGGTGCCCGTGTCAAGGGCGATTTCATGGACATGCCGGTTTATCCGCTCCGGATCGATACCGAGCATCAATACACCCTGGGGCCGGCTGTCTTTCCCGGTCAGCGGAAATGAAATCCGGAAGTCGCCTGTTTGACCGTCACCGGGGTTTTCCGGCGGCTGCCCGGATTGACCGGCTTCCGGATAAAATGATTGCTGGTCGCAATAATAGAGAAGATTTCCGGATAGGTCATGGATGGCGATAAAAGAGATCTCCTGGGTTTCGCTGATGATTTTCCGGAGCAGTGCTTTCAGACCGAAGAATTTTTGAATGGATACTCCTTTTTGCAGAATATCTTCCAGGTTGATCCGGAGGCTGTTTCCTACGGTATTGAGGTTGGACCGGACCGCCGCAAGATAGCTGGTTTTAAAGGACGTTACATTGATATGGAAGTAGATGAGCTGGGAAGCGAGCAGCGTTCCCAGAATGATGAGGATGATTTTTCGATCCGGGCTAATCCATTTCATCCTGCTGTCCTTTGAGTGCAGTCTGCATCCGGTGGATGGCATCGGCGGTTTCATGATCCGGATTCAGTTCGCTCCATTGCCGGAGCGCATGACGGAGATTGTCTTCCGCTTCACGGGTTTTTGCCTGAAATTCTGCAATCAGGTCATGCAGAACCAGCAGACTGTTTCCGCCGGACGTGCTGAAGGTTCGGACAGGAGCGTTTCGGTCTTGCAGATCATGGTTGAGGCGTTCCGCCAGCCGGCGGGACGGACGGGTCAAAAACAGATGAATCATGACCGCCATTACCAGTGCAGTTACGACCAGTGACAGAAGCAGTTTTTTCCCTGTGCCGCTGATCAGGATTTCTTTTTGGCGGTCCAGTATGGATTGGGAAAAGATGAGCGCAAGTATTCCTGATTGGCTGTCCAGTGCAGATGAAATGGGGAAGAGGATATAATACCTGCCGTTATAAAGCGGCGTGCTTGAGCCGGTTTTGCGAAAATCGGAAATGGATCGGATGGGGAGATCGATCTTCTCTTTTGTCGTATCCGCCGGAAATGTCTTCCGGATCGGACCCTGCCGGGATGCATCGCCGGGTCCGGATGGTTTTGCCCTTCCGGAAGAGAAGAACAGTGCACCCTGATCGTCAAAGATCATGACTTCATCGATATCTTCGGTCAGTTGATAAACCGGTGCGATGAGATTGTCCATGCCGGTAAAGTGATCCAGGCTTTTTCCGAATTTAAGCGCCGATTCGATCCTTCTTTTCAGGTCCTTTCCCAGGATTTCATATTTGGTGGTCAGGGTTTTCAGGAGGAGGGATTCAAATGTCGACACACTGAGGAGTGTTCCCAGGATCTGGGAGACAACCAGCAGGACGATGGCCATGAGAACAATTTTCCAGGTCGTGTTCAGCCGCACCCGGCGTACAGGAATGAATGGTTCGGGGTCAGCCATGTTTATGGATTCCTGCTACGGGACTTTTGGAGAAATGAATTTCGTATCGTTCCGGAATTCTGCTGATATGATGAGGGTCACAGATTTCATCCACGGGCGTGTGCACGCCCGGGATCTCACAAATCCGGAACCCATGGTATCCTTCCCGGAGAATTTTTTCCTGCTTCTGAAAATCCGTAAGCCCGGCGACCTGATCCGTCTCAGGTAATGAGGAAGGGGTCGATTTCAGATTCCGATACACAATATAGCGCAGCTTGCCGCCATACTTGTACTTCAGTCCGACAATGATAAAGCCGCTCTTCAGAAGGGTATTCACGTTCCAGTAATTATAGGGGGAAACGGTTGCCAGAAGGTGGTCGAATCGTTCCTGCTCCCGGATCAGACGGATTGCCTGACAGTTCATCTTATAGGCCAGGTTGTTTCCCCGATACAGGGGATGAACGCAAACCATTTGAAAATTGACAGATCTTCTGCATTCTTCCTTTGAAAAACCGATATCCGATCCCAGATTCCATTCCTGATCCGTCGCGTCCGGGTAGTATACGTTTCGGAATGCCACCAGTTCATTTTCAACCAGTACGCCGATGATAAATCCTTTTTCCGAAAGATGGGAACGCATAAACTCGGGCGGAAATGGCTGGAGCATATCTTTCCGGCTCAGTCTCTCTATAATCATGTACTGAAGACGCATCACTTCAGCAAGGCAGTTTTCATCCAGAACCTTCATGACGGCTGAAAGCTCCGGTGAGAGCTGGTTTCCTATTCTTCTGCGGATTTTTCCTGTTTCCACGATCATTTTTCCGATTTCACCGTCTCAATGGTTTCATAAATTTCATCCGCAGCTCCCAGAATATCCACAGAGGGGTCATATCCGATCATCTGTGCCGTTTTCAGGTTGATGGCGATTCGGGGCGGGTCCTCGAACACCTGGTCGAGGTCCCGGGGTTTGGCGCCATGGAAAATCCGGGCAATGGTCTTGGCATGAAACAGGGCAATATATTTGAAATCGGCTCTGGCAATACTCATGAGCACGCCATGTTTGACTTCCCTGGACCCGACCTGGGAGAACGTGGGAATTTTCCGTTCGTAAAAAGGTTTCAGGAGGACCGGCATGTTTTGCAATGACACGCCGCGATGAACCGTAATGTAGCAGGCGTCGACTTTTGGTGCGAGTTGCCGATGGCAGGCCTGTACGGCCTTTTGCGCCTCCTCTTCGGACACATTGGAAAAGGGCGCATGGCAGGACACGATTTCAAAATCAAGTTCTTTGGCCACTTTTTCCACATCGTCAATGGCGGCATAGGTTTTTCCGTCCGGTGTATCGTGTTCGTAGACAATGCCCAGTTTCCGGAATCCGAAAATACTGTGGAAGATCCGGATCTGACGTTCGTATCGTGTGGGATCGACCCGGGCATTCACATGATCAAGGCCCGAGTCGTCAACGCCCTTGATGATGCCGGACCGGACCGGATTGCTGGAGGAGAGAACAATGGTCGGAACGCTGTGTTCATTGGTGGCCAGATCCTGGCCGGCCTTTGTGCCCATGGCCAGCATGAGATCGATGTCCTTCCGCTGATTCAGCCTGACAAGAATTTCCGTCCGGGTTTTTTTTCGGAGGGCATCATCCCAATTGCATGACCAGTAGGCATCTGCCGGAAATTCAATATACCGGCTTTTGGCGTTTTTGGACAGCGCTTTCCACAGCTTCCGGGTATCGTTCTCATCCTGCTGTTGCGGCAGGTCTATGGATTCCATCCAGCCCAGCTCGACAAATGCCGCAGTCAGGGCGCGGAGATTCATGGGGTAGTTGATGTACGGGCCTGCTTCCAGGTAACCGATGCGCCATTTCCGACCCTGGTTTGAGATGGGTGCCGTCGAATATTTTTCCGCCTCGGCAGACCGGCAGGAAGGGCTCATCAGCACAACCACAAGAAAGGAAAGCAGCAGTCGATTGAAAATCATTTGCATTATATTCTCCAGTTCCCCGGTAAACGGGAAAGACGGCAGTGACTTGATTGTTCATGCAGATGGCACAGGCAATCTGCAAAGCGGGCTGATTATAAAGAACCGGCAGCGGAAATACAATTATAATTTTGGGGTTATCCTCCGCATCCCAGGGTCGGGTCCTGAACGACCGGATTTCGGCGGTTGCGCTTCTTTTTCCGGATCTGGCACAGCAGGGTTTTGTAAACCGGAAAACCGGATATCTCGTCAAACTGTGCCAGATCGGTAATCATATTCACATTGGCTTCCTTCCATTCATCCGTACCTAAGGGGCCGCCGCCGCCGACCGGGGCGTACACGAAGCCATGCATGATCTTGTCCGTCACATACGCCCGCATTTTTATTGAACCTCTGACGGTTTTGATGCTGATCACATCCCCGGTTTTGATGTCGCGGTCTTCGGCGTCCTTATGGTTCATTTGAACGGCTGGATAGGGGTATCGCTTGATGAAGCCGGGAATGGCCCGCAGGCTGGATTTCATGTCCGGCTTGAACGGCCCGGTGCCCAGCACCAGCGGATAGGTTTCAAACAATTCGGGATTGCTGACCGCCGTCTCATCCGACTCTTCATATCGGGGAATGCCGCTGTATCCATATTGCTCAAGAATCGTGGATTTGATCTCAAACTTGCCGGAGGGGGTTTCAAAGCCGGGTTTTCCATCCTGACGGAGCATTCCTTTTTCCCATTTGCGGTATTCCATGGGAACGGTCTCTTTTCGGAGAACATGTTTCGGGGCGTTTTGCAGGTCTTCCATCGTAAATCCGGAGTCGCTCAGGATGTAGTCCAGGAGTTCCTCCCGGGTCTGCGGGTACAGGTTTCCGTATCCGAGTTTTTCCGCCAGTTCCGACAGGATCTGACGGTTCGGTTTTGCCTCTCCGACCGGATCGATCATTTTTTCCCGCAGGCGAAGGCAGGTTCCATAGTAGCAGTAAGACTCCTGTTCAAAAGCGGTTGTGGCCGGAAGGACGATATCGGCGTAAGAGGCATCCTGCGTGAGCTGTAAGTCGATGCATACCAGAAATTCAAGAGTTTCCAGGGCTTTTTTCCAGATATGGGAGGCCGGCCAGGAGGTCAGAATGGAAGCTCCCTGGATGATCATGGCCCTGATTCGGTAAGGATCTCCATCAATGATCGATCCGGGAAGGATATTGGCGTGGGGTTCGCCGCCGCAGAAATGGGAGTATACCGGGAAGCGCCCTTTGCCGATGGATTTTTCAAATCCGGGTGTTGCAATCTGCCGGCCTGTCGGCAGCGGAAAGCGGTTTTCGCTTCTTAAAAAACACCGTCCGCCTTCCACATCCAGTTGTCCGGCCAGTGCCCAGAGAACCATGACCGCCCGGATATTCTGCACGCCGCTCTTGGTATATTCCAGGCCCGTATACATCACATAGCTTGCCCCCTCCGCTTCTGCAATGCCTTGGGCCAGATATTCGATTGTATGTACCGGAATGCCGGTGGTGTTGGAAACATATTCGGGTGTAAACGCTTTTACGTATTCGGCGAACTCGTCAAACCCGGTTGTCCAGTTTTCCGCAAAATCGGCATCGTAGCGATGGTCCCGGATCAGAATATGGGACAACCCGAGCGCCAGTGCGCCGTCGGAACCGGGTCGGATGGTGATCCATCGGCTGCCGGGAAGATCCGCGGCTTTTGTTTTTCGGGGGTCGATGACGATGATTTCGGCTCCTTCCTCTGCCGCCGCCTTCAGGCGCTGAAACATTTCCGGAGGAGTCGAGGTGGAGGGATCGGTTCCCCAGACCAGAATCAGATCGGAATTGTCCACATCGGAAAACATATCAATATGAAGGCATCCCATGGTCAGCTTGGGTGCCAGAACGCCCAGGGCCGTATAGCAGGGGGCCCCGACGCCAAAGGTGTTGGGGGAGCCGAATGGAAACAGGACACTGGATGCCAGATAGATTTCCGAACCTTTGAGCTGGAAAATATCTTTAAAGGATCTTTCATAGGTGCCGGTTCCGGTATAGATTCCGACGGTTTCCGGACCGTGTTGGTCTTTGAGCGCATTCAGTTTCCGAACCATGATATCATAGGCCTCATCCCAGGACACCGGTTCAAACGAATGGGTTCCTTTGGGGCCGGTTCTTTTCAGCGGACGGGTCAGCCGATGCCCGCCATAGATGATTTCTTTTGCACTGGCGGAAATGGGACACAGGACTTTTCCGGCCGGAGCATCCGGGTCCGGTTCCAGACGGTCTATCCGGTTTTCATCATCAAAGGTAACGATAACGCCGCAGCCGGGGCTGTGAAAGCACAATCCGCATATGCCGTGTTTTTGTCTCAATTGAGCTACCTTTCACCCACCATGAGCTGTGAGTTGATATGTTCCCACAGGTTTTCGGTTTTTCGTATTTTCCAGGAAACATTTTCTTCCGCCGTGATCCGGAGCGGCGGATTCAATACGCCGTCTTCACCGGCAAACAGCCGTTTCATGGTTTCCGTACCCCGGCATGCGTATTTCCCGGTTGTTTTTCCGCTCAGCCAGAGTTCCGGGTCCACAAAGGCTTCATCCCAGGAAAAGGGATCGGAAAACACGAACATGGCATTCCGGTTATCCAGGACCCGGTTGATCTCCACCAGATGACGCAGGGGATGGGGGACCTTTTCCAGGATATTCATGGAAGCGACGGTTGAAAAGGTTTTCCGGGGAAAAGGCAATGCCATGGCATCGGCAACGATAAAATCAAGCCGGTCGGTTTTCCAGCCATTGGTGAAATCATAGGATTGTTTTTCCGTAATCATCCCCTCGACCACCATGTCGAATTCCAGTCGTCGGGATATCATCAGCTCCCTTGCCTTTTGAATAAAGGAAAGGGAGTTGTCGATGCCGATGACCCGGGTATGGGTCCGGGTCAGTTCAAAGGACAGCCTGCCGGTGGAGCAGCCGATATCCAGTGAAAATCCTTCCGTATTCTTGAAATAAGAGGACCATTTTTTGTAGGCATCGGTTGCCTTGGGATCGTTCAAGAGATCACCGTAGTGGCTCCACAGATAGGATGACAGCATTCCCTTGGAATTGTATCCCCTGTTCTCCGTCAGGATGGATAATGATTTCCGGGGCAGCAGGATGGCAACTCCCTTGTGAATGGGGTATCGGTTTCCACAGATGGTGCATGTCAATTGCCCTTCGATGATGTCATCGTGCTGTTCCGCCTGAATTTCCAGGTCCAGCCGGGATTCCTGACCCGGACATTCCGGGCAGGCCAGCATTTCTTGCAGCCATTTTTTCATATCAAGCGCCTTTCCAGATTGATGGGAAGTGATTCTTGCTTGTTTCGCCGGATTGAAAGGACGGTCTGATGGAAATCGACAGCGGATGATATGGCAAGGAATCGTTTTCACCGTGAATACTTGGGGAGACTTCCGTGATTAGACGGCTTGTCTGATAATCATGCGCAAGACCGATTTTTCAATTCAGGTTCTCTTTAAATAATCAAAAACAGCTCGGATTGCAAGGAGTGTTATGGGATGTGTCCGGGTATGGATCATGAAATACTCCGGTTGCGGGTTTTTCAAAGAGTAAACAAATGATTGACGATACAGTCAAATTGATATAACAACGTGAATTATGACCGGAGTAAAAAACAACCATTATCCTTTCAGGTGAACGATCAGGTATGCTCAAATTTCAGGCCATAGAAGAGAAACGACTGCTGATCATCAATTGTCCGCCGGAGCTGGATTATGTGTATGCCTCAAACATATTATCCAAGATCTATTTTGAAAAAGAAGGCAAGTATTCTTCATACAACAGTTTCGTGAACCTGTCTTCCCTTGAAAAGAACAATCTCAACTTAAGCGCCTACATGGAATCCATGAGGGTCTATTTTTCGATGAAGCCCAAAGACATCCCTGTCCGGATTGCGGTTCTGGTCCGTCCGGAATTCATCGATTCCATTTCCATGGTTCACAAAGTGACCTCGGAATTCAACAACATCTCCCTGTTGATCTCCACAAAGCCCGAAGAGTGTGCATCGTTTCTGAATGTCGATCCGGAAGCCATTTTGGGTTCGTCATAGATTCGTCAGCTTTTAATTGCCGCGGGGTCGGGTCGAAACTTCTCCTGGCTGCTCTTTCCGGATGACTTCCTGAAAAAAGACGATGGGATGGATAAGCTGATGCGATTAAGCCGTCTATGCTGCTTAAAAAAATGACTGTATCCAATCTTATCTTTCTGATATAACCGATGACAATAACGAATCAGCAACCCAAATAAAAAACGTAAGGTGTACCAATGACAATATCCATCCGAAGCCGTAATCCGTTTATCCGTTTAATTGCAGGTCTGTTTTTCATCAGTCTGTTGCTATTTGCCGTTGGTTGCAGCAATGACGGAACTTCCATCAGCACCGGGGAGAACGACTCCGAGACCCGGGATGAACTCCATGATATGGAACAGGAGGTTCATCTCCAGATCAATGAATACCGCCAGTCCCAATTTTTATCTACCCTTCGGTGGAGTGAAACCATAGCGGATTATTGCAGAACCCACAGTCTGGATATGGCTGCCGGAAGGGTTGCTTTCGGACATAGCGGGTTCGAAACCCGGATTGAAGGAATCGGGCAGACCCTTTTCTATGAATCCGCGGCAGAAAATGTTGCCTACAACAATTATGCAGATCCGGCAAGTACGGCTGTGCAGGGATGGCTGATGAGTCCCGGACATCTGGCCAACATTCAGGGCGATTTCGACCTGACCGGTATCGGTGTTGCCATGAGTGACGATGGCCTGTATTATTTTACGCAGATTTTTATTCGTCAGTAACCCGATTGGAATCAATGGGGCAAAATGCATGGAAAACATTATTCTGCAACAGGAAAATGAAATCGCGATCCTGACCATCAACCGGCCGGGGTTTAAAAATGCGCTGGACGGCCGGACCTATGATGAGTTTGCCCTGGCCGTAGACAAGGTGAAAAACAATACCGGAACCAGGGTTCTGGTGATCACCGGGGTGGAGAATTCCTTTTGCTCGGGGATCGATCTTTCGTATGCAAGAGCGCTTACCAAATTGAGCCAGATCGAATTCATGGCCATGATGAAAAAGGTCCAGGCGACCTTTATGTTTGAAAATCTAAGTATACCGGTGATTGCCGCGGTCAATGGGTATGCCCTGGGAAACGGCTGTGATATTGCCCTTGCCGCGGATTTTATTTATGCGGCGGAGAGCGCTGTTTTTTCCATGGCCTACACCAATGTGGGCATGATCCCGGATCTGGGAGGAACCTTCCGGCTCACACGGCTGGTGGGACCTTCCATTGCCAAGGAGCTGATCCTGACCGGTGACCGGTTTACGGCAAGCCGGGCCCTTGAAATCGGGATGATCAGCCGGGTCCTGCCGGATGCCGACCTGATGGGAGCAGTGACGGCGTTTTCTGAAAAATTGGCAAAAAGAGCCCCTATCGCCATGTCTATGGCAAAACGATCGATCAATAACAGCCTGGCGGCCGATCTGGCAACAACCCTTGATTTTGAGGCATACAATCAAAGCCTGTGCATTAAAAGTGCGGATTCTTCCGAAGCGGTCGCAGCCATGATGGAAAAACGCAAACCGCTGTTTTCCGGCAGATAGCCTGGCAACCTCAATAGAAGGAGATGGAGAATGAAGGCTGGATTCCGGATCATGAATATTGGCGTTGCGGGACTGCCGGAAAATGATGCCCGCAGAATCCGGGCATTGAATGTAATCTCGGTGATTGCCGCATCAGTCTCAACCGTGTACTTGATTTTCTATATGATCTCCGGTGCAATGGTGCCGATGATCATCAATATTGCGGCGATCCTGTCCTACCTGGGTACTTTCTGTTTAACACACCGTCGAAAATACCGGTCGGCAAGAGTCTGGATTTTTTCAGCGCACATGATCCATGTGGCGATTTTAACGGTAATCATATATACCCGGCATACGGGTTTCCATTTTTATTTCCTTTCCATTCCTGCCCTGGTGTTTCTGGTGTTTGAGTATGAGAACATGTTCGATAAGCTGGCACTGAGCCTTACCGCGATCATTTTGTTTTTTGTTTGCGAGATTGTGACGTTTCCCGAACCGCTCATTCAGTTGTCGCAAATGGCCAACCGCATACTGTACCTGACATCCATCTTAACTGTTTTTTGGGGGCTGATGCTTGTTATTTTTCTGTTTACCCGCAACATCAAAATCCATGAAGAAGAACAGGGCAAACTCATCCAGGAGCTTCGAAAAGCCCTGTCCGAGGTGAAAACACTGAGGGGGTTTTTACCGATCTGCGCATCCTGTAAAAAAATACGGGATGACCAGGGCTATTGGAACCAGATTGAGTCTTATATCCGGGACCGGTCGGAGGCCGAGTTCAGCCACAGCATCTGCCCTGATTGCGCGAGGAAGCTTTATCCGGAATTGCATCTGTTCGATGAACAGAAAATAAAACAATAACAGGTAATATTTTATGTTTCGGCCGGTTCGATGATGCTCAGCCGTTTGATTTTCCGGCGCAGTGTGTTTTTATCAATACCCAGCTTTCGGGCGGTGATGACCTTTTTCCAGTGATTCTGTTCCAGCGCCTGCTGAATGGTGGTTCTTTCGATCTCCTTGAGTGTCAACCCTTTCGGGGCATGAAACGGTTCAATTCCGGGTGCGATTCGTTCCGGAAGATGATGCAGGCCGAGAAGGGAATCCCTGCACAGTACAAATGCATGCTCTATGCTGTTTTCAAGCTCCCGCACATTGCCCGGCCAGTCATAGAGCATGCAGGCTGCCATGGCTTCCTGCGTCAGGCCGAGTATTTTCCGGTTTGCGGCGTAGTTCTGGTGTTTGATAAAATGATCGATCAGGAGGGGGATATCTTCCTTTCTCTCCGAGAGCGGCGGCAACGACAATTTGATCACATTGATGCGATAGAACAGATCTTCCCGGAACAGATTTTTTCCAACCTGTTCTTCCAGGTTTCGATGGGTCGCGGTAATTACCCTTGCGTTGGTTTCCACTGACTTCCTTCCGCCAAGGGGCTCGTATGTTTTATCCTGAAGAACGCGCAGCAGCCTGACCTGTGCTGCCTGAGAGATATCTCCGATTTCATCCAGAAAGATAGTGCCGTTTTGCGCAAGGGCGAACCGGCCGGGTTTATCCTGTTTGGCATCGGTAAAAGCCCCTTTTTTATACCCGAACAATTCGGATTCCAGCAGGGTATCCGGAAGGGCTCCGCAGTTGACAGCGATAAAAGGGCCGTTTTTCTGCGGGCTGTTGCTGTGGATGGCCCTGGCGATCAATTCTTTGCCTGTACCGGTGGGGCCTTCGATCAGGACCGTGCTCTGGCTTTCCGCAATCTGCGGCAGGATGGAGAAATAACGCTGCATTTTTGGATTTTTGCTGACAATATCCTCAAACGAGTGCTCTTTCAGGAATGCTTTTCGCAGTTCCAAGATGGGCGTCAGGTCCCTGAAAATCTCAACGCCTCCGATAATATTGCCATTCCCGGCCTTTAACACGGCCGTGTTCAGGCTGATGGGGATGCGTTTTTCATCCGCCCGGGTGATATATAGTGGATAGTTTGAAAAAGACTCCCCGGTTTCGATGGATTGGCGAAGCCGGCAGTTTTCACTGCAGATATCGGTCTGAAAAATTTCGCGGCAGGACCTGCCGATCACGTCTTTTCGGTTAAATCCGGTGATTTTTTCCGCCGCCCGGTTAAAAGACATGATTTTCAGTTCCGGCGTGACGGTAAATACGCCCTCTTCAATGCTTTCCAGAATAATCTGGTAATGGTTCAGGATGGAGTGCATGCCGCCCTCCTTTCGGAAATGTTCAAAGGGTTCATTTGGTTCCCTTTGAACATATCACAAAGCAACAAATTGTTCCATATGGAATATTCATAATCCGGTGGAATTTTTCATATGTTTCATTAAATTAGTATGTTGTCTGATATTGATTCATTCGGCATTAACTTTGCTATTTCACATGAACAATGCAGATATCATTAAAATCGGTGGAATGAAAAACAGATTGTGCTTTTCAAAGGAGGCAAAAACCATGTTTGATAAAATTCTGTTTGCAACCACAGCATCACCAACCTGTGACAATGCTGCCAATGTCGCCTTTGATCTGGCGAAAAAGTATAAATCCAGACTGTTCATATATCATGCGTTTGGCATACCGTCGCGCGGGGCCAGCCCTTTTGCCATGGATGTCCGAACCGGTGAGGAGGAAGTTGTCGGTGAGGATTATACGGC
This sequence comes from Desulfobacteraceae bacterium, assembly GCA_003599865.1. Lineage (GTDB taxonomy): Bacteria > Desulfobacterota > Desulfobacteria > Desulfobacterales > SURF-7 > QZKS01. Next base: position 58,176 of record QZKS01000030.1, read on the forward strand.
ATGGGTGAAGGAGGAAATGAAAAACACCTATGAGAAGCAGTTGCGGGAGGTGGAGAATTGTGTTGTGGAATGCACGGTCGGTGTCCCGCATCGTGAAATATTGAGAAAAGCCAGACAGGAGAGTGTGGACCTGATCGTCATGGGCGCGCATACGCGTCAGGAAGATGTCGGCGCATCCCGATACCGGAATATCGTCGGCAGCACCATGCAGAAAGTCGCCAAAAGTGCACGCTGTCCGGTTTTGATCATCAGCCGGCCCTGTGCGACCTGTTTCTGGTATTTCAACGCCATTGTGTTTGGAACTGATTTTTCAAAGGCAGCTTATTCCGCTTTCTTGTTTGCATTAAAGGTGGCCAAAGAAGTCGGCTGCAAGCTGTATCTGTTTCATGCCGTAGATCTGACGGAAACCAGAATCGGAAGGGAGCAGGATCAGCGTTCCATTGAAGGCCGGATTGAAGAAGCCAAACAAAAGATGAACCGCCTTTATATTCCGAAAATGAAAGGATTTGATAATTATCAGATTGAGGTATGGGAGGGCATTCCCCATATCGAGATCCTCAAGTTCGCCCGGGAGAAAAGCGGAGATTTGATTGTCATGTCCCATCATACCCATGAAATTGATCCGGAAAACGCACTTCTGGGGAGTACGGTTGAGCAGGTTGTCCTGCGTTCCGCCTGCCCTGTTGCCAGCGTCAATCATCCGGATAAGGTCGAAATGGAATGATGACCTGATGAAACCGGACAGAAGTTCACGGCAGCAGATTTCTGCTTCCGGAATCATTGACAATGCTTCCTATTGGGGGTTGCCAGATGAACCAGACAAAGAATTGGGATTGGAATACGGCTGAAAAAATTGTTTCTCTAAAAGAATGGGGAGATGAAGCAAACTGGGTCGAAGATTTTCAGATCAGTGGTGATGGAGAACAGGTTGCCGCCATTGTGAATATCGGTCCGGAAGAATTCAGTGTCCGCACCGGTAACGGGCAGTGGGATACCTCTTTTGATAAAATATGGAACCTGCGTTTTCTGCTGGATGGAAGGCTGGCTGCTTTTGTTTCCATCGACGGTGAATGGACTGTCGCAGTGGATGACAACCCGTGGGAAAACCGGTTTGAATATGTATGGAATCTTGTTTCCAGTCAGGACGGGGCGCACATTGCGGCTGCGTTTCAGGCAGACCGGAAATACGGGATGGTTCAGGATGATGCTCCATGGGAACAGACTTACTATAATATTTCAGAAATGGCCATGAGTCCGGATGGCAGCCATACCGCCGCTTCGGTCCAAACCGTTTCCCTGAATGAAGGGGAGATCGGAAAATTTGCCGCCGGTGTTTTTACGGCTGCGTTGAATGGAAAGGCCTGGAACCGGAATTTTACCAATGTATGGAAGGTTGCCTTTCATCCCAGCCGGGAATCCATTGCCGCTGAAATCAGGCTTGGCCGGTCTGATTACACCATCGCGGTCGATGGAATCCCATGGAACCGGAACTATAACGCAGTCTGGGAACCTTGTTACGATCCGGCAACCGGAGCGGTTACCGCACCGGTGCGAATCGGAAGTGCCTGGTATCTTGCGGAAAATGGAGATATTTTATGGGACAGGGGTTTTGTGCAGTTATGGCATCACCTGTTCAGTCCGGACAGCCGCAAAATCGCTGCGGTTGTGGCAACGGATTTCGGGAAGTGGACGATTGCCGTTGACGGCAAGCCATGGCGGGTCAATTTTGATGAACTGGTGATGGACCCGGTATTCAGTCCGGACAGCCAAAAGCTTGCGGCGATTGTCAAAAACAGGGGGCAGTGGTCGATCGCCGTGGATGGCAAGGTATGGGACAGCCATTTTGATATGACCTGGAAACCGGTTTTCAGTCCGGATTCACAATTTGCTGCGGTTGCGGTGGAATCGGAAGGAGGATACACCTTTGCGCTGAACGGGCGCATCTGGAATGACCGCTATCAGGCTGTCCGGGACCCTGTTTTCAGCCCGTCCGGAGACAAGATGCTCCTGCGATACATCCATGATGGTCGTTATTTCCGGAAAGTCATCTCAACCGGTGATTTTCCATCCTGAAAAAGGGGGTGGCAATGCACGACTTATATTCCTTTCTTACCGGGCCGATAGCGGCTTTTTCCCTGATTGTATTTTTCGGCGGCATGCTGTTTAAAATACTCAACATGGTGTACACGGTATATCGAAAAGAACGATTTATTCTCAGCTATATCAGTCTTCGATACGGACTGCGGTCACTGGTCCACTGGCTCACCCCGTTTGCAACGGAGAATATGAGACAGCACCCGGCCATGACAGCCGTCACCTTCCTGTTTCATATTTGTCTCCTGCTGGTCCCTGTCTTCCTGCTTTCCCATATTGTCCTGATGGAAGAATTGCTGGATATCCGATGGCTTGCACTTCCGGATTCGGCAGCGGATGGTATGACGGCTATGGTTGTGGGAGGCTGTATTTTTTTCCTGGCACGCAGAATCATATCCCCGGAAGTTCGTTATCTGACGAGCGCATCCGATTATTTTCTGCTGGCGCTTGTGGTTCTTCCTTTTTTAAGTGGTTTTTATGCATTTCACCAATGGCCGGGTTATCCCTATGCGGTGATTTTCCATATTCTTTCCGGTGAAATATTGCTGATAGCCATTCCCTTTACCCGGCTGAGCCATATGATTGTCGGGTTGCTTACAAGAGTTTATACCGGATCGGAATTCGGGAAGGTAAGGCAGGCAAAAGATTGGTAGCATGAACATGTCAATGCAAGTTACAATTATAATGGATGAAGGAGAGCAGCAATGACGGAACCTGTAGTCAAGACGGATGGTCATCCGGAAAATCCGCAGGAAAGTCCGATCAAGGATGAAGGTCTTGAAGCCGGTGTCGCAAATCTTTCGGGAGACCGGATTGAAAAGGTGATCCATCAAATATTGAAGGATGAAACCGCTGCCCGCTTTAAGGCATATATCGAAACCTGCGTTCATTGCGGGTTATGCTCCAATGCATGCCATTTCTATCTATCCAACGATAAGAACCCCGCATTTTCACCGGCAGGCAAGGTCAAGCAGACCATTTGGGAAATGATGAAGCGCAAGGGCCGGGTCGCACCGGACAGTATCCGGAGAATGTCCGAAATCGCACACACGGAATGCAATCTCTGCAAGCGATGCTCCATGTACTGCCCTTTCGGTATCGATATTGCCTATATGATGCTGGTGGTAAGGCGCATCTGCCATAAGCTGGAAGTTACGCCCCTGTATATTCAGGATACGGTCAACAGTCATTCGGCCACCATGAACCAGATGTGGGTGAAGGAAGATGAGTGGGTGGATACGCTCCAGTGGCAGGAGGAGGATGCCCGGGAGGAAATACCGGATATCCGCATTCCTCTGGAAAAGGAAGGCGCGGAAATTATGTATTCGGTGATCGCACCGGAACCGAAATTCCAGGCGGAATTGATTTATCAGGCCGCGATTCTTATGAAAACCGCAGGGGTTGACTGGACCATGCCGGCCACTCCGGGATGGGACAACAGCGATATGGCCATGTATACCGGAGACAATGAAATTATGGGCCGGCTGAAACGAAAGCACTTTGAAACCGCCATGCGGCTTCGTGTTAAAAAAATTGTGATGGGAGAATGCGGGCATGCATTCCGGTCGGTATATGATATGGGGAACCGCTGGCTGGGGTGGCGGATGCCGCCGGTACGGATTGTTCATGCCATCGAGTTCTACTATGATTTACTGAAGGCCGGAAAAATAAAGATCAAAAAGAAATATCAGGAGCCGGTCACGCTGCATGATCCGTGCAATGTTTCCAGAGGAGGCGGACTTCATGAAAAAGCACGGTATGTGGTGAACGCCATTTGTGAAAATTTTACAGAGATGCATCCGAATCGGGAGCACAACTATTGCTGCGCTGCCGGCGGCGGGGTTATCAATTGCGGCCCTCCTTACAAACTGAACCGGATGAGAGGCAATCGCGTCAAGGCCGATCAGATTGCCGATACCAAGGCAAAAATCGTCATTGCCCCCTGTCACAATTGCCACAGCGGCCTGGAGGATATCAGCCGTCATTATAAACTGGATGTGGAGATCAAGTTTCTGATCAATATTCTGTATGAAGTCATGGAAAAGCCTTCACAGGAGTAATGCCGGGAGTCGGTTTTTCCGGCCGACCGGTAAACGGTCAAACCGGCTGACTCCGGTCAAAGGAGAAAAAATGCGAAAAATCATGTTGATAGCGTGTTTCCTGCTGCTTCCTGCGATCCGGATGCTGCCGGAAACGCATGCTCAGGAAGATATGGAACGGATTGATAACCGTGTTTTTGAAAATCCGGTCCGGTCGGAAGCCTTATTCCCGCATGATTCCCACAATGAAAAAGCGGAAATTG
>QZKS01000006.1 GCA_003599865.1 Desulfobacteraceae bacterium
GCCTTTTGCAGAGTCCAGTACACCTGCGTACTCTGCCCACTTTTCAAAAAGCGTTTTGTCTTTCCATGTCTCGGAACAGAAAGCATCGTCGGTAAATTCCACTTTCCAACGTACAAACACCTTTGCCTGATTCTTTTCTTCAATACCCCCCGTTATTTTTGAAAATGTCAGCAGCTTCATTATGGGATGAAGCTCGCTTGTATCAGCCATTATTGGATTATCATCATCCTTTGACACCGTGACTTTAACTTTTTCTTTTTGGTCTGTTTTTTCAACAATAGCCAGCTTTCCATCCTTTGAAGCAAGAAGCCCTTTATCGAGTAGATCTTTGACTAAAGTTCGCTTTGATACATATTGGTAAACGGCTTTAACCTTCTCGTGCGAATAACTGGACTTTGCCCATGCATTTAACCCATTTGAATAGTTTTCAAAATAATGTTTTCTGTCGCCATATTTTTCATAATCCCCGGCGCAATATTGAAGCGAATCGCAAAGGGGATGTGGATCTTCACCGCTTGTTCTGCCCGCAGAACTTTCCGTTACAGGAATCAATGTTTTTGGATTATTTTCTTTTTGAACCAGCGATGCTCTTTTGAAATTGCCGTCTTGGTCAATAACAACCTCAATGTGAGCATTCTGAACAGAATATCCCACAGGGCATAGTTCTTCAATATCGGGAATATTTTCATTCCCGGCACAAGCATCATAAGTTTCATACAACTTTTGTATCCAACTCATTCCATCACCCCCAACTCATCGGCTTCAAGTCCCACCGATTTTACGTTTTCGGCTCCAAACCTCTTTGCGTTCATTTCGCGTACAAACTTTTTGTACTTACAATCTCCCGGCCTTTCAAAAATCAGCACCCCTCTTTTTAACGTTGGATACCAGAACCGTGCATTCAGTTCATTTGTTTCCGTTTCATCGGGATAATCAAAGCCATGGAACATCAATCCATAGCCGATTTCATCGTCTTCATCATAAGCACTTTCACCTTCACCAAAAATGCATGGCTCCACATATCCTTGGCAGTCACGTGTGCCGAGAAAAATATCCTGCCTTCCGCCCCGTTCAAGCATCCTCTTGGCAATGGCAAAGTGTTTACCATCGACACGGTCTTTTCCCAATTCTTTATGATAGTTGTTCCATTCAAAGTGTGCCCTAACCTGATATTCCACGTCGGAAAGAAAAGTGTAGATTGCGAGGTCGTTAAAGTTCTCTTGTTTTTTGCCGGGCATTTTTTCACTGGGATAGACACCACTGAAGTTTAGCGGCTTCGTTCCTTTAGTCTGTGTTCGAATCCGTTTCATCACCCGCACGGCATCTACCACCCAGACAATCGTAGGTTTCCAGTAAATGGATTTACAGACGCCTTTCAACGCCTCGTAAGTAGGCAGATGATACGAGCATTTCTCGCCGCCGATTTTAGTCAGCGGGTCGGTAAAAAGTGCATAACGTCCCCAAAGCCTGAATTCGATCGTGTTTTTAGGTAATGTATTCATCTTTGAATTGTTCCTCCTGTTTCACAGGTTCCAATGAAATGCCGGTTGTTTTGCTGTAATAAAGATTGTCGAGATAAAATATCTCAGTTCCCTCCTGAACCCGATAAAGTGCATTTTGCGTCGCAAGCTTTTCAAATTCAAACGGAAACAGATTAACCGAGTATTGCTGTGCTTTTTTGATCAGAGCGTATTGTTTTCCTACTTCAAATGATGAACAAAGCTGATTGACCAGCTTTTTCCCTTCATCGCCATAGCGGACAATGACACTTCGCGTCGGTGCATCAATCGATCTGAACAGTTTTGCTGCTGTCATAAATGACTGACAAAGGTTTATAAACGGCATGGTTCTATTTACACGCCTAAATTCATCAATAGCCAGCTTGTTGGATGAGAGCATGTTCAGTAGTGTATCGTTGCGGTTTGCGTGAACGGGATAATCCATGATATCTTTTCGGGCATAAAAATAATTTTCATAGTACCATTTAAGCATTTCCGGCCCAATGGCATCGTTTCCGTACTTTGAGGGATCGGATTTATAATCATCAAGAACACGAATTGATTTTTCTTTGCCAACTGCGATATCTTTCAAATATTCAAGATTCTCTTCAACGGGATTGACAATAAACACGCGGCCGGTTTCCGAGCTACCGTGGCGATTGCAACGACCCGCAGCTTGTGTAATGGAGTCGAGCCCGGCAAGCATGCGGATAACCGATCGAAAACTCACATCTACCCCAGCCTCAATAAGCTGTGTGCTGATACAGAGAATCGGTTCTTTATCATCAAGTTTCTTGCGAATCGTTTCGAGTTCTTGCCTCCTGTGGGCAGGGCACATTCCAGTGGTTAAATAAAAGACCTCGATTCCGTTTTTATTTGCTTCCTCGAAAATAAGACGGGCGGCTTTTTTCATGTTAACAATGACAAGACAGCTTCCATTTTCTTTTACCTGCTCAACCGCAAGCGACGATATTTCCGGATAAGTCCATCCTGGCGATTTGCGCCAGTCATAAACATGAACTCTTTTTAAATCTTCAAAAAGTTTGCTGACATTTGGCATAAGCTCATTTTTTTCTGATAAATTAAGAGAACCCTTCTTTTCATCGACCTGATTCAACAGCGGCTGAGTTGCGGTGCAAAAAACAACCGTGCTTCCACAGTGATCAACCAGAAAATTGATCACATTATTAAAAAGATGAACACATTTTATAGGGAGGGTTTGAATCTCATCAAAAACAATGACTGCTTTCGCCAACTGATGCATTCGTCTTGCACCGCGCGTTCCGGCGCCGAACAGAGTCTCCAGAAATTGAACCATTGTGGTAAAAGTAACTGGTGCATCCCAGTTTTCGGTCAGTAGTTTTTCTTTCCAGCTTTGCACATCAGCACCGATGTTTGAGTGGTGTTCCAAAACAATTTTACCATCATCTTCAGGACACTCTTTCGGTTCAAGGATTTCTCGCACGACCCGTGCATTTTGATCTATAATTGATGTAAACGGAATGACATAGACAATTCTATCCATGCTATGTTCTTTTGCATGACGCAACGTAAATCGGAGGCTCGCCAGTGTTTTGCCACCTCCAGTTGGAACGGTTAGTGTGAACAATCCCGGCGGCCGATTTGCGGCATGAAGGCAATGCGTTGATATTTCTTTGCGAATCTCATCCACCCGGTTTTTAGTTTTAAAACTTTTATATTTGTTTTCAAGTCGTTCAATCAGTTTGTCCCATGATCGATACTTCCCCTGGAGACGATGCCGTGCTCTTTTGGGTTTTTCTGAATCGGCAGTATCCTGTCGATCTGCATCAATGAGAGCACTATACAAGAACCTCACCAGCAAACCTAATTGGAATTGAACAATCATTGATTGCGGGCTATTTTCTGGCGCATTACAAACAATGTTGCGGCACATTTCTTCTAATGGCTTTGTTAATGACTTATACGTAAGAATAGCATCTATTCTATCGAGTATAAATTTATCAGCATTATTAACACACTCATTCCGATGGGTTTTCTTGTCATTCTTTGATAGGCGTTTAGAATAGGAATCCATGGTCCCACGGTTACCTGTTGTTAAGCAGTCAATGAGTCCGGAGTGATGCGATACTAAACAAAGAGAAAGAATCTGACAAAGTATTTTATGAGCATTGGAATATCCTGATATTTTGGAAAAATACTGGGCGCCAGCGGTAGAGTGATCTATCTTTCCTTTTTTTCCTGACGGATCTTCAAATTCTTCATCCTCGTCCGGATTAAAATTCGGGTCGTCCTTCTTTAATGCATCCGTGATGTATTTTTGGAATTCGGCACTGTATTTTCCGAAATCATGAAGAAGTCCAAGTAATTCCCCATAATCCCCCATGCCGATTTTTTTGGCATTGATTTTAGCAAGTCTGGCTACTCCTTCAAGATGTTCGTAAAGCTTCTGGTCTCTGTGGGCAACATAATTAGCCATCATGGTTTTCCTATATGCTTCTTCCCCTTCTATTGAAAATGCTATATGCCGGGTCAATCCTACCATGTTATAGACAGGCGTTTTTGATTTTATGAGTTTATTTTACTTAAATTACATTCAAAATTTTTTTATCACAAACCATGGACAAAAATGGTCCCATTTCCCCAAAATAATTTAATCTCCACTTAAAATTTTTTGAATTTCATCGCGGATCTCCTGTTTCATTTTTTCCGGTTCCAGCAAGACCGCCTCTTTCCCAAACGACATAACCCAGCGTTTCACATCCCGATATCCGGAGGTGGTCATGGTCAGGGTGATGGAGTCGTCTTCGTGGTCTTCGATGGTCTGTGTTTTGGCCCATTGTTTTTCTTTAATGTATCTGGCTTCGCTTGAGGAAAAACGAATTTTTACGGTAATGGGTTCGCCGTGAATCATGTCAAAGGCGGAATTCAAGGTTTGTTCCGGGTCAAAATCTGCCGGATAATCAAAAGATTGGGGCAGGGCGGTTATTCGTTTGATGCGTTCAACCGCATAGCTTCGGATCTGGTTGTCCGAAAGCTTTACGGCAAACAGGTACAGGCCCCCGTTATTTTCATAAAGATGTAGCGGACCGATGGTGTCATCCTTGATTCTGTCATTGTAAAATACATGATAGGTAATTTCGCAGGCATTGCCGTTCAGGATGGATTCGGTCAGGGTTGTGATGATTTTTTCTTTTCCGGTGTATCGTTTGGAACCGATGGTCTTGGAGATGAAAATCCGCTTGAGGCCCGATAGTTCGATCCGGGTTTCTTCCGGAATAAAATACATCAGACTGGAAAGGGCGGTTTGAATGTGGCGGTCGATTTCGGTTCCTTTAAAGACGACCGACTCACCGACCATCATGCACAGTGAGATGATTTCCGGAAAGGTGAGGGCGATCTTGGGAAGGCTGAGGTTGGGCAGCTGATCGACATAAGATGATTCAATGTGCCATCGTTTCTGTTTTTCCAGGGGGATCTGCTCATCGTAAATCGGGATATTCAGCGTTTCTATGGAGTTGAGTAATCGGGATACGGAACGGTCCGTGATGTCCAGTTCTTCAGCCAGTTCTTTTCTGGTGCACCCTTGAGGCCGAGACAGCAGGGTCAGCGCTTTGATCAGTTGGAGCAGGTTTTTACCCCTCATGCAGTACTCCTCGGTTCATGGTGTATGGCAAACAACATTCAATTTCGGCCAGGATTGTGGAGCCTGTCCATCTGTTTCATTGTCATGCGGGTTGAAGTCATAGTCTGTGCGCGTTTTAATGGAAAGCAAAACAGGTATGACTCAAGATTGTTCGATAAGTAAATGATAAGACTAATTTTTTTCGTTTCGACTATATGCAAAGGCAGGGGGTGTGTCAAGGGATATAAATCAATGCTACAGGGTGGGAGAAATCGGTAATATTTTCTGGACTCCGGTTTTCACCGGAGTGACGGAGATAGGGGGTTTTTGCGATTTAATCAAAAACGGGAACTCAAAACACAGGCGGATTGACACCCCCCTTAATCCCCCCTCGCAGGGGGGAATTGGGATCAGGCAAGCCCCCCTGTTTGGGAAATGAATAGGGGGGAACAGCGGATTGCGGGGTTATGAATACAGGGCTTGAATTTCCTTGCTGTATTTTTCGTTGACCACCCGTCGTTTCATTTTGAGGGTCGGGGTGAGTTCGCCGGTTTCTTCGCTGAAGGCATGCGGGAGCAGACGGAACTTTTTGATCTGTTCGTAGCGTGCCAGGTTCTGGTTGATCTCCTCCACTTTTGTTTGGAAAAACGAGATGATTTCCGGTGACTTGATCAGGTCATCGTTGCTCTTGTATGGGATGTTCTTTTCCCGGGCCACTTCCTGCAACAGCTCGAATTGGGGCACGATCAGGGCCGTGATGTAATTTTTTCCTTCTCCGATGACAACGGCATAATCCACATACATGTCCATCACCAGGGCCATTTCAATGGGGTGGGGGGCGATGTTTTTGCCGCCGGAGGTGACGATGAGTTCCTTTTTGCGGTCCGTGATTTTCAGAAAACCGTTTTCATCAAATTCACCGATATCGCCGGTCATAAAGAAACCGTCATCCGTGAACACCTCATCGGTTTTTTCCTTCTGGTTGTAATAGCCGTTGCTTTGCTTGAAGACCTGCGGCCCCTTGACCAGAATTTCCCCATCCTCGGCGATCTTGATTTCCGTATCCTTGCAGGGTCGTCCCACAAATCCCGGTTTGATGATGAAGTGGGGCAGGATTTTTTTGGACACGACCGTGGCCTTGAGGGTTCCCTTCAAGGACTTGAAGGGGCAGATGCCGTTACCCTGCAGCAGGAACTGAACGTCCACCAGCCAGTCCATGGCTTTCTTGTAGATTTTTTTATCCGGCAGCGGTTCCAGGAATACCGGCGCATTGGATGAGATGGCGGATGTGGTTTCGGTCAGACCGTATCCTTCGGTGATGGTGATGTTCATGCTGCGGAAGAATTTGGTGATTTCCTTGGGCAGCGCACCGCCGCCGCTTCCGGCTACGACAAGACGGTCAAAACCGACCACTTTCCGGATCTTGTCATACACCAGGAGATTGGACAGGGCAAACTTGATGGAAACCGGCGGCGGCATGGGGGTGCCTTCGATCAGGTGGTCGGAGGCCACATCGCCCGCCTTCATGGCCCAGTCAAAGACTTTTTTCTTTCTGCCGGTCAGTTTTTCTCCATGCAGCTTTACGGCTTCGAAGATTTTTTCATATAGCCGGGGAACCGAAAACAGCACCTGGGGCCTGATTTCCAGGAGATTGTTCTGCACCTTCTGAATGCTCTCGGCAAAGGAAATAGTTCCGCCAAGAGCCATCTGCAGGTGGTAGTCGTTGGTTCTGCCCATGATGTGGCAGAGGGGGAGAAAGGAAAGATTTTCCAGACGGACGCCTCTTTCAATGATTTTTTCCAGGATCGGGGTGCTCATCAGGACATCCGTCTCGGCCTTCAGGTTGCTCTGGTCCAATACCACGCCTTTGGGGTTTCCGGTCGTTCCCGAGGTGTAGATGATCAGGGCCCAGTCTTCCGGTTTCAGACTTTTTCTCCGCTGCTCAAACTGATCCAGCGCCTTTTGACTCTGTTTGCCTTTGTCCAGGAGCCGGTCATAGGGAATCACTTCCTTGATCCGGGTGGAAGTCATGCATGCGATGAATTCAAGGGAAGGAACCTGGGGTTTAACCCGGACGGCCTGTTCGGCGAGAGACGGTTCGCCTGTGATGATCGCCTTGGCACCGCAGTCGTTCAGGATAAAGATAAGCTGGTTATCCGTACTGGTGGGATAGATGGGAACCGCGATCCCTCCCGCACCCTGAATGGCCTGATCCGTAATGATCCATCTGGGGCGGTTGTGGGCAAAAACGGCCACTCGGTCTTTTTTTTCAATACCCATCTCAATCAGACCAGCTCCCATCTGCCTGACTTCTTCTGCAGCCTGATTCCATGTGATATCCACCCATTCGTCGCAAGGCTCGCCGTTTCTCAGCTTTGCCCGCATGAAAACATCATTCTGAAATTGTGCTGCCTGGGAAAAAAACAGACCGGATTGCGAATCTTCTTTCTGGTATGCGTATGCCATTACCCCCTCCCTTTTTTGGATTTTCATATGAACCACTCAAAGAAATCCGAATTCCGTCACTCCGGTGAACACCGGAGTCCAGGCCTTATTAAAAAGACTGGATAGCGCTCCGCTTCACTGCGTGTCTGACTTTCGTCAGAATGACAAAGAATGGATTTTTATTTTGCTATAATCCCCCGAAACCGTCATCATCGATCTCAATGGCCGCCGAACAAGTGCTCATGATCGCCTCCATGTTCCCGATGGCGGAAGGAAGGATGGTCCGGATAAAAAACTCGGCGGTTTTAATCTGGCCTTTATAAAAGGCGGTATCTTTCTTTTTGGTATCTGCGGCAAGCTGCCGGCAGGCGACAACGGAACGCCACAGCAGCATCCAGGCCATGATGGTGTCGCCCACGGTTTCCAGAAATGGAACCGAATGGGCAAAAGCGGTTTTGTATTCCAGGGACATGGCGGTCTTTCCGATGTGCATGGTCACTTCCACCAGCTTATTGGCAGCGGCTTCCACTTTGCCGGCCAGATCGGACAGTTCTTCCATCTTTTTGGCTTCGGCAACGGTTTTCTGAATTTCTCCGATAAAGTGTCCGAAGATGGTTCCTTTCCGCATACCGATTTTGCGGGCCAGAAAATCCATGGCCTGAATGCCGCTGGTACCCTCATAGATGGAAGCAATCTTGCAGTCACGGGCATATTGCTCCACCGGATAATCCTGGGTATATCCGGCACCGCCGTAAACCTGAATGGCCTGGATACAGACGTCATGGCCTTTGACCGACAAATAATCTTTGATAATGGGCGTAAACAAACCAAAGAGATCTCCATGAAAAGACCGGTCCTCCTCGGTTTCACCCAGCTTTTCCTTCATGCCGATGGTTGTGACGTAGTAGAAGAAACTGCGCATGCCGTCCACATAGGATTTCATTTTCAGAAGATTCCTGCGTACGTCCGGATGTTTGATAATGGGAACGGCAGGGGCGCTGTGATCGAAAAAGTCCTTCAGATCCCGGCCCTGAATCCTTTGTCTGGCATAATTCAGCGCCAGGAGATATGCGGCCGAAGCATATGCCATCCCCTGGAGTCCGGTGGCCATTCGGGCATGGTTCATCATGTGAAACATGACCTTCAGCCCTTTGTTTGCCTCGCCCAGCAGATACCCCACGCATTTGCCTTTTGCCCCAAGGGTCATGGTGCAGGTGGCGGAACCGTGGATTCCCATTTTTTCCTCGATGCCGGTGCATTGGATGTCGTTCCGCTCCCCGAGGGAACCGTCATCATTGACCAGGAATTTGGGGACGATAAAAATGGAAATGCCCTTGGTACCGGCCGGAGCACCCTCGATCCTTGCCAGAACCGGATGGATGATGTTTTCCGCAAGATCGTGTTCGCCGTTGGTGATAAATATTTTTTCTCCGGTAAGAGAAAAGCTGCCGTCGTCATTTCCGACGGCGGTTGTGGTCAATGCGCCCACATCGCTTCCGGCGCCGGATTCGGTCAGCAGCATGGTGCCGCCCCATGTCGCGGAGGTCATCTTTTTGATGTATTTTTCTTTCTGCTCCGCTGTTCCGTAGAGCTGAATCATTTCTGCCGCCGCATTTCCCATGGACAGGTAGGAATACAGGGACCAGTTTGCCGCCATGAAGTATTCGGCGGTGGAAAGACCGATATGGGGAGGCGCGGCCTGACCGCCCATTTCTTCGGAAACCATGAGATTTCCCCATTCGCCTTCTTTCATGAGCTGGAAGACGCGGTGATACGAGGCCGGAACCTTGACAACGCCGTTCTCCAGATGCACGCCTTCCCGGTCGCCGTCGGTCATGGTGGGGTAAACCTCGTTGATTGCCAGTTTACGGGCTTCGGTAAGCATCAGTTCACAGGTTTTGCGGTTGTAACCGGAAAGCGCTTTATGCTTTAAAAGTTCTTCACCGTTGAACTGCTCCCAGATGACAAAGTCAATATCGCGTCGGTCTGCCAGTATTTGTGCCATGTTGTTCCATCGCTCCTTTTGAGTCCTGATTTGATGATTCGATTCTTTTTACCGGAAACGAATCCGCATCTGTTTATTTTTGTTTTTTCAGTTGGTTGATGGCATGATTCATCTGTAATTTTTCGTATAGTTGATTACATGCTACGCATTTTTATTCTGTTTGATTCCGGCTGTCAAGGGAAAGAAAAGACCTGGTTGCTTCCTTTTAATTTTCCTTTTATTTTATGTTGGAATTGTATTATAGGTCATCTTTCACACAGGGGAATCGGATAATGAAAACAATGCAGTCCGGACGGAAACCGGAAAATAGAACAGGATACCGATGGGTGATCTTTGTCGTCCTGTCCATGGCTTATCTGTTTGTGTATTTTCACCGGCTGTCCCTGTCAATCGTGGCCGATGACCTGATCGCGGAATTTCAGACATCCGCCGGCGTCATCGGAATGCTAGGATCGATCTATTTTTATTGTTATGCAGCCATGCAGCTTCCGGCCGGTCTTCTTTCCGATTCCATCGGCCCCCGGAAAACCGTGACGTTTTTCCTGGTTCTTGCAGCGATCGGAAGTCTCTTGTTCGGCCTGGCGCCGAACATTGAAACCGCCTTTGCCGGACGCGTCCTGGTCGGTTTTGGTGTTTCCATGGTGTTCATTCCCACCATGAAGGTGTTGTCCCAGTGGTATCGGAAGGATGAATTCGCCCAGATGGCCGGGATATTCAATGCCGTAGGCGGAGCCGGCGTGATGGCCGCCACCTGGCTTCTGGCCGTGATGGCGGCCGGTCTGGGATGGCGTCTGTCCTTTGAAATCATTGGTATTGCGACTTTTTTCATCGCGATTCTGTCCTGGCTGCTGGTACGGGATAAACCGCAGGCTGGCGGACCGGCCGGTTTGGACGCGGCGGGAAACATGCCATCTTCCCGGAAAATTTCACTCCTGGAAGGGGCATGGCTGGTGATCTCGGAACGGAATTTCCGGCCGCTGGCTGTCTGGTTTTTTTTGGACTGCGGGATTTTTTTCAGTTTCGGAGGTTTATGGAGCGGCCCTTATCTGATGAACGTGTATGGAATGTCGCGTGCGGAAACCGGGGCAGTGTTGAG
Source organism: Desulfobacteraceae bacterium (assembly GCA_003599865.1). Classification (GTDB taxonomy): domain Bacteria; phylum Desulfobacterota; class Desulfobacteria; order Desulfobacterales; family SURF-7; genus QZKS01. The sequence goes on from QZKS01000006.1 coordinate 10,650, forward strand.
CATGATCGCCTGGGGTATGATCATCGGAAGCCCTTTGCTGGGATTTCTCTCCGACCGGATACTGAAAAGCCGGAAAAAATTGTTCATTATCTGTTCGTCCCTGTTGAGTCTGCTGTTTGCTGTCCTTTGCCTGTCTCCGGATTCTCTGCCCGGACCCTGCCTTTATGCCATATTCTTCATGTTTTCCGTAACATCTTCCGCTATCGTGGCCATTGGTTTTACGGCAGCCAAGGAGCTGTTTCCGGTTGAAATCGCCGGCACATCCGTGGGGACCGTGAATCTGTTCCCGTTTCTGGGCGGTGCGGTTTTCATGCCGCTTTTGGGAAAGGTGCTGGATGCCTATCCCATGCAATCCACCGGCGAACATGCTCCGGAAGCCTATTCCGCATTGCTTTTGATCCTGCTGGGTTCCTCCCTTGCGGCGCTTTTTTTCTCATTCTTCATCAAAGAGACCTATGGCCATAACCGGCAGGGGTGAGACCAAGGGTTTGATTTTGTCTTGACACGAATCACGCTTTATGAAACCAGAGAGGAAACACCCCCCCTGAAATTATGAAAGGAGATTCCCGTGACGACATATACCAAAATCGACAATTGTCTGAGTACCCGTAACGGCCGTCTGTTTATCGAGGAATGCGATACGGTTGAACTGGTCAGACAGTTCGGCTCCCCTTTGTTTGTGTTTTCCGAAAAGCAGCTCCGGGAAAATGTCAGGAGTTTCCGGGAGGGTTTTTCCGCCTTCTGGCCGGGTGGAGAGGTGGATGTAATGCCGGCCATCAAGGCCAATTGGATTCTCGCAACCCGAAGGATACTGAGCGAGGAAGGTGCGGGCGCCGACATCTATTCCTATGGGGAGTTGCACGCCGCCCTTACCGCCGGTGTCAATCCGGAAATCATTTCCGTCAATGGGGGAGGCAAACAGGAGGATTTGATCGAGAAATGCCTGCAGCACGATGTCCGGATTACCGTTGAAGATCTGGACGAGCCGGAACTGATCAATCAGGTTGCCGCCCGAATGGGCAAAAAGGCCAAAATCCGTTTCCGGGTAAAACCCAACTTTCCCGAGCTTCAGAAACCGACCGATTTTGCACAGGAAAAAGTGTCCATTGATATCGGTATCCAGGTTTACAAATCCGGTATTCCCGCGCAATATCTGCCGGAACTGGGGAAGAAGGTACTGCGGATGCCCAATCTGGAACTGGTCGGCCTGCATTTTCACGGCGGACGGCATGACCCCAGCCTCTGGTACTGGGAAAATCTCATGAGGGGATATGCGGCACTGATCGCCGAACTGTCACAGGCCTGGAGCGGCTGGCAGCCAAAGGAGATCGACATCGGCGGAGGGTTTGCGATTTTTCGTGATCCGCACAACAAGCTCGGACTGCGGCAGGATGTGGTCGAAACCTGGCTGACATGGCCCCTGGTGAAGCTTCTGGGTTTTCTGAAACCGGAACTGCGCTATAAAATCATGGGCAAGGTTCTGCCCCTGTTTGCCAAAAAACCCAATCAGAAAATGGCCCCCACCATTGCGGAGTACGGCCAGATTGCGGCTGGAACCCTGCACAGGGAATTGTCCCGGCTGGGTATTCATACAAAAGGCGTGAGACTTCAGATCGAGCCCGGACGCTGCTTGTACGGCAATAGCGGCATCCATGTAACCCGCGTGAAAAAATTCAAGCAGCAGACCCTTCCCATGCCCTGGAACTGGGTGCTGACCGACACCACCTATTTTTTTCTGGCCGGAGGCATGTATGAATACCAGTTCAATCACTTTATTTTTGCCAACCGGACGGATGACCAGCCAAAGCATGTGGCGGACATTGTCGGCCACTCCTGCTACGGGGACCGCATTCTTCCCATCGTAAGGGTTCCGGATGTGAAAACCGGCGATCTGATCGCCATGCTGGATATGGGTGCCTATCAGGAGGTTTCAGCCTGCAATTTTAATGCACTGCCCAGACCGGCGAGCATTCTGGTGAATGGGAATAAGGCCGAGGTGATTCGACGGGCGGAAACCATCGAGGATGTGTTTCAGCGGGATGTCATTCCGGAAAGACTGGATCATCAGGGAAGATAATCCTGTCCGGCCATCTCTTTTGCCAGTGCCGATAAAAACGGTCCCGGCGGATCATCCACCCATTGGCCCGGGCGTATGGCGGACAGTTCGTTGATGGCCTCCCGGATTTCTCTGGTTCCGTGATCCAGGATTGTTTTCACTGCTGCATGGTCGTCCTCTATATCTCGCAATGAAAATTTGCCCTCTGTTTTCCGGAGATATTGCCGGGCAAGATCGCGGACAGCAGACCAGGTATCCTTCTGGTGCTGATTTTCCAGAAATACCAGATCATCGATCTGCTCCAGCTGTTTCCGGTAAAAACGGCCGGCAAAAAGGCGGCTGAATGTGGACAGCCATATAATCTGAAAGAGTACGGCAATACCGCCCCCTATGCCGAGCAGTATGGAAGGCGTCAGCCATCCCAGCAGGCCGAAGTTCAGGAGGAGAGACATGATCGCCGCCGCTCCTGTCAGACTCGGCAGCAGGCCGATGAAAAACTGTCTGGTCAGAAACCGGCGGCGCTTCCGCCCGTAACCGATCAGGGCCTGCAGATACAGACTCAGCCGCTCCGAATGGATTTCCACAAATGTCGCAAGATTATCCAGCCGATGCCGGGGGGCTTCCAGCACGGCCTTTTTCAGGTCCTCCCGCTGGTTTTCCAGGTATCGCAGATAATCCGCTTCCGGTATGTTGTTCTGCTCCCGGGACCGGGACGCTGCGGATGGGGAGTAGATCAGCCGGATCAGGGGAATGTCTTTCCGTCCGGTGATCTGCGAAAGATTCCAGCACAGGGTGCCGTACACGCGCACCAGATCCATCAGGGATGAGCATTCATCGATCCGGCTCAGGGCGAACAGCACCCGGTCTTCATAGGTGTGCGCCGGAAGCGTGTCCCGCAGGCTGATATGGGTTTCCCGGATGGTTCCTGCCTTGTGCGCATCGAAAAGCACAATGATCAGGTCGGCGATCTGGGCAAAGTCGCCGATCACCTGCTGATAGTCGTATCCCCGGTCCTTTTCCGCGATGCTGTCCAGCATTCCGGGAGTATCGATGATGGCAAAATTTTCCAGAATCGGGGCGTTGACTTTTTTCAGGCGGAAATGGGAGGAAAACCGCTGTCCGTGTTTCTTGAAATTCTGAAAGGGATATTCCGGGTCATTGATCAGATAATTGCCGTCCCGTTCCTCGATCACCTGAATACGGCTGTCTGCGCCATTGCCTGCTCCATGGGTGAGAATGGTAAAGGAGTCATCCGTGGGAGCCTGTCCGGTTGCCTGGATATCGGCCCCCAGGAATTCGTTGATCAGGGCTGATTTGCCTGATGAATAATTGCCGATGACCAGCACCAGCGGCCGCCACCGGATATTGGTTTCCAGGGGGACGTCGCTGTAGGCACATCGCTTGGAAATGGGGGAAAGATGCTGCTCAACCATGTTCAACAGCTCGAATCGCAGGGCTTTGATAAAATCTTCTCTGTACATGGCAGTCCAATCTAAGGTTGTTGTGTTATAAACGGTTAATACATTACCATCATAGTGATGACGAAGAAGATCTTTTATCAACTGGTATCAGAAGATTATAAAATCGTCAATGAATTGTAGCGGTTTTAGAGAGAGGGGGTCGTTGACGTTTTTTTAATGATTGAATAATAACGTATTTTAAAGTACACATTCGGAAATACAATCCGGTGTTTTTTAATGAGCTTAAATAGGGGATTGCCTTTTCCATGGATGCAGAAAGAAAGAACTCCCAATCCGGTAAGTTCAGCTTTCATGCCAACCAACTCTTTTATTACTCCTCAGTGTTGGCAGTCATATGGACTACTATAATTTCCCTTTCTTTGGCATGGAATATTTACCAAATCAAGCAAACATCAAAAATACTGGCGACTGAAGAAGCTCGTTCCCACTTTAATAAGGATCAGGCATTTCGATTTTGGGCAACAAACCACGGCGGGGTATATGTACCCATAGACAATAGAACGCAGCCCAGCTTATACCTGAACAATGTGCCTGAACGAGACATTACGACACCCTCCGGCAAGAAACTAACCCTTATGAATCCGGCGTATATGCTCAGGCAAATGATGGATGAATTTAAGGAACTCTATGGTGTTCAAGGTCGCATCACCAGCCTGAAACCGTTCAGACCCCAAAATGCTCCGGATGAATGGGAGAGATCCGCTCTTCTGTCATTTGAAAAAGGAATAAAGGAAGTATTTGAATTTGTTGATATCGAGAATGAACCGCACCTGCGTTTGATCCGGCCGATGATGGTTAAAAAAGGTTGCTTAAAATGTCATGGATATCAAGGGTATAAGGTTGGTGATGTGCGGGGAGGTGTTGGAATATCCATATCAATGTCACCCTATCTGACGCAAGCGCGTAGTGAAATCAGAAAGCTGTCGCTGTCACATCTTTTTATATGGTCAATCGGCAGTATCGGCATATATTTTAGTTTTAAAAGATTGAGATATAATCTTGAGGAGCGCCGGCGGGTTGAAAAGGAACGAAGGACGCTCGAGTCCCAACTCCAGCAAGCACAAAAGCTTGAGGCCATCGGAATCCTGGCCAGCGGAATTGCCCATGATTTTAACAATATTCTCTTCCCGTTGATTAGTTATGCAGAGATGATTAAGGAAGACCTTCCAACTGAACATCCATTACAGCAGGATGTGGATTCAATTCTCACTTGTGCAATAAGGGCAAGGGATCTGGTAAGGCAGATTCTTACCTTCAGCAGGCAAGAAGAATCAGTTCTGGGACCGATCAAACCCCAACCGATCGTTAAGGAAGCCATAAAGTTGCTTAGATCCGCCATCCCGAAAACGATAGACATTATACAAAATATTGATCCCAATTGTGGATTGATAAATACGGATCCTACCAAATTTTATCAAGTCATCATGAATCTGGCCACGAACGCCTACCATGCGATGGAAGAAACCGGGGGAATACTCACCGTCAAGCTGGAACAAACGGACACGAAACAAGGTCATGCCAAACACGGGGATATGCTTTCCGGTCCGTATGCACACCTGACTGTTTCCGATACCGGTGGCGGTATAGAAGAGGAGATTATAGGAAGGGTATTTGACCCCTATTTCACAACCAAAGATAAAAGTAAAGGAACCGGATTGGGATTATCTGTTGTTTACGGCATCGTAAAGGAGTGCAGTGGTGAGATAGATTTACATAGCGAACCTGGGAAAGGGACGGATATTCATGTTTATTTTCCGATCATAGAAAGACCGGCTGAAGAAAGACGCAAGGCTCCGGCAATCATTCCTGGCGGCACGGAAAGAATATTACTGGTTGATGATGAAGAGGAAATTGCCAACGCACTGCAACGGATGCTCACGCGACTTGGATATCAGGTCACCAGCCGCACTAGGAGTATTGATGCCCTTGAAACGTTTAAAGCCAACCCCGAAGGGTTTGATCTGATTATCACGGATTTGACCATGGCGGATATGACCGGAACCCAGCTTGCCCGGATGATTAAAATGATCAGAAGTGATATCCCAATAATCATGACTACCGGATCCGGTGATCCATTATCGGATGAAAGATGGCGTACATCCGGTATTCAAGACCTTGTAATGAAACCCTTAATAAAAAAAGAACTTGCTGAAATCATAAGAAAAGTTCTGGATAAATGCAAAGAGGGTTGAAATTGCATCCAATATGTCGGATCAGAAAATCGTCAATAAATTGTAACAGTTTTACATCTGACCATCATTCTCTGCACAGTCTGAGATAAACTTCCGTAGCGCAGCTATATCGCAACAACCTTTTGTGCGATCGAAAATTTTGGCCATATTTAACTTCAACCTACCATGTCTGGCACAATGTTTGAGAGGTAATTTTAAGAGTAATTATTCATATCTTGCCCAAGGCAATTACAACTTTCAGGTATCTTGCATTATATTTGGTACCGGCATCATCCACACGGCCGAAAGGTCTAAGAAAAGGAGGTACACTATGAACCGGAATACTATTTCACAAACCCGCCAACTCTTCATTATTATGATCGTTTTACCCATTAGTATGCTGATCGTGGCACCCGCTTTGTCAGGTGAGTACAATGCCTTAAATGGAGTGAAAGGGATCAAGGCAGTTTTTGATGTAAGCCTCAGGTCTCCCAAGACGGCCAACATTGTTTTCTGGGCTGTTCAAAACGTTTACACGGATAAAAGCGTGCACTCGCTCAAAGAACCACCACAAATGGCTGTTGTTTTTCACGGCCCTGCGGTGAAACTAATCTCTACCGATCATAATGGTTTCAATGAATCTGAAAAGGAAGAGTTGAACAAGTTTGCCGACATGATCCGGCAGATGAAGAAAGACGGTGTGAAGTTGGAAGTCTGTGAATATGCATTAAAAGTTCTGGGCGTAAATCCTGAAACGATATTACCGGAAGTTGACCGGGTGGGCAACGGTTTCATCTCTGTCGTCGGCTATCAGTCACAAGGATATTCGGTCGTGACCATTCAATAAAAGCAGAAAAGGGCGGCATCCCGGATACCGCTCTTTTCTGCATCTCACAGGTGAACAATCGCGCTCCCTTCTGCTTCCACGGCAAGACCTTTGCAGTACCGTTATGGTTTTGTTTCATCCTTGATGCCGCACAGATTTTTCGCATAGGTCTGTTTTTCTCCCATGTTCACCTGTCGCGAAATCATGATCCGCTGGGCCTGGGGGGAACCGGCTCCGTGCATGGATTCCGTGAGATAGCCGACCGCAGCGGTTCCGAGGGTCAGGTTTTCAATCAGACGGAGGATTTTCATGCGGTTTTCCGTGGAGACATTCGGCGCTCCCTGATAGTATTTTTCCAGCCATTTCCCGATTTCCGGAGAGCGGAAGTCCGCTTCCGAAGGAAGGGTAACCATCAGGCCGCCGGCAATATCCTGGGCCAGCCGGGCAATCTCATAAGGGAAACGGGTGACATTCTGCTTGGAGACATTGGCGAGCAAGGTATTGACACAATAGGTTCCGCTCGGCTCCTTGTGTCCTTCGGCTGCACAGGACAATGAGCCGCAGTACAGGGTTTCATTCAACTGGTTCATTTCGATGATTTTATCCTTGATATGGGAAGCCTTGTGGGCGCCGTTGTATTCGGCAATGGTCTGGGAGGCGCCGATCAGAACATCTCCCACACCGGTCTTGCAGGCATAGCTCTGCCGGTGATAGGAAGCGAACTTTTCCACCAGCGATCCCGCAAATTCATATTCCCTGTACATGAACACCCGATCCCAGGGGACAAACACGTCATCAAAAACCACCAGGGCTTCATGACCGCCGAAGGTCCGGTTTCCGACATCCATGGGATTGTCTTCCAGCTTGCGGGTGTCGCAGGACTGGCGGCCCATGATATAGGTGATTCCCGGCGCATCGCTCGGGAGAGCAAAGGATATGGCGTAATCCCGGTCCTCTTCGCGCATGGAGATGGTCGGCATGACAATGATTTCGTGGGAATTGACGGCTCCGGTCTGATGGGCCTTGGCGCCCCGGACAATGATGCCGTCCGGTTTTTCCGCAGCCACATGAAGATACATATCCGGGTCGGGCTGTTGGGAAGGGGAGAGGGAACGGTCGCCTTTGGGGTCGGTCATGGCGCCGTCGCAGACAAGATCGTTTTCCTGCACAAAGGCAAGATATTTCAGAAAACGTTTGGTATAGGAGGAGCCGTATTCGGCATCCATGTCGTATGTAACAATGGAAAGCGCATTCAGGGCATCCATCCCCACGCACCGCTGAAAACAGCAGGCGGTATGGGCCCCCATCAGCCGTCCCATCCTGGTTTTGTTGATCAGGTCCTCGCGGCTCTGATGAATATGGGTGAACCGGTTGATTCTTTTTCCGGTCAGGTGAGAGATGGCGGTCATGATATCCCGGAATTCCGGACGGCCCGCCATTTCATAGGTTTTGGCCACGGCATTCATGGAAGGGCGGATCATCGGGTCATCCACCGGATTCATGATCCTTTTGCCGAACATGTAAACAACCAGGTTCAGCCTGCGAAGGCTTTCTTCATATTGTTCTGCGGTCATCATGGGGAAACCTCCCTGGGGTTGCTATGTTTTAAATGAGCAATATTCTATTTATTGGAAAGCATGCATATGCGTCAAGCTATTTTTAATATTGATATAATTTAAACAATAACAATTGTTTAATACAATATCCGACTTGGTTTGATCCATATTCTACCAGACAAACAATTAGAATTCCATTCAAAAATAAATTGAACCGGGATCATTTTTGGTTTATGGTGCGGCATCGATTCTTGGTGATACAAAAAATGGCGGATCAATGACTTCCACAAAACAACATATCCTGGATGCGGCCGTATCCATCATGTCCCGGAAGGGAAAAGACGCAACCGTTGCCGAGATTGCCGCTGCGGCAAAGGTCACGGATTCGGTTCTGTATCATCATTTTAAAAACAAGGAGGACCTGCTGTTTTATTCGGCCGGTGAGTATCTGAAAACCGGCATTCAGGAATTGCAGCACCATCTTCAGGAGGTCAATGATCCGGTCAGTCGTCTGGGCCGGTTCATCTGGTTTCAGCTCGATTATCATGATGCAAATCCCCGGTATGCCTATGTTACGATTTTTGAGTGCCGTTCCAAAAAGAATTTTTTTCATCATGAAGGGTTTGAACCGTTCCGCCAATGGACCCGGATACTCCGGGAGATTTTTGTGGATGGCATTCATGAAGGATTATTTCCTAAATACCTGAATACATTCGTTTTTCGCGATATGGTTCTGGGTCTGCTGGATGTGGAAAATATCATGTTCTTCACCAGCCGGCCCGGTGAAAAGGCGCAGACGGACCTGGACGGCATTCTGGATCTGTTGCTGCCCATACTGGCGGTAAAACCGCAGGTTCGGAACGACAAGAGGCACCGGTTGCTGATTGCAGCAGAGGCCATGTTTGCGCAAAAGGGCTATGACAAGGCCACGATATCGGAAATATCCGGACAGGCCGGTGTGGCCGAGGGTACGGTATACGAGTATTTCAAAAACAAGGAAGACCTGCTGCACTCGGTTTTTCAGTACCGGTTTCAGGAACATCTGGCTTCCATGGATGAGCTGTTTGCCGTGAAGACACCGTTGCGCAAATTGAAACGGTTCATTCAATATCATTTTTCCATCTACCTGAATCAGCCGGAGTTTGCCAAAACCTTTATCCTGAACGGGATTTTTAACCGCAGGTTCTATCAGACACCGGCATATGCGGATTTTCAGAAATATCTGGATTCCCTGGACCCGATTCTGGAGGAAGGCAAGCGCCGCGGTCATTTCCGGTCTTCCATCGACAACAGGATTTTCAAGAACCTGTTTATCGGCGCGTTCAGCCATATGGCGCTTCGCTGGCTTTTCGCGGGGCAGAGCGCCCGGATCGACAAGACCAGCGAGATCCATGACGTCATCGAGCTGCTGGCACGCTCGGTTTCCGTTCAGGACTCCGGATGATCCGGTGATAGACCGGATGCAATTGTGAAATATGATCAATATTGATACACTCGTAAAAAGTCAAAATTGAGACGGTTTTGTAAAAAGTTCAAGATCAAGGCGTGCAAATCCCGAGGAATGAGGCGTACTTGTCGTACGCCGCAGTGACGAGGGATGCAGCACAACGCAGATATTGGGCTTTTTACGAAGCCGTCAATATTGACAGGAGAACAGCAATGAAGAATTCCATACCTCGTGCAAAAGGTGCTGAGGACTATACGGATGGGATGGTCCGCAAACGGCTTGAATTCATCCGGGAGAAGACAGGCTTCGGGACAGAGCATATCGGCAGATATTCTTTTGATCCTGCCATGCTTCAGGGAAATGTCGAAAATTTTTCCGGCGTTGCCCAGATTCCCATTGGTTTTGCCGGTCCCCTGCTGGTCAACGGGGAGCATGCGAAAGGGGAGTTCTATGTGCCGCTGGCCACCAGCGAGGGCACGCTTGTAGCCAGCTACAACCGGGGCATGAAGGTGATCCGGGAGAGCGGCGGGGTCAAGACCACGGTTGTGGATGACGTCATGCAGCGCGCGCCGGTGTTTCATTTCCGGGATGCCCGTGAAGCAAGGGATTTCGGACTGTGGGTTAGAGAGAACCTTGAAGCGATCAGGGCTGTGGCCGAGAGTACGACCTCAACCGGAAAATTGAGAAATATCGAGCAGTACCCCGCCTCCAAAATGATGTTTCTCCGCTTTAATTTCACGACCGGTGATGCCGCAGGACAGAATATGGTTGGAATGGCGACCTTTGCGGCCTGCGAATGGATCAAGCATCATTATCCGGGAATCCAGCGGTATCTCCTTTCCGGGAATATGGACACGGACAAGAAAACATCCTATATGAATACGCTCCGGACAAGGGGAAAGCGGGTTGTCGCGGAACTGGTCATACCGGCAAAGGTGCTGGAAGATCTGGCAGGCGCTCCCATTGACCTCCTCCTGCGGCAGCGTCAGGTCAGCAATCTGGGAAGCTTCATGGCCGGCGCAAACAACAACGGCGCCCATTCGGCAAACGGGATTACCGCCATGTTCATCGCCACCGGACAGGATGTGGCCAATGTAGCGGAATCATCGGCAGCCATGGTGTATGTGGAGAAAACGGACGACAACAATTACTACTACTCCATTACTTTGCCTTCACTGATTGTGGCCTCCTATGGCGGCGGGACAGGCCTCGCCACCCAGAAGGAATGCCTTGAGATCATGGGATGCTATGGGGCCGGAAAGGTTCGGAAACTGGCCGAGATTGTGGCGGCAACCGTGGTGGCCGGTGAAATTTCCCTGGCCAGTGCGGTCATGGCCGGAGAATGGGTCTCCAGCCATGAAAAATTAGGACGCAACCGGTAACATTTGATGAAACCGTGATAAGTCTCATATCCGTCATGCCGGACTGGATCCGGCATCCAGAAGCTTATGAAATTACTGGATCCTGACTTTCGTCAGAATGACAAAAGAGGTGAATTTCGATTTTTTTCGAGTTCATTACATTTCGAATGCAAAAAAGGACATTACGCATATGCAGACGTTGCCGACCGGCAGAAAGGTCCGTAAATGGTTTCTGGCAAATATGTTCCGGCAGTTTGCCGACATGGCCGAACTGACCCCTTTTATGAGAAAGCTTCGGAAAAAGACGGATATCATCCGGGATGTACCGTATCGGCCGGCCGGCGCCAAGGCCCATCTGCTGGATATTTACAGGCCGAAGAATCGAACCGGTCCGCTGCCTGTATTGATCTATCTTCATGGCGGAGGGTTCACGCTCTGCTCCAAGGAAACCCATCGGGGTGTCGCGCTGCTGTTTGCGCATTTCGGATTTCTGGTCTGTAACATCAACTACCGTCTGGCTCCCCAATACCGTTATCCGGCAGCTCTGGAGGATGCCTGCCATGCCTATAAATGGGTGGCGGATCATGCCGCATCCTATGGCGGCGACAGCCGCAATCTGTCATTGGCCGGAGAATCGGCCGGTGCCAATCTCGCGCTGGGGCTCATTATCGCCGCCTGCTTTCAGCGACCGGAACCCTTTGTCGGACTGGTCCGGGAAACCGGCGTCCGGCCAAGATCCGGCCAGATCATCGCCGGACTGCTCCAGGTCAGCAATCCGGAACGGTTTTCCCGTATGCGGAGGGCAAAATCCGGACGGATGGACGACCTGTCGGAAGGCATTCTCCGGGATGTGGCCAAAGCCTATCTCGGGAAAAAGCATCAACAGCATGAAACGGAAAACGCCTTGAGCGATCCCCTGGTTGTCCTGGAAACCGCCGGAAAACCGGACGTCCCGCTGCCGCCGATCTTTGCCGCAGTGGGTACCGCGGATATCCTGTATGACGATACAAAACGGCTGGAAAATGCGCTTCGATCCGGAAACCATCCGGCAGCGGTTCACTACTATCCGGACGAACCGCATGTGTTTCATTTCATGCACTGGAAAAAAAACACCCGTAGGTTCTGGATGGATTGCAAAGTTTTTCTGGATCAATATGTTCTGAAGGTGTAAGGCTCACATAAAAAATATACATCTGAGTTGCAATAAATTTTGCAATTGACTAACCTGAATCACGTCATATTGAAAAACAGTGAAGCAAACAGCGATATAACATGGAGGATATTATGGGGCAGGTGGATTATAAGCTGGAAGGAAGTGTCGCCGTAGTTACGTTGCAGGGCGGCGAGAACCGGTTCAATCCGGATTTTTTAAATGATTATTTGAAAACTTTGGACGAGATTGAATTCAAGACCGATGCCGTGGCCATGGTGGTAACCTCCGGGCATGAAAAGATCTTTTCCAACGGGATCGACCTCGACTGGCTGCTTCCGTTCATTCAGAACAAGGATACGGCGGTGTCCAAATCCTTTTTCTACCTGTTGAACCGGGTGTTCAAGAGAACCCTTACCTATCCGCTCATTACCATTGCTGCAATGAACGGCCATGTATTTGCCGGGGGTGCGATCTGGTCGTGCGCCTTTGATTTCCGGTTCATGCGGTCGGATCGCGGGTTTTTCTGCTTCCCGGAAGCGGATCTGGGCATTCCGTTTCTTCCCGGTATGATCAGCCTGCTGCGGAAGGCCATCCCGAGTCAGATCATGGAGGAGATGGTGTACACCGGCGTTCGTCTCACCGCCGACCAATGTGCGGCCCATCATATTGTCAAGGAAGCCTGCCATATCGACCAGCTGATGGAAAAAACCATGTCGTTTGCCAAAAACCTCAAGAATAACCGGGCCTATGTAAAGGAAATGCGGCACCGGATGTACAAGGACATCCTGTATGCGCTTGAGGTGGAGGACATCACCTACATTGAATCCGAACGGTTTAATGTGGGGTAGATCCGTTGTATCAGGGGTCTTCCCTGATACAACGGGTCTTGCCAGACCAGATCGGCGGAAGGTCACGGCTATATTATGTCCCGATGATATTCCTGCAGGGAGCGGATGTCGGTCTTGCTGATTCTTTTTGCCGCAATGCCTTTTGCCGCTGCGATGGATGCCGCGATGGTCGTGATGTAGGGGATGTTGTACCGGATTGCGGTTTTCCGGATATAGGAATCATCGGTCTTGCTGTCCTTGCCGCTGGGGGTGTTGATGACCACATGAATCTCCCTGTTTTTCAGGGCATCGACAATGTCCGGCCTTCCGAATCCCAGTTTTTCGATGGGCTGGGACAAGATTCCGTTTTCCGCAAGATACTGTCCGGTTCCCTTGGTGGTCATGATGGTAAAACCAAGCTCTGCAAACAAGATTGCGGTCTGCAATGCCTCTTTCTTATCCTTGTCCGCAACCGTAATCAGAACGGTTCCTTCCACGGGCAGCGGGGTTTTGGTGGCTTCCTGGGCCTTGAAATAGGCAAAACCATAGGATTGGGACATGCCGAGAACTTCACCGGTGGAGCGCATTTCCGGGCCGAGCAGGGGGTCCACTTCCGGGAACATGTTAAAGGGGAAAACCGATTCCTTTACCCCGAAATGCGGGATTTTTTTGGATGTCAGATTAAGATCGGACAGCTTTTTGCCGAGCATGACCTGAGCCGCGAGTCTGGCCATGGGGATGTTGCACACCTTGGAGACAATCGGCACGGTTCGGGATGCCCGTGGATTGGCTTCCAGGATATAGACAATATCATCGCAAATGGCATACTGGATGTTCATCAGACCGACCACCTTGAGTTCAATGGCGATTTTGCGGGTGTAATCGATAATGGTCTGGATGTGTTTTTCCGGGATATTGACCGGCGGGATTACACAGGCCGAGTCTCCGGAATGGATACCGGCATGTTCGATATGTTCCATGACCGCAGGGACAAACGCATCCTTTCCATCTGAAATGGCATCGGCTTCCGCTTCAATGGCATTTTCCAGAAACCGGTCGATCAGGATCGGGCGGTCCGGGCTGATGTCCACTGCCGCCGTGACATACCGGACCAGCATCTCTTCATCCAGAACGACTTCCATGGCACGGCCGCCCAGAACATAGGATGGACGAACCATCAGCGGATATCCGATCTTACCGGCAATGGCAAGCGCGGCTTCGAGCGTGGCGGCCATTCCGGATTCCGGCTGCGGGATGCCCAGTTTTGTCATGACATGGCGGAAACGGTCCCGGTCCTCGGCAAGATCGATGGCGTCGGTTGAGGTTCCCAGGATATTTACGCCGGCCTGTTCCAGTTCCCTGGCAATATTGAGGGGTGTCTGTCCGCCGAATTGAACGATGGCGCCGTATGGCTTTTCCTTTTCATAAATGCTGAGAACATCCTCTACGGTGAGGGGTTCAAAGTACAGTCTGTCCGATGTGTCATAATCGGTGGAAACGGTTTCCGGGTTGCAGTTCACCATGATCGATTCGATCCCCTCATCCCGGATGGCAAATGCCGCATGCACGCAGCAGTAATCAAATTCGATTCCCTGTCCGATCCGGTTCGGCCCGCCGCCCAGCACCATGATTTTTTTATTGCCGGAAACCGCCACCTGATCCGGTGCGTTATAGGTTGAAAAATAGTATGCTGCATTTTCCACACCGCTGACCGGAACCGGTTCCCAGGCCTGTTTCAGACCAAGGGCAAGACGCTTTTTCCGGATTTCCGTTTCCGGGATACCCAGAATCCGGGAAAGATATTTGTCCGCAAAACCGTCTTTTTTGGCTTTGATGAACAGGTCGTCAGGCGGCAGAGAACCTTTGGATTTGAGCAGCTCTTCTTCCAGCGCAACAAGCTCTTTCATCTGCTCAATAAACCAGGCCTTGATATGGGTCAGCGCATGAAGATCCTCGACAGTCGCTCCTTTTCGCAGGGCCTCATACATGATGAACTGCCTCTCGCTGGTCGGTTTTCCGGCAAGTTTCATCAGTTCATCCAGGCTCTTTTGATGAAAATCCTTGGCAAATCCAAGGCCATGCCGTCCGTTTTCCAGAGAGCGGATGGATTTCTGAAAGGCCTCCTTGTAGTTCTTGCCGATACTCATGACCTCGCCCACGGCCCGCATCTGTGTGCCGAGTTCGTCCTTGACGCCCGGAAATTTTTCAAATGCCCATTTGGCGAATTTGACAACCACATAATCTCCGGACGGGGTGTATTTTTCCAGGGTCCCGTCCCGCCAGTAGGGGATCTCATCCATGGTCAGCCCCCCGGCCAGGAGCGAGGAAACCAGTGCAATGGGAAAACCCGTTGCCTTGGAAGCCAGGGCTGATGAACGGGATGTCCGGGGATTGATTTCGATGACCACAACCCTTCCTGTTTTCGGATCATGGGCAAACTGAATGTTGGTTCCGCCGATCACCTCGATGGCATCCACTATGTCATAGGAATATTTTTGAAGGCGCCTCTGAAGTTCCGGGGCGATGGTCAGCATGGGAGCCGTGCAATAGGAGTCACCCGTATGCACACCCATGGCATCCACATTTTCGATAAAACATACGGTAATCTTGTTGTTTTTTGAATCCCGCACCACCTCGAGCTCCAGTTCCTCCCATCCCAGAACCGATTCTTCCACCAGGATCTGGTTGACAATACTGGCTGCCAGACCGCGGGCGGCGATGACGCGGAGCTCTTCCACATTATAGACAAAACCGCCGCCGGTTCCGCCCATGGTATAGGCCGGGCGGATCACGACCGGATATCCGATTTCTTCCGCGACCTTTTCCGCGTCTTCGACATTATTGACGGTCTTGCTTCTGGCCATTTCAATGCCGAGCCGGTCCATGGTGTTTTTAAATTCCGTACGATCCTCACCACGCTTGATGGCATCGATGTTGACGCCGATCATTTTCACGTTGTATTTGTCAAGGATTCCGGCCTGATGAAGTTCTGATGACAGGTTGAGTCCGGTCTGACCGCCGAGATTCGGAAGCAGCGCATCGGGCCGCTCCTTTTCAATGATGGCTGTCAGGGAAATGATATTGAGCGGTTCAATATAGGTGGTATCCGCCATTCCGGGGTCCGTCATGATGGTGGCGGGATTGGAGTTTACCAGCACAATTTTATAGCCAAGGCTTCGGAGCGCCTTGCACGCCTGGGTTCCGGAATAATCAAATTCACATGCCTGGCCGATGATAATGGGACCAGATCCGATAATTAACACTTTTTTAATATCTTCGCGTCTTGGCATATTCGGTCTCCTGTCTTTTGAAACGATACGTTGAAAATTGGTTCGCTTCTACTTAATTAATAATTTTTTTTTTATCAACACTTAATCATCGACGGATCAGTGTAACCGCATTTGGAATGTCGACTTTTAAATTCCCCCCTTGAGGGGGGCCAGGGGGGTGTTTTGGTTTTTCGATGGAAACCATAGATGAGAAAGATCAGGGTTTTGTTACACCCCCCTTAATCCCCCCTCAAGGGGGGAATAGCTGTGATGGTCTCCTCAAGGGGGGAATGCCATATGGCACAATGATAGGGGGAATAGGTTGAGTAAGGATATTATTTCCAAATGCGCTTACCCTGATCGGCGGATTCAATCATTCCTTGCATGATGTTTTATAATCCGATAAAGAGATATACATAAATTTTTTGCCGATTCAGAAAGGATAATGTTAAGCAGGGAGTGGAGCTGATGAAAAAACGGGATGAAAATACCTGGGTCTGGGTGCTGATTGAAAATCCGAATAAGGATGAAAAAATCGTCGGACAGATGGATGAACAATCCGGCATTTCCTTTATCCCGGCGTTTGAGAGCAAGGAAAACGGCCTGATGTGCGTGAACCTTCTCGCACGGGAACCGGGGAAAATCTATGAACCGCAGGCCATGTTGTTCGGGGATCTTTCCACCTATGCAGCGGAAAACGGGTTCATGATCTGTTTTCTGGATGGAACCGGCAGGATTGTTGAAAAAATCAGGATGTAAAGAAACCGTCGGTTCCCGGTGTGATTTCCCTGTCTTTTCGGTAATCATTTCTTGACACTTCTTCCGTATTCTTCTATATCAATGAAGAAAGCATGAATCATAAACCGTATTGATTTCCATCCAAAAATGGCTGTTTTTTACAATAGTTGAATTAATCTTAGCCGGCTGTAACCGATTTTTGTGACGTAAGAAATGACGCCTCCGATTAATCCCGCAGTCTTAAAAAAATGTTCATTTTTGTATTGGAAAAAGATAGAATGCTATTTCATTCCAGGGACAAATACCGTCACATTATTTCCTAGCAGAAGTCTCCGATAACAAGTTGCAGGAATGGTTGATTCTAAAGGGAATCAACGTATGATTTTGATGGTATTCAATGAGAGTTATAAATTCCATTATGAATGTTTCAGCAAAAGATATTCCATCCGTCCGGCAGGAACCTGAACCGGGAAAACATTTCGTCATGTTCCGCGGCGATACGTTTTCCTTTACCCTGAGGCTGTCAAGGAAGAAAAAGGGTATGGCATGGCTGCGAACCAATATCGGCCGGATCCGCACCACCAGAAAAGAGATCATTCAGGAGGTGGATCATGAAATGCCGTACCTGGGACGGGATTGGTTTGATATCCCGATGATACGGCTGGATGATGACCATTTCCGGATCACGCTGCCCCTTTGTCAGGTCGGTCACTTTGAGGGGAAATGCTTTTTTTTGCCGGAAGGTTCGGATATCCCGGTCTGGCCGCCGGGAGACAATACCGCCATCAATGTTTCTCCGGCGCACACTTGCAGTTCCAATGTCATTTACAACACATTTGTCCGTCAGTTCGGGCCGAACAAGGAGAAAAGAGTGCCTGTTCCGGAACATGTGGCAGCCTGCGTTGCTTTTCTGGACCAGTCCGAATGGTCGGTCATTCCGCCGTCCGGCCGGTTCCGGGATCTGATCAAAGAGCTGGATTTTATTATCGGAAATCTGGGCTGCCGGTTTATCCAGCTTCTTCCCATTCATCCGACACCCACAACCTATGCCCGCATGGGAAGATTCGGCAGCCCCTATGCAGCCCAGAGTTTCACCGATGTGGATCCGGCCCTTGCCGAGTTTGATCCCAAGGAGACACCGGTCGAACAGTTTATTGCATTTGTCGATGCGGTTCATGCCCGGAATGCGGAAGTGATTCTGGATATCGCCATCAATCATACCGGATGGGCCGCCGCCCTTCATAATTCTCATCCCGAGTGGCTTGTACGGGATCGTGACGGCCGGATTGAAATGCCCGGAGCCTGGGGAGTGACCTGGGCGGATCTGACCCGATTGGATTACAGCAAGAAAGGGTTATGGACCTACATGGCCGGCATCTTTCTCATCTGGTGCGAGCGGGGTGTTGACGGATTCCGGTGTGATGCCGGATATATGGTTCCGGTTGTCGCATGGAAATACATAATCTCCCTTGTCCGGGAACAGTATCCGGATACGATTTTTTTCCTGGAAGGGCTTGGCGGGAAGATATCGGTTACCCGGGAACTGTTGAACAATGCCGGTTTTGACTGGGCCTATTCCGAACTGTTTCAAAACTATGACCGGCATCAGATTGAATCCTATCTGCCGGACGCCTTGCAGATGTCACGGGAGAACGGGATCACCATCCATCTTTCCGAGACCCATGACAATGAGCGTCTGGCCAAAAAATCCAAATCCTATTCCCGGATGCGGAATGCGCTTTGTGCCCTGTTTTCCGTGAACGGCGGCTATGGTTTTGCCGGAGGGGTGGAATGGTGTGCCACGGAGAAAATCATTGTGCATGACGCCACCTCCCTGAACTGGGGCGCTGCGGATAATCTGGTCGCGGATATCCGGCGGCTGACCCGTCTGCTGGAGGTACACCCGGCGTTTCATGATCAGGTGCACCTGGAAATGGTTCACCAGGATGGCGAACGGCAGGTTGCCCTGCTTCGGTATCATCCTGCTTCCGGGAAAAAGCTGCTGGTCCTTGTCAACCTCGATGAATATCAAGCAGGTGAGGTTTTCTGGGATAAGCATCTTTTTCCAACCCATTCCGGAACGCCCGTTGACCTGCTGACCGGGGCGCCTGTTTCCTGTTATGAATCCCATGGCCGGACGGCTTGCCGGCTATCGGCCCTGCAGGTGATGTGTCTGTCCGCAGACCATGAGGATCTTTCCATTACGGATGTTCAGCCCCAGGCAAACCATGAGCTGCCGGACCGGATTAGAAAACAGATGCTGCGGGCAAAGGCACTTGATATTTTTGAATTTTATCATAGAATTCAGGACCTGGGCGCATTCGATCCGGATCGGGAATCCGAAAAACTGGCGGAAAATCCGTACGAGTATTGCCGGTCCCGAAATCCGTTCAGCCGGGAATCCCGTGTGGTTGTCTGGCAATATCCGGGTGATGCAAAACGTGAGGTCATGGTTCCGCCGGGTCATTTCCTGATGATCCGGGCCGGCCGTCCTTTCCGGGCGTCTATCCTGGAGGAACGGAAAACCATTGCCCTGGAAAAAAGTCTGGCGGCTGCCGGCGGAACTTTTTTTGCGATTTTCAAACCCGTTCCGGTTCCCGGCGCCTTTTTTCCCTGTACGCTGAAGATTGCCGTATACCGGGACGGCCGATGCGAACATGCGGAGGCGCCGCTCCTGTTTCTGCCGGAAGGGGAAAACAATCCGGTGCAGACCGCATTTAACCGTCATGAAATATTATCCAAACCCCTTTTGTTCCTGGGAACCAACGGCCGGGGAGGCATGATGCGGTCCAATGTGTTCTGGGAAAAACTGGACAGCAAGTATGATTCGCTTCTGGCCGCCAATCTGCATCCCGGCATCCCGGTGGACCGATGGATGATGCTTGCCCGATGCCGCATGTGGATTGTCTTTCAGGGGTATTCTCAGGAAATTGTCGGCAATTGTCTGGATTCTTTTCAATATGATTATCATTCCGCAGGGATATGGCGCTATCATGTGCCGGCAGGGCAGGGAGAGCATATCCGGCTGGATATCCGGCTGGAAATGATCCGGGATGAAAACGAGATTTGTTTTACTTTTCTGCGAAATCCGGCAAACGGGCTTCCCGATAACCTGGCGGATGACAGGATGGTCCGGCTGATTATCCGGCCGGATATCGAGGATCGAAGTTTTCATGATGTCACCAAGGCGTATCTGGGACCGGAACACCGGTGGCCTTCTTCGGTAACCGCTCAGGAAAACGGGTTTCTGTTTTCACCTGATCCGGGAAGGGTTCTTCAGGTTCAGGCGTTTCCGGGAAAATTTTCCCTGGAACCGGAATGGCGTTACATGGTTCACCGGGCGCGTGACCGGGAAAGAGGCCATGATCCGGATTCCGACCTGTACAGCCCGGGATATTTTACCATCGAGCTTGTCGGCGGGCAGTCGGCAGCCCTGACCGCAAGGCATCAGCCTCTTTTGCGGGAAAAACCGGTTGCGCGGAGTCCGGTTTCCGGAAAGATCCGGAAGGATGAACACCGGTCATTGGACCTCCTTACGGCAATGACCCTTTCCCTGGAACATTATATCGTCAAGCGGGAATCCCATCAGTCCGTGATTGCCGGATATCCCTGGTTTCTCGACTGGGGAAGGGATGCACTGATTTTTGCAAGGGGCGTCATTGCCGCGGGAAAAACAACGGAGGCTCTCTCCATTCTGGAACTGTTCGGGCAATTTGAAAGCCATGGCACCCTGCCCAATATGATTCACGGGACGGATGCCGGCAACCGGGACACCTCGGATGCGCCCTTCTGGTTTTTTGTCGCCTGTTCCGACCTGGCGGAACGTGAGGGAGGGAAACGGTTTTATTCCCATTCCTGCGGGCAAAGAACCTTCCGGGAGATTCTGGTTTCCATTGGAAATGCCGTCATCAGCGGAACCCCGAATCAGATCGTCATGGACCCGGAATCCGGGTTGATTTTCAGCCCGTCCCATTATACCTGGATGGATACCAATCATCCGGCGGGAACACCCAGACAGGGATATCCGATCGAGATCCAGGCACTGTGGTATCATGCCCTGTCCGTTCTGGAACAGATCGATTCCGGTGCTAACGGGCGGAAATGGGGAGACTTGAAGCTGCTGGTCCGGAAATCCATTACCGAACTGTTTTATCATGAGGACAGGGGATATCTTCTGGATTGTCTGCACGGTAGTAAAGGCACGCCGGCAAGACAGGCGGAACCGGATGACAGCCTGCGCCCCAATCAGCTTTTTGCGGTTACGCTGGGTGCGGTTGACGATATGGAAATCCGCCGCCGGATTGTCGAGGCATGTCAGGTTCTAATTGTTCCGGGCGCGATTCGCAGTCTTGCGGATCAGAGGGTTGCAAGACCCCTTGAAATCATTCATCATGGCAAACGGCTGAAGGATCCGTTTGCGCCTTATCAGGGGAAATATACCGGCGACGAGGATACGGAGCGGAAGCCCGCGTATCATAATGGAACCGCATGGACCTGGGTTTTTCCGTCCTTTTGCGAGGCATGGGCCATGGCATTCGGAAGTGAAGGGGTTTCTGCGGCTCTCTCATGGCTGGGCAGCAGTGTCCGGGTGATCAATGAAGGATGCGCCGGGCATGTCCCTGAAATTCTGGACGGGGATTATCCTCACCTGCAGCGCGGGTGTGATGCCCAGGCCTGGGGGGCGAGCGAATTGTTGCGTGTCCGGCGGTTGTTGTTGCAGCAGCAAAAACAAGAGAACAGGAAAGGAGGGTGGGATGAGCGTCAAAAAACAGTATCTCAAAAGTAAACCCATATGCAGAGTGACTTTCCGGGTGCCTTCCCAGGTGGCCAAGAAAGCAAAAAACGTTCATATTGTCGGCGAGTTCAACAACTGGAGCAAGGTATCAACGCCCATGAAGCGTTTAAAGGACGGTGCTCATGTCGTGACCCTGGATCTGGACACGGGCAGGGAATACCAGTACCGGTATCTGATCGACGAGGATATCTGGGAGAATGACTGGGATGCGGATAAATACGTTCCGTCATTGTTCGGCGGATGTGATAATTCGGTTGTCATTGTTTAACCAATAGTCGGGATTGAAGAATACGAGAGGATGAATAAATGAGCTATTTTCAGACGTTTCAGGTTTTTCCGAACATTCCTGAACCACTTTCCGCAACATTGAAGCTGACCCGGAATCTCTGGTGGTGCTGGCATCTGGATGCCATTGAACTGTTTCGGAGGCTTGACCCCAAAATGTGGAAACAGTCAGGCCAGAACCCGATTCTTTTTGCCAGTATGCTTACGCAGAAAGATCTGGAGGATCTGACGGATGATGACAGCTTTCTCGCGCATCAGAAAAGGGTCTGGGAGCTGTATGAAAAACAGGTTGTGGAGCCGGTGGATTATTCGGATACTCCCTTTGTGAAGCATGGAACCATCGCTTATTTTTCCATGGAATTCGGTATCCATGAAAGCCTTCCTCTTTTTGCAGGCGGCCTTGGTGTGCTGGCCGGAGATCATTTGAAAGCGGCTTCGGATATGGGCATACCGATAACCGGGGTCGGTCTGTTTTACCGCCGGGGATATTTCCATCAGTATCTGAACGGAGACGGATGGCAGCAGGAAGAATATCCGGAAACCGATATTTATCATATTCCGGTGAAGCGGGCCAAAGATGCTTCCGGAAATGAAGTGTTTGTGAAGATTGAACTTCCCATGGGTGAAATTCTGGCCATGGTGTGGGTCATCAAGGTCGGCCGCATATCCCTGTTTCTCCTGGATACCAATCTGCCGGAGAATCCGCCTGAAATCCGCAATATCACGTCCAGCCTGTATTCTTCCGATCCCAAAATCAGGCTGGCCCAGGAGGTGCTGCTCGGCATCGGGGGCATGCGGGCGCTTGACCGGCTGGGGATCCGGCCCGTGGTTTGCCATATGAACGAAGGACATTGCGCCTTTGCCAATCTGGAGCGTCTTGCGCTCATGATGGAGCAGAATAATCTTGATCTGAAGGTCGCCCAGGAAATCATCACCCGGACGACCGTGTTTACGACGCACACGCCGGTTTCCGCAGGCCATGACGAGTTTCCGGTGGACATGGTAAGACCCTATCTTCTTTCCTTTGAAAAAAGGTTCGGGGTGACGGTCGATGAAATCCTGTCCTGGGGCCAGTCCGGTGCACCGAGTACAACGGGGCCTTTGTCCATGTTTGTGCTGGCGTTGCGGATGGCGCAGTATTGCAACGGGGTCAGCGAACTCCACGGAAGAGTTGCCAGAAGAATGTGGGCCCATGTCTGGCCCGGGCATCCGGAGGAGGAGGTTCCGATTTCACATGTAACCAACGGGGTTCATATTTCATCCTGGATTTCCATTGAAAATTCCATGCTTTTTAACCGGTATCTCGGACCGGAATGGGAGCTGAAGCATCGGGAGGAGGAAATCGTGAACCGCATTGACGGCATCTACAATGAAGAATTGTGGCGTGCCCATGAACTCAGCCGCTCCCGGTTGATCCGGACCTGCCGGACCATTATGGGAAAGCAGTATAAAAGAAGAAACGCCTCCAAGTCGATGATGAGTGAGGTGGAATCCGTTCTCGATCATGACGTTCTGACCATCGCCTTTGCCAGGCGGTTTGCAACCTACAAAAGGGCCAACCTGCTTCTTCATGATCCCAAACGGTTCGAGGGAATACTGACTTCAACCAAATATCCGGTCCAGTTCATTTTTTCCGGTAAAGCCCATCCTATGGATAATGAAGGAAAGGAACTGATCCGGCGTCTGATTCATTTTGCCCGGAATGCCAATTTGCGGCACCGGCTGATTTTTTTGGAAGACTATAACATCGATATCGGCCGCCATCTGGTGCAGGGTGCGGACATCTGGCTGAACAATCCGCGGCGTCCGTTTGAAGCCTGCGGAACATCCGGCATCAAGGCAGCGGTTAACGGTGTGTTGAATGTGAGTATTCTGGATGGATGGTGGTGTGAAGGATATTCGGAAGAGGTGGGATGGCGTATCGGCAACGGTGAAGAGAATGATGACCATCAGTACCAGGATTCCATTGAAAGCCAGGCCCTGTACAATCTTCTGGAGAATGAAGTGATTCCGTGTTTTTATGACCGGAAGGAAGGGAATCTCCCGGAGCGATGGCTCCAGAAAATGAAGGCTTCCATGAAAATGGCCATGTCCAGCTTCAGCGCCATGAAGATGGTGGATCAATACAATGAGTCCTTTTACCTTCCGGCTGCCGCAAGAATGCATGAACTGCTGAAGGATGATGCCGCTGAAGCCAAGAGGCTGAATATCCTTCAGAAGCGTCTTCGTTCCAACTGGGGTGATATCCGGATTGGACGTCCTGTCCGGAATCAGGATGGCCCTTTCCGGGTAGGAAATACATTCACCATCACGGTGGAAGT
The DNA here is from genome assembly GCA_003599865.1 of Desulfobacteraceae bacterium. Classification (GTDB taxonomy): domain Bacteria; phylum Desulfobacterota; class Desulfobacteria; order Desulfobacterales; family SURF-7; genus QZKS01. Next base: position 34,936 of record QZKS01000006.1, read on the forward strand.
CAATCTGGGAAAACTTTTTCCGGAAGAGGTGGATGTGGAGCTGTATTACGGCAATGTAAAAACCATTGATTCCCTGACCAAGGGATATGTTGAAACCATGCATGTCAAGGAATCCGATGGCAGTGGCGGATTTCTGTATGAATGCACCCTCAGTTGCCAAAAAGCAGGCCGTTATGGATTTACGGCACGCGTCGTTCCCAAGGGGGATGCCGTGATCCGGTTTACTCCCGGTAATATTACCTGGGCGTAGAGGGTGTAATGAAAATCGTCGAGTAAACGCTGGATGCCGGATCAAGTCCGGCATGACGATAACAGCGTAAGCCCGTCATTCCGGCGAAAGCCGGAATCCATAATCAGGGTAAAACCCAATGATTTTAATTGCACCAGGCCGAAAACCGGCGTTTGATTATGAATACGGGCGCCGCTTCATGAAAACATTATTTTGTGATCCATAGTCGAAACAGCAGGGGGGAAGGTGTACTGAAATGGCAAAACCCGTCGAAAAACCGCGTGTGTTAATTGTCACTCCGGAGGTCACATACCTGCCGAAAGGAATGGGAAATGCGGCCAATTATCTGACAGCCAAGGCAGGCGGTCTGGCGGATGTTTCCGCAGCGCTGATCAGTGCCCTTTTTGAGCAGGGGGCGGATGTCCACATCGCGCTTCCGGATTACCGGGCCATTTTTGATGACGGTGTACCGCTGCCTATCCGGAAAAGCAGAAAAACCATACGGGAAAAAGTGCCGGAGGACCGGATTCACCTGGCGGAAGACAGGGCCTTTTACTATGTGAATAATGTGTATTCCAATTATACATGGGAGAATATCAAGGTTTCCCTGGCGTTTCAGCGGGAGGTGATTAACAATATCATTCCCAAGGTCCAGCCGGATCTGATTCACTGCAACGACTGGATGACCGGCTTAATCCCGGCAGTGGGAAGGCAGATGGGAATTCCCTGCCTTTTTACCATCCATAACATCTTCACGGTAAAGACCACCCTGGCATATATCGAAGATCGGGGGATTGATGCTGCGCTGTTCTGGTACAATCTTTTCTATGAACGGATGTCCTACAATTATGAGGAGACCAGAGAACACAATGCGGTTGACCTGATTGCCAGCGGGGTTTTTGCTTCCCATTTTGTAAACACGGTCAGCCCCACTTTTTTAACAGAGATCGTTGAAGGCCGCCACGGTTTTATTGAGCCGCCTCTCCGGCAGGAACTCACCAATAAATGGAATGCCGGGTGCGCAGCGGGTATATTGAACGCACCGGATCCCTCATTTGATCCGGTTACGGACAGCGATCTGATCCACCGGTATTCCCATCAGGACCATGTTTCCGGAAAACGGAAAAACAAAGAGATCCTGCAGCAGTCCCTGGGGCTGAAGCAGGATCGGAACGCGCCTGTATTTTTCTGGCCGTCGCGGCTGGACCCGGTTCAAAAAGGCTGCCAGTTGCTTGCCGATATTATGTACTCCGTGATTTCAAACTGGTGGGAGCAGAATCTTCAGATTGTTTTTGTCGCCAACGGTGATTTCAGGGGTTACTTTGAAAATATCGTCCGGTTTCATGGTCTGGAAAACCGGGTCGCCATGTGTGATTTTGATGAAAAGCTCGCCCGGCTGGCCTATGCAGCTTCCGATTTTATATTGATGCCTTCCTTATTTGAACCGTGCGGACTGCCGCAGATGATTGCCCCCCTGTATGGAACGCTTCCCATTGCCCATGATACGGGCGGTATCCATGATACCATCGAACACCTTGATCTGGAAAAATCTACGGGAAACGGATTCCTGTTCAAGGTACATGATCCCAATGGCCTGTTCTGGGCAATCCGGGAGGCAATGACCTTTTTTGACCTTCCGCCCCATGTGAAGGCCAAACAGATCGTGCGGATCATGAAAGAATCCAAGCAGCGGTTCAATCACGGGGTAACCGCCGGCAAGTACATTGACCTGTATGAAAAAATGCTGAAAAGACCGTTGATCATATGATGCTTTCCCCATTTCGTGATTGATTTTAACTTGATAACAGGCTATTTGATGACATATGAAATCTACAGACATTGATTCACTGGTTGCTTCCCTCCTGAAAAATGATCCCTATTTAAAACCGTATGATAAGAAAATCCACAACCGGATTCAAAAAGTGCGGAATCTGGAACAACGGATCACATCCGGGAAGGAAGATCCTTGTTCCTTTTCCACCGCCTATCAATATTTCGGGCTTCATTTTGAAAAAAGCCGTTGGGTTTTCCGGGAACTGGCGCCCCATGCAACCGCGATATTTCTTATCGGTGAAATGACGGACTGGAAGGAACATCCGGATTATGCCTTGAAGCGGATTGACGGGCAGGGGATCTGGGAAATTGTTTTGCCGGAATCGTCACTGCGTCACGGTACACTTTTCAGACTGAAGATATGCTGGAACGGCGGGGAAGGAGACCGCATCCCGAGCTATGCAAGGCGCGTTGTCCAGGACCCGGCCACCCTGATCTTTAATGCCCAGGTCTGGAAACCCTCCGACGAATACGCATGGAAACACGCGGGTTTCCGTCGCCCGGATCAGCCTCCCTATATTTATGAAGCACACGTCGGTATGGCCCAGGATAAAGAAGGGGTCGGTACCTTTGCGGAGTTCCGGCAGAACGTGCTTCCCCGGATCGCAAAACTGGGATACACGGTGCTCCAGCTTATGGCGATACAGGAACATCCGTATTATGGATCGTTCGGCTATCATGTCTCCAGCTTTTTTGCTGTTTCATCCCGTTTCGGAACACCGGAGGAATTCAAGGAACTCATCGATACCGCCCACGGGCTGGGCATTGCCGTGATTATGGATATTGTCCATTCCCATGCGGTGAACAATGAAGTGGAAGGGCTGAGCCGTTTTGACGGAACCCTTACCCAGTATTTTTATGAAGGGTCCAGAGGATACCATTATGCATGGGACTCCCGATGCTTTGATTACAGCAAGGATATTGTTCTGCGGTTCCTGCTTTCCAATTGCCGGTACTGGCTGGAGGAATATCAGCTGGACGGCTACCGCTTTGACGGCATCACCAGCATGCTGTACCTTCACCACGGGCTGGGGGAAGCATTTACCTCCTATGATCAGTATTACAATGAATCGGTGGATGAGAATGCCCTTGTCTACCTTTCCCTTGCCAATCAGTTGATCCATGAAATCAGACCGGATGCCTTGACCATCGCCGAGGATATCAGCGGAATGCCGGGCCTGGCGGTTCCCTATGAAAAAGGCGGGGTCGGTTTTGATTACCGGCTTGCCATGGGAGTGCCGGATTTATGGATCAAGCTGACCAAGGAGATGAGGGATGAGGACTGGCCCCTTGGGTATTTGTGGTTTGAATTGATCAACAGAAGATACGACGAAAAAACCATCGGGTATGCGGAATCCCATGATCAGGCACTGGTCGGCGATAAAACCCTGATGTTCCGGCTGGTGGATTCGGACATGTATACGGGGATGCATATCCGGAATGAGAATATACAGGTTGACCGGGGCATGGCCCTGCACCGGCTGATCCGCTTCATCACCCTTGCGACGGCCGGGCACGGCTATCTGAATTTTATGGGTAATGAATTCGGCCATCCGGAATGGATCGATTTTCCCAGGGAGGGCAACAACTGGTCCTATCAGTATGCCAGAAGACAATGGCATCTGGTTGACAACCGGGAATTGAAATATCAATATCTTGCCAGGTTTGATGAGCAGATGATTTCTCTGGCCAGGGAGTACCGCCTGCACACGGATGCAAAGATCGATCTGATTTATGAACATCTCGATAACAAGGTGATCATCTTCAGACGAAACCGGCTGGTATTTGCTTTTAATTTTCATCCCACCTGTTCCTACCCGGATTACGCATTTGAAATCCGGAACGGTAAATATGAAATGATATTTGACAGTGATTCCGAATTATTCGGCGGGCACAATCGGTTGCGGCCGGGGCAGATTCATGAAACCGTCACCCGTGGCAATGACCATGTGACCCATCATGTATTGCATCTTTATCTGCCGACACGAACCGCGCTGGTACTGCGCGAGCTGTGAGCCGGTATCCGGAACCGGCTTTTCATTGACAATGATCCTTATCCTGTCGTAAAACCTTCTCAGCCGTTTTCGGACAGGGGGGTAAGGTTACCGGCACCATATTGAGCGACGAAGACTGATGATGCGGAAGAAGGAGATATAGTATGAAAATTCGTAAAGCTGTTTTTCCCGTAGCAGGGATGGGCACCCGGTTTTTGCCTGCAACAAAATCAATTCCCAAGGAAATGCTGCCGATCGTTGATAAACCGCTGATTCAGTATGCGGTTGAAGAAGCGCTGAATTCCGGTATCGAGCAGATCGTTTTTGTGACCGGTAAACGAAAGACGGCGCTGGAAGATCATTTTGATTTTGATTTCGAACTGGAGGATATGCTTCAGGGCAAGTATAAAAAAGACATTCTGGAGTCGATTAAAAGAGTTGTACCGGAAACCGGTACCATCATCTATACCCGGCAGAATGTTCCTCTGGGGCTGGGGCATGCCATCTGGTGCGCCCGGGACATCGTCGGACATGAACCGTTTGCCGTTATCCTTGCGGATGATCTGATCCGGGCCGATAAGCCGGTGCTGTCCCAGATGATGGATGTATATGAAGAATATCAGGCATCGATTGTCGCCGTAATGGAGGTCGCACCTGAAGAAACGGATAAGTACGGGATTATCGATTCGGAAAAAGTCGGTGAAAGGGTCAGCAGAATCAGGGGCCTGGTGGAAAAACCGGATCCTCAGGATGCCCCGTCCAATATGGCGATTATCGGCCGGTATATTCTGGAGCCGGAAGTTTTCAATTTCCTCGGGAAAAAGAAATTCGGGGCAGGCGGAGAGATTCAGCTGACGGATGCCATGGAGATGCTCCTGAAAGAAAAAAAGATTATGGGCTACAACTTTGAGGGAAAACGGTTTGACTGCGGCGACAAGGCCGGCTTTCAGATGGCCAATATCGAATATGCCATGGATCGAAAAGATATCCGGGACCGCTTAAAACCGTTTCTGGAAGAAATTCTCACATTATGCAAATCATGATTCCGGGGTGTTATATGGAGCAGGCAGCAATCAATGCGCGGAAAGCCCGTATCGCCATCCGGACCATTAAAACCGTTTCCGACGCGCTTGCCCTGCGGGGATATTACAAGCCTTCCGGAAAATCCGGCCAGACCCTTGCCGATGGATTGAAAATGCTGAGCCCGGAAATATACGGGACCATGAATGATCCGCGGATTATCGAACTCAAGGGACTGGAGTATGTTCTGGAAAGGCTTCCGAAGGGGATTGAAAAATGCAATCGGATCATTCTGACCGCTCAGGAGGAATTCGAGAACACTTCATTTGAAATCATCATTCCACCAAAACGCAGACGAACCTCCTACCGGGTCAGCGAAAAGGAAATCTGTTTTGTGATTACAAGGGGAATCAGCGAGATTTATGATCTTCTGACCCATCTTACCTTTCTGACGATTGAAGCCGGCAAAATTTATAACCAGATGAAAAAAAGGGACGGGGACCTGACCCGGGAATGGATTGAGCTGGAAAAGGTGGTCAATCGAAAAACCCCGTTACAGGGCGATGAGCTGTACAAGGCCATCTGGAACCTGAGCATTCTTCTCGGGAGGAAATTCCAGGATACCCGGGCAAGTTATGATTACCTCGAGAAATATGCCAATGACTGGAATGATGCGAATATCCTTTTTAAGATTATTTATGGTCTGGCAAAGCGGGTGGAAGAGGAAAAACAATGCAGGGATGAGGAACTGCTGATTTCCTTTACGCCTAGCCTGAGGGATATTATCGGAAACCAGAGTTACAGCAAGAAGTGGGCAAGTGATATCAAGACCAAATTATATGAGCTGGGACTGGAAAATCGGCCGCTGCACGTGATCAGCGCCAATATGCACAGTGTCGTGAATCTGCTTTACGGTTATGGGGCGATTCACAAGACCGGCAGGAAAAAGAAAGCGGAAGATCTTTATCGATTCATCAATGAGATTCGTTCGGAAAGAAAAGCCGTAAGAGAATTTGCCCTGGAGAATGGGCTGTATGAGTTGCCGGATGTATCCGGTACCCACATTGACTGTCAGATTATCGATGTGTCTAAACTGGCAGGCATCAAATTTCATCCGGAACTGAATTTTTCTCTTCCCCAAAAAGAGAAACCCGTTATCCTGGTGATGGATTATGCTTTCGGAGCCCAGGCTTTTGAAGCAATGGATGAGCTGCTGGAGCCGATAGAAACGGAAAACGGCAATCAGCAATTTAATTTCCGGTCCATTTCGATCATGGGAAAAGCCGGAATCCTTCCCGGAAAAAAAGGGGATATCATGCTGGCAACCTCCCATGTATTTGAAGGCACCTCGGACAATTATCTGGTGGATAATTATTTACGGAAGGAGGATTTCAGCGATTCCGTCAATGTTTTTGTCGGACCCATTGTGACGGTTTTCGGAACCTCCCTTCAGAACAGGGACCTCCTGAACCGATTCCATACAAGCAGCTGGAAGGCCGTCGGGCTTGAAATGGAAGGCGGACATTACCAGCGGGCCATCAGTTCCGCCATGATCCGGGGTCACATTCCCAAGGATATCAGAACCGGATATGCCTATTATGCTTCGGATAATCCTCTGGAAAGCGGCCAGACTCTTGCGTCCGGAAGTATCGGGGAAGAGGGAATCAAACCGACCTATATGATCACCAAGATCATTCTGCAAAAAATAATGGATCTGGAAAAATGAAATTCGTTCCGGTTACCGGTTTGATTTGATGGATACAACAGATCGGCCGATCATCATTGCCCATCGCGGTTTCAGGCGCCTGTATCCGGAAAATACCATTATTGCATTTGAAGCCGCCATCAATGCCGGCGCCCATATGATCGAACTGGACGTCACCCTCTCAAAAGACCGCAAGCTGATTATCATCCACGATGATACCCTTGATCGAACGACCAGTGGAAGTGGACTCGTGAGGGATAAAGACCTGGCGGACATTCAAAAGCTGGATGCCGGTTCCTGGTTTGATCCGCGTTTCCAGGGGGAAAGAGTGCCGACACTGGAAGAAGTGCTGGACTGCTGCGGAAATCGAATCATGGTCAACATCGAAATCAAGGCAAGTGCCTATGAACCGGAAGGACGGCCGGACAGCATCGAGCGGCAGGTCGTTAATCTGATCCGTTCCTGCAGATGCAGTCGTTTTATACTGATTTCCAGCTTTCATCCGGAAGTGCTTGTTCGCATCGCAAGGCTTGACAGCAGCCTGCCCATCGGACTGATCACGGAAGAACAGGATGCCGAGTCGGTGTTTCCCTTTTCGAAAAAGCTTGATCTGTATTCATGGAATCCGGATGCGGGCAGCGTCACAGAAGACCTGGTCCGGGAAGCGCACAATCGGAAGATCCGGGTGTTTCCCTATACCGTCAATTCGGTTTCCCAGGCAAAGGCCCTTTTTGAACTTCAGATCGACGGCCTGTTTACGGATGATCCGGCCTTGATGATCAAGGGACTATCCAATGTGTAACCCTTACCATTTTATATCACCGACAGGACAGACGCAATTTTGACTCCCTGCATCACTTTCTGGGAAACGGAGCCGAAAAAGAATTCCTGCACGGCGGATGTCCCTCGTTTCCCAATTACCACGACATCATATCCGGAATCAGCTTCCCGAATAATTTCTCCGGCTACCCCATTGGCGCTTTTTTTTGCTTTGACATTTACCCTCTCTTGGTCAAAACCTGCTTCGATAAGACGATTCTGAGCGACCTTGAGCGCTTTTTCAATGATCTGATGCTTTTTGTCTTCAAGAGAACAGAACGATTGCTGTTGGGTCTTGAAATATGGGGTAAGCTCCGGACTGTTCATCGCGCACATGCTTTCCGTATCCTGAAGGATGCTATACAGCGTGACCGATGCGTCCCGAACGAGATGACATGCAACGAAATCAACCGCTCGCATGGCGTTCTCAGAATCGTCAAATGCAATCAATATATTTTTAGCCATATTTTGTCTCCTTTGCTTTTAACTCACAGCCAATGCCTATTTTACGACAATCTCGAAAAGGACTCGCATGTTCGCTTTTGCCGCATTTGAGTATATTTTTTTTGGTGCTGCTTCATACATAAACGGTTTTTCTTCGCCATAACCGATTGTCGAAAGCCTGTTCGATTCAACGATGCCTTCGTTAATGAGGTATTCCCGGACTTCGGCGGCTCTTCTTTCACTTAACTTCTGATTGTAATCATCCGTGCCGGAAGCAGAGGTATATCCGGCAATGCGGATTTCGGCTTTGGGGTTGTCTTTCAATATTTGAACGTTTCTTTTCAGTATCGCCCGGGCTTCCGGTTTTAGGGTTGATGTGCCAAAATCGAAATGAACATCTTCAAAAGCCAGAATAATGTTTTTTTGCTTGGCGGCGGCGGTCTGAACTTTCTCTTCAATTTCGGGTTCGGTTGCCAGAATGATGGCTTTTTCAACCTTATCCGGAGGTGAAACATCCGGAGGTGCAACAACCTGGAGAGGTGTCTTTGCCTTTTCATTGCCCAATAAAATACTAGCACCAACAGTATAGAGAAAATTGTTTTCTGTATCGTTAAAAGCAATAATATGACGGACATCACCACGAAGCGCGAAATTTTCAGTTACAAAGTATTTGAGACCGGCACCGTAATTGATGGCAACATTAGTATCGCTACTCATATTTTCAGGGTCTATCGTAATGCCGCCCACTCCGGCTGCAATAAAAGGGACAATTTTTTTGGAGGGCATAAAATGATACAAGCCATCTATATGATACAGATAAGCATTCACATCATGATACGGCGCGAAATCATTCTCCGTGTTGACATATTGTAAAACAGCTTCTGTCGCCCAGTGCATATCAAAGTGATATCCCAATCCCAATCCATAAACAGGTGCGCTATCTATATCCTGGTCTTCATCAAAAAAATATCCGCCGATCGAAGGACTCAGGGTCATTGCGCCCGGTCTGATTTCCGCTGAGGCTGTTTGCGCGATACATACAAGACAAATCATCAAACAAACAAATATAAACGATTTTAGCAGGTTCATAACTTTTCTCCTTTTTGGATTGTTTATCGGTTTTGTTAAAAGCTTGGGATTCACCTTGCCGCATCACTTTTTATACGTCTTTATAACCTTTAAATAACTTCAATCTTTATGCCAGGTTTCCATTATTCCGAGATAAATCCTACCTAAAAAAAATCGTTCCATTGGACTTCAGACGTTAAATCGTGTAGTGCAATAGAAAAACAATACGTCCATAACAAAATAGAGGTGGTGCAGGTAAGAAGATGGGACATTTAACCGTTAAAAATTACAACTCGCTTTATAAACGAATGGATCAGTTTGTTAATGGCGTTTTTGATTCCAAATCGTTTTATGAAATATTGAAAATTCTTTTTACAGATGAAGAGGCTTTTCTATGCTCGCTTATGCCGCTTTTGCCGGCGTCGCTTGAGAAGATATCACAAATTTGGGAAATCTCCGTAACAGAAACACAAACAATTCTGAATACATTGACGGGCAAGGGCTTGGTTTATGAAGATGATTTTGAAGGTTCCACGTTATACACGCTCGCGATCCCGGTTTTTGGGTTTTTTGAATTCTCACTGATGCGCAATGATGGCATGTTCGATCGAAAGGCCTTGTCAAGCCTCTACAATCAATACATTACGGAGGATGATCATTTTGTGAGAAAATATTTTGGAAGTAATCCCCCGATTTCAAGAACCTTTGTCCAGGAAAATGTTTTGTCGGAAGATATTGTTTCGGAAATATTATCGTATGAGAAATCCAGCCATATAATAGAAGTCGCCGATACGATCAGCGTCGGAACCTGCTTTTGCCGTCACAAGATGGAACACGCCGGGAAAGCCTGTGATAATCCTCAAGATGTTTGTCTTTCCTTTGGGAGTATTGCGAAAACACTTATTGAGAAGGGAATCGCAAGAGAAATCACAAAAGCAGAAGCGCATGAAATTGTAAAGAATTGTATTGCTAAAGGCTTGGTTCAGATTGGCGACAATGTAAAAAACAAGCCGGCCGTGATCTGTAATTGTTGCAGTTGCTGTTGCGATTTGTTGTTATCCTATAAACGAACAGGGTTGAGCACGATCGTAACGCCAAGCCATTATATATCCCGCATTGATCATGCCGCGTGTGATATTTGCGGGCTTTGTATTGAAAAATGTCCGGTGGACGCGATTCGTTTTGCCAAGGGAAAAGTAGTTGTCGATGCCCGCTGGTGTCTTGGATGTGGTGTTTGTGCGAATTTTTGTAAAACAAAAGCCTGCAAAATGGAAGCACGGCCTGTGAAAGTCGATGTCCCCGAGGACACTTTGCGTAAAGTCGTTCTTTCCGCGATCCATCAGAAGAAAGTTGGGAATTTTCTATTCGACAATCAAAAAAGCACTGCCCATAAAATTTTAAGGGAGTTCATCAATTTCTTGATAAAAATTCCACCCATAAAATGGATGTTGTTAAAAAAAACAGTTCAAGACAGACTGTTGGCGTTTGTTTTGAAAAAATGCAATATGGAAAACTTCAATATATAGGCCGGCGGGCCGGCCATCGGTCACTCCCGGTGGAATCCGCTTCAACCAAAGCCAATGCGAGGGCGATGCTGACGGCAACAATCAGCGAAGGTACAAAACCAAAAGCTTGACCGCAGATGGCTCCGAATTTGTTGGAGTTTATTCATGGTCAGATCCCGCTTCCAATTCCTGAATGTGCGAAATGCGTACAATTTCTTGAGCGATATCCTCAGGTGAAAGAACAAAATCGATACACCCGCTTTCAATTGCGCTCTCAGGCATATCAGGCTGTTTGGCTGTATCGAGTTTCTGTGCGATGGTAATGCCTCCCACTTCTTTTATACCGCATAACGCCGCCGCCCCGTCTCCATCATACCCGGACACAATGACGGCGATCAGTTTGCCGTCCCAGTTCTTTGTCAGGGAACGCAGGAAAACCGTAATCACGTCGGGCCATCCCCTGGGCTTTGATATCGGCTTTAAACGGAACTCTCCTTCAAAAACGTGCAAATCACGCTTTTCCGGGATGATGAACACATGGTTGGGTACGATGAGCAAGCTTTCCGTGATCAGCTCAACCGGCATCTCGGTAAAATGCGGTAGAATCTCGTGAAGTCTGGTGGCCACTGTTCTCAGGTGATTAACGATGACGATTGCAACACCCATATCGGCAGGCAGATGCCGCAGCAAACGGGTATATGCGTCAAGGCCTCCGGCCGAACCGCCCACGCAAACGACAGTAAAATCATTTGCAACACGCCTGACATTCATTTTTCTCCTCCGCGGTCAGTGCTTCGAAACCGGAGATGACGTCGAACAGAGTTCCTCGTCGATGCCACTCTGGCGCAAACGATGGAATCTTCCAACCCGTTGAACGATGATCAATGTTTGTTCATGGGTTTGTTCATGGTGGCGCTCGGGTATCCAGGCAAAAGGCGACCTCGTGGCCGCCAATCGCCAATATTAAGTGTTAAAATGTGAGAAGCAGCACCGAAGCACTTACCGTCGTCTTCTCCAATAGTAACCGCCTCCACCGCCAAAGACCAATACCAATACTACGATGAGAATGATGAGAGATGTTGTACTCATGGTAATTTCCTCCCTTTAATTGGTTGTTTTTTGGGTAGTTCCCGGAATACTTTTTCCGGGCGAGTCATTTTTACTGCTTTTTATAAATTCAATTTCTGTGCCGGGTTTCCAAGATTTGGCATCTCGTCTAACTCCATCGGTAACCCTGTGCTGACGACCGAATCCCGGGCCTTTCACCTCCCGACATGAATCCCTTGCAAGGATCCTATGATCCCAAAGACACTCAATAGCCAGAGGATCACGGCGATAACCACGACAGCATTGAGGATTTTCTTTATGGTGGACTGCATCGGGATGTAGCTGTTGATAATCCATAGAATCACCCCAACGGCAACCAAAATAATGACCAACTGAATCAACGGCATTGTATTTCTCCTTTCATTATCCGCCTATTTTGACTTTTGTCGTAATGACCGGATCATCAACGTGTTCTCCTGTGCCGATAACAAAGCCAACCTTTTTCATGATGATTTGCTTCCTTCCGATAGCAGCTTAATAAATATATAGTTCACATACCTTGCGATAATGATAGCCATATATGGACAGTGTTATGGCTACCGGCATCAGTCTGGGCTTGCGGATCAATGTCCAGAGCATCAGCTGCCAGTATTGAAAACGCTCTCTTCCCAAAATCCCGAGACGGAAAGCGGATCGAAAGATGGAAAGAAATCGCTGAACATCCAAGGGCTGGTAAATTTCCGGCTCTTTCAGTTCCCGCAACAATGTTCTGACCCGTCTGTAGTAGTTTTTGGGAGCATAGATTTGTTTCATAATCGATTGATACCCGTCCAGAAGCTTTTCCATACCCATCCGCGGGATAATATTGGTCGTTCCGTCCACATTATCTCCCGTAAACCTTTCCAGAACACGGCTTTCTTTCTGAAGCCGATTAAAGAGACGTGTTCCGGGGATTGCCTGAAGTATTCCGACCATCGCCGTTGCAATTCCACTTTTCTGAATAAAATCGATCTGCCGCTGGAAGATCGAGGGCACATCATTGTCAAAACCCACAATGAAACCACCCATCACCTGTAATCCTGAATGGTGAATCCTCGCCACACTTTCCAGCAGATTCCGATTTTTATTCTGGATTTTATGACACTCCGTGAGACTGGCTTCGTCCGGCGACTCGATGCCGATAAAAACCGAATCGAATCCAGCCGTTACCATCATGTCCAGGAGTTCCGTATCATCCGCGAGATTGATGGAGGCTTCCGTAAAGAAAACGCATCCTTTTTTATCCCGGCGCCATTCAATCAGTGCGGGAAGCAGATGGTTTTTCAGATAACGCTTATTTCCGATAAAATTATCGTCAACAAAAAATATGCTGCTGCGCCAGCCGGAAGCATAAATACAATCCAGTTCCGCAATGACCTGCTGTGGTGTTTTCAATCGCGGATGGTGACCGAATAAGGCCGTAACATTGCAGAAATCGCAGTTATACGGGCATCCTCTGGAAAATTGAATGCTCATGGATGCGTATTTTTTAAACTCTATCAAATCCCAGGAAGGGATCGGCGTTTGATGAAGGTCACAGAAACCAGGTGCCCGATATATTTTTTTCGGGCATCCGTTTTTTAGATCTTCCAGAAAGGGCGGCAGTGTCAGTTCCGCTTCGTCCAGGACGAGATGATCAACCTCCCCAAACCGATCCGGTTCGGCGGTAAATAATGGTCCGCCTGCGATGACCGGTAATCCGATCCGTTTGCAGCGATTGATGGTTTTTTGGGCTGAATCATGCTGGATTGCCATTCCCCCGATAAAGACCATATCCGCCCACAACAGGTCTTCTTCTGCAAGGCTGTTTATGTTCAAGTCAACAAGTCGTTTCTGAAATGTTTGCGGAAGCATGGCGGCAACCGTGAGCAGGCCGAGCGGCGGAAATGCCGATTTCTTTCCGATAAAACTCAAAGCAAAGGTAAAAGACCAGAAAGTTTCCGGAAATTTTGGATAAATCAGGAGAATATTCATACCAGGAGGTTCCTTTCACGATTCTTATTATCAATCGGTTCTTTACACCCTACTATGTATAAGCACGCTCACCCCGGCATCGCCAAGTGCACAACAATCTTTGCAGACCTCTCTCTTGTTAAAGCTGGATTTGTTGATGAATCGATAATTTCAAGCAGCGTGCGTTTGCTTTTTATAATCGCAATCTTCATGCCGGATTACGAGTGTCTTGTTTTACGCCGTGTATCATTCTGATTATATTAAGATAGATTCAATCATGAATCCGTATGGCAGGTACCGACAGGCGCCGGTATAGGGTCATATTCAACCAATGGTCAAATATGACCCTGTTTTGGATTTTTATCTGCCGGCGAATGTGGTTCGTGGTCAAGATTGCTGCATTCGTAAAAAGTCAAAAATTTCATTCTTTGTCATTCTGACGAAAGTCAGAATCCAGTCTTTCAATAGGTTCTGGACTCCGGTTTTCACCGGAGTGACGGAATTGGGACTCTAAACTCACCATCCTACAGCCGTATCACGATGCACATAAATCGGTTGGTGAGACCTGTAGCATCGGTAATATCGCCTCCGGTACAGATACTGTAACAAATTGGGACAGTGCCAAAACGGCACAGATGATGGGATTTTTGTCCCGGCGAAACCGCAAAAGAATGATCGCGATTTAACTAGGCATTTATAAAACTCAGATAGGCGCCAAGCCCGAGTTTTAACCGACGTCCGATCCGAGGCAACGGGATAATTTCCCAGAAATTTCGATAGATCGGGATTTTTTCCCGAGAAAATAGGGGAATCCCCTATTGAATTATAATCAAATTCTTGTTAAGGGCAGTGAACCTCGTTAAAAGGTGCACGGCTTGTTTATTTACCTTCCTAATGAACCCTGCCAAAAAGAATTTAACAGGTTCAAGAAAAATTAAATGTCATTTCTGAAAGATAGCGTTATCAATTAAGGAGTAAATACGTGGAGACAACGTTTAAAGTAGCCTTGAAAATATTGATTGTTTTACTGATTGCATTGTTTTTTTCATCAAATGCTGTCTGTTTTGCTGATGATAGAACTTTACATGTAATGATTGAAAAAGAATCGCTGGTTCCGATTCAAGGAGCGGATGTATACCTTTTTAATGAGGTGGGCTCCTACCTTGGACAAAACATAATTTCAGATTCCTCAGGATCAGTGTCCTTCAATCTCGCAGATGGAACCTACAAAGTTCGCGTTGATTATATGGGATATCAGTTCTGGAGTCCGGTCTATACCTTGAATGCTAATATCTCAGAAACGCTCACCATCCCTCATCAGGATGTAACCATCACAGTAGCAGGCGACTATCCCGCAATTGAGCCAATCGCAGGCATTCCGGTATATCTGTTTACAGAATCCGGATCATATATGAATAAGAACCTGACCACAGATGCTTCCGGCCAGGTGACATTCAATCTTCCGGAAAAGTCTTATAAGGTTCGGGCAGATTATCGCTCCCAACAGTTCTGGTCAGATGCTTTTACATGGTTGAACACCACCGTGAATGTTCCGATGGCTGAAGCGGAAATTGCCGTAACCGGAACAGGTGTTTCCCTTGAAGGAGTGAACGTATATGCATTCACAGCAGCAGATTCATATTTAAATCTGGTAGCAGCCTCCGATAGTTCCGGCAAGGTTCCTTTCATACTGCCGGCCGGAGATTATAAATTCCGGGCTGATTATCAATCAAGCCAATACTGGAGCGGAAACCAAACCCTGATCGCCGGGCAAGTGAATCCCATATCTATTTCCACGGGTGGTGGCACATTGACTTTTTCCGTGCAGAAGGGAGCTTCCGAGCCTCTTGTTGGTGTTAACTGTTATGTTTTCAGCGAAGCAGGATCTTATCTGAATCTAAATGCCACAACCGATAGTGCCGGTCTGATATCCTTCAACCTTGCAGATGGAAACTACAAGATTCGAGCTGATTATTTGGGCTATCAATTCTGGAGTCCGGTTTATGCTTTGAATGCCAATCTTTCAGAGACGCTGACCATTCCTCATCAGGATGTGACCATAACGGTGGAAGGCGACTACCCCACAACCGAACCAATCGCAGGCGTGCCGGTATATCTGTTTACGGAAACCAATTCGTATATGAATCAGAACTTAATAACAGGTGCTTCCGGTCAGGTGGCTTTCAGCCTTCCGGAGAAGTCCTATAAGGTTCGGGCGGATTATCGATTCCAGCAATTTTGGTCAGATGCTTTTACATGGTCGAATTCAGCAGTGAATGTTCCAATGGCAGAAGCGGAGATCACTGTAACCGGAGCCGGTATTCCCCTTGAAGGTGTGAATGTATATGCATTCACGGCAGCCGGAGCATACTTGAATCTGGTAGCAGCCTCCGACAGTTCGGGCAAGGTTTCTTTCCTGTTGCCGGCCGGAGATTATAAATTCCGGGCAGACTATCAGTCGAGTCAATACTGGAGTGAGACCCAAACCCTGATTGCCAGTCAATCAAATCCGATATCAATATCAACCGGTGGCGGGGTATTGAGCTTTTCCGTGCAGAAAAGTGCTTCCGATCCTCTTGTCGGTATTAAATGTTATGTTTTTAGTGAAGCGGGATCATACCTGAATTTAAATGCAACATCTGATAGTTCCGGCCAAGTATCCTTCAATCTCGCTGATGGGACTTACAAGGTTCGGGCTGATTATATGGGGTATCAGTTCTGGAGTGCAGTCTATACATTGAACGGCAATATCTCAGAGACGTTCGCCATCCCTCATCAGGATGTAACCATCACAGTAGCAGGTGATTATCCTGCAACCGAGCCAATCGCAGGCATTCCGGTATACCTATTCACAGAATCCGGAACATATATGAACAAGAACCTTACCACAGATGCATCCAGCCAGGTGACATTCAATCTTCCGGAAAAGTCCTACAAGGTTCGGGCGGATTATCGTTCCTACCAATTCTGGTCGGATGCTTTTACATGGTCTAATTCAACTGTAACGATTCATCATGGTCAGGCCAATATTCATGTGACACGGGCGGGAATAAACGTGTCAGGCGCGAAGGTGTACCTGTTCAGTGCGTCCGGAAGCTATTTGGGCTTGAATAAGGATACGGATGCTTTAGGTTCTGCAACATTCATACTGCCGAATCGGAGTTTTAAATTTAGAGTTGATGAAAATGGAGATCAGGTTTGGAGTGATGCCATAGAAATCATGCCTGGTATAGTCAATACAATTGATGTGGTTTTTTCGAGTGCCGATACTGATCAGGATGGAATCAGTGATGCCGATGAAATCAGTATATACGGTACCTCACCAACCAACCCGGATACTGACGGAGACGGCCTCAGTGACGGAGAAGAGCTTGCATACTGGGGCAGTGATTGGAGTGCAAACCCTGATAATGATGAATTCATAAATCTGCTTGATTATGACTCTGACAACAATGGGATCTCTGATGGTGCTCAGGCAAACATGAATTCTTTTATGATTGCGTCGACCGCACCGACATTGGCGACAGAAGATGTCGAGTATACATATAATCCAATCATATTCGACCCAGATAGTGGTACAATCATCTTTTCCTGGTTTATCTGGTCTTTGTCCAATGCTCCACTTGGCATGGCTGTAGACAATAGCTTAGGAACTGGGAAAATTACATGGTCACCCGGAGAAGGTGTTACAACCTCAGGACAAGTTACCTTATCTGTTTTCGATTTTTTTAATAGCAGCAGAGAGGATACTGAAACATTTACAATATCGGTTACGTCGGTGAACGATTCTCCAAAAATAACATCATCAGCTCCAGATTTCGGTGTTGAAGGTACTGAATATCATTATACGCCAAGTGTTACTGATCCGGATAATACAACGTTTGCTTGGTCATTAAGCAATGAGCCAAACGGAATGGTGATTGATTCCAAGACAGGAGCTATATCCTGGACTCCTGGAGAAGGCGTGACCAGTTCTGGTGAAGTAACCGTGACGGTTGACGATCAAAATGGGGGTATTGATACGGAAACGTTCATAATCACGATTGCAACTACTCAAAATTTACCGGAACTAATTTTTGCAAGTGATGCAGGATTAAATACCAACTTTGGATATTCCGTATCCATAAGCGGTGATTATGCAATCATAGGAACTAGTGGAAAAGGTTCCATGCAAGAAGCCGTGTATATTTTTAAACATGAAGGAACAAATTGGGTTGAAACAAAAAAATTATACTCAGATACAAGCCTATCTACCGGATTTGGAGCGTCCGTATCGATCGATGGTGATTTTGCAATCGTTGGAGCATGGATGGACAGCGGAGCGGCAGAGGAAGCTGGTGCCGTCTATATATACAAACGTGAAGGGGAAGACTGGATTGAACAAAAAAAGCTGACAGCCAAAAATGCAAATGAACAAGATGCTTTTGGATACCCTGTTTCCATCAAAGGGGAGTATGCAATTATTGGTGCTATGGGCACCGAAAATGAAACAGGTTCCGCGTATATTCTAAACAATATAGACGGCGACTGGCTTGAACAGGATCAAATTACAGCAAGTGATAAAACGGAAGGGGTCTCCTTTGGATATGCTGTTTCCATTAGCAAAGATTTTGCGGTTGTAAGCGCTCCATATGCTGATGCAAATGGTTTTGAGGGGGCTGGAAAAGCTTATATTTATAAGCGTTATGGTGAACGCTGGATAGAACACAGCGTGCTTGCATCATCCGAACCTGTCGACTGGGGAATGTTTGGAGAATCAGTCTCGATCGATGACGATTTTATCATTGTTGGAGAATATCAGGGAGAAAATGGCACAGGTGTTGCGCACATTTACAAACGCGATGCATTGAATTGGGAACATAAGGCAAAACTGGAACCAACTGAACAGACCGGAAAAAACTGGTCCCTTGCAACTGTATCGATTCATGATGATTATGCAATGTTCACGTCACCGGATATAGACGGTTCACTTGGTGCCGCATTCCTGTTTCAGCGGCATGGAGAGAGCTGGACTGAAAAAAACAAAATAACTGCTACTGACAGAGAAGAAGATACCTGTTTCGGCTGCTCCGCATCTTTAAGTGAAAACTATGCGATTATCGGGGATTATGGCAAAGACGTTACAGGTGCAGACAATCCCGGCAGCGGTGCCGCACATATTTATTTGCTTGATCCGGTTACCACAAAACCCAGCATTCAAATAGGTGCTTCTCAAACCGTTATCGAATCCGGTGGCTCAACCAGTCTGATATGGACGACGCTGAATGCGGATACTTGTGTCATAATGCCTGGAAATATTGCAGTAGATCCAAACGGAGAATTGATTGTATCACCTCAGGAGACAACAACTTTTACGATTACTGCGACCGGACCCGGTGGAACACTGACAAAAGATAAGGTTATTTTTGTTAACACCCCACCAACCATATCGATAGTTGAACCTGATGGAATAAACGACGATATCACCCTGTCAGCGCCATTCAATATCTCCTGGAATGATAGCGACCCGGATGATAATGCGAGGATAACCATATTTTATGATAAAGATAATAAAAGGGCAGATGGAACCTTGATCATAACCGGATTGAACGAAGACCCTTATAGCGGTGAAACCGAGGGCGCATTTGTATGGGATACAACGGACATACCCGCAGGTGACTATTATATCTATGCCGTGGTTGATGATGGAATAAATGAACCGGTTGTTTCTTACAGTAATGGTGTTGTCTCTATTATAAACAATAAAATTCTTGCAAGCGACGCCCAAGCCGATGACAATTTTGGTAACTCTGTTTTTATAAGTGATGATTACGCCATTGTGGGCGCTTATTATAACGATGATGCCGGTGCCAACTCAGGATCGGCATATATGTTTAAACGTAATGGCACTAATTGGGTGGAGCAGAAAAGATTAATTGCCAGTGATAGCGCGGAAGGAGATCTTTTTGGAGGTTCGGTAGCAATAAATGGTAATTATGTCATTGTCGGAGCCAGCCAAAGTATGAATATGGGGGCGGCCTATATATTCTATTGTGATGGTTCCACTTGGACTGAACAAACAAAACTTACTGCAAGCGATGCTGCAGTTGGTGATTGGTTTGGCAATTCTGTTTCTATAAACGGAGACTACGCCATTGTGGGCGCTAATTACAATGACGATGCTGGTGCTAACACAGGTGCAGCTTATATATTCAAGCGTGATGGTACAAACTGGGTTGAACAGGCCAAACTTACGGCCAGTGATATGGCTTCGATGGATAATTTCGGCGTTTCTGTATCCATTAGCGGTGACTATGCTGTTGTCGGAGCCAGTCAAAATAATAGTAATTATGGCTCCGCATATATATTCAAGCGTGAAGGTACAAACTGGATAGAGCTGGTTAATTTAACCGCAAGTGATCCGACAGTACAGAGCTACTTTGGAGCCTCTGTTTCCATAGACGGCGATTACACCATCATCGGCGCTTATAATCATAGCAATGAAGTCGCACCCTATGCAGGTTCCGCATACATATTCAAGCGTAATGGCACCAACTGGATTGAGCAGGATAAACTATTCAATAGTAACGCGGGCTCCTACGATAAGTTTGCCACATCAGTATCTATTGATGGTAATTATGTCATTATTGGGGCGTCTAGTGATGATGATGGCGCATCTGGTTCAGGGTCAGCTTTTATATTCAAGCGTGAAGGCGCAAATTGGTTTGAACATACGCAACTGACTGCCAGTGATGCTGAACACCTAGACTTTTTCGGAGGTTCTGTATCTATTAAACATGGTTTTGCCATTGTTGGTGCTTCTGGAAATGACGATGCTGGTCCCCAATCAGGGGCAGCATATATTTATTTTTCTGAGTCATTTAATTCCCTCCTGGATACGGATAGTGATGGGATCTCGGATAATGATGAAGATACATATGGAACCAACTCCAATGATATAGATTCTGATGATGACGGCATCAATGATGGTGATGAGCTTGCAGTCTGGGGAAATAATTGGAATCTGGATAATGATAACGATGGCGTCATCAATCTTCATGAATCTGCAATCTATGGAACCGATCCCAATGATCCGGACAGCGATGATGATAAGATGCCGGATGGATGGGAGCTTGGGAGCGGACTCAATCCGACTGTGGATGACGCTAACGGAGATCTTGATGGGGATGGCCTACTGAATATACTGGAATATAATCTACATTCCAATCCAAGTGATCCAAATGATCAAACAACGATTCATAAAAAATATGAATATAATGAACAGGGTAGTATTGAAAAATCCAATACTATCGTTGGTGAATAAGAAATTATCAACCATGTAAATATTACTTTTAGACATGCCGGAATTTGATATACCTATAAAGTTATTTATCTATGCTGAAAATAAAAATACAGGAAAGAACTATGCAAACTTCAGAGAGAAAAAGAATATTTAGCCTTCTGTTTTTTATTGTTTTATTAATCGGGAGTTATGAAAATAGCTATAGCGCCGGCTGGTGTCCTGCTCCTGGTAGCGAATTAAATGACCCAGTTAATGTAGGAGGGGGTGTGATATGCCAAAT
This sequence comes from Desulfobacteraceae bacterium, assembly GCA_003599865.1. Lineage (GTDB taxonomy): Bacteria > Desulfobacterota > Desulfobacteria > Desulfobacterales > SURF-7 > QZKS01. The sequence goes on from QZKS01000006.1 coordinate 56,154, forward strand.
ATACGCATATGCAAATAATTGGACGGAAGTCAATGAATTAAAAGTTCAAATGTGTGATGAATTTGGTATCTATTTTTGCAATAACTGGTATGCGTCATCAATCGATTTGGGGATTTGGAATGGTGTTTATCGGAAGAATAATGGACAAGACGACAATGGTAATTATTATGGGCCTCAAGTAATTCTATGGCCCAAGTCTTCAAGCAGCTGCTTAACAGATAATGATTGCGATGGCGTTAATGACTGTGTCGACCAATGCGCAGGCACTCCGGAAGGAGAACCTGTAAATTCGGTTGGGTGCAGCTGTTTACAAACCGGGGATACTGATGGCGATGGTAGAGGTGATGATTGTGATAATTGTAAAGATATAGCCAATTGGGATCAAGCTGACGGGGATCATGATGGAATAGGAGACGCATGCGATAATTGTCCTCTCACCGAAATCACGGTGGTTGATAATAAATATCCTGTAAGCCCTGGTGAAAGGGTCGTTGTAAAATGTGATACAACCTCATCCGATATCAACCTTCAGTGGACAGTTTCGCGTGCTGACAAAAGCACAGCAAGTGCAGATATCACGATAGTAAATCAAACAAGCGCTGTTGTTTACAATGTAAGCGGCGAGGGCTGGCTGAATATTGAGGCCAGTGATCCTGAATATCCGGACTGTACCAAGCGTACAAAAATCTACGTTGGTTGTCTTAGCTGTACCAGCGATGGTGATATGTGTACACTTCCCGGAGGTGCGGATATCGATTCCGGCAGCATCCATGCCCGTTTCAGTCTGGGCAGAACAATTGGCGGAAAACCGGCCGGTGACCTGCTGATTCAGGCAGCGACCCTTTCACCGGAAATCGCTACACCACAGGCGCTTGAAATTGCAACTCTATCCCTTGATGTTGAAGTTGTCCGCGATCAAAATGGTGCAATTGCCCAGATATTGGCGCCAAATGCATTTGTGGATGTTGAGGCGGTCAATGATTTCAAATACAAAATGAACTTTTATTCTCCGGCATATGCGGGCAGTGTCAAAGAGGATGGACGGTATCCGGTTGTCGGCGGAGCTACCCCACTGGTTACCTGGCAGGTTGAGAATCCGGATGCATCATCCACGGTGTATAACCGGCTCAATATTACGGAAGATAAAAACGGCAATATCAAAGCCTATCAATTTGTCTGGGACGAAGCCGCCGGTACCTGGGATTTCAGCAAAGGGAACGGTGAAGTGGTTAAATCCCTGGCAGAAGAAACCGTGGCCAATGGACGGATTATAACGGAGACCCTGAAAGACAGCGGTAACAACATTGCATCCGTTGTTAGAAACCAGTACACAATTTTTCCTTGGGGTGAGGAGCTGGTTCAAACCGTGGAAGATCCGGACGGATCAGCCCTGACAACCACCATCACATATTATGAGGACGAAAATGCAACCGGCAGTTACGGACGGATTGCATCCCAGACCAATCCGGACGGTTCATCATGGGTCAGATATACCTATGATTCACAGGGACGGAAAACAAACGAAACCCGCTCCTGGCTGGATGCATCTCCGGGCGCAAGTCCATCTGCGGCTAGGTCAACGGAATATGATTATACGCCGGTTGATTCATTTGATTCCCAGGTTTTGGAGGATGAAAGCCTTCCCAGAACCGTGACGGAAAGAATCGAAGGTGTTGTCGTGGGCAGAACCTACCATGTCTATCATGTGGATTCCGGTACAGGTGAACGCACTGAAATTACGGAACAGTGCACAACGCAAGGGGCATCCTACGGCAGTTCGTACAATCTTCGTACCCAGCAGGTATACTATCCGTCCGACACCGGCCTTCCGGAATCCGGACGGCTGCAATATGTGATCTATCCGGATGAACGGATGGACACCTACACATACGAGAGGGGAAATTATTCAGCCAACACATACGATCCCGCAACGCCCGGGACATTTACACCGGGAATCGGTGCGGATGAACAGCAAACCGTCGTTCACGGAACCGCTTCATCACCGGCAGGCATTGCCGATAAAACAACCCGGGAAATAACCGTTCAAAATGAAACCGGTTATACCGTCCTGGAACAGGTGGCGGTTTATAATGGCGGCGGATACAGCCCGGTTAAATGGACGGTTCAGCGCTATGACGCAAACAACCATCTGACCGATATCCACCACTCGGACGGAACCCATACCGAGAGCACATGGGGATGCTGCAACAAACAGACCGAGGTGGATGCCCTGGGGATCACCACCACCTATCCGGAGTATGACGACTTAGGACGCTTGATCACCCGGACCCAGGAAAGCACATCCGTAACGCCGGAGAAAACAACCACCTACACATACGACGCTGCCGGAAGAAGACTTACCGAGACCATTTCGGCAGGCGGACTGAGCCTGGATGTGGAGAATGTCTACGACCTGGCCGGCCGGCTGGATTATTCAATTGATGAATCCGGGCTGACCACCTCATATGATTATTCCACGGACAACCGCACCACCACCATAACCCGTCCGGGAAGTGCCACGGAAATTACATCAACGTATCGGGATGGCCGTGTAAAAAGCATCACCGGAACCGGAGTTGCCGCCAAATTCTATACCTACGGTGTCAACACCGACGGCAGCACCTGGACCATGGTCCGTCATGGCAGCGAGACCTCAGCCATGTGGGAAAAAACCACCCTGGATCCGGCCGGACGAACCATCCGGATCGAAAAACCCGGTGCCACCGGCACCATGGCCATTACCCATGATTACGACGAACTGGGCCGGCTGGAACGAACTGCTGCAACCGGCATGGCCGACACCCTGTATGAATACGATGTCCTGGGCAACCAGACCAGAACCGGCCTGGATCTGGACGGCAACGGGTCGCTGGATGCATCATCCACGGATCGTATAACAGAAAGCCATACCCAATTTGCCAATCTTGGCGGAGACATCTGGCAGGAGAGTGTTCAAAGCGTGTATGCCACAGACAACAGTGATACAATCACTGACACAGCGGTTGTCCAGACCCGCCTGACCGGGCTTGGTGACGGTCTTGTCGGAGAAACCGTTTCCATTGATATTCACGGCAATGAAACCATATCCACCGATACCATCGACCGCTCCACCCACACCCGGACCCGGCGAACCGATTATCCGGATTCGGATATGGATGCGGTTACCACATCCCTATCCGGTCTGCCGGTTTCTTCCCGAAGCAAAACCGGCATCACCATGACCTACGGCTATGACGGCCTGGGGCGAAGAACAACCATAACCGATCCCCGCACCGGGACAATCACCACCCACTACGATACAACCGGACGCGTGGATTATCTGGAAGATGCTCAGGGCAACACCCTGACCGATTACGGCTATGACGCCTTTACGGGCAGAAAAACACTGGAGATCGATGCCCATGGCAACGAAACCCGTTTTGCCTACAATGACCGCGGCCAGGTAACCCACACCTGGGGAACCGGCACCTATCCGGTCAAATACGTGTATGATGAAACCGGCCGCATGCAACAGATGTACACCTGGCGGAACACCGCAGGCTTTGACGGAGAATTCTGGCCCGGCAGTGTGGACGGTCAGGCCGACATCACCACCTGGCACTATCATCCGGCATCCGGTCTCCTGGAACGGAAGGAGGATGCCAAGGGATTTTCCGTATCTTATACCTACACCCCTTCGGGCAGCCTGGCGTCCCGCACCTGGGCCAGAAAAATCGGGCAGGACAATATTGTCACCACCTATACCTATGATCCGGACACCGGCGAGCTGATCCATATTGATTATTCTGACACCACCCCGGACATCACCTTTGCCTATGACCGCCTGGGCCGACAAAAAATCATCACCGACAGCCTGGGAACCCGGACCTTTGCATACCGGGATGATCTGCAACCGGATCAGGAAATCATCACCGGATTGTACACCCGGATCATTAACCGAAATTACGAGGAAGACAACCTGGCCGGACGCCCCTCCGGCATCACGATGGGGTCATCCTATACATCCGGATACGGTTATGATCCCCGTGGGCGGATGGATACCGTTTCCTGGTCGGTCAATGGGATTTCTCACAATGTCCAATACACCCGTATTGACAATTCTGATCAGATATACCAGATTACATCCGATACCGGTCATAAGGTCACCTATGGATATGAAGATCACCGGGATTTGAAAACCCGGGTGAAAAACGAGTTCAACACAAACCTGATATCCCAGTACGATTACCAGTACAACCTGCTGGGACAAAGAACCGATGAGTATTCTTCGGGCAAAGCCCCCATCGCCGCCCTGTCCAATAAAATCAGCGGAGCGGCCTGGTTTGAAGATGCCGTCAACACCGGCACCGGCATTGAGATTTTACCGGAGCACCGGGAATACACCTATGACCGGATCGGCAACCGGAACACATCCATCAACTGGGAAACCATGGGATCTGATTTGCTGACAACCGCGTATACATCGAACACACTGAACCAGTACAACCGGAT
>QZKS01000090.1 GCA_003599865.1 Desulfobacteraceae bacterium
TGTCCGGATCATAATTATAAATGGTTTTCTTATCATTAATGTCACCTACTCCCAAAATTCCGTAGATATACAGGTTGTCCCGGATGACACTGCCGATTTTCAGGCCATAGAAATTGAATTTGAATTTGTTGGTCTGTCCGTCAAATTTTTTCCCGGACACAAAGTCGCTTTCTATGCCGGCCATAATCGCATAAGCCCTGTCACCGGAAAAACGCCCCTGAGATAGGGCAGCCGGATCGGAGATATTACCGACCTGTGCTCCAAAAGCATTACCGGTAAGCATGAATATGAACAGAAAGATAAAACAAAGAAAAATTCTCATTGTTTCGGTCCTCAGGGTATTATTTGTATTCATTTTAAGATCATCTATAGTAAAATGTGTTCGGTTGAAATAAACGGAAAGGAACCTTTTTAACGCTGTTAACCTTTCTGAATTATGTTTTACTTTCATATGCTATATGTGAATTTGCGATCTGTGTCAAAAGATAAAACGGATTTCCCGGCGATTTTTTCCATTACACATAAGGATAACGGCATAAAATCAGATGGATATAATGCTCAGTTCGGCAGGAACATGGAAATGGTTATTGTTTTAACCACCTGTTTCTCTTTTATAAATCATAATTGTGTGATGTCATTTTTGAAAATGAAATGGCAGGTCTGATCAGGGTAGTAATGATTGAAAATCAGTCAGATTTCCGTTGGCAGTAAACCGGATGGGTTGCCATGGCGTGGCAAAATGAATCTTTGTTTGTTTTTCGGTTTCTTTTTTCAGGGCTTTTGATATCTGCAGATATTCCAGATTTTTGGTGTTTTGGATTCGAACGATACGGGCGGAATCCACTGATTTGGCGCCGCACGTCTTCATGCAGGCTTCCAATGCCGGCAGATCGGAATCAAAATACATTGGAATGGCGGCTTTTTCCGGGGAAACAGCCGTCATCGCATTGATATAGGTCTTTTCCAGATCCATGGCATCAACGAGTCTTTTTGTTGTGAAATCGGCAAGGCCAATACCATTCCCATTGCCGTCGGAAAGGGGGGAAAGATCGCGCACAAAAATTCGTTTTACATGGGGGGAAATTTGAAAATCACCGGTAATGTCCCGATGACGACCCGTAACATTGGAATCCATGCCGATCCCGCTGATATCCTTTCCGATATGGTCAATAATGAGGATATCGATCTGCTGAAATGGGATACGTGCCAGATATTGATTGGCTTTTTGCAGTAATTCTTTTTCACGATGGATCAGGATTTCCGGAGACATCGCCTCAATATGGGCAATCCGGCCATAACCATCTTCAATGATACCGATTCCGCACAGGATATTACAGCTCTTGAGGATATGGGCGGCTGCTTCTTCAATGATGGTAAAAGAATGATGGATCGCTTTTTGATGAATTTCAGCAGCTCCTGTTTTCTTGCCTAAACCCACAACCAGCATTTTGCACAAACCACTTTCAATTGCTGAACGGAATTTTGTATGCGGTTTAATCCGGTTGATCACGACAATATGGTCGCAGGAAAGGGCGTCTGTAGAAAAGAAGATGCGCGTCTTGTTGCCGATTGAACCCATCTCTGTAACGTTCATGCTGGATAAGACGGGAACGCCCATGGAAGCTTCTGAGATTCCAAAAGATTCCAGAAGCGATGCCTGGGCTTCAGGGGTTCCTCCTCCATGGCTTCCCATGGCAGGAACAATGATGGGATGGAGTCCTGAATGCAGCAAAAAACGAATGGTTTCCCTGACGATCATATCCATATTTTGAATTCCGCGGCTTCCCACGGCCACGGCGACGCTTCCACCGGAAGGAATCTGTCTGTTATGGACAGCGCCATGAAGCGTTTCCTGTAAACGGCTTGTAATATCCATTTCTTGCGTTCGGAAGAGATCCTGCCGGATCAGCGACATCTGGGGAAATAATTGACGATCGCTCATTTTTTGCATAGAGGGAGAACGGTTTGATGGTTATCAGGGATGGAAAAAGATGAATGAAGAAATAAAAACCCCGGTCTGGAATGAAAAGAGAGGCCGGGGTTATTTTTTTTAGTCTTCCTCAATTGTGATGGCGTCTTCTTCACAAACTTCAACGCAGCTTTCACATCCAAGGCATTCTTCTTCGTTCACAGGGACGGATTTCCCATCCTTCATCTCAAATACTTCTACAGGACATACGTCTACACATTCTTCGCAACCTGCACATTTTTCTGCATCGACTATAGGATGAAATGCCATTATGAATCCTCCTTATAAGTTAAAAAAATAAATAGGTTATCTTGATCCGACCGTTCGGTATTCATGATTATAGAAAAAATTGATTATACTAGTTAATTTATTGAGTCAAGCATTCTTCCATTTTTTTTCAGATGGCAACAAGGGATCATTGTTGTATATCTTTTTATCTTATTGTTATTGTGTTATTTATTGAATTATCCCGATAACGGTGTTCCTGAATTCCGTTTCTTTTTGTATTTTCTGAAGAGGAGTTTCCCTGGCAAAAGCGGAAAAAAAATCTTCCGGCTGTGTGTCCGGAATAACCAGCAATTTAACATTTACATTGGTTCCGTCAGCAGTCGCATTTGTTGTTGTCAATATTCGATGATCCGATGGCGACCATTTTTTCGTTTGAAACAAGTGAATTGTTTCTGCCAGGTTTTGATCCTGTTCCCTGGATGTCGAATCTTTTAAAATGGTTGAAAGATCTTCCGCGACCATTGGAGCATCCGTTGAAACATCAATCAGGTATTCCCATACACTCGAGGAACTGGTGATAAAAAAATGGGAAGGAGGGGTATGATCATGCTTCATTAAGGCGTACCATGAAGACAGCCTTTCCTTGGTCATATAGCTGCCCGGATCCTGCAATCCGGGTGACAACGGTTCAGACTCTTCCGGGATTGTCTGAAATTCATCCGCCCTGAGGTTTTGAAACAGAGACTCTTCCATTTTTTCAATCGATTGAACATCCTGCGTCATTTCATGATGATGTTTGTCATGATCCTGGGTGATCAATAGAAACAGCCGTGCTGTAAAATCATGGTCGGATTCTGAAACGGTTTCTTTTTTGAATTTTTTCTGGATATCGGTCTTGATTTGAATCGTCCATGAATCATCGAAGAGATAAGGGGTTACCGGGCGATGTTTTAATGACGATATAATACTTTTATTATGTGTATATCCCCAATTGATATAGTCTTTATTGGCCGCCAGCAGCTTTTCTTCATCTTTTTCAATGGGGGTTCGGATGTCGAGTATCCCCTGTGCTGAAAGTGTTTTCATTATCGGTGGGACGTTCCTTGCTGTCGGCAGATAGACTGTAAGCGGCTGGAAGAAGGCGGCAACTGTTTTTGCCCTTTGTTCTGAAATATACGTAAATGGAAAATAAATTGCATTCATTGGTTGAATCTCCGATATTCAGATCTTGGATCAGATGTCCTGTGAAACATTGACATCATGATGCTTCAGATTTTTTTTCAGGTTATGGGTTAAGATATGGATAATTTCTTCTCGTACCTTTTTTTCATCATTGGCGGCGTTAATGATTTGGAAACGGTCCGGCTCTTGCCTGGCGAGAGTGAGATATCCGGCTCTGATTTTTTCATGAAAGATCAAGCTTTCTTTTTCAAATCGGCTTTCGTGGGTTGATCTTGAACCATTACCGAGGGATTCCCATGCCCTGCCCAGCCCGATTTCAACCGGCAGATCAAATAGGAGCGTCAGATCCGGTTTCATGGAGCCCAATACAATCTGATGCAGTGTATGGATCAGTTTCATGTCCAGACCCCGGGCAAAACCCTGATATACTGTTGTGGCGTCAAAGAATCGATCACAAATAACGGTTTTACCGGCAAGCAGGTTAGGTTTGATGATTGACTTGATGTGCTGGGCTCGATCGGCAGAATACAGGAGAAGTTCTGCCAGCGGATCAAGATCGTTGTTCTCCGGATTCAGGAGAATTGTTCGGATCTGCCTGCCGATTTCAGTTCCGCCGGGCTCTCTGGTGGTGATGCAGGGGTGTCCGTTTTTCTGTAAAAAATTTACGATATGATGTAGTTGGGTTGTTTTCCCGGAACCCTCTATCCCCTCCAGTGTAATAAACATGTCTTCCTTATTCCGTTATCAGGCTTAATGTTTCCAGCATTTGCAGCTCTCGGATCAAATCGTAGTCCGTCATATCACACTTGATCGGTGTAATGGAAACGTATTTTTTATTCAGTATGGTGGTGTCTGCGTTTGGCGGTCCGTCACCGTTTTTCGATTCCGCTCCATGCCAGTAGTACGTCTGGTTTCGAGGGTCTGTTTTTTTGTCAATATATTCCCTGCAAAAGGTAACATCCTGATGGGAAATGCGGATGCCTGCAATCTGAGAGATCGGCAGATCCGGAACGTTGATGTTGAAAAAGGTGCCGTTGGGGAGGCGGGTAAAGGCCACTTCTTCAATCAGCCTGAGCATCATCATGGCAATATCGGAAAAATACATGGGCTCATGCCCTTGTGTGGAAACGGCAATGGATGGAATCCCGTACAGACACGCTTCTCTGGCAGCGGCCACCGTACCGGAGTAGTTGATGTTTACACCGGTGTTCGCGCCCGGATTGATTCCGGAAATCACCAGATCCGGCTTTTGGGGAAGAAGCTCCAGGATACCGAGTTTGATGCAGTCTGCCGGGGTGCCGCTGACGGCATAGCCCCAATCATCGTTGTTGAGCATGACTTTTTTTGCCCGGATGGGCATGTTCAGTGTAATGCCGTGTCCGACTGCGCTTTTTTCACGGTCCGGTGCAATTACGTATACCCGGTGTTTCCGGGCAAAGGTTTTGTGTACAGCCAAAAGGCCTTTTGCCAGTATCCCATCATCATTTGTCAGAAGGATTTTCATTTCTTTTTCCCGTCGCCATTGATTTTCGTTTTATACCAGATATCCTTTTTTTAATACACTGTAAAATGTGATTGTTTTTTTGTGAAAATATGATATGGTTAGCTCCAATCAAAAAAAGGATTCGCTTGGTGTGCGAATCGGTTTCGTTCTAAAGGGTAGATCCATTTGTCAAAGTGGCACCTGAAGTCTGGAACAATGAGAAATTTTAAAAGGAGGGTGTATCACAATGGCTAATGGAATCGTTAAATGGTTTAACAGCAGCAAAGGTTATGGTTTTATCGAACCCGAAGATGGTCCGGATGTATTCGTTCATCATTCAGGGATCAATTCAAATGGTTTTAGAACGCTGAATGAAGGCGACCGTGTTACCTTTGACATTGAGCAGGGTAAAAAAGGACCAGCCGCTGTCAATGTCAGCGTAGTTTAGTTTTTATCTTTAAAAAAACATAAGGGCATTTCTTCATACAAGAAGAGATGCCCTTTTTTTTCTTTTTCTCTCCAGGACCCTGTTGTCTTTAATAATGATAACCGTAACGCCGATTCCGGGGATTTTTTCATAAGGCACGAACCCATTTGGCGGCAGCTTCGTGCAGCATGGGAACCATTTTGTGAATCAGTTTGTGGCATGGGTAATGAGGGATCTCTTCCGGCAGAATCCATCGATGTTCTGCAGGACCGTTCAAACATATCTCTCCGGATTTGCATCCACACAGATAAACAATGGCATCTAGTTTAAAATGGGTATAGGCGTGGCTGAAGATTCCGAGTTTCCGTTTCACCTCAATCCGGATTCCTGTCTGGCTCAGTACAATGTCTGCCAGTTGTTTTTTCAGGCGTGTTTTTTGATGAAGCTCCCCACCCGGAATTTCCCAGAGACCTCCCAAAAGACCGTTTGCCGGTCTCTTTAAGAGCAAGTACTTTCCATCTTTTAAAATCATTGCGTAGATCATCTGTTTAAGGGGGATGGATTTTTTTGAAATTTTTTGGGGGTATTGGGGTATCCGTTTTTTTTTGAAAGCTTCACAATATTGCTGAATCGGGCAATCCGTGCAAACCGGATTCCGGGGTTTACAGATCATCTGGCCGAGTTCCATGACCGCCTGGTTATAATCTCCGGGGTTTTCGCGATCCAGAAGCTTTTCCGCATGACTCTCAAAGTGCCTTTTTGCCGACGTGTCGTTGATCGGTGTCGGGTCAGCAAACAATCTGGCGAGTATCCGTTTGACATTCCCGTCAATGACGGCAACAGGGATGTGAAAGCTGATGCCGGCGACGGCTGCGGAAATATATTCTCCGACTCCGGGCAGCAGAAGAAGTTCATCCCGGGTTTCGGGCAGCCGTCCCTGGTATTGGTCGCAAATGATCTTTGCCGCCTTGAGCATGTTGCGTGCCCTGGCATAATATCCAAGACCTTCCCATAACTTTAAAACCGATTGCAGATCAGATTCGGCAAGGCTTTTCAGATCCGGAAATCTTTCGATAAATCTCATAAAATACGGGATCACGGCTTCGATTCTGGTTTGCTGGAGCATTACTTCGGATATCCAGACACGATAAGGGTCTTTGGTTTGTCGCCAGGGCAGATTCCGGTCGTTTTTCCAATACCATTGGAGAAGATTGTTTCTTATTTGGGAAGGAATGTTTTTTTTCATATCCAGGATTATTGGTTTATTTTTTTTGATACGCTCTCGATTGCCATACATCTTGCGCGGCAAGACTATCATGAAATGAAAAAAAGCGCCATGAGCGGTTTCCAGTCTGGAATTTTTCTGTTTTGAAGAGGGTCACTCTTTTGAATCATCCGGATGCAAATTTCATATTGATTTTTTGGCGGAATTCGGAAATATATGTTTATGTGAATAAACATTGTTTTTTTTAATATCAACCTGTTTTAGCAAAGGAGGTAAAAAACGTGAAACGCACTGTATCGAAAAGAAATTCAATAGTTAAATTGACTGCCGTATCCTTGTTTATTACGGCTATGATCGGATGCGGATTTGTTGCCAGTGTTCCCTGGATCACCAATGCAGGCAACAACCAGGTTGTGAATATTGGTGATTCCATATTCGCACTTTCAGGCGAGATTAATGACTTTTTACACTCCTATGCAGGTCAGACATTTCGCCGCTATGCCGTTTCCGGGGCAGAATTGACCGGAGGCGTTCTGGCGCCCTCTTTGTACAGTCAATATGATATTGCCAAAGGCGATAATCCCAATATTGACATCATTATTATGGACGGCGGCGGAAATGACATTCTGCTCCCGGCAATCGCATTCGATCCTTATGATTGCAAAACCCAGTGGTATGAGTGGGGACGCCTTTCCAGCAGCTGCAAAAATTTTATCGACGACATTTATGTTGACTGTGTGAATCTGCTGAATGACATGCATGCCGACGGCGTGGATCATGTAATCTATCAGGGGTATTACTACACTAAAAATACATTACTGCTGCAGCTTGACGATCTGGAAGAAGCCATTGATTATGGTGATGCGAAACTGGCACTGGCCTGTCAGAATTCATCTGTAGACTGCCGGTTCATTGATCCACGATCCACGATCAGAGACAGCGATATCAAATCCGATGCCATCCATCCCACAACATCCGGTTCGCAGAAACTGGCCAACCTGATATGGCCGGTTCTGGCACCGCTGCTGTAAACGGAATTGTATTTGTTTCGGCCGTTCGTTTTATATGACCCATGAAAGAAAAGGGGGCATAAGGGATAAAATGTTTTCCATGCCCCCTTTTCTTTGACCCCTTCAGGAAAAGAACCGATATTGATATACTGGAAGAACCTTTTCTTCCGGTCCTTTTGGAAGAAAAAAATGATTCTGATGATCCACAGCACAGATGTTGGAGAAGATCGATGAAATTGCCATGGAAAGGGAAGGCGAAGTGGTGGATGATAATCAGTGCGGTTTTTCTGTCGGCAACCGGATTCTGCTATTATCTGCTCGCAGAACCGGGAGGCCGGTTGTCATCATTGTCAGCCTTGAATGACCGCCCCACTGCGGTCCAGCCGCAACAGCAATCCATTTCCGAAAAAAATCCCGAGCAGGCGCAGGCCGGTCAATCCGTCGAAGATCGGCTGGTCAATGAATTAAGAACATTTTACGGAAAGACGATTTCCGAAAAAAGCACCCAGGTCATATTGCTGAAGGTCAGGAAATTCATTATGCGGCTTTTTCCCGAAGATGGGGAAACCCGATTTTATAATATCCTCAAACGGGCTTTCCCGGATCTGGCAGACGAGATCATGAAGGTTCTGAAAAAGCTGGAGCAGTATCAGCTCTGGCTGGAGGAAAACGCAGCCCGTCTGTCCGGGATGAGCAGCATAGAAAAACAGGGTCTGTTATGGGAAAAAAGAAAGGAACTGTTCGGGGACGATGCCGACGAAATCTGGTCCGATGAGGTCCTGGCCTATGAAAAACGGAAACAGAATGTACGCGATGCACTGGACTTTCTGGACAAATCCGACGACATTCCCATTCACGAAAAACTGGATCTCTATAAGACATCCCTTCAGGAGGCTTATCAGAATTCTCCGGAAGCTTATGTATTGCAGAATAAGGATATGCTGGCCAAGGTGTTTTTCGGCATTGATTCCGTCCAGAATGAATTAAAGGGATTGGAGCCGGAGCAGCGCAAACTTGAAATCAACCGGATTCGTCAGGAAATGGGTTTTTCCCCGGACCAGATCGAAAGACTGGAGCAGATGGATGAATATCGGAATCATCGCTGGGAAAAAGGCCTGGCCTACATGGAAGAGCGCGAACAGGCAGCAGCAGAGCTTGAAGGGGAAGATCTCGAAACCCGCTTAAAGGAGCTTCGCGAAAAACATTTCAAACACGAAGCCAAGACCATCGAACTGGAGGAAAAGGATAATTTTTTCCGGTTTGACCGGCCACGGGTATATGGAAGAAATTAGGATAAGGAATGCTTTGGCGCCTTTGTTATTGGTTTCCTGAGGCAGACCTGAAGCGTAATTTTCTATACTCCAAGATAAGCTGTCTTTACATGGTCGTTAACCAGGAGCTCCCGGCCTGTGCCGGACAAGGTTATTCTTCCGTTTTCGAGGACATAGGCCCTGTCGGCCAATGAGAGGGTCTGCTGGACATTCTGTTCGACAATCAGGACGGTTACCCCTTCTTTCCTGATTTTTTTAATGACATTGAATATTTCGCGGACCAGAATGGGGGAAAGGCCAAGGGAGGGCTCGTCAAACATCAGAAGGCGCGGCTTTGACATCAGGCCCCTGGCCACAGCCGCCATCTGCTGCTCTCCTCCGCTCAGGGTGCCGGTAAGCTGTTTTCTGCGCTCCTTGAGCCGCGGGAAAAGATCAAAAACCATTTCCCGGGATTTTTCCCGCTCTTTTTTCGCTGCCCCCTTGAGCGATCCCATATCCAGGTTTTCGTCAACGGTCATTTCGACAAAAAGCCGTCTTGCTTCCGGTACATGGGCTATTCCGATTTCGTTCAGCCGGAAAGGCTCAACCGTATGAATGGGATTGCCTTCAAAAACAATATGGCCTTTTTTAGGCCTGAGGATGCCGGAAATCGTTTTGAGATTGGTTGATTTCCCGGCTCCGTTTGCTCCTACGAGGGCAACGACCTCTCCCTTTTTCACATCAAAGGACACATCCCAGACAACCTGGACATCACCGTAGCAGACATCGATATTTTTGATTTCAAGCACTTTTCGCATCTCCGAGATAGGCTTCAATGACAAGCGGGTTGTTTCGAATCTCCTGGGAAGTACCCTCAGCGATTTTTTCGCCATAGTTGATTACAACGATCCTGTCGGAAATGGCCATGATCACCTTCATGTGGTGCTCTATGATCATGATCGTGATCCCGCGCTCCTTGATTTTTTTGATGATCTCAATGGATTCATTCAGCTCGGAATGGTTCAGTCCGGCAAAGGATTCATCCAGGAGAATCACCTCGGGCTGTGTTGCAAGAGCTCTGGCAATCTCGAGCTTTTTGCGTTTTCCCAGAGGAAGCCCTTTCGAAATGACTTCCTTATCATTATATAGACCTGTAAACTTCAGTGTCTCTTGAGCGATCCGGATCGCTTCGGTTTTGTTCTTTGCCCTTAAAAATGCCGATGCCACAACATTGTCAAGAACGCTCATCCGCTGAAGGGGTTTTACTACCTGAAAGGTTCTGGCAATGCCGAGCTTGCAGATTTCATGCGGCTGAAGATGGGAAATCCGCTTGCCCTTGAACATTATTTCACCTTTTGTCGGAGGGAAAAAACCGTTTACCACATTAAAAAGGGTTGTCTTTCCGGCTCCGTTAGGTCCGATCAGTCCGAGTATCTCTCCGGGATTGATGTTGAATGAAACATTTTTTATGGCCGCAAGCCCTCCAAAGTGCTTAGAGACATTGATCACTTCAATTAAGCTCATTGCGGGGGGCCTCCTGTTTAAAAATCTTTTTGATTTTAGCAAAATCACCGACTATGCCATTGGGAAGGAAGATAATGATCACGATCAGCAGTATCCCGAAGAGCGTCTGATGAGCCGCTCCCAGACCGGGTATTGTCCGGATGAGTTCGGCGAGAAAAACCATGATGATTGCCCCGACGAGCGGCCCCCAGTATGTGGCGACGCCTCCTACCATGACGATCATGATGGTCACGATGGAGATGTCGTGAAGGGCGAAAACAACATGCGGGTCGATATATCCCATATAGTTTGTATAAAAGGCGCCCGCTATTCCGGTCAGGGCTCCGCTTAGGCAGAGAGCAATGGTTTTATAGAGGGTTGTATTGATGCCGAGGGATTCGGCTGCATCCTGGTCTTCCCGTATGGCGACAAAATAATATCCCAGTTTGGATTCGATCAGCTTTTTGATCAGGAAAAAGGTTCCGGCAGCGACAAGAAGAATAATGTAGTAATAGCCGAATTTTGAAACCCAGGTTCTTTTCTGGATCAGGATTCCGAGGGTTCCTCCGGTCAGCCACCCGATGTTTTCCGTGGTAACCCGCATCACCTCACCCATGGCAAGGGTTGCAAGTGCAAAAAACGGCCCCCGTAACCTGAGGACGATAAAGCCGAGCACCAGGGAGAAAAGGGAGACAACCACAATGCTGAGGGGCATTCCCCACCATGGGGATATGCCGAGCTTGTAATAAAGAATGCCGGATGTATAAGCCCCCACCCCGAAATAAGCAGCATGGCCGAATGAGACCTGACCGCAATATCCGCCGAGAAGATTCCATGCCATTCCGATGGCGGCCCACATGATCACCAGAATCAGAATGTGCATGGCATAAGAACTCAATCCGATGAGCGGGAGGATCGAAAGAATGGCCAGTATGATAAGCGGCAAGTATTTTTTCATTTTCCGAACCTCTGCCGTTTCAATAGTGATGCCACGCCTCCGGGCAGAAAGATCAGGGCGGCGATAAAGATGACAAACCGTCCTACAGGCGCCCATCCCATGCCGATATAGGTTGCGGTCATGGATTCAAAAATGCCGAGGATGAGTCCGCCGATGATTGCGCCTATTGTTGAGCCGAGACCGCCAAGGATGGTGATGACAAACGCAATCAGGGTGAATTGCCCTCCCAGCGAAGGATACAGGTAGTATATGGGGATAAACAGACAACCGGCAGCACCGACAAGGCCGGCTCCGATGCCAAAGGTGACAACACGCATCAGTTTGACATTGACCCCCATAATAAGCGCTGCATCAAGATCCTGGGCCGTTGCCCGGATTGATTTTCCCATATCTGTTTTGGACAGGAAAAACCAGAGTGAAATCGTAATAAAGACGGCAAACAGAAAAGATACGGTCCACGGAACGGAAAGCGACAGATCCAGGGGCGTATCGATCCAGTAATCGGAGAGATACCAGGCGCTTGTGCCATAATCTACGGGTGTGGAACGATAATCCGATTTAAAAAATATGGTTGCCAGATTGGCCAGAACCATTCCAATGCCGACGGTCAGTATGACTTGGTTTTCGGGTAATATGGAATCGACCTTCAACACCGGGTTGATCAGAAACTTCTGCAAGGCAATTCCCAGGAAAAAAAGAGCAGGAACCGCTACAAAAATGGAAAGATAGGGGTCGATTTTGAAAAGCTCGAACATCCAGAATGCGATGTACATCCCAACCATCATCAGCTCGCCATGAGCAAGATTGATTATTTTCATAACCCCCATGATGAGCGTCATGCCGATGCCGATCAATGCATAAAGACCGCCCAGCAGAATACCGGCAATAAGAGTCTGCAGAAAACCTTCAAGTGGTATCACGGCGACCCCTTTTCTTTTTCAATAATGGTTATTTCCTGCTTCTCCATGACGGAATCGGAAAAAGATATTTTGCACTTGCATAGGATTCCGGCCAGATTGTCTCGTGGTTTCCTTTAATAACCTGCATGACAAGGGTATCCATGAAGTTCTGGTTCTGATAACCGGCCTTGTCCTCAAATTTGATGGGGCCAAAGGCGGTTACCATATCGGTGGCTTTCATGGCGGCACGGATATCCTCAGCATTCCAGGTTTTTGCCCGTTTCAGAACATCCTCCAGAATATAGATTGCGGAATAAGCCTCCGCACCGTGATAGGAAGGATAATCGCCGTATTTTGATTTATATTTTTCAGCAAATTCTTTGGCTCCCGGATATTTGGCCTGGGGGCTCCAAAGTGTAGCTGTAACAACATATTCGGCAGCATCTTTTGCATTATTGACAAATTCCGGAATGGCGAAGCCGGCCGCGCCGCCTGCAAACAGTTTTGCATCGATTCTGAGTTCCTTCAACTGCTTCATCAAAAGGGAGGCATCCATGACATAGGATACCATATAGATAACATCCGGTTTTTCAGCCTTGACCCTGGTCAAAATGGGCTTGAAATCAACCGCGCCCTTTTCATATTTTTCTTTCACAAGGACTTTCATGCCCATTTCCAACGCCTGTTTTTCCATATCATTTGCGCCGGAGGTCCCGAAATCCGAGCTTTCATATAATATGGCGATAGATACGGGTTTAACGACTTGTTTTAAAAATGAAATCAGTCCTGCGGCATAATATGCGTTGCTGGGATTCATGCGGAATACATAATCATAATTCTGCTGGGTGATGGCGTCATCAGCGCCGGTTACAACAAGGTAGGGAACCTTTCTTTCATTGGCAACAGCAGCAATGGCCTTTGAACATGCCGAGCTGTAATCACCGATAATGACCTGCTGTTTATCGACATCGATCAGCTTTTCGACAATAGACCTGGATACCTCGGGTTTGCCCTGTCCGTCTTCAAAGGAAAGGACTATTTTTTTACCTTTGATTCCGCCCCTGGCATTGATTTCATCTGCCGCAATGATATAGGAGTATTTTTCCATTTCACCGAATTTTGCCTGTGATCCGGTAAGAGGAAGAGGAATGCTCAATTCCAGGGTATCATCCGCAAACAGATTACCGGCCAGAATTCCAACTGTAAACATCATGATCATCAACATGGATAAACGCTTCATCTTGTCCTCCTTTAAATGGTATGTAAAATACATTTAACCGAGCTTAACTTTTGGTTCCGACGTGTAAACCAACAGGACAATAGCCTGGTCAGACATTCAATAATCAATAATAAATGTTGAAACAGGTTTCAGGCGAGTGATAAGAATTTGTCTTATTTGTTCCTGACTATATGCAAAGGGCATCCGGATGTCAAGAACATTATGAATCCAACAAGTTGAATTGGTTTGGACCCGGTAGCTTGTAAAGTCGGAAATAAAAAAGGGCTTACAGATTTTGTTTTCTGCAAGCCCTTTATTTTTTGGATGGTGCCGAAGGCCGGACTTGAACCGGCACGGTTGTTACCACTACCCCCTCAAGATAGCGTGTCTACCAATTCCACCACTTCGGCACAGCGTGCGTTTTTTATTCCGATGCCTGAGGGTCTCCTGTCTTGGCAGCTGCCGCCGGTGTTGTGGTCTGGTCCGGTGATGCCTGCATGGGTGCGGTCTGTTCAACCTTTGTTTTGACATCTTCCATGATGGAAGTGGATTCGCGATTGGCGGATATATAAGCCAGGGTAAAACAGGTCAGCATGAATATGATGGCTGCAAATGTCGTTGCCTTGCTTAGGAAGGTGCTCGCTCCTGTGCTGCCGAAAAGGGTCTGGCTTCCGCCGCCGCCAAAGGCAGCACCCATATCCGCACCCTTACCGGTTTGAAGCAGCACGATCATGATCAGTGCCAGGCACACGATAACATGCAGTGTGATGATTAAGATTTCCATAGGATTCCCAATACGCCTTTTGACTAAAAGTGTATAATTTTGCTGAATACTTCAGGATCCAGACTTGCACCGCCAACCAGCGCTCCGTCAATATCCGGCATGGACATCAATTCTGCGACATTGCCCGGTTTGACGCTACCTCCATATAATATCCTGATGGACTCGGCAAGGTTTTTGTCAAACTTTTTTTCAATCAGAGACCGCAAAAACCGGTGAACCTCCTGTGCCTGATTGCTCGTGGCGGTTTTGCCTGTTCCGATAGCCCAGACAGGTTCATAGGCGATCACCAGAGAACCCAGGTCCCCTGAAGAAAATCCTTCTAACCCCATTTGGACCTGTTTGTCAAGAACAGAAAATGTTTTGTCGGCATCCCTTTGCGATTCCGTCTCGCCGATACACATGACCGGTATCAGTTCGGATTGAATGGCCGCGTTGATCTTTTTGTTGACGGATTCATCTGTCTCACCAAAAAGCTGACGCCGCTCGGAGTGGCCGATAATCACATAACGGCATCCCGCAGATACAAGCATTTGCGCGGAAATTTCACCGGTAAAGGCGCCCTGTGATTCCCAGAAAAGGTTCTGGGCACCCAGTCCGACATTGGATCCGGCTATTTTTTCGGAAACCAGTGCAAGAGAGGTAAACGTGGGCGCAATCATGATATCGGTATGGTTTGCATCGGAAGATAAATCGACAAGCCGTGACGCAGCCTCAACCGCCTCTGCGCAGGTTTTGAACATTTTCCAGTTTCCGGCAATCAAGGGTCTTCTCGTTCTCATTCCATTTCTCCTTGTCATAGATCATCTTCAATTTTTCAGGAAAAATACCTGAAACCATGTTTGCTTCTCCACGGTTTCAGGTATTGTATTCGGATCATCTTCACAATTCATTATACTGATACCGGCTATTTCCTGTTTGCCGATCAGAGCTGTAAGCCGATCATGACTGCCAGATCCACAAGGCGATTGGAATAACCGGTTTCATTGTCATACCAGGAAAGTACCTTAACCATGTCACTCAGGACATAGGTGGTCGGCCCATCCACGATGGAGGATAAGGGCACGCCGTTAAAATCGGATGAAACCAGTGGCTTGTCGCTGTAGCCCAGAATGCCTGCAAGTGATTTTTCAGATGCCTCCTGCATTGCCGCATTGATATCTGAAACCGTTATTCCGGATTTTTCAATGGTGACGACCAGGTCGACAATGGATACGTTCGGGGTGGGAACACGAATCGCCAGGCCGTTCAATTTTCCCTTCAGCTCCGGAAGAACCAGCGCTACGGCCTTGGCCGCACCGGTGGTTGTCGGGATCATCGAAAGCGCCGCCGCCCTTGCCCTTCTCAGGTCTTTGTGCGGAAAGTCGAGAAGCCGCTGGTCACCTGTATAGGAATGAACGGTTGTCATCAGACCGCATTTGATTCCGAAGTTTTCCAGAAGAACCTTGGCAATGGGGGCCAGGCAGTTTGTGGTGCAGGATGCGTTGGAGATGATATTATGTTGTCTGGGGTCGTATTGCGTCGAGTTAACGCCCATTACGATTGTAACATCCGGATCGGAAGCCGGCGCGGAAATGATGACCTTGCGGGCACCTGCCGCCAGATGTTTACCGGCGGATTCACGATCCCGGAACAGTCCGGTACATTCCGCAACAACATCAACATCAAACTCGCGCCAGCGAAGATTCGCAGGATCTTTTATGGAAGTCACGGCAACGGATTTGCCGTCAATGATAATCGCATCATCCTTTGCGGAAATATTATTTTCCAGGGTGCCGTGAACCGAGTCATAGGTTAGAAGGTGTGCCAGGGTTTCCGGGTCTGTCAGGTCATTGATCGCAACAACTTCGATATCGGAACGCTCCATTGCTGCCCGGAATACGATCCGGCCGATTCTCCCAAAACCATTGATTGCTAATTTGATCGTCATCTTTTTCCTCCTTTGAATAAATTGACTGCAAGAATTGAATTGTCTGTCACCGATTATTTTTTTTAGAATTGCTATGATTGCCCGGGCATAATTTGGGCAGATGATTGTGAAAATGTAAGATCGATCTGTTTCATCAGCACAAGAGCATCTTCATTGGTTTCCGGATAGTACCGGGGCCGTTTGCCGATGAGCCGGAAACCCAGTTTATGATACAGTGAAATCGCCGGCGTGTTTGAAGCCCGTACTTCAAGATAAACCGTATCAGCACCTTTTTCAGATGCAATTTGGATGCTTTGCTGAAACAAATAGGTTGCAAAGCCTTTCTTTTGCCATTTTTGAGCCACACCGATTCTGAAAAGATGCATTTCATCCATGATGATGCGAAAAAAGATATATGCAATGAACTGCGACGGTCGGTCCGGATCGGTAAACGCAATGCCGAAGTTGTACGATCCCTCGCAGGTCAATTCATGTAAACAAGAAGTCCGGCTCCAGGGTTTTTGGAAAAGATCATTTTCTATTTCAATAATTTGATCGATATCTTCTTCCGTAATGGGCATGATACGCCAGGATTCCAATCGATTAGCTCCGGCTCTGTCCCTTTAATATTCCGCTGGCAAGGGATATGCTTTTCTTCCCGAACTCTTCCAGAGCGCTTGCGATTTCGCTAAGGTTCATCTCCGTGCGCAGTCGCAGCGCTTTGATTAAAATCGGGAGATTGACCCCGGACAATACTTCTACGCGTCCTTCTTCCAGAAAAGAGTAGCTCAGGTTGGACGGCGTTCCGCCAAACATATCCGTAAGAATCAGCACGCCTTGGTTCTGGTGAACCTTTTTGATCCCGACAGAAATTTTATCTAATAACTTTTTCGGGTTATCTTTTAAATCAATGGATATGGAAACAACGCCTTCCGGTCGATTCCCGAGAATGAATTCGGCAGCATCGATCAAGGCGTCTCCAAGCTTACAGTGTGTCGCAATAACAATACCGATCATGAATCCTCTTGCTGATAATTTGATTCCCGATTCATCGGGAGTTGGATGAAATATCAGGAGTTTTTATGAAATCTCATAAACAGAGCCGAATGGGGTTTTAAAACTAATCTCCTTTATCACGATGTGTAATTGAGACCTGTCTGCCTTGGAGTTTAAGGTGTTCATAAAACTTTTGGGCGATGGTAACACTTCGATGTCTGCCGCCTGTGCACCCGAACGATAAGGTCAGATATGCTTTCCCCTCCTTTTCATACAAAGGAAGTAAATAGTCAAGCAAATCCATATACTTTTTTAAAAAAGTTTTGGCCTCTTCCGTATCCAGCACAAAATTTTTAACCGCTTCATTTTCCCCATCATATGGCTTAAGTTCCGGTATAAAATATGGATTCTTTAAAAAACGGACATCGATGATGAGATCGGAATCCTTTGGGATGCCGTACTTGAATCCAAAAGACATGATGTGGGTCTGCATGGTGCTGATGGTAATATTTTCATGGATATATTTAAAAATAACGGCTTTTAGCTCATGGATATTCAGGGCGGAAGTGTCAATAATTTTCCGGGCCTGTTTTCTCAGATTTTGGAGCTGTTCCCTTTCATCGTGGATGCCGTCTGAAATTGTTTTATGGGAAGAAAGAGGATGCTGTCTTCTGGTCTGGCTGTAACGTCTCCTCAGAATTTCGTCACTTGCTTCGAGAAACAGGATGTGCATCGTATGCCCATCCGAAGTCAGTTTTTGAAATACGTTTTGATAGGCTGTAATAAATCCCCTGTCCCGAAGATCCATTCCAAATACAATGCCGGATATTTCCGGAGAATGATTGAGAGGAAGCTCTATAAATTGTGGTAAAAGCGCAACCGGCATGTTGTCGACACAATAGAAACCGGCATCTTCAAATGCGGCAATGGCGGTGCTTTTTCCTGATCCGGAAAGTCCTGAAATAATGGTTATATTTTTTTTTATATCCACACTGAAAAAACCCGGGAGATGTTCCCCGATATCACATAAGGGGAGGGGGAGTTATGAATTCATAACTCCCCTTGTTTAAATACAAAAAATCAGTTTTAATGAAACAGACAGGATGACCTTGCGGTCCGGTTAAAAATCTTCATCGTCCTCTTCAATAATTGAAATGACATCATCGACTGAAGAAATATTTCGCAGTTTTTCTTTGAAGTCTTCATTTTTTAAAAACCGGGAAATCCGTGCCAGCAGTTTTAAATGAAGTCCTGTCGAATTTTCCGGTGTGAAAAGCAGGAAAAAGATATGGGTCGGCCTGCCATCCATGGATTCAAAGTTAACCCCTTTTTTACTCAATCCA
The DNA here is from genome assembly GCA_003599865.1 of Desulfobacteraceae bacterium. Taxonomy (GTDB): domain Bacteria; phylum Desulfobacterota; class Desulfobacteria; order Desulfobacterales; family SURF-7; genus QZKS01. The sequence continues at coordinate 18,383 of QZKS01000090.1, forward strand.
AAACCGACAATGAGCGAATCCAGTTCTTTGAGTTTGCCATGCGGAATACCAATGCCGCCGTCAATACCGGTGCTGCCCAATCTTTCTCTTTCCATTAGAATACGGACCAGCTTTTCATGATCAATACCGGTCATTTTCGCGACCGGTAAAACCAGCTCTTCTAACACTCCTTTCTTATCTGTTGATTTCAGATCGGTTAGAATGGTTTCTTTATGTAAAACTTCAAGGATTTTCATGTATCCTCACCAGCAGTTATATCCGGATTAGATCCGATTTGGTTGAATCAGACCGTAATCTCCGTCTGATCTACGATAAAGCACGTTCACACGATCTGTTCTGGCATTTGTAAAAACAAAAAAATGATCATCAACCAAGTCCATTTGCATGACGGCCTCTTCTACATCCATTGGTTTATATTCGATATTCTGGATTTTTACTTTTCGGGGGATATCTTCCTCCATATATTGCATGTCCGGAGAATCAAACCCTTTATTTTTTTTCCTGGATGTCGGTCTTCTTTTTTTGATTTTCTGTTTATTTTTTTTTAACTGGGTTTCCAGTTTATCCAGAACCATATCAATGGCTGAATACATGTCATTTGTTTCTTCCTTCCCGACGATATTTAATCGGTCTCCGGACAAACTGATTTCAGCGATATGGCGGAATTTTTCAACGGATAGCACGACATTTGCTTCAGCCGGATTATCAAGGAGTTTATCTAATCTGTTCAGTTTATCCTGAATAAAAGATTTTAAATGGTCGGAAGAATCAATGTTCTTAAAGGTTACAGATGTCTGCATAGTACCTCCCTAATATTGTTTACGTTTATTGGAAGATAGTACTCCTAACATTTCTCGGTACTTGGCAACAGTTCTTCGTGCAATGTCAATATTTGCCTCCTTTAATAGTTTTGCAATTTTATCATCGCTATACGGTTTCCTTGTATCCTCGGATTCAATGAGCTTACGTATTTTGTCCTGTACGCTGGTAGATGCGATTGCGTCGCCATGCACACGGCTGATGGAGCTGTTGAAAAAATACTTGAGTTCGAATATGCCCTGCGGGGTATACGCATATTTGTTCGTCGTAACCCGACTGATCGTTGACTCGTGCATTTCGATATCCTGGGCGACGTCCCGCAGAACCATTGGTTTCAGGTGTGAGATCCCTTTTTCAAAAAAGTCTTTCTGAAATCGCAAAATGCTTTCCATCACCTTATAGATGGTTTTCTGGCGCTGGTGAATACTTCTGATCAGCCAGGCAGCGGATCTCATTTTATCTTGAAGATAATCTTTTGTTTTACTCTCAATTTTTTCACCCCGACTGACGGCTTTTTTATAGTAGGGGTTGATTCGCAATTTGGGCATCCCATCATCATTGAGAATAATGACAAATTCATCTTCATACTTGTAAACATAGATGTCTGGACTGATGTATTGGGGTTCGTCATCGGAATACTCGCGTCCGGGTTTGGGTTCCAGCATCTTAATGACGTTTACCGCGGAAATGACTTCTCTGATGTTGATTTTCAGCGCTTTGCAGATGGCCTTGTAGTTTTTGTTTTCCAGATGCTTGATATGATTTTTGATGATTTCAACAACAGTCGAGTCATCCAGCCCCAGATGTCTGGCCTGGATCAGCAGGCACTCTTTCAGATCTCTGGCGCAAACGCCAATCGGGTCGAACGTTTGGAGCATTTTTAAGATATGTTCTACCATTCCGACTGGTTGCTTGCTTGTTTCCGCAATCTCTTCGACACTGATTTCAAGATAACCATCGCGATTCAGATTCCCGATAATCAGGCTTCCAACCTGTTCTTCAACATCGTTCGGCAGGATCATTAATAGCTGCCATAACAAATGATCTTTTAACGATTTTTTGCTGGAAATGAAAGTTTCGTAGGCAGGGGTTTCTCTTCTTTCTGTTTCATAATTGGTCCTGCCGGGCGTGTTGTATTCATCCAGGTAGTTGGTCCAATCGATATCGCTTTGGATGTTTTCTTCAACGCGGACTTCTTTCAACTCACTTGTATTGGTATCGATACTGGATAATTCAGCCTGTTTTTCAGCGGGATTCTCCTCCGGCGGATCCTGAAATTCTTCCAGTGCCGGGTTATTTTCCAGCTCCTGACTGATCATATCAACCATTTCAAGCCGGGATAACTGGAGAAGTTTGATCGCCATCTGCAGCTGAGGAGTCATGATCAGCTGTTGCGTCAGTTTGAGTTGTTGTCGTAATTCAAGTGCCATGCTTTATTAGAGTTTAAACTCCTCGCCCAGATAAATTTCACGGGCTGTTTTGCTGGAAGCAATTTTTTCCGGATTGCCGGATTCGATCACCTTGCCGTTATTCAGGATAAAAGCCTTGTCACAAACACCAAGTGTCTCTCTGACATTGTGATCTGAAATTAAGATCCCAATTCCACGTTTTGTTAACTGCCTGATAATCTTTTGAATATCGATAATCGCCAACGGATCTATGCCGGCGAACGGTTCATCCAGAAGGATGAATGAAGGTTTTGTGGCCAGGACCCTTGTTATTTCAAGTCGTCGTCTTTCGCCGCCGGATAAAACGCTTGCGCAACTGTCTGAAAGGTGCCTAATGCCCAGTTCCTCAAGGAGGGTGGTTGCCCGTAACTCCCGTTCCGATTCCGGTATGGGGAGAATTTCAAGAATAGCCATAACATTCTCTATTACGGTCAGTTTTTTGAATATGGATATCTCCTGTGGAAGATAGCCGATTCCTTTTCTGGCCCTCTGGTACATGGGAAAATCAGTAATATCCTCATGGTTTATAAAAACATTGCCGCCATCCGCCTTAATCATTCCGACGGCCATATAAAAGGTGGTTGTTTTACCGGCGCCATTTGGCCCCAGCAGGCCCACTACATCTGCACTATTGACTGTAATGCTTACGGAATCAACGACACGTCTGCCATGATAGGTTTTTTTCAGATTTTTAAGCTCCAGAGTGGGCATTCAGCTGTAATTCAATAATTTTTTATAATGAAAATATTGGTTGTATTAACGAATCCGGTTTATCCATTTGAATGACTCGTATTTGTTATAATCCAGATTGAAAGCAGAATCAATGGATTTATCAAAACTCATTCCCTGTCAACAAAGCGTCAAACCGGTATGTTGGCTCTTTGCCCGGAAAGAGGGCGGAGATATTTCAACGGGAAACCGTTTGCTTTATGGTGTTCAATCCAAAGGGAAGGTATTTTAAAAATCAGGCTAATTCAGTCCTTTTTCGTCTGAACTGATCACGGCTTCGACTCGCTTTTGATCTTTGCCGCTTTCCACGAAAATACGTCCGTCATTTCGATGAAATATAATTTTTTTACCGGATATCATATTGTTTTCACTTGTAACTTTACAGTTATCTCCGGTCAGTTCAAGAATCCTGTTATCGGCTGTGTACACTGCCTGGTCTGCTTCCGCATAGCGGTTGTCAAAATTGATTTTGACATTCCCGGTTGCGATGATTTTATGAATCGACTGTTCGTCGTTCGGCAGGTTCCCGCTTTGAGCATTGTCCTTTTTGTAAAATATCTGAAGGATGTCGGAAAGGATGGTTGTATTTTCCTGAGAGGCCTTTACATTACCTTTAAATTCAGCTTCTTGAGTTGTATTGTTAATATACAGATGATCACTGGTGATATGAATGGGTGTTTTGGCTTCTGACTTTTTTTGATTTTCCCCGTCCATGGCGGTACTGTTTTGATACAAACAAACAGATAAAATCAGAATGATTATGGAAAGTGAGAATGTATTTTGTCTAGAATTGAATTTTGCCATGGATGGTCCCTTTAACCTTTCCTTCCAGTCGGGCCTGGTGAGAATATATATAAAATGTAGTTTTTTCAGCCCTGAAATGCATAGATTTTCCGGATATGTCAGCCGGTACGGTTGTAAACAGTATGCGATCCTTGTGATTGTAGTGCAGCTCTTCCGTCAGCAGCTGGTAATCGGGATTGGTTAAAACAACCTTGCCGGTGACGGTGAAATCGCTGGTGTTATTTTCCAGAACCCCTTTGTCTGCGGTCAATCGGGCATTATTTTGATTTTCAAGAAAAAAAACGATCGATAAATTCTCCAGAAGAGAACGGTTTTCGGCTTGCACCAGGCTTGCTGATTCTGCTTCAAGCGTCCATTCCTGTTTTCCATCCCTTGTTGCAGTTTGATGCAGGTTCTGAATGGAAAGCGTCACATGATCCTTCATTGTATCGATCAGTATTTCCGGATTGTTGGATAGAATTCGAAAGCCAATGAACAGGAAGGCAACAGCACCTAAAGTGAGAAAAATCAGAATCAGTAAAACAGCTTTTATTTTTTGGGAAGAAACAGGCATAGGCTATTTATATGTATCCAGGACCTTATCCCATAATCCCTTTGCTTTTAGAATAGCTTCGCTGACTTCCCGGACCGCTCCCTTGCCGCCATTGGCGGATGTGACCAGCAAAGCCTCATTCCGAACATGATCATGGGCATCTGCAACGGCAATACCGAGCCCGACACGGTTCATAATGGGGAGATCCGGGAGGTCATCTCCCATGAATGCAATTTCCTGAGGATTCCTGCCGGTTTGCCGGATAATGCTTTCCAGTGCTTTCGCTTTGTCACGAATACCGTCAAAGATTATCTCAATACCAAGATTTTTACACCGATGTGTCAAGGCAGGAGCGGACCTTCCCGTCACAATGCCAACCTGTATGCCGTTATCTATCAGCAGACGAATACCCAGTCCGTCTTTTACATTGAACATCTTTGTTTCCACATTGGAGTCGTCATAAATAATCATTCCATCCGTGAGCACACCATCCACGTCCAGAAGCAATAGTTTGACCTGTTGAAGTCTGGCTGTTATCGGCATGGGCATTTTCTATATTATTCCCGGATGATATCCTGAATTGCCTTCAGGGTAACGAGTAAGGATTCAAGTGTGTCGAGTCGCAGGGAATTGGGACCGTCGCAGCGGGCTTTATCCGGATCCGGATAAACCTCTAAAAACACTCCGTCGGCGCCTGCAGCCACAGCTGCCCTGGCGAGTATCGGCGCAAATTCACGCTGGCCGGATGAACTTGTCCCGCTACCTCCCGGGAGCTGGACACTGTGTGTGGCATCGAAAATTACCGGAAATCCGGTCGATTCTTTCATGATTTTGATGCTCCGAAAGTCAACAACCAGATTATTGTATCCAAACATGCTTCCCCGCTCGGTGATGGTAATATTTCGATTTCCAGTGGAGGCCGCCTTTTCTGTTATATTGCGGATATCATTGGGTGCGAGGAACTGTCCCTTTTTAATATTGATTGGTTTTTGGGTATGGGATACAGCAAGAATCAGGTCGGTCTGGCGGCATAAAAAGGCCGGAATTTGTATTATATCAAGTATTTCTGCGACAGATTCAACCTCATTCACAGAATGGACATCCGACAGAATCGGAAGATTCAAATCGATTTTGATGCGTTTCAGAATCTCCAAACCGTCTTTTAAGCCAGGGCCACGAAAGGAGCTGATTGAGGTTCTGTTGGCTTTATCATAAGATGCTTTGAAAATAAAAGGGATATCGATTTTCGTGGTCAGCTTTTTCAGGTACGATGCAATTTGAAATGTTGTATCATAATCCTCAAGTACACAAGGACCTGCAATCAATAATAAAGGATTAGGCTTTCCGACTTTGATATCTCCGATTTGTACCATATTTTGCCATGTATTATCTGAAAAAATGTGATGGAATAAAAAAAGGGACTTTTAAAATTTGTCAGAGTTTTAGCCTTTGCCGGATGAAAAGTCAATAAACGAAAAAAACCTTGATTAGCAGATTTCAAGTTGTTATTGTCGTCGGGATTATATCAATCCTTTCATGATAGGGTTTTTCGAATTGAAATCAGATAATAAAAAATCGAGAGTTTTTCTTTTTGTTGTTTTTGGCCTTTTGCTGTTTCTGCCGTCCGTATGGATACTCATTCATCGGATGGAGGGGAACAATCCCGAAATTTTATTGGAATTTCCATCCCCATATATCGGTCTTGCCACAGAATATTCCGGAAAGGTCATGGATCCGGGAAGCGGCGTCCGCAAGGTTTGGGTCGGTCTGATAAAAGATGGCAAAGAACATATTCTTCAGGATGAAGCATTCCCATCCTTGTCTTTTTTCAGCGGAGGGGCGGTTAAGGAAGCACCGATTACGCTGAAAATTGATCCGCAGAAACTAAACATCGGAGACGGCAAGGCAGTCCTCCGGATTGCAGCCTGGGATTATTCATGGCGTAACTGGTATAACGGAAATCAGGCCTACCTGGAAAAAGAGTTTATCATTGATACAAAACCACCTGAAATTGATATGCTGACAAAGGCGCATAATATCAGTCAGGGAGGTGCAGGTCTTGTGATATACCGGATATCGGAAAAGGATTCCCAGACCGGTGTCACGGTAGGAAAAAATTTTTTCCCCGGAATCAGCGGATATTTTCGGGATGACTCAATCCATATGGCATTTGTCGCCCTGGACCACCTGCAGGATTTGAATACACAACTGTTTGTCAAGGCGACAGACAGAGCCGGTAATATTTCTCAGGCCGGATTCACTTATTATTTGAAAAAAGGCAATTTCCGTAATGATAAAATTGATATTCCGGATCGGTTTCTAAATTGGAAAATGCCGGAATTTGCAGTAACCGGACCCAATGGCGGACCGGTATCGGGGATTGAGAAATTTCTGGTGGTCAATCAGCAGTTGAGAAGAGAAAATACCGAGTTGTTTATCCGTATATCGAAGAAAACAACTCCGGAGATATTATGGGAAGGGGCCTTTCTGCGATTGCCCCAATCCGCCACAAGGGCGAAATTTGCAGACAGGAGAAGCTATCATTATAAAGACAAGGTAGTGGATCATCAGTATCATATGGGGATCGATCTTGCTGCAACCGCCCATTCCCCCATTCCGGCAGCCAACAATGGCAGGGTCGTTTTTACCGGCGACAATGGGATATATGGAAAGACGGTCATTCTGGATCACGGATTCGGGCTGTTCAGCCTGTATTCACACTTAAGCCGGATCAACGTGCAGATGAACGATATGATGAAAAAAGGAGACATCCTCGGTCTGAGCGGCACAACCGGTATGGCAGGCGGCGATCACTTGCATTATGGCATGATGATTCACAACACTTTTGTAAATCCGCTTGAATGGTGGGATGATGTCTGGATTAATCATAATGTCACTTCAAAGATCAACGATGTCCGGGATGGGGAAAAGTAGATTTTTCATGCAGCCGGAAATGGATCCGGTTATCCGGATGCTTGTTTGACAATCAGCATTATAATATGGATTCAATAATAAATGACTACATTTAAAGTCAATAAAACCTATCAGGAGATCAATGCCAAAATTCGCTCCGGTAAGGTTGTGGTGGTAACGGCGGAAGAAATTATCGGAATTGTGAGAAAGGAAGGACCGGTTGAAGCAGCCAGAAAAGTGGATGTCGTAACTACGGGCACATTTGCACCGATGTGCTCATCCGGCGCATTTATCAATTTCGGACATTCCACGCCGGGTATCAAGGCTTCCAAGGTATGGCTGAACAATGTCCCGGCCTATGGGGGAATTGCGGCGGTTGATTGCTATATCGGTGCTACCGAAACCTGTGAGGATGATCCGTTGAACAAGGTCTGGCCGGGAGAGTTTAATTACGGAGGCGGGCATGTCATTCAGGATCTGGTTGCAGGAAAAAAGATTCATCTGAAGGCAACTGCTTATGGAACCTCCTGTTATCCAAACCGGGCTATTGAAAAAATGGTTACCTTGAGAGATCTTCCTTCCGCTACCTTATGCAACCCCCGTAACGGATATCAGAATTACAATTGTGCGGTCAATCTTACCCGAAAAACAATCTACACCTATATGGGGGCGTTAAAGCCAAAAGCGGGAAATGCAAATTACTGTTCTTCCGGCGAGTTGAGTCCTCTTTTTAATGACCCGTATTACAAAACCATTGGCCTGGGTACCCGTATCTTTTTAGGCGGAGCGCAGGGCTATGTTACCTGGCAGGGAACGCAGCATAATCCGGCGGTTCCACGTACAGACAAGGGCATTCCCATGAAACCGGCAGGAACACTCTGGGTGATGGGAGACTTGAAGCAGATGAGCCAGAAATGGCTGGTGGGAATGAGCATACAGGGGTATGGGGTTTCTCTTGCTGTCGGCCTTGGCGTACCCATTCCGATATTGAATGAGGAGATGGCTTCGTATACCGCTGTTTCCGATGAAGAAATTTTTACCCAGGTCGTGGATTACGGACAGGACTATCCGAACGGCATTTCCAATAGCCTGGGTACGGTCAGCTATGCGGAATTAAAAAGCGGTTTTATTGAATTGGATGGTAAAAAGGTGATGACGGTTCCGCTTTCGAGTATGGTGAAAGCCCGTGAGATTGCGGAAACACTGAAAACATGGATCAGGAATGGGGAATTTTTTCTGGGAGAACCGCAATTTACCTTGCCTGTTTCATCTCATCAGGGATAATAGTAAAGATTTTCTCTCAAACAGATGCAAGTGGTTCCATAAAAGGCCTCGAATGCAGATTACATGAAAAACAGGTTCTCAAAATAAGGTATATAAACGAATTGAAACAGAATACAGAGGCTGAAAATAAGGCCTTAAAAAAGAAAAAAAGCAGTCTCAGGGAAAACATTGAAGCAATTTTGGTAGCCGTTGTTCTGGCGCTGTTTATCCGGACTTTTGTTGTACAGGCTTTTAAAATTCCATCCGGATCCATGAAGAATACCCTTCTGATCGGGGATCATATTCTGGTCAATAAATTTATTTATGGTATCAAATTGCCTTTTGTCGGTTCCACACTGATTTCGATCAAGGATCCTCAGCGGGAGGATATCGTAGTATTTGAGTACCCGGATGACCCGTCCAAGGATTTTATTAAAAGAGTAGTCGGTGTTTCCGGGGACAAGATAGAGATTCGTGACAAGAACGTGTATGTGAATGATCAGTTGCAGCATCAGGACTTTGCAATATATACGGATAACCGCATTCTGCCGGGCCGGGATTCTTTCGGACCGATAACCGTACCGGAAGATTCTCTCTTTGTCATGGGAGACAATAGGGATAACAGCCATGACAGCCGTTTCTGGGGGTTTGTCCGGTTAAAGGCCGTCAAAGGAAAGGCATTTATTATATATTGGTCCTGGAATGGTGAGAATCAGGATTCGATTCTTGATTATGTGAGATGGACTCGTATGGGGAAATTATTGAAATAGAACAGGAGTTGAATGGAATTTAACAGAAAAGACATCCTCGATATCGCTTCCCTTTCGAATGAAGAGATCACCTTTATTCTGGATACGGCAGATAAAATGAAGGAGATCTCGGAAAGGCCCATCAAAAAGGTTCCAACCCTTCGGGGTAAAACCATCGTTCTTTTTTTTTATGAACCCAGTACAAGGACAAAGCTCTCTTTTGACATTGCCGCAAAAAGATTAAGCGCTGATTGTGTGTCCCTTACCGCGAGTTCCAGCAGCATGGTCAAAGGTGAGACCCTGATCGATACGGCCAGAAATCTGGAAGCCATGAAACCGGATGTGATCGTTATCCGGCATTCCGCATCAGGAGCGCCTCATATGTTGAGCCGATATGTGAAAACTTCGGTGATCAACGCCGGAGACGGAACGCATGCGCATCCTTCCCAGGCGCTTCTCGATATGATGACGGTCAGGGAGAAAAAAGGCGGGCTTGCCGGTCTCCGTATCGCGATTGTCGGAGATATTTCTCATAGCAGGGTTGCCCGTTCGGATATCGTTGGTTTTACGAAAATGGGCGCGGATGTAGTGGTATCCGGTCCGCCGACCATGATTCCGAAGGGGATTGAAAACCTGGGGGCATCTGTTTCTCATAAGGTGGATTCGGCCATTCAGGATGCGGATGTCGTAATGATGCTCCGAATCCAGAAAGAAAGGCAATCTTCTTTTTTGTTTTCAACAGAAAGGGAGTATGCCAGGGAATATGGCCTTTCTGAAAAGAGAATGGAAATGATGAAATCCGATGTGTTGATTATGCATCCCGGCCCTGTAAACAGAGGGGTTGAAATTTCACCGCTGGTTGCGGATGGAAAACACTCTGTCATACTGGATCAGGTAACCAATGGTGTGGCTCTCAGGATGGCCCTTTTTTATCTCCTGGCGGGAGGGATCAGAAATGTTGATAATTAGAGAGGGCACCCTGATTGATCCCGGTAATATTTCAGGGTGTTATGACATTATTATCCGGAACGGAAACATTGTTGGGATTCAGGCGCCGGGGACCTTCAGGGAATTACAGAAACAAGATGACGTGGTAATCAATGCAAAGGGAAAAATTGTTACCCCCGGCTTGATTGATATGCATGTTCATTTACGAGAACCCGGGCATGAATATAAAGAAACCATTTCATCCGGAACCATGGCGGCAGCCTCCGGCGGATTTACGGCTGTCTGTTCCATGCCCAATACAAATCCTGTGAATGATTGCGCGGAGATTACGGAGTATATTATCAAAAAGGCCGTTCAGGCCGGGCGGTCGCGAGTCTATCCGGTGGCATCCATCAGCAAGGGGCTGAACGGAAAAAATCTTTCCGCATTTGGAGAATTAAAGCGATCCGGTGCGGTCGCCGTGACGGATGACGGTCTTCCGGTATCCGATTCTCAACTGATGCGCAGGGCAATGGAGTATGCCATGGGATTTGATTTGCCGGTTATTTCCCATGCAGAGGATTTGCAGCTTACCGGAAACGGGGTTATGAATGAAGGCACACCTGCTACCAGGCTGGGACTTGCCGGAATACCAAACGCAGCGGAGGCGGTTATGGTAATGCGGGATATCTCCCTGTGTGAGTTGACCGGTGCCAGACTGCATATTGCACATGTCAGCACAAAAGAATCGGTAAGAGCCATTCGGGATGCAAAAGAAAGGGGACTTCCGGTCACTGCTGAAACCGCTCCCCATTATTTTACTTTGACGGATGAACATCTGATTGAATACAATACAAACTTCAAAATGAATCCGCCTCTCCGGTCGCCCCAGGACAGAGAGGCTGTCCGGCAAGGTCTGGCAGATGGAACCATTGATGTGATTGCCACAGACCACGCACCGCACTCTTCTCTTGAAAAGGATATTGAGTTCTGTCAGGCAGCCAATGGCATTATCGGCCTTGAAACCGCTCTCCCGCTCTCCTTGAAACTGGTACAGGATCATGTGATCACAATGGAAACCATGGTGCAGAAAATGTCTCGAAATCCTGCTCGTATTCTGGGGCTTGAGGTGGGTATTATCGAGGGCTTTCCTGCGGATATTACCATATTTGATCCTGAGTTTTCGCATACGATCGATGCCGACAGGTTCTATTCGAAAAGCCGCAATACTCCTTTTCATGGATGGCAGGTGAAAGGGAAAGCTTTGGTAACCATAGTCGGGGGCAATGTCGTCTTTAATGAATTCACAGACGGCAAACGTTTATAAGGGATTAAATGTATTAAAACCCTATTGACAAGCATACCCGTACTTGGTAGCGTGCCGGTCAACCTGACTGGCAGGTTAGACAGGCATGTGCTCGTTAATTCTCATTACGAATAATCAACATCCGTATACTCTTTGCCAATATGCCGGATTCCAACAAACGTCCTCACATCCTGGTTGTTGATGATGAACTGAGCATGCAGGAATTTCTTGAGGTCATGCTGACCAAAGCCGGGTATCAGGTATCTATTGCCGGAAGCGGCAAAACAGCCAAATCCTTGATTCAGGAAAATCGTTACGACCTGCTTCTTTGTGACATTCGTCTTGGCGATATCAGCGGGATAGAGGTCTTGCAGGAAGCAAAGCAGAAGGACCCGTCTACGGTCGTCATCATGATTTCCGCCTATTCAACCACCGAGGCTGCTGTGGAAGCGATGAATCAAGGCGCCTATGATTATGTTCCCAAACCCTTTGACAACGCGGAATTAAAAAGAACCATCGCCAATGCTCTGGATCTGAAAACCATTGAACATGAAAAAGAGATTCTGGATGATGAACTGAAAAAAAATCTTCATTTTGGGAAAATTGTGGGAAACAGCCCGGGGATGATTCGAATCTACGAGATGATTCGACAGGTGGCCAAAACCCGGACCAACATCTTGGTAACCGGAGAAAGCGGTACCGGCAAGGAGTTTATCGCAAAGGCGATCCATGAGCAGAGTGATCGCAGGGATAAGCCTTTTGTGGTTGTGAATTGCGGCGGAATTCCTGAATCGCTGATGGAAAGCGAACTGTTCGGACACAAGAAGGGGGCGTTTACCGGGGCGACCCAGGATAAAAAAGGATTGTTTGAAGTTGCCCACAACGGAACCATCTTTCTGGATGAGATCGGCGAGTTGAGCCTTCCCCTGCAGGTTAAAATTTTACGGGCGGTCCAGGAGCGGGTATTCAAGTGTGTTGGCGGAACCAGTGATATTTCGGTTGATATCCGGATTATATCCGCAACCAACAAGAATCTTGAGGAAGAGGTGATTGCCGGAAAGTTCCGGGAAGATCTGTTTTACCGCCTTAATGTGATCCAGATCAAGGTGCCTCCCTTGCGAGACCGGAAATCGGATTTAAAACCCCTTGCCCAGTATTTTCTGGAAAAATATGCCAAGGAAACCGGCAAGGAGATGACCAAAATTTCATCCTATGCCATTGACTTGTTAAACAAGTACGATTTTCCGGGCAATATCCGGGAACTGGAAAATTTGATTGAGCGCAGCGTCACCTTGTCTACAACCAATATTATTTTGCCCGAGAGCCTGTCCATTTCCATTCATAAACGGAGATGGATAGAGGGCGTCAAGGGTAGACGGTTTGACCTGGATGATGTCTCCCATGGTGTTAACCTTGATGAGATACTGGAAACCATTGAAACGGCATATATCAAAAAGGCGCTTGATTACACCAATGGAAATAAAAACAGGGCATCGGATCTTCTGGGCATCAGTTTTCGTTCCCTGCGGTATCGCTTTGAAAAACTGGGGATTGAAAAAACATTCATGTAAGTGATGTGAAAAATAAATATGGCTGACAATTTTTGTCAGTCTTTACCGGTTATATGACATTTTTTGGCGACAGCGGGTATCCAACAAATCGAGGCAATTTGGCTATTATAATATTTCCTTTTTTAACAGTGTGTTGTGATCGTAAGGAGTGGCAGGGGCCGATTGGCATTGTATTTGCTTTTAACCAATGCTAAATTATGATCTCTCCTGCTTCTGCTGAACATTGTGGCATCTGATGTATGAGGGGGAATACCATAAAGCGTATAGTATGTTTCAACAATCAAACATGAAAAAACAACAATCAACAAGGAGGACATTATGCTACGAAAATTAAGAGGCAGTTCTGAAAAAGGTTTTACCCTGATCGAGCTCATGATCGTTATTGCCATTATCGGTATCCTGGCAGCGATTGCGATTCCAAATTTTATCTCCTATCGTGACAAAGCTTACTGCTCCGGGGCGGAAACCGATGTGCAGACCATTATGGGCGCCATTGCCGATTACTTTTCCAATCCGTCAAATCAGACAGTAACTAAAGCTAATCTGCAAAGTGAAAGCAATATAAGAACATCCAATGATAATACCAATGAGTGGTCACTTGAACCAGAAGGAACAAACTCTTATCGTGTTACGGTAAGTGATAATTCCACAAGATGTCCTCGATTCAGAACCATATCAAAAATCCTGTAATATCCCATTTGACTGAATGTGTCGTTTGATGATCAACCAGGGAGAGGTTATCCTCTCCCTGGTTTTTTTTTCAATGCGACTTTTTGAGAATACTCAGGTATGCTCGAATCAGGGCTTGTTTTCTTGGCGGTTTCCGGCTACAACTATTTCAAAAAAAAATCATTCAACAACTCGATTTGCTTAAATAAAGATGCAAGAAAGCATAAAAAAACGGCGGAATTCTATCCTGCGGGCTGTCTGTAATGTCAGCAACAGTACGGAACAAAAAGCATTTTTTCCGAATCATGTTTATTTAGGTTTGATATTCATGATTCTGCTGGTCGTTGCCATTTATTCCAATACCTTTCATGTCCCTTTTTTATTTGATGATGAAGATAATATTCTTTTAAATACTCGCATTCGATTGACACAGCTTTCATGGAATAATTTATTTGATGCGGCATTTAAAGGCCATCTTTCAAACAGGCCGGTGGCAAAGATCAGCTTTGCCTTGAATTATTATCTCGGGGGATATCATGTTTTCGGATACCATTTTATCAATCTCCTGATTCATATTATCTCCGGTATCTTTCTCTACCATTTTATTGTGATAACCGGTAAAATTCTTCCTAATCCGTTGATGGTATCCAGAATAATTCCTTTTTTCGCCACGGCGATCTGGCTTGTCCATCCTATTCAGACCCAGTCGGTCACCTATATCGTTCAGCGAATGAACAGTATGGCCTCCTTATTTTATATTATTTCTCTGTTCTTGTATGCAAAGGCCAGATTGTGCATGGTAGAAAACCAGAATCATGGCATACGAGAGAACAGATTTGGCGGATCAGCCATTTCAGATTACCCTTTGCCGGTCTATCTTTGTTTTACCGGTTCCCTGATTTCCGGCATTATGGCCCTCGGCACCAAGGAGATTGCGGCAACCTTGCCGTTTTTTATGTTATTATATGAATGGTTTTTCTTGCAGGATCTGAAGATTTCCTGGTTGAAACGTTATGGATTGCTGTTTGCGGGCGTGTTTTTAATCATCGTATTGGTCGCAATGATATATCTCGGCGGGAACCCGCTGACCAAAATCGTATCCATGTATGAACGAAGAGATTTTACACTGATGCAGCGATTGCTGACGGAATTTCGTGTGGTTGTATTATATATCAGCCTGTTGTTGTTTCCTCATCCGTCAAGATTGAATCTGGAACATGACGTTCCACTTTCCACTTCACTGATCGATCCGATCAGCACGATACTGTCGTTGTCTTTCATTATATTATGTTTTATTTTTTCCCTTCTAATCGCTAAAAAAGAGAGGCTTTTGTCTTTTTGCATCCTCTGGTTTTTCGGAAATCTTGTGATCGAGTCTTCATTAATAGGCCTTGAAATTATTTTTGAGCACCGGCTTTACCTTCCCTCTATGATGATGTGTTTGCTTATTGTATCGATTTGTTATCGGTATCTGCGATACAAATGGCTTTCTGTAACTTTTCTGATCATTGTGGTCAGTGTTTTTTCCGTATGGACCTATCATAGAAATCAGGTATGGAAAGATGAAATAACCCTGCTGATGGATTGCGTTTTGAAATCACCTAACAAATTCAGGCCTCACTATAATCTTGGAATTGCCATGGCGGAACAGGGAAGGACTCATGAGGCTGTAAGCTACTATTTGGAAGCGCTTAGAATTGACCCTGAATATGCGTCGCTTCATACAAATCTTGGTTTGGAATTTTTTATACAGGGAAAGAGACGATTGGCAATTGAACATTATAAGGAAGCCTTGCGTATTCAACCTGATTTTGTATATGCGCATGTGAATCTTGGCTCCGCCATGCTCGCTGATGGAAAAACGGACCAGGCTATGAAACACTGTGAACAGGCATTGCAGATTCAACCAAACTCGGCACAGGCATTGAACTGCATGGGGAGTGTTTTTTATTACCAGGGCAGAACTATGGAAGCCATCGCTTCCTATTCAAAGGCCATACAAAATGATAAACAATATGCGGAGGCTGCCAATAATTTAGGGGTAGCCCTGATTCGGGCCGGCCAAATCGATCAGGCGGTTTTGGTTTTGCAGGCAGCCTTGAAGATCAAGCCTGATTATAAGGATGCAAAAGAAAATCTGGATCAAATCGTCAAACATCATTTTTGAGAATGCAAAAAGAAATTTGTGAAAAAGAATCAGCGGAGCAGCAGGCCGGTTGTTCGGGAACCGGTTTCATCGGGCGGGATTTTCTGGCCCTGTTATTCCTGTCTGCAATCACCATAACGATTTACTCCCATACACTGGGCTCCCCCTTTGTCCTCGATGATTCGGCCAACATCTTAAAAAATCAATATATCCGAATCGCCGATCTGAAGCCGGAAAGTCTATACAATGCTGCATTCAAAAGCCTTCGGATAAAACGCCCGGTCTCCAATATCAGTTTTGCCCTGAATTATTATATTGGTCATTACAATGTTCTGGGGTATCATGTCGTCAATATTTTTATTCATATGGCCTCCGGCATGGTTCTCTATTTGTTTTTAAGGATTACGCTCAATATCAGTTCTCCCACCCGACCACAGGCCAGGCTGATTTCATTTTTTGCAGCGTTGATCTGGCTTGTGCATCCTGTCCAGACGCAGTCTGTTACGTATATTGTTCAGAGAATGACCGGCATGGCGGCACTGTTTTATCTGTTAACCATGCTCCTGTATGCAAAGGCCAGGGTGGCGAATCAACAGGGCTGCCTGAAAACGGGGGATAAAAGACCGGCCCGTGCCTATCTGTATTTTATTGGCGCCTTTTTTTCCGCGATCATTGCTTTAGGCTCCAAGGAAAATGCAGCAACCCTGCCGTTTTTTTTGATTCTGTATGAATGGTTTTTTTTTCAGGATATGAAACGGGACTGGTTAAAACGGAACGGGGTTTATTTTTTGGGGATTTTCAGTCTGTTTCTATTACTTGTGTTCATTTATGTTGGTGGAAATCCGGTTGCAAAAATATTGTCACAGTATCAAACCCGGGATTTTTCTCTTGTCCAGCGGCTGCTCACAGAGTCGCGTGTCGTTATTTATTATTTAACTCTCCTGGCCTTTCCTCACCCGTCCCGATTGAATCTGGAGCATGATTTCCCACTTTCCTACTCATTGACAGATCCGGTATCAACGATTCTGAGCATTTTAAGTATCATCGGGATAATGGTTGCCGGAATGCTTTTTGCTGGAAAAGAAAGACTGTGGTCATTCTGTATCTTATGGTTTTTGGGCAATCTGGTTCTGGAATCCTCCTTCATCGGTCTTGAAATCATATTTGAGCATCGTCTGTATCTGCCTTCCATGCTCATCTTTATTATTCCGGTAACCCTTTTTTCCCGAGTTATAAAGTCTGAATATGCAGCAAAGGGAATACTGTGCCTGTTCATCATGGTGTTCTCAATCTGGACTTACCAGCGAAATCAGATCTGGAAGGATGAAATTACCCTGTTTACCGATTGCGTTCAAAAGTCGCCAAATAAGGCGAGACCCCATATTTCTCTCGGTATTGCCTTGATCCGGGCAGGAAGAAATGATGAGGCAATTATAACGCTTTTCAAAGCGGTACAGTTGAATCCAAAATCAGCTTCTGCACATAATAGTTATGGCGTGGCCTTGTCAATAGCAGGAGATATCGAGCAGGCGATACCCCATTTTGAGGAAGCGATTCGAATTTTGCCGATCTATGAGGAAGCGAAACATAATCTTGACAAGGCACTTGCTTATCAAAAGGAAGACGAGCGTATTGATAGACGCTGACTGGGGTTGTCTTCTATGGGGTTCCTGATGTTATGAATATAAAATACTTCATAAAAAGCAAAACATTTCCGGAGGGGTCGTATCGGGTTTTACCGGTTTTTCTGCTCCTGACTTTTTTGATTTTCTCCATTTATTATCAAACCATCACCTATGATTTTATCAGCTATGATGATGAAATGTATATAACATCCAATCCTCATGTTCTCAGCGGCCTGAATATGAAGAACATGGCCTGGGCGTTTACAACATCATGGGCAAGCAACTGGCATCCGGTTACATGGATATCCCATATGGCTGATGTACAGGTTTTCGGGATGAATTCAGGCGCGCATCATTTTGTCAACATGATGTTTCATATCATGAATTCATTGTTGATTTTTTTCCTTTTTCGAAAAATGACCAGTGATTACTGGCAAAGTTGTTTTATCGCCGTTCTTTTTGCCGTTCATCCGCTCCATGTTGAATCCGTGGCATGGGTGTCGGAACGTAAGGATGTTCTCAGTACTTTTTGGGGATTGCTTACACTGTGGAATTATATCCGATATGTCGATCATCCGGGAGTTTATCGTTATGGTCTGATGGTGCTGTTTTTTTCCCTGGGGCTTATGGCCAAGCCCATGCTGGTGACCTTGCCTTTCGTATTCATTCTTCTGGATTATTGGCCTTTAAAACGATTTTACACAACCTCATCATTGGAAAAAGGCGAAGAAAAAAAGATTTTGATCATCATGCCGTTTTTTCGATTATGGCTTGAAAAATTTCCATTGATGATAATCGCTGCAGGATCATGCATGATTACGATCTGGGCTCAACAGCAAGGAGGCGCGGTTGGTACGGCTGAGGTGTTCCCTGTGTGGGACAGGGTAGTCAATGCGTTGACGGCCTATATCTTTTATATCGAAAAAATGGTCTGGCCTTTTGGTTTGGCTGTCATTTATCCCTATCCTTCGTCCTTTCCGGTTTATGAATTTGTTCGTGTCGGTTTTCTCTTCGCCGTCATTTCCATACTCGCGTTCTCGGCAGTAAAACGTTTTCCTTATATTATAGTCGGATGGTTATGGTATATCGGAACACTGGTGCCTGTTATCGGCCTGATTCAGGTGGGCTCGCAGTCAATGGCAGACCGCTATACGTATATTCCTCTGATCGGGCTTTTCATCATCATTTCATGGGGTATTCCCGATTTGACGGCTCGTTGGATTCACAAAAAAAAAATCATAACAGCAAGTGCCCTGATCATTTGTGTGTGCATGGCTGCATCAGCGCATACGCAAACTAGATATTGGAAAAACAGTATCCGATTGTTTCAGCATGCTCTTGAGGTTACTTCCGGTAACTGGATCGCCTATAACAACATAGGATACGCATTGTCCATTCAGGGATTGGCCGATCAGGCTATTGGGTATTTTCAGGAAGCCTTGAGAATCAATCCGGAATACCATGATGCCCGTTTTAATTTGGGGGTAGCGCTTGTTTCACGGAAGCGATTTCCTGAAGCGATCCATCAATTTTACAAGGTCTTGAAAAATCGGCCGGATGACAAGGACGTTCACCTTCATCTGGGAAGAATTTTTAGCCTTTACAATCAATTTGACAAGGCCGTAAAACATTTCACCAGAGCTTCGGAGCTTGATCCGGATAATGCAGGTGTGTATAACAATATTGGTGTGCTCTATGCAAAAAAAGGGAATTTTAAAAAAGCCATCTATTTTTTTCAAAAAGCAATGATTATCCAACCCGATTATCCGGAGGCTGCATACAATTTAAAAAGAGCGAGGGGGGCATTGCGTGAATCTGTTGTAACAGAATGATGATAGCCATGAAAAATACAAAAAGAAAAACAATTATACCGCTTCCGTTTATTTACTATTTTATACCTGTTGTCCTTTTTGCCTTTGGGGGCCTGTTGGACTCCGTTTATCTATCCATATCCCACTACCGTGTTTATACGGATATCGGATATAAAAGCTTTTGCGCCATATCCAAAGCCATAAATTGTGATACGGTTTCTCAAAGTCCTTATTCCATATTCTTGAATATTCCGGTACCTGTGTGGGGGATTGTCGGATATGCCTTTTTCCTTCTTTTGCTGGTTTTTGCCTGGAAACGGGAAGGCGAGGATAAGCAGATCTGGACATTGCTTTTCCTTACGGCACTGGCATTCAGCGTTTACAGTATTATCCTTGCTGTAATCTCCACATTATATATTCATAGTTATTGCATCCTTTGCCTGTTGAGTTTCGGGGTCAATTTTTTTCTTTTATACTTTACATGGCTCATCAGGAGGCGGTTTTATATTCATGGTATTTTCCGGAATGTTCAGAAGGATTTACATTATTTATGGGCCGCGAAAAAGAAGACCTTTCCCTTGATGGGTGTTTTTGTCACAGGCATGGCAGCTCTCTTTTTTATGATTCCGGATTACTGGAACTTTTCTTTCAATGAGCTATCAAAAGAACTTACCACCGGAAAAACAGTGGAAGGATATCCCTGGATCGGCGCGCCAAATCCGGTTCTTGAGATCACTGAGTTTACGGATTACCAGTGCTTTCAATGCAAAAAAATGCATTTTTTCATCCGAAATCTTGTCGGCCAACAACCAGATAAAATCAGACTGATTCACCGTCACTACCCAATGGATCACCAATTTAATCCGATTGTCCGGGAACCGTTCCATGTGGGATCGGGGAAATTGGCGCTGTTATCTATTTATGCGGCAAAGAAAGAAAAATTTTGGGAATTACATGACCTTCTGTTTGATGTGGGCCAGCAAAAAGGTGAGATCGACATTAAAGCGCTGTCTGTAAAAATCGGTTTGGGTGAGAAAGATTTGTTACATGCTTTTTTTGACAAAGAAACCAGAATGCATCTCGATTCCGACATCAGATCCGGGTTGAAACTCGGCATAAGCGGAACACCGGCTTATGTTATCAATGGTAAGCTTTACCTGGGGCAAGTCCCTGCTGATGTGCTATCATGGATAGTGGATTAGGGGAGTGGGGAAGGTTGCCATATTGTTCGCATCCTGAAAAAGTTGGCCGAGTGGAAATCAAAAGGTAAGCTATTATGGGCACACTGTCGGAAGTTCGTATGAAAAGAGTGATCTACCCTGTGATTCTTACCTGCATTACCGCAATCGTGATTTCCGTTGTTGTCTTATCCTCCGTTCCGCCGGTTAGTCGTGATGCATTGACACACCACCTCGTTGTTCCCAAACTATATCTTGAACATGGCGGAATATATGAGATCCCCTCTATCAAATTCAGCTACTATCCAATGAACATAGACCTGCTGTACATGGTTCCGCTTCTTTGGGGGAATGACATCGTACCCAAATATATTCATTTTTTATTTGCACTCTTTACAGCTCTGCTCATGTATTATTATTTGAAAAAACGTATCGGCCGACTGTACGGTAGTCTGGGGGCGTTATTTTTTTTATCTATTCCGATTATTGTCCGGCTATCCATTACGGTATATGTTGACCTCGGTCTGATATTTTTTTCCTTTGCTTCATTAATTTATATGCTGGAGTGGGGTAATCAAAAGTTTCAATTCAAGTTTTTATTTTTTTCATCTTTATGCTGCGGTCTGGCACTGGGCACAAAATATAATGCCCTGATTCTCTTTGCACTGATATCCTTGTTGATACCGGTTGTATATTCAAGGTCTGCTCCTGCTTCATCTGCCAAAGTCTATACAGCGACAAAATACAGCATGTTTTTTATATTGATTGCACTTTTCTTTTTTTCACCTTGGATGATCCGTAATTATCTTTGGAAAAAGAACCCGGTGTATCCTCTGTATCATCAGTTTTTCAGTTCAGATAAGGTTGAAAAGAAAGAGGAGCATGGGGATGGGTCCGGAAAAATTCAATCGAAAAAGCAAATCGGATCTTTTGCCATTCGGCGTATTATATATCAAGAAGCCTGGTGGCAGACGGCATCGATCCCGGTCCGTATATTTTTCCAGGGGGAGGATAATAATCCGAAGTTTTTCGATGGGAAACTAAACCCTTTTTTATTGATGCTGCCTGTTTTTGCATTTTGGGGTTACAAGGATGCCCGATGCCCTACTATGGCCCTTGAAAAGAAAATCATGCTCGGTTTTTCCGCATTGTTCCTGGTGTTCGCCTTTTTTGCCCAGGATATTAGAATTCGCTATATCTCGCCGATTATTCCCCCGCTTGTTGTATTGTCCATGTATGGGCTTCACAATCTGATTGAAAGAGCCGGGGAAAAGAGATCTTTATTTCAAAAATCCTTTTACTATATTATTGCAGGAAGTATTATCTGCTGGATGTTCTGGATAAACCTCGGCTATATTATTGAACAGTTCAGGCATGTCGCGCCAATGGCCTATCTGACCGGTCAGGTTGATCGAGATCAATATATCGAAAACTATCGTCCGGAATATGCCGTCATAAAATACGCAAACCGGAATCTTGCCAGTGATGCCAAAATTTTATCGGTTTTTCTGGGCAATCGATATTATTACAGTGATCATCAAATGATTTTTAGTTTTTCTGTGTTTGCAGAAACTGTAAAAAAGTCGAAAAGTCCGGAAGAAATTTTATCTGCATTAAAGCAGAACGGCATCACCCACATCATGATCGGCTATGATCTTTTCAATGACTGGGCGAACCGCAACTTCAGCAAACAAGAAAAAATCCATATTAATTTTTTTTTCAAACAACAGGTCGAATTACTTTTTTCCAAGAATGGTTATGGCTTATATCGATTATAATCGTTCTTTATCAATGGCAGCAAAAACAAGGCGTATAGGAAATGCAGGAGAATTCGAGCCGATCTATGTTTTCTATCCATTCGTGTTGTCAAGAGAGACACTTGAATTTCGAGTCTTTGGTTTGTCATGAAATTCGGGATTCTGGTCATGCATGTGACGAGTGAAGAGCTTCCGGAACAGCCGGCTGCTTCGGATATTGCTTAAATTGGAATCTGTCTGAATACTTTTCCAATCTGAAAATCCGTGATCTATTGCTTTCTGGAGCCATTGAATTGCTTCCATGACGTTGTTTTGTCTGGAACGGATCGACGCCATATAATAATAGGCATCCGAATTGTTGGGGTTTTGACGGATAAAACGTTGAAAAATTGCAAATGCAGCTTTGTAATCCCCTTTCATGGCGAATGATACAGCTAAGTTTTTCTGAGCCTCATACCAGTCCGGTTTCAGTTCCAGGGCTTTTTGATAATAAATGATCGATTGATATGGTTTATTCTCTTTCTGAAAGAGTTGCCCCAACTGGAAAAGGAGAATCGGATCCTCCGGCGATTGGAAGGACTTGTTTAATAGTTGCTGCAATTCTTGATTTGTATCTTTTTGCTCAGAAGTCAGCGTGACCATATTTTCATATGCTCTTTTATAATCGCGATCGATTGATAACGCTTTTTGGAACATGGCCATTGATTTGTTTTTTTGGCCATTTTTCCAAAGTGCAACACCGATATTATTATAGGCCTCCGCATAATTCGGATTTTTCTGAACAGCTGATATGTAATATCTCATTGCCTGATTTATATCATTGATCTGAAGGAAAGCATTGCCCATATTGTTATAGATCTGTGCATCCCCGGGTTTTTTTTTTAGCAGCTTTTGATAAATTTCAAGAGCTTCCTGAGCCCTACCCCTATCGATCCATGCATTGGCAAGGTTTATTTGCGCTTTTGTATATGATGGATCTATCTGTATCGCCTGTTGAAAATGATGAGCAGCCTGATCTATCAATCCTTTTTCCATAAGGATGTTTCCCAGGTTGTTGTGGGCCATAACATTGCCGGTAGTTGCCCTGAGCGCTTGTTTGTAAAGAGACATACCGTCTCGCCAATGTCGAACTTGATGCCAAGTGATGATCATCAGGATACTTGTGAAAAAACATGCAAAAAGAAATCTTATTTTTTGAGGAGGCAAATATTGAATAAAAATTTTTTCTCCGGCAAAAATGATTATCACGAAAAGTCCGATGGCCGGAATATAGACCCATCGATCAGCCAAGGCCGGCCAGAGTCCTGCCTGAAGTATACCAAGGACCGGCAGTAGTGTAATCAGAAACCAAAGCCAGCCCAAAATGAGATAAGGTGAGGATTTGAACCTTTTGAAAAAAAGAAAGGAAAGGAAAATCAGTAAAAAGACTGCGACAATAAGCTTCCATAAGTCAATGGTTTCAGGATATGGGTAAAAAACCGATAAGTTGAAAGGCCATAAAATTTTTCCGATATAGACAACGATGGATAGAATGGCATTGGCCAATCTGAGTTTTATGGAATGAGTGGTTTCCGGTGAAAGGTTCCGTTCTCCTATAACCGAATAAATCGTCATGTATACAGCCATGAATGACAGAAAAATCAGCGGAATTTTTTCAAAAACACAGTATCGTAAGGGCTTTTGAAGATTTATATCCGGTTTGAAGTTATGTTTTGCCGACTCGGTGTTTTGCTGAAATGATAATCTCTGCAATGGCCACCAGTCCAGAAGTAGAAGTATTACCGGCAGTGTTACCAGCATTGGTTTTGCCAGAAGTCCAAGTATGAAGATGAATGTCAAGATGAGATATTTAGAGCGGTTTGGTTGTTTTACATATCTGCAATAGGCAATCAGGGATAAAAAGAAAAAAAAACTGCTGATCAGATTTTTCCGTTCCGATATCCAGGCAACCGACTCTACATTCATGGGGTGGATGGCAAACAGCATGGCAATCCAGAAGCTTTTCCAGAAGTCGGTCAATATCAGTCGTAAAAATAGGAAAAGCAATATGCTATTCAAAAGATGAAAGATCAGATTCGTAAAGTGATGAAGTCCCGGCTCAGGACCGAACATGCGGCAGTCCGCAATATGGGATAATAATGTCAATGGCTGCCAGTATTTGCCGTCACTTTGATGGAAGCGGAAAATCCATAAAATAGAATCATCTGAATTTTTTACTTTCAAACAGGTATTAATGACATAGGCAGGGTCATCAAAACTGATAAAATCAAAATTCCATACTTGCCAGTACACTGTTATGACGGCGATCGTCAGAATGAGAACGCCCCAGAACGAATGACGTGCGTTCAGGAGATACGCCTGATGTTTTTGAAAAGCATGTTTCATGTAATCCGGGTCCACCTGTCTCACCATCCATATTGCTCTCATTTCAAAAATCTTCTATTACCTCACTTTTTTTTACAAATAAATCAAGAAATGTATGGGCGCTTTCACATGCCGTTACGGATGATCGGATTCTTTCAAATACCGGATCATCATCTCCAAGAAGGTTTTTTGTTTTTTGCAGCAACTCATATCCATTTTGCAGATGATGTAACAGATCCTCCAAAATTTCTTTTCGCTTCCGGTGCTTTTCCTTTTCTCGGATAATGATCGGCAGCAGTCGTTGGATTGAATACTCTACCAGGATATCTCTAGGCGCATTGAATTTTTTTGCTGTGGTATCCAGGCACAAAAGCGTTTTCCTGCTGAGGACATAGGTTTTTTGAACCCGGTTGCCCAATTGAATATTACTGCTGTGGATCTCATGGGCAATCATGCTCAAAGATGCATCATCATCCATCAACTGATCAAACAATGATTTTTGTTTGATCCCCAGATGTGTGGATACAATGCTGATGGCATTAATGGCCTGGGGCGTCAACTTGAAAGTTGCCCTGACAGACTGTTTTCCCATAAGATCTGCTGTTGACGTCCCGGGAAGGGATATTTCAATTGTCCATCCTTGTTTATTTTCTCCCATAACATATGACCCTTTTGTATTACCCTTAGAGATTTTTTATAAAAAGTAATTTTTTAAAAAATCATGTTAAAATATTGACATGAACAGAAATACTCTTATCATATTGAGTAAAGAAAAGAAATTAAATTAATACCGGTATATAAACCTGATTGATGCAATAGAGGAGGAAAATTATGGAATTATTAAAACTTTCACCATCGGAAAGGTCTTTGGGATTCATGAACCATATGGACAGCATTTTCAACGAGTTTTTCAATCCGGCTTTGTGCATCGATGAAAATGCAGACAGATTATGGAATCCTGTTGTGGATGTATATGAAAATGATGGGAGTATTGTCGTAAAGGCAGAGATTCCGGGCATTGAGAAAAAGGATATCGCTGTGGACATCGACAACGGCGTCCTGACTGTAAAAGGCGAGCGCAAAAATGAAGAAGAGATAAACGAAGAACGGTTTTACCGGAAAGAAAGAGTGTATGGAAAGTTCCAACGATCTTTTCGATTACCCGAAGGAACCGATTATGACAAAATAAATGCAGATTTCAAGGATGGGATTCTTACCGTTACTGTCCCGAGGGTTGAGGAAAAGAAGCCGAAAAAGATTGCCGTCCACTAGTTCACCCGCCCCATAACCTTCAAAATCAGGGCAGCCTCCTTTCGGGCGCTGCCCTGCAGTATTTTACAGGGGTGATCCCGTTTGGTGCCTGTATCGTGTGTTTCCGACAGATGCCAATAATGATGAATATCCGTTCCCCAAAAGAATGTATTGAAAAAAGGTGAGAAAAGAGGATATCCTCTTTTTCATCAGAAAGCCATCCGGCTGCAACCGTATCCCAAAAAACAGCAAGGAATTATCTATGAATCTGGAAATAAAAGCATTCGATCCTAACCGTCAGGATTTGGTATCGCCATTATCCATCGCAAGGGAAAAAGGGGTGATCAAACAGAGTACTTTTGATAATGTGATCAAGTGGCTTGAACCGTCATTTGCCGGCGTGAAGATCGACAACGAAACCATCGGCGATTTTATCCGGCGAGCCACGGAAAGAGAGGACTGGTGGCTTTTAAATGATTGTTTTTATAAAATGAATCGTTTTGGTACCGCCGGTGTTCGGGGAAGGCTTGCCGTTGGAACCGCCCATTTCAACAGGATCATTCTGGGGCTTGGCGTGGAAGCCCATGCCCGGTATATCGAAACAGCTTACGAGGTGAATGGGGCAAGCCTCGGAAGAGAAAAAGCGGTTGTCCTTGCCTATGATTCCAGGAAAGGATCATATGATCCGGAAACCAATGGACCCGGGTTTCTGGTAAAGGAGGCGGCGACAATCTATGCGGCTCATAATATCCGCGTCTATCTTTTTGACAGCGTTGCCCCGACTCCTGAACTTTCTTTTGCCATTTCCGAGGTGGAAGGGCTGATGCCATATGCCGGAGGCGTTTTTACAGCCTCTCACAACCCTTCTACAGACAATGGATTCAAACCATATGATTATTACGGCGGACAGGTCGTGCATAAGGGTGTTCAGGAAATCGCCGACAGCATTACTGATTATTCCGAAGTGAAACAGATGGATTTTCAGGATGGGCTGGACAGGGGGCTGATCCGGATTGTTGGTGGGGAAATCGATCAGGCATACATAGAGAAGGAAAATCAGAATGCGGTCTGGGTAAATGAAAACGGATATTTCCGGGAAGACAAAATCGACAAAACCCTCAGTGTGGTCTTTTCCTCTTTGAACGGTTCATCACAGCGTCTGATGGAAAGGGTGCTGAAAAGACGTGGGTTTAATGTGGATAAAAATCTGTATAAGGTTGTCGAACAATGTGTTCCGGACGGTAATTTCCCAACCTGCCCGAAGCCCAATCCCGAGGAAAAGGAAGCATTGGATATGGCGATCATTCTTGCCGGAAAGAAAAATGCCGATATCCTGATTGCAACCGATCCGGATGGAGACCGGATCGGGATAGGGGTGCGCTTATCGGAAAAAGGGAAGTATCATCTATTGAACGGCAACCAGCAGATCGTCCTGCTGACGGATTATCTGCTGAATCAGTTAACCGCGCGTGACGGAAGGCTACCGAAAAATTCATGTATCGCAAAGACCATTGTTTCAACAGACCTTGCCAGGATTATTGCGGACAAATTCGGGGTTTCGACCATAGAGCCGCAGGTTGGATTCAAGTATATCGGGGAAAAACTTGCCTTATATGCCGGCAGGGCAGTTGAAGAGGCAGTGAAGCATGAGAACGAGACTATCGGGGATAAACAATACCATCAGTTGATGCGGAAAGAGCGTGTTGAACTTCTTGAAAAATACAGCACCTGTTTTTTATTTGGCGGAGAAGAGTCCTATGGGTCCTTGATCGGAGATTTTGTCAAAGACAAGGATGCGGTTACGATTGCCGCCATGTTTGTGGAGATGGCGGGTTTTTATAAGAAAAAAGGGATGACAATGATCCAACGGCTGGAGGAAATCTATCAGGAGTATTGCTATACCCGTGAAGAAACCGTGGCATTGAAATTTGAAGGCGCTCTGGGGAGTGATGTCATCCAGTCGGTAATGAAAACACTCAGGGCAGAGCCGATTCAGCGGATCGGCGGACGAGATATGATCGCATCCATTGATTTTAAAAGTGAACATCCGGGCAGCAGACGTTTGGCGAAGGATGCGAACGGATCTGTTCTCTTTGATGACAGTGAGCCTCAGGATCCGGACCGCTTTACTGGATATGTTATCGTTAATGACATAGCGGTTCCGCATTTCTGGAGCAGCGATTACCGGATCATCGGTAAAGCAGCCGGACTGCCGGAATCCAATGTGCTGATGTATGTTATGGAGGGCGGGTCCAAGATTGTTGTGCGGCCGTCCGGCACGGAACCAAAAATCAAATTTTATGTTTTGGCAAAAGGGAATCAGGAGAGGGATGGAGATCTCCAGGCGGAAAAACAGCAGGTGGATCACTTTTTTTTCCGGGCAAAACAGGAGCTGACCGATTTTGTGAATCAAATTGCGAGACCGATAATGGCCGCATAGGGATTCCGCGGATCGGCAAATTTTGGATTTCGGTCGTGAGAGAAGAAAAGTCTGTCCGATGCCTTTCGGATATGGCCGGAAACCGACAGGAGAAGAAACGATGAATTATAAAATTGGGATCATATGTCTTGCGCTTGTGCTGATCATCGGCTGTAAGGAAAAGGAGTACAGGGTCAATACCCGATACGGCAGGATTGGAAATCTGCAAAAAGGCAGTCCGGTTGTCGCAAAGGGAAATGAGGTAATTGGCAAGGTCATCAATATTGAACGCACAGGAGAAGACCGATATATGGTGGCTCTTTCCATTGATTCTGAAAAAAAGGACCGGATTACGGAATATGCAATCTTTGCGATTGTGCCGGATCCCCATGCGGAGGAACAGTATGTGATCGAGCTCAAAACTGCGCGTCAAGGAGGCGGCATGCTCCCCAGCGGGTCCGTTGTGGATGGCCTGGATTGGAAGCCACCCTCATTGCTGGAAAAATTAAAAAAAGAGGCGGCACAGGAAATCAGTCAACTGGAAAACCATTTTGACAGGTTTTCCAAAGATTGGAGCATCCTGATTCAGGAGTTGCAGGAGATACCGGAAAAACAGGCGGTCAAGGAACTGGGGAAGGAGCTGGAGAACCTCAGGCAGAAAATGAAGGAGTCCAATCGGGAATGGAACGATAAGATTCAAAAGGAGATTTTGCCGGAACTCAAAAAAGAGCTGAACCGATTGAAGGAAAAGTTCCGGGAAAAGGGTCAGGAAGAGGATATGAAACCCCTGGAGGTGCAGATGGATGAACTTCAGGCAATATAATTCACTTTTTCCGGTTAAAGGGACAAAACGAAAGAGGATCAGGCCGGTATGCCTTTTTAAACGGTCTGAAAAAAGTGATTATTTTTAACTGACTGTTATTAAGGTATTTTAGCTGAATATAATGATTTGTGATGTTCTACATCGTATTATAAGATTAAACTTGACACCGAAAATAATATTGTGACATATTTCCTATTCGGCTTTTCAATCGGGGCTAAGGATCCGTTCCTTATCTCCATATACAGATATTGTTTTTAATGATAATGACATAATGTTTTCAACAAACTTAAAAATGACGGGATTTTGCAATGAACAAAAATAATCCGGCAGGATCTGTGTTGGTCATCGGCGGTGGTATCACCGGCATGCAGTCTGCTATTGATCTGGCAGAATCAGGTTTTTATGTTTATCTGGTTGAGGAAACATCCGCGATCGGCGGAAAAATGGCTCAGCTGGATAAGACATTTCCTACCAATGACTGCGCCATGTGAGTCATTTCTCCGAAACTGGTCGAGGTCGGCCGGCATCTGAACATTGAACTTCTCACGCTTTCAAAGGTGAATTCGATCGAAGGAGATGAAGGGAACTATACTGCAACCATCACCAAATCTCCTCGATTTGTGGACATGGATAAATGTATCGCCTGTGGTGCCTGTACAAAAAAATGCCCGGGTAAAAAACCGGATGAATACAACGAAGGGATTATCAGTCGAAAAGCCATATATGTACCCTATCCTCAAGCGGTTCCACTGAAATACGCGATTGATCCGGAAATATGTCTGTACCTTCAAAAAGGAAAGTGCGGAACCTGCAAGAAGGTATGCCCGACAGGTGCAATCAATTATGACGACAAGGAAGAACAGGTTACCCTGAAGGTCGGATCGGTTATCGTCACAGCCGGTTTTAAAGCATTCAATCCGGCAAAACTGGACCAGTATCAGCATGGGACGCTTCCCAATGTGGTGACGAGTCTTGAATTCGAAAGATACCTTTCCGCCGGCGGACCTACGGCAGGACATATCAAACGGCCATCGGACGGCAAAGAACCCCGGAAAATCGCCTGGCTTCAGTGTGTAGGATCAAGGGACATCAACAAGTGTGACAATGAATACTGCTCTTCCGTATGCTGTATGTATGCCATTAAAGAGGCGGTCATTGCCAGGGAGCATCTGGGAAAAGATTGCCGGCCGGCTATTTTTTTTATGGATCTCCGGTCACATGGGAAGGAGTTTGAAAAATATTACAACCGCGCCAAAGCAGATGGTGTGCGGTTTATCCGTTCAAGGGTACACAGTATCACCGAAATTGATCAATCCGGAACCCTTGATCTCCGTTATGTGACGGAGTCCGGCGATATCATGAACGAAACTTTTGATATGGTCGTCCTTTCCATCGGTATGGAAGCGCCGGATTCGATCATGGACCTTGCCGGAACCCTTGGGATTGAACTGAATCAATATCACTTCGTAAAGACCGATGACCTTTCGCCGGTCGCGACTTCAAAACCGGGCATATATGTTGCCGGAGTTGCCCAGGGATGCAAGGATATTCCACAGTCGGTTATGGAAGCCAGTGCTGCTGCCTGTTCTGCCGGTATCAGTCTGGCCCGGGCCAGAGGAAGCCTTGTCCGGGAAAAAATCTTTCCGCCGGAAAAACAGATCACCGGACAAGAGCCCCGGATCGGAGTGTTTGTCTGCAATTGCGGCGTGAATATCGGGGGCATTGCAGATGTCCCGGCAGTTGTAGAATATGCAAAGACGCTTCCCGGCGTTACCTATGCAGAAGAAAACCTGTTCTCCTGCAGTCAGGATACCCAGGATAAAATGGTGGAGGTGATCCGGGAACAGAATTTGAATCGTGTTGTGGTGGCCGCCTGTACGCCGAGAACCCATGAACCTCTTTTTCAGGAAACCCTGCGGAATGCAAATCTGAATCCGTATCTGTTTGAGATGGCCAATATCCGGAATCAATGCACATGGGTTCATTCAGACAACAAAGAGATTGCCACCCGGAAAGCAAAGAATCTGGTTAGCATGAGCGTATCCCGGGCAAGGCTTCTGGAAGCGGTCCCGGCACTGTCCGTAAACGTCGACAAGTCGGCGCTTGTTGTCGGCGGAGGTGTTGCCGGAATGACTGCGGCATTGAGCCTGGCAAATCAGGGATTCCCTGCCACAATTGTGGAAAAGACGGAAGAACTTGGCGGCGCAGCCCGGGATATCCATAAAACCTGGCAAGGTCAGGATGTTCAGAAATTTCTGAAAGACCTAATATCAAAAGTGGAAAATCACCCGGACATCAATGTCATGATCAATGCGGAGATCACCGGGGCATCGGGTTTTGTCGGTAATTTTGAAACAATGATCGCAGCAGGTGGTAACACATCGATCGTCAGACACGGTGCCACCATTATCGCTACCGGCGGTCAGGCCTCGGAAACAGATGAATATCTGCTTGGTAAAAATCCCAATGTGACCCGATGGCATGATCTGGAACATAACCCGGACAAGTTGAAGAAAGCGGAATCGGTTGTTTTTATTCAATGTGTCGGTTCCCGGGATGAAAAAAGACCATACTGTTCCCGGATCTGCTGCACGGCATCCATCAAACAGGCCATTCTGGCAAAGGATCTGAATCCGGGTGCGGATGTTTATGTTTTGTATCGGGATATCCGGACTTTTGGTGATCGGGAAGTGTTATACAAGGAAGCCCGGAACAAGGGGGTCATTTTTATTCGTTACTCCCTTGAAAATAAACCGGTCGTTCAGGAGGTCGAGGGGGGCCTTGAGGTATTGGTCTTTGATCCGGTTCTGCAGAAGAAACTGGCGATTCAGGCAGACCTCGTCAACCTGGCCACGGCGATCGTACCCCATGACAATGAAAAACTGGCTTCATTATACAAACTTTCGATGAATGAAGATAAGTTTTTCATGGAAGCTCATGCAAAGCTCAGGCCTGTTGATTTTGCAACAGACGGCCTTTTCCTCTGCGGACTGGCACATTATCCGAAACCGATCGAGGAGAATATCGCCCAGGCAATGGCAGCGGCAAGCCGTGCCGCAACGATACTGTCAAAACCGTCCATTCAGGTTTCTCCTCTGGTGTCCCAGATCAATGCCGAAAAATGTATCGGCTGCGGGCTTTGTGTCAGTATATGCCCATTCGGTGCCATTGAACTGGAAGAGATAGAAGGTAAGGGCAAACGGGCAAAGAACATATCCGCCTCCTGCAAGGGTTGCGGACTGTGTGCTTCCTCCTGCCCGCAGAAGGCAATTGATATGCTTCATTTCAGGGATGAACAGATTGTTGCAGCGGTTATTGCAGCAGCGTGACAAACCGGGTTCGGTATGAGGATTTCCTGAACCGGATAACCAAACAATAAAGGGTGAAGTTATGGCAGAATTTGAGCCAAAAATTGTAGCGTTTCTTTGCAACTGGTGTGCATACGCCGGTGCGGATCTGGCGGGGGTATCCCGGATGCAGTATCCTTCAAACCTGAGAACGGTGAGGGTGATGTGTTCCGGAAGAGTGGATCCGGCCTTTGTGGTAAAGGCATTGAAAGAAGGATGTGACGGCGTTCTGGTAGCGGGGTGACATTTCGGTGATTGCCATTACCTGGAAGGTAATGTAAACGCGGAAAAGAAAATCCAGATGACGCAGAGACTGCTGGATCTGGCCGGAATCGGAAAGGATCGGCTGCATCTTGAGTGGCTGTCATCAGCAGAGGCACAACGGTTTGCCGATATTGCCAAAAAAACAGTTGACGCTGTCAGGGCAATGGGGCCGCTTGATCAGGATTTATGCAGCATGCAGCTTGAAGCTGCGCAACTGACGGTGGACAATGAGGCGGTCCGCTGGCTGGTGGGTAAGGAATTGTCCATCACATCCAAGGGCGATGTCTATGGACGATCATGGGATGAGACAAAATACGAAGAAGTTCTCGATCATGCGCTGGAACGGGAATATCACAACAATTTGATTATTCTGGCAATGAAAGACGGCTGTTCTTCTGTTCGAGAGATCAGCAAAAGAACCGGAATTGCCGTATTGCGGATTTCCTATCTGCTTGCCGATCTGGAAAGAACCGGCAGGGCGGAATTCAAGGGAATGACGGACAGCACAGCCGCATTTGCAGCACGATAAGGAGTCATAATGGGATCGGTTACAGTAAATGAGAAAAGCGGATCGGTTATGGTGGTTGGCGGCGGTATCGCCGGTATGCAGGCCGCGCTGGATCTGGCCAATTCGGATTACAAGGTGTACCTGGTTGAAAAAGGCCCCACAATCGGTGGGCTGATGGCCCGGCTGGATAAGACTTTTCCGACCAATGATTGTACCATGTGAGTCATCTCGCCCAAACTGGTCGAGGTCGGCCGGCATAACAACATCGAACTGATAACAAACACTGAAGTCAAAGGTATTGAAGGGGAACCCGGCAATTTTACCGTCACCCTGCAAAACAATCCCCGTTACATTGATCCGTCAAAGTGCACGGGATGCGGTGATTGCGCTAAGCGTTGTCCTGCTTCCGCCGTCAATATCATTAACAAGGGATACAACGATCGACGGGCTACCTATATTGAATACGCACAGGCGGTTCCATTGGCGTTTGCCATTGATATGGACGCCTGTATCGGGTGCGGATTGTGTGAAAATGTCTGTCTGGCGAAAGCCATCAACTATGCGGATAAAGTTAAAGCAACAGAAGTAAGGATCGGTTCAATGATCCTGGCCCCGGGAACAAAGGCCTATGATCCTTCGGAACTGGATTATCTTGGGTATGGCAGGTATCCCAATGTTGTTACAGCCGACGGGTTTGAAAGAATCCTTTCCGCCGGCGGCCCTTATTTCGGACATGTCATGCGTCCGCTGGACCGGCAGGAACCCAGAAGCATCGCCTGGCTGCAATGTGTCGGCTCCAGAGATACAAACCGGTGCGGGAACGGTTATTGCTCTTCCGTATGCTGTATGTATGCCACCAAGGAAGCCATGATTGCCAAAGAACATATTCACGGAGATCTGGATTGCGCGATTTTCAATATGGATATGAGAACCTTTGGCAAGGATTATGAAAAATATTTTCTTCGTGCCCGCGACAAGGAAGGCGTCCGGTTTGTCAAGGCCCGTGTTCATACGGTCACGGAAAATCCGGAAACAGGAGATCTGATTGTCCGGTATGCATCGGACAGCGGCGAAATGAAAGAGGAAACCTTTTCCATGGTCGTGCTCTCCGTCGGCCTGACTATCCCCGACACAGCCATTGAGCTGGCGAGACGTCTTGATATTGATCTGGATAAATACCATTTTTCAAAATCAGATCCATTCGCTCCGGTTGAGACATCCCGTAAAGGGATTTATACCTGCGGCGTATTCCAGGGACCTAAGGATATTCCCGGGTCGGTTACCGAAGCCAGTGCAGCAGCGTGTCTGGCAGGATCCGAACTGTCCGGATCAAGAGGAAAAGATATTGAAGTCATTGAACTGCCCGAACAGATGGATGTGGAAGGGCAGGAGCCAAGGATCGGTGTATTTGTCTGCAACTGCGGCATCAACATCGGTGGAATCGTTGATGTCCCGGCGGTTCAGAAATATGCGGCAACCCTTCCGAATGTCGTTTTTGCGGATTCCAACCTGTTTACATGCAGCCAGGATACCCAGGAGAAGATCAAGGAAAAGATTATTGAGCATAAATTGAACCGCGTGATTGTCGCGTCCTGCAGTCCCAAGACCCATGAAGCCATGTTTATGGAAACACTGGAGGCATGCGGTCTTAACCGGTACCTGTTTGAGATGGCCAATATCCGGAATCAGAATTCCTGGATTCATTCCAAAAGTCCTGAACTGGCAACCCGGAAAGCCAAAGATCTTGTTCGGATGGCAGTAGGTCGGGCTGCGACTCTTTACCCGATGCAGGAAAAAAGGATTCCGGTGAATCATCGTGCCATGGTAATCGGTGGTGGCATTGCCGGGATGAATGCGGCACTGAATCTCGGAAAACAGAACTTTGAGGTCGTCCTGATCGAAAAAGAATCAGAGCTTGGAGGTTTTGCCCGGAAACTTCACCATACCATTGAAGGCGGGGATATTCAGGAATATATACGGAAACTCTCAGCCGAGGTAAAAGCCCATGACAAGGTGGAGATACTTCTCGACACCGAAGTGGCAGGTTTTGGCGGATACAAAGGGAATTTCAAAACCGATGTGGCGGTCGGAAAAGACAGAGAACCTAGGAAAATTGAACATGGCGTGATCGTCGTTGCCACAGGCGCCAATGAATACAAGCCCGAAGAGTTCGCTTATGGACAGAGTGACAGGATTCTCACCCAGGTGGAACTGGGAGACCTGCTGGAAGAAAAGGGAACCGCTGATCTGGAAACCGTCGTCATGATTCAATGTGTGGGCTCCCGGAATGAGAAAATGCAGGAGTGTTCCAGAATCTGCTGTCAGAATGCGGTGAAAAATGCACTTGTCATTAAAAAGCAGAACCCGGAAACCCAGGTTTTTATCCTGTACCGGGATATCCGTACTTATGGTCTGATGGAAGACTACTACAAAGAGGCAAGGGATCTCGGGGTTATTTTCATGCGGTTTGAATCGGAAGATCCACCGGAGGTCAAAGTTGAGGGAGATAATATTATTGTTACAACCACGGATCATGTTTTGCAGCGGAAGGTGGAGATCCAGGCGGATCTCTTAACCCTCAGCGCGGGCATGAGACCTTCGGATACCGCAAAACTGAGCAGTATTATGAAGCTGAATGCCAATCAGGAGGGATATTTTATTGAGGCTCATGTCAAGCTGAGACCGGTAGATATGCCTGGCGAAGGCATTTTTCTTTGCGGTACGGCCCATGGCCCCAAGTTGATTTCAGAAACCATCTCCCAGGCACAGGCCGCTGCATCAAGGGCAGTGACCTTTCTGGCCAGACCGGAAATCAAGCTGTCCGCCATTACGGCAAAGGTCGATACACAGCACTGTGTAAAATGTCTGACATGCCTCAGAACCTGTCCGTATAATGTTCCGGCTTTCAATACGGAAAAAAAGGTGATCGAGATCGATGAGGCTATGTGCCACGGATGCGGAGCATGCGCCGGAGCATGCCCCAGACAGGCAATCCAGCTGGGTTTTTATAATGATGAACAGATAATCTGTAAGATTGATGCGCTACTGGCAGGAGGAATGTAATGGCTGATTTTGAACCGACGATCATAGCATTTTGCTGTGAATACTGAGGATATTCTGCGGCGGACCTGGCAGGTTCCATGCGGCTGGACTATCCTTCAAATATAAAAATTATTCGGGTCCCCTGTACCGGTAAAGTGGATGTGATGTATCTGTTGAGAGCCATTCAAAAGGGCGCAGACGGAGTATATGCGGTAGGATGCCTCGAAGGGTCATGCCATTACAACGAGGGTAATTTCAGGGCCAGGGAAAGAATAGAACATGTCAACACCCTGCTTGATGAAATAGGGATTCCCGGCGAACGAGTCCGTATGTATAATCTCTCATCCGGTGAAGGTCCGACTTTTGCCGCATATGCAAAGGAGATGACGGAGCATATCCGGAAACTCGGGCCGAATCCTTTGAAAAACAAGTAAGATCATTTAACTATAAAGAGGAGCAGATTATGGCTGAGGGAGCGATAAAGCTTGGCGGTAAGAAAAAGAAGAGTACGATCATGGAAATGGTCAAAGAGATCCTTCCGGACGGAGGGAATCTGAATGCCTGTCTGACCTGCGGCGCCTGTTCATCCGGATGTCCGGCAACGGGCTTGGAGGGGATGGATGCCAGGAAGTTTCTGCGTATGGCAGCCCTGGGGATGGATGAAGAGATTCTGAAATCCAACTGGCCGTGGATGTGTACCATGTGCCAGCGTTGCATTTACGTCTGTCCGATGAAGATCGATATTCCGCAGCTTATTTTCAACATTCGTGCAATGAGACCCAGGGATGAACGCCCCAAAGGTATTCTGGAGTCCTGCAATATGGCGATGAAGAACGATACCCTGAGCGCCATGGGAACAACTGAAGAGGATTTTCAATTTGTCGTAGAGGATGTTCTGGGGGAATACCAGGAGGCACAACCGGAATTTGCCGAAATGGAGGCGCCGATTGACAAAGAGGGTGCGGAGTTTTTTCTGAACCAGAATTCCCGTGAGCCGGTGACTGAACCGGATGAGATGGTACCGTTGTGGAAGATTCTTCACCTTGCCGGTGTGAACTGGACTTATGGCAGCAAGGGATGGGCAGGTGAAAATTATTGCCTGTTTATTGCCGATAATGAGAACTGGAAAAAAATGCTGGAGATCAAGACGGCTCAGGTGCATAAGCTGGGGTGCAAGACGTACCTCAATACGGAATGAGGGCACATTACATTCGCAGTCCGGGCCGGACTGAAAAAATTCAAAATTGAGCATAACTTTGATGTTAAAAATATTTACGAATATTATGCGAGATGGATCCGTGAAGGAAAATTGAAACCCAGTTCCGAATGGAACAGGGAACGAAAGATCAAGTTTACCCTGCAGGACCCCTGCCAGATTGTCCGCAAGAGTTTTGGAGACAAGATTGCGGACGATCTCCGATATGCGGTAAAGGCATGTGTCGGGGAAGAGAATTTTGTGGACATGACCCCGAATAAATCCAACAATTACTGCTGCGGCGGCGGCGGCGGATTTCTGCAATCCGGTTTCAAGGAACAGCGTCTTGCCTATGGAAAGATAAAGGATGATCAGATAAAGGCAACCGGAGCGGATTATGTGATTGCCGGGTGCCATAATTGTCATGCGCAGATTCATGAACTGAGTGAACACTATGGAAGCCACTATCCGGTTGTTCATTTCTGGACGATACTTTGCCTTGCACTGGGAATACTGGGTCCCAATGAGCGAACCTATCTGGGAGACGATTTGAAGGAAGTCAATGTTTTTCATCCCGAGTCCGCAATGTAAATTGTAAATATTGCAATAGATTTTTAACAGGAGGGGCAAATGATTGTTGCCGAAAGAAAACCCTTTGAAGAAATAAAAGAACTTGTTAAAGAGTATAAAAAAGTTCTGGTGGCCGGATGCGGAACCTGTGTAGCGGTTTGTCTGACCGGCGGAGAGAAGGAGGTCGACATCCTCAAGACCGAACTTGATATGGCTCGAAGACTGGAAGACAATCCCATGTCGTTAGCCGGATTTACCGTTGAACGGCAGTGTGATCGGGAATACCTGGAAGCATTTGATTCCATGGTGGGTGATTATGATGCGATCCTTTCCATGGCATGTGGTGCCGGGATTCAATTCCTGGCGGAGAGGTTTCCACAGATACCCGTGTTGCCGGCAGTCAATACGACTTTTATTGGTGTCAATCAGGATATCGGATGGTATGAAGAACGATGTCGGTCATGCAGCAATTGCGTGCTGGGGGATACCGGCGGTATCTGCCCGGTAACCATGTGCGCCAAAGGACTGTATAACGGTCCCTGCGGTGGGACCAACAAGGGCAGTTGTGAGATTTCAAAGGATCAGCCGTGTGCATGGTATATGATCTATGAACGTCTTGAGAAACAGGGCCGCCTGGACCGTATTACAAGGTTTACCCCGGTACAGAACTGGGAAAATCAGGTGCCCAGAACATTGATTCAACCTGGCTACAGAAAACCGGAAAAACAGTAGAGGGAAGTCGATATGAAATCAGACAGCAAGTTGGAAAAAATATTGAAAGCTGGTCACTTTGCGTTTACAGGTGAGTTAGGTCCCCCTCGTGGTGCGAATGTTGAACATGTCAGGGAAAAGGCAAAACCGCTTGTCGGGAATGTAGATCTGGTGAACATCACGGACAATCAGACCGCCATGGTCCGGATGGCCAGTTGGGCAGCAGCGCTGATTGCCATTCAGGAAGGATTGGAACCCAACTACCAGATGGTCTGCCGTGACCGGAACCGTCTGGCTATGCAGGCGGATATCCTGGGCGCATATGCGCTTGGAATCAAGAATATTCTCTGCCTTTCCGGCGATCATCAGAAATTCGGTGATCATCCTACCGCAAAAGGGGTGTTTGATATTGATTCCATGCAGCTTGTGAATATGGTGAAAAC
Source organism: Desulfobacteraceae bacterium (assembly GCA_003599865.1). Lineage (GTDB taxonomy): Bacteria > Desulfobacterota > Desulfobacteria > Desulfobacterales > SURF-7 > QZKS01. Next base: position 57,567 of record QZKS01000090.1, read on the forward strand.
CATGAGGGATGAAGGTAAATTTCTGGGTGGGGCCGATATTGAGGTACCGCCGAAACTGTTTATCGGCGCCGCGGCAAATCCATTTGCCGAGCCGTTTGAGTGGCGGGTTCACCGGCTTGCCAAAAAAGTCTCTGCCGGTGCGGATTTTATTCAGACCCAATGCGTTTTCAACATGAAAAAGATGCGGGAATGGATAAAGCGGGCCGTGGATATGGGACTTACGGAAAAGACATATATTCTGGCGGGTGTGACCCCCATGAAAAGTATCGGTATGGCCAAGTATATGGCATCTAAAGTACCTGGAATGGATGTTCCGGAGGAGATCATCAAAAGACTTCAAGGCGCTGAAAAAGGCAAGGTTGCAGATGTCGGAATTGAGATCGCCTGTGAGCAGATTGAGGAGTTTAAGGAAATGAAAGGGGTAGCCGGAGTGCATCTGATGGCCATTGAATGGGAGCATAAGGTGCCGGAGATCGCTGAACGAGCAAAGGTTTTGCCAAGACCACAGGTGTAATTCTTTTATTATTTAATAAGGGAGTTGTATCTTCCGATTCGATAAAAACCCCGGGTTTGCCGGGGTTTTTCATTTCAATTTTTTTCGCAACGACATATTTACCTTGACTCATGTCAAACTTATTACGATATCTTTATGAAAAAGGAGTAAACAGCAGTTTAACAATCATGATAGGAGGCTATGATGGAAAAAGAACAGTTGATTAAAAATATTCCGTTTTCAGAACTGCAGGATATCGTGGCATTGGTGGATTATGAGGAAGGGCGGGTAGTCAGCCGAACCCTTGCAAACAAACCGGCAATCGGCATTACGGTGTTCGCCTTTGACAAGGGCGAAGGCATCAGTGCGCACTCCGCATCCGGTGATGCCATGGTGCAGATTCTGGATGGAGAGGCGTTGATTACCATCGGGGAAAAAGAAATGACGGCTTCCGCCGGTCAGGTTGTCGTGATGCCGGCAGATGTTCCCCATGCACTCCAGGCGGTATCCCGGTTTAAAATGATTCTTACGGTCGTCAAGAGGACGGTCAGCCGGTTGTCTGATTAGCCGGACCGGTCGGGCAGGAGTAAAGTGCCGGCTTTTCAGATCCGTTTTTGCAATCCTCTTTTCAGAAAGAAGCCGATATCCTGGATATATCGGAAACTGAGCAATTTTATGAAGGAGGCAATGGCAAAATTTTGAATCAGCGGCAGAACCTCCTCGGCATCCATTATCGGCGCCGGAATGCCGAGCCTGCCCCGGATGGTCTGTGCCAGATCCACAGCCGTGGTGAAGCAGTTGTCAATTCGGGTAATTTTTTTGGCATTCACGATCATTGCTCTGGAGCAGCTTCCAATCAGGAAAACCTCCTGCCCTTTTGCATCAATCGTTTCCGGAACCTTGCCGACCACCATCACCGCTGGCTTTGCATTTTGGAAAGCAATCTCCCCGGCATATCGTTCCAGGAATCCGAAAAACATCTTTATGCCCATGATACACCCGGTTTCACATTTTTTCTGTTCACGGCGGTTGGTATATCCCCAGTAAAACCGTATGGGACATTGAAGTCTTGATAGATCCTTTTCAATATTTTGCCATCTAAAATATTCGTCATCATAGGGAAGCAGTCGTTTGGCTGCCTCATCAAGGTCTTTGATAGAGTGCAGATCACCCGTGATGTGTATGCCGTTGATGTCTGCCGGCCTATATCCGCGTTCTACTGCCCGTTTCAGGTACGGGACATCTTCGAGATGATATCCCAGAAGCCTGGCACCGACAATATCAACCGCCAATGGATTGGTTCCCATGATGATCAACCCCAGCTTTCGGGGTGTTGGTACCGCTTCATTTCCGACGCCCACATCAATGGCATCCATCATGATAAAATCAGGTGTGCCTACTTCCAGAAGATCGACGATTTTGTCATTCAAAAGAAAATCGTGCCGGATGGCCCGTTCATCATCCGAACAGATACCGATGTTGAGTTTTACTGCGCCGGTCATGGAACTTACACAATGGCATTTCAGCTTTGGCAGGTATACCTTGCAGTCTGCCCTGGCCATTTTTCGGGGGATTTTCAGCGTATCATGGACATTCCCGCCGATAAAAACCCTGTCTCTTGGGCGCTCATCAATACAGAATATCCGGACCGGAGCTTCGGTGTGCGGCTGGATCGCTTTGATGACATCGTAATAACCGGCGTTTTTGAAGGACAGGCGGGTCGGATATCCGATGGCGGTTTTTTCTCCCATGTCAATGCGCTTGACACCTTTTGTTTTTGACAAAGCCAGTAAAGAACCGCCGATAACAGATGTGTGCGTGTAGGCGGTTGAACCGTATTTCCCGTTTTTTGTGGAAAACACCACATTGGGTTTTACAAACACTTTTCCATGCGGCCGGAAGCCAAGCGCAGCCATTCCATTGTGAAAAATTTCCATGATCTTGGCCTGGTCATACTCTTCGCATCTACGAATGATTACAGTCGGTCTTTCCGATGGTTTTTCCATTTTCAAACATTCTCCACAGCTTGTATCTTCAGTTGTCTGCTCCTACCCATGGTTTTGGAGGACCGATCAGTGCAAATGGCGCCGGATTCAGGGAACCGCCGCCAAGTCCCATATATCCGGCACCGATATACAGGTTGTCATTTATCTTTCTGACTTCATCACGCATGGAA
>QZKS01000097.1 GCA_003599865.1 Desulfobacteraceae bacterium
CTGTTTGGTGCACAGCTGTTCCAGGACAACCAGTCGGAGTTTGATGAGGCATCTGCCCAGGTTGCCTTGAATCATCATGAATGGTGGAATGGTGAGGGGTATCCGGGCTATATTGATATTCTTACAGGAGAACCGCTTCCCGGTTATGAAGATGAAGACGGAAAACCAAAAGGTAAAAAAGGAGAGGAAATTCCCATTTTCGGGAGGATCGTCTCACTGACCGATGTGTATGACGCCCTTTGTTCCGCAAGGGTATACAAGGAAGCATGGGATGAGGAAAAGGTGCTGACGGTTATTCGGGAAAACTCCGGTAAACAGTTTGATCCGGAATTGGTTGATATTTTGTTTGAAAGCCTTGACATCATACACGCCATTGGAAGGAGATATGCGGAACGATGAGTTTAAAGCGCCGAAGGTCCGATTCCCTGGATTTTCAGCCGACACCGAAAGCTAAAATATGGAAGGAATCCGGGATGGACGAGATATCTCAAAGAGTACAACAATGGATTGATGAAGGCAAGGACCCGCGCAGCGCGCACTGGCAGGGCGGACTGGAAGCCATATTGGATGTTTTCCGGTCATCCCTTGAGCCGGGAAAGCTGATACCCGTTCATGCCCTGGAAGCGGATGATCTGCCTGTTTTTCTGTCTGCACTGGAAGTCGTTGATCTGAGTCCCAGACTGCTTGCCGCCTTTTTGCCGCCCGTTCTTGCAGATAAAGTGATCCCTCCGGAATCGGCAGAAGAACTGCAGCGTATTGAAAAAGGCAAACCCTCTTATAAAATTCTGATCGCCCGGCCCGGCCGGGAACAGAGAGTCTTGTGCGCGGAAATATCAGCGGCTGCCAAAAAACCCGGAGTGGATATCTTTCAATCCGGTGCGTTGCTGGGAACCTATCTTTTTGAAAACCAGCAAGACTGTTTTGCGGAGTTGCATAAGATCATCCGGAGACATCTCCGGCAAAAGGAAACATGGAATCAGGAAGATTACCGGCGTTACACGGTCAACTGGTTTGAAAAAACGGTCGATCTTCGAAAAGGAACGGTCTGTGTGGAAGAGGACTTTTCATTTTTTCACAGTCCGACATTGATCCGAGGCAATAAAATCGATGCGATGTTTACCCTGATTGCGGAAATGATTCAAAAGCGGCTGAATGATCCCGGTGATCCCCTGAAAGAGTCTGTTTCCATGGTTCGGACAAATACAGATGAAGCGGTTGAAACGGTTCAGCTCAAAGACTTGCTGGATACCGTTGTTTTTGACCTCTTGTCGGTGATGAAGGATTGTGAGCTTTTCCCATTTGCGGAGATGACGGAGAAAGAAGCAAAACAGTTCAACCAGGAATCGGCCCGAACGATTCAAATGCTGGTACAGTATGCCCGGACATTGTAAGAATCGGATTTTCAGGTTTCGCTGTCTTCTTCTCCCCAGTTTCCCAGGTGTTCTTTCCATGCCCGATAGCCCATACCGATTCCATTCATGATATTATACCGGAAGCAATAATGGGTCCGGCAGGCATAGGGGCGGGTTTCATAGATTCCGCATTTCCCGGATGCGTGTAAATAAGGACATGCGTCAACCGACAGGGTGCGGCTGACGGGCAGACAACCGGTCTGTCCGGTCTGCGCCGGCCGCAGCATTCATGGATTTTGTCATCAATGGTACAATCATCGCAGGGGTTCATGGGCGCAAATTGTGTCCGGTAGCTTGAACGGCATTAGAGTCTTTTTATGTTTTGATTTTCCTTGAAGAGCCTTTCCAACTTGTGTATCAATTTTTCCGTATTTTTTGTGTCACATTCCCACACAATCAATATTTGCCATCCCATTGCTCGTAAATCCCGGTAGTAACGTTTGTCCCTTTCCATATTACCGGCAAGTTTTTTGTTCCAAAATTTTTCATTGGTTGTCGGTCGTCGTGATCTTTTGCATCCCTTGTGTCCGTGCCAAAAACATCCATGGACAAAAATAACCTTTTTATATTTCGGTAATGTTATATCCGGCTTTCCGGGTAAATCAATTCTGTGAAGTCTGAACCTGTATCCCAAATTGTGCAGCAAAGAACGGACGATTAATTCAGGCTTGGTGTTTTTGCCGCTTATGCGCGACATAATTTGACTTCGTTTTTCTCTTGAGAAGGTATCCATTGCTTGTGTTTTTGGTCAAGTAATAATCTGACAACATCTGCTACTCGTGCAGCCAATAGAGGCGGTACGGCATTGCCGATTTGTTTGGCGATCTCAATTTTCGAGCCGATAAAACGGAAGCTGTCGGGGAAACTTTGGAAACGGGCCGCTTCTCTATGGGTAATCGGTCGATGTTGCTCCGGATGTAAATAACGACCCTTTTCCGGCTTGTAAAACTCTGTACGTATCGTAACGCATGGCCTATCCCACCATAGCCGGCCAAACAAGTCGGTTCCACCGGTTTTTTTTCTGATCCAACATTTTGGTGTTAACTCCGGGGCAATCCTTTGCAGGTCAAATCGATTCATTCCTTCTTGTGGAATCGCTCTGTATCTTTTTTGGCTAAGTTCGGTTGGGTTTCTTCCGAAATGCAAATCAAATGGTGGAGAAACAGGTCTAATTTCAGTTCCTTCCGGTGCCGGCAGGTCGCCTATAGCATCTTTAACCGTTTTCCACTTCCTTACCGTAGATAAATAATCTTTTCTATTGAAAGGAATCGTTAGCTGTTTACCATTACCATTAGGATTAAAATGCGTTTTACGTGGGGGGAACACAATGGAAGGATCCGTAAATTTGCAACCGATAATGAAGGCTCTTGTACGTACCTGAGGGACGCCGTAATCGGCAGCTGTTAATTTTTCCTGCCAAATTTTGAATCCAAGGGATTTAGCCGCACCGACAATCTCGCCATGTTCGAAAGTGCCAAGTAGTTGAGGAACATTTTCCATGACAAAAACAGATGCGCCACATTTTTCCACTACTTCTAAAAAAGGACGCCATAATTCTTTTCGGGGATCATTTTCACGATTTCTGTTCAGTAGGCTGAAACCTTGACACGGGGGGCCTCCTATTACTACATCGGCCTGAGGAATTTCGATTTGTTTTGTTTCCAATATTTCTACGATATCTCCTGCAACGCTATGTGGACCAAAATTTTCATTATATGTGTCCACGCAGAATTGACTAAAATCATTGGCCCAAACCGTTTGAAAGGGTTGACCGAAAGCTTCCGAGAAGCCTAAAGACATGCCCCCTGCCCCTGAAAATAAATCTATAAGTCGATAACGTTTTGTATCTTTGAGTAATTTTCCAGAGCAACGAGAACCATAGGTTGCTTCATCTTCTCTTAAGATGAGTGCTCTATCTAGTTTTATTGTATTTTCAAGCTGGTACACTGTAAGTGCCTAACTTCAATGAGTTTTTGATTGTTTGGATCGGCAGCATCATTAATACACTTCCATCAGCGATTTCCATCGCTGAAATTCCGTTTCTGCCGGAAGTCCTTTTTTCTTCAGGATTGCGATCATCTTTTCATCGTTAAACCGCACATAGGGATTGACCTTCCGTTCGTCGGCCAGGGTGGAATAAACATGAGACGGATCGTATTGTGCAAGAAACCGGTCCAGATCCGGGTTGTCCGGATCAATGGTTCGGGCGAACTGAACCGCATACCGGACGTAGTCATGCCCGGCATAGACAACCGTTTTTTGGGGGAAATCGAATATCTGCTTGATGGATGAAAAGAAGGCGGAAAGATCACCGGTAAAGCAGTTGCCGACCGTTCCGTTAAACAACGTATCCCCGGAGATAATATGGTGATCCGTATGGAAGATCAGAGAATCCTCGGTATGCCCTGGCGTATGAAAAATTTCGATTTTTTCATCATCCAGGAGAATAATTTTTTTCTTTCGAAGGCGCTGATTGTCCAGAAAATCCGCATCGGTTCTTTCCAGGATTTCCCGATTTCCGGAAACATGATCCGGATGCATGTGGGTGTTGGTCACATATTGCAGGTGCAGATCGGATTCCTTGATATATGACAGAATGGACTCCACGGCTCCTGCATCAATGGCCATGGCGGATCTTCTGCCGTAAAGAAGATAACTGAAATTATCGGCTGAATATCGAAATTGTCTGATCTGCATACGCGGCTCCACGCTTGAAACATCAATCCGGCAGATGGGTTGCTTTTTTCCGGTCTGCGGCATGGGGAGTTGAACCGGAGCGTTTTCACTCATATTTATAGTCGGAAACGGTTTTTTTCAGTTTCCGGTTCAGGGCAATGGCTTGTTCCAGTGTACTGTTGGACCCTTGAAGTTCTTTTTTCAGGACCAGCTGCGTTTTTTCGATTTCATCGGATAAAAAAACAATCGACCTGAGGGAAGCGGCAAGGCGTGTATTGAACTGGTTGATTTTTTCAGCCAGCTGCTTTCCTTCATCATTCTTCCGGAGATGGATTTGAAAGCCGATATCATTTTTGATCATGCGGTCAAGAGATATTTCAAACCGGTAAATCGGTCCGGCAAACCGGTGTGTAAAGAATGTTGCTAGGCAGATCAGCAGGGCGGAACCGATGATGATGTAAAACCAATAGTTGCCCAGTATTTTGGACAGCAGGGGGATGGATGCGGCCGGATCCATGGTGCTTCCATTGCCGATGAAGTATGAAATCAATTTGATGGAGAAGAAGGTGTACAAACCGCTGAGGACGGCTGTCCCAATCCCCACCAGGAGTAGAAAGCTGAAAATGGATTTGTACAATGATATTTCTTTTTGAAAAAAATACTTTCGTTTGTTGGTTTGATTGGCCATGTTTTCCTCCGGAAAATGATTTGAATCCCGCTTTGTTGTGTCAGAACGTCCGAATGGATTATCAGGGTTGTCGGATAATGTAAAGTGTTGTATTGCAATGCTATAAAAGAATACGGCTGCCGGCTGAAACCGAATTATCCGATGGATCTGGATGCCAGTTTTTCATTTGCCTTGTTCAGCGCATCTTCCAGTGCCTGCCGGTCAATGGGCTTGTGAATGAATCCGCTGGCATGGAGATCCATGGCTTCCTTTGCCAGTTCCAGATCACCGTGGCCGGTAATGACAATGACTTCCGTTTCCGGGCTGATCTTTTTGATCTGTTTTAAAACCGCAAGACCGTCAATGCCGGGCATTTTGATATCCGTAAGCACGATAGGAGGAGCTTCCTTTTTAAACAGCTCCATTCCTTCCAGTCCGTTTTCCGCTGTCAGGACATCATAGCCCAGAGCATTTAAAAACAGACGAAACATGGATAGGGTGGGTTTTTCATCATCAATAATCAATAATTTCGGCATGGCGTTTACTTCCTCTTTCAAGCTGCTCACGGCTCCAGGATCTGTTTTTACCGGTTGAAAAATCAGTTCATCATAACAAGATATTTATGCAGGTGCAATTGGAAAGGTCTGCAAAAATGTGGTTCCTGTTCCCAACCGGCTGTCGACAAAAATTTCACCCCCGTAATCCTTTACAATTCCATAAATAATGGAAAGGCCCAGCCCCATGCCTTTTCCGACTTCTTTGGTGGTAAAAAAGGGCTGGAAAATTTTATTCAGATTTTCTTCCGGAATCCCGGAACCATTATCCGATATGCTTAAGGCAACACGGGAGTTCTCCATAAACGTCGAGATGGTGATGGTTTTCCGATACGGGGTGTCAGGAAAAACCGTTTTGCTGTTCAAGGCATCACGGGCATTGGTCAGCAGGTTGAAGATCACCTGTTCCAGCCGGTTGTTGTGCGCAAGAATGGGCGGCAATCCGGTTTCCAGATTCAGTGTTATCCAGATATTTTCCAGCTCCATCTGCTTTCCGATAATTTGCAGCACCCCCCGGACAGGATCATTGATATTGACGGATTCTTTTGCAAAGCCGGTCTTGTAACCGAATTCTCTCAGGCGGTTGATGATTTCGCTCGCTCTCCGAACCTGTTTGCTCACCTCGGTCGCCACCTGATGCAGCTCCTTTTCCGGAATCGGAAGCCCCTGATCGATCATCAGCTCCAGATATTCATTTCCGATTTTAATGGCATTGAGGGGCTGGTTGAGCTCATGAGCCACACCGGCGGACATTTCTCCCAGGGTGGTCATTTTGCTCGCCTGGATGAGCTGGGCGTCTTTCTCAACCATTTCCGTGATATCCGTCACGGCAAGAATCAATGCCTGCCGGTTTTTATAATCAGCCGGACAGGCTCTGACCCGGAGATAAAAGGGCGATTTGCCGACCGGATAATACCGGACATTGAAGTTCATGATATAGGCTTCCGGCCAGCCGGACTTGGCAACCTGGGCCAGATCCTGGTCTTCATATTCAAAGCTGCCGAAATCCGTGAAAAACTGGCCGATCAATTCCGCTCTTGAATACCCGAAAGCTTCTTCCGCGCTGGGGTTGGCATCAAAGATCTGAAGAGTTTTCCGATCCAGTACAAAAATCGGATTGGGACCGCTGATGAACAGAGAGCGATATTTTCCTTCCGAATCCTTGAGCTCCTGCTGGGAACGGATCAGCTGTTCCGTCATGTTGTTAAAGGATCGGGCAAGCTGGATGACCTCATCCTGCACCCCTTGGGTATTGTTCTCCCAGTTGAGCGGGTTGAATCCATTGCTGTTCCCGGAGACGGAGGTGTTTTCGATATCCAGTTTTCCCGTGCTGATCTTGTCAAAAACAGCTGTCAGCTGGGATATGGGATTGGTAATGTATTTGCTCAGCCAATGACTGATGATGAAAAACAGAATGGTGATGGCGGATAAAAATCCGAGGAAGGTTGTCCGAAGTTTGCCGATCAGGTTGTCGATATGCTCCTTTTTCAGGCCGACATGAACCGTGCCGAGACGGTATATCCCCTCATTGACCGGCGTGGAAATATTGTAAATTTTATCATTGTTTACCTCCAGGAGCCGGATTTTTTCCTGGTCATCCATTGAAAACACCTGTTTCAGCGGCAATATATCCGGAATTTGGTCGATGAAGGTGTGGGCCAGGATCTGATCCTGCTTGTCCATGATCAGAATATAGGCAATCAGGTATTGCCGCTCCCCCAGCCTTGCCTCAAAAATGAGGCTGGTCAGTTCCGGTATGTTTTTGGTCAGAATGCCGCTCCGGCATCTCTGGGCAATCCCGTCGGCAATGCCGATTCCCCGCAGCTTCAATTCATCGGTCAGGCTGGTGATCAGGACCCAGCGGGTAAAGAGCGCAATCACCAGGCTGAGCAGCATGATGACGGCCAGGGAAGAGAAAAACATCTTGTTTTTCAGACTGGTTTCCCTGAATTTTTTGACCAGAAAATTCATTTTCGGCCGGATCCCCATTCTTTCATCAGAACAAATTTGCCTTGCTGAAATTTTGTGAAATAAACCCGGTCCAGTCCCTGATGATCACGGGAACTGAAGGAAACGGTATTCTCGATTCCCAGATCCAGGTCGGTGATGGATTCAATGGCCTGAATGAATTTTATTCTGGTGATGTCCCTTCCCGCCCGTTTTAGCCCTTCCACCAGGATCATGGCATTGATATATCCTTCAAGGCCCACAAAATTCGGTTCATCGTCCGGAAAATACCGCTTCAGCCTCCGGGAATATTCCTTTGTTCCCCAGAGAAGATTCTGTGTTTCCGGCATTTCCGGAGAGGGAACCACCTGGGTTACGATCACACCATCCCCATGTTCGTCCAGCCTTCGGGCCAGCTCATCCGCTCCGACAAAGGAGAGATTGTAAAACAGGCCGTTAAAGCCTTTGGATTTCGCCAGTTTGATGAATTTCGCACAGGGCTCGTAGGTTCCGATCATCATGACGGCTTCCGGATCGGTGTCGATGATTTTATCCAGTCCCTCTTCGATATCCAGGGTTCCGCGGATATAGGTTGCGGTAGCCGTCGGAACAAGATGATACTCTTTCAGGGCCAGTTCCGTTCCCTTGAGCCCGTCAAAACCATAGGCATCATATTGATAAAAAACAGCGACTTTTCGGATATGCTTCACCTCGACCATATGCTGGACAGCGGCCTTCGTTTCCTGGTAATAAGAGGCCCGGATATTGATCAGATAGGGAGAAAAGGGCTCCCGGAGCTCATTGGCGCCGGTAAACATTCCCAGCAGGGGAATTTTTGCCTCATTCACCAGCGGGATGATTTTTACGGTGGTCGGTGTTCCCACATAACAGAAAAGGGCAAAAACCCGGTCTTCCAGAATCAGTTTCTGGGTATAGTACACGCATTTGGGAGGATCATATTCATCATCATACGCAATTACCTTGATCCTGCGCCCGTGAACGCCCCCTTTCTCGTTGATATGGTTCAGATAGGACAGTGCGCCATGAAGGGTCTGCGTGCCCAGGTATCCGGCATGGCCGCCCAGTGCTAGGGATGAGCCGATCAGAATCCGTGTATCGGTGATGCCGTCATTTCTGTCTTCGGACGGAATATTCCGGGACGGGTCATTGCATCCAATGATGATGCCGAAAAGCAGCAAGGTGATTGCCATTGAAATGAGCAATGGTTTCATGGTGTTCCGGCCTCCTCTGTTTCCATTTCAGCCGGTGGAAAGCTGATGGTAAAGGTTGTTCCGGTCCCTTTCTTGCTTTGAATCGCAATCCGTCCGTTGATCCCATGAATGATTTCATGGGTGATGGACAGCCCCAGGCCTTTTCCTTTTCCGGATTCCTTGGTGGTAAAAAACGGTTCAAATACCCTTTCCCGCAGATGATGGGGAATACCGCAGCCGGTATCGGAGATGGTGACGGTGGTATATCCGTTTTCCATAAAGGTGCGGATGACAATCAGGCTGGGGTTGTCATCCTGTCCGGTCACCTGGTTTATGGCTTCCATGGCATTGACGAGCAGGTTATAAAACATCTGTCCGAGTTGATAGGCATGGCCCAGGATGGGCCGGATATCCTGCGAAAGGCTGAGTTCGACATGGATGTTTTCCACCCGAAGCTGGTTTTCCAAAACCGACAGCGTATCCCGTATCGGCTGGTTGATATCGACCTTTTGTTTTAAAAAATCCGGTTTCCGACCAAACAGGCTCAATCGCCTGACAATGTCCGATGCCCGGTTTACCTGGCCGTTGATTTCATTGACTACAAGGGAAAGGTCTTCATCCTGAATGGTTTTTCCTTTTTGAAGCATGGTTTTCAGGTATTCGCTTCCCATTTTAATGGCATTCAGCGGCTGGTTCAGCTCATGGGCAATCCCTGCGGAGATCCCCCCCAGACTGGGCATCAGCCGCAGAAGGTCCCAGGCGGTGACCAGTTCCACATGAAGCATCAGGGAAGGAAGGAGGATCATGTCTCCCACCAGCGCGGACAGCATGGTGATCATCATCAGAACGCCAAAGACGGCGGTGGGTCCGAAATGGGAAAACAGCAGCAGGGAAAATCCGATGCTGATGGTCAGGGAGGTGAATATGATCGGCTTGCCGACCCCTTCAATGGTATCCCGGAGTGCCCGGTCCTTATCCAGATCTTTTTTAAATTCCCGGTTGTATCGAACCAGATAGTGAATCGTATCATCCACCGCAAGCCCGATGGCAATGCTGGCAATCAATCCGGTTGCCATGGAGAGCTCAATCCCGAACCATCCCATGATTCCGAATGTCACCAGCACCGGAAAAAAGTTTACCAGGATGGCAACCAGACCGACCTTTCCGGATAAAAACAGAATGAACATGGCGGAAAAAACAATTCCCATGGTCAGAAACAGACTTTTGATCTGACCCTGCACGAGATGGTGGCTGCTTTCCGAGACCACCATTCCGATTCCGGTAACGTCGATGGCGATGTTTTCAGGAAGGTGCTGCTTTGCATACTCCAGAATCCGGCTGCGGGTCGCAAGAAAATCCCTGGAGCTGGAGATATGGGTGAGAAGCATGATATTGGCTTTGGAGTAGGATTCATCCATGAATTGGGTGAGCATGTCACGTCCGAGAAGCATTTTGTAGCTGTTGAGCAGCATTCGCAATTCATAGGATTCTTTCGGCAGGACGTAGAATTCCCTCTCATATCGGTTCATGCTGTAGTTGACCAGTTTCAGATAGTCGGTAAAAGACACGGTCTTGTCTATTTTGGGCAAAGATTCCAGGAATTGCTGTAAATCGGATATCTCCGTCAGGTGTGCCGGATCTTCAAAATAGTCATCCTCATTTCCCTTCAGCACGACATTGATCGGGAAGGAACCGGACAGATCCTGATAAATATCATGAAAATTTTTGCTAATATCCGTGTGTTCCCGGAAGTAGCCCACAGGATTGGTTTCCACCTGAAGTTGAAGGACCCCCGCGACAGAAAGCAGGCAGACGATACCCGACAGGATAAAGACCGGTTTCCGGTATTTCAGATCGATCGTTGCGATGGTCCGGGTGATTCGGGTGAACCGGGAAGACAGAGTGGTCCTTTTTGGTTTTTTCCGGATCAGGGGCAGGGGAAACAGAACCAGGAGTGCCGGCAGAAAAAATAACAGGACCAATAAAAGGCTGAAAAGTCCAAAACAGGAAAACAGGGCGAATTCCTGTATGGCGGAAATCCGGTTGATGAAAAGAGACCCAAGACCGGTTGCTGTGGTAAAAACAGCGAGCATGGTCGGCAGGGTCATCTCCTTCCATGTCAGACAGACAGCATCATGAACAGATGGGGAGACATCGGCATTTTCCAGAAATGCGGTGAGGAGGTGAAGACAATAAGCGGTACCTACAGCCGTCATAAACACCGGCACGATCATGGTCAGCATGGCCAGCGGGATCTTCAGGATGGCCATGAATCCGAACATCCATATGATGGGAACGGCGACACAGAGCAGCGCCAGAACCAGTATCCGGATATTGCCGAACAGGATATACAGGATGACGGCAACCATCAGGAAGGTGAGTGGAAGGATCGTAAACAAATCCTTTTCCGTAAACCTTGCGATGGCTTCGGACACCAGCGGGATTCCGATCTGATAAATGGTCAGCGTATCGGATTCCGTCGCAATGATCCGGTTGACCGCATCAATAACGGCGCTCGGATCTGCATCGGATTCCAGCAGAAGGGTTAACGCGGTTGTCTTCCGGTCATCGGAAATCAGGTTTTTCCGGAAAAGCGGAACAGGGGATATTTTGGCTGAGAATGTCTCCAGGCTCCATGTTCCGGAAGGATCCACAGTCTTCTTGATTTCGGGAAGACTGATGACGCGCCTAACCCCTTTAATTCCGGTTGATTGTTCTGCCAGATGTTCCAGTTTGCTGAAAAACACGGGGTGGAATACATTTTCTCCCTTGACGACAATCCGGATGATATCGTCGGAACCAAACAGTTTTTGAAAGTCCTGATACTGTTTTGTCACCGGAAGATCCTCAATGACCAGGTCATATATCGAGGTGCTGGTGGTCATGTTCGGGATATTCCATGCAAAAAACAGCGATATCATTCCGAAGCAGAAAATCACGGCCCAGGGGCGGCGGGTGACCCATTGCAGCACGCGCTGATAAAGGTTCAATACGGAAACCTGATTTGGGAGATAGTCATTTCTCATAATGATGAGGCCAAACCGGATCGGATGAAACCGAAGAAATCCGTTCGGAAGCCGTTCATGATCAAAACGTTAACTGTAAAGATTATTTAGAATATCGGTCGTGACAAATCATGTCAATTGAAAATTTGTGACCCGGCGGAGTGACGGCATCGGGAAAACATTTTTTTCCTTCCGGACAGATGGATGATCCTATACCGGCTTACGGCTCTATCGGAAATCCATTGGAAAAATGGTCTGTCAGGCTGCCGTCGGCTGCCATGGTAATGATGAGCCCTTCGACATCCGGCAGCCGGTTGATCAACGCCAGTCCGGATTGCGGCCCCATGACCATGACGGCGGTGGCAAGACCGTCCGCATAGGTGCAGGTGTCGGCGATAATGGTTACGCTCACCACATGGTTGGAAACCGGAAACCCGGTTTTGGGATCAATGACATGGGAGTAGATTTTCCCGTCCTGTTCAAAGAAATTCCGGTAATCCCCGCTGGTGGCCAGTGCTTTGTTCTCAAGGGTTACCACCTTGTAGACCTCGGTATAGGGAGATCCTTTTTCCGGTTTGTTGATGCCGATTCGCCATTTTTCGCCGTCTATCCTCCGGCCGGCAGCCGATACCTCACCACCGATTTCAACCAGATAGTTTTGAATGCCGTTTTTTTCAATCACCATCGCAACCTGGTCAACGCCATATCCTTTGGCAATGGAACCCAGATTCAGGGAGATGTCCGCGATGCTTTTGGAGATGGAGTTGTCCGGATGAATTTGGATGTGCTGAAAACCGGTTCGCTGCAGCAGCTGATGGATGGTTTCAGTGGAAGGAATTTGTCGGGTGTTTCCGGTTTTTCCGAAACCCCAGAGGTCCACCAGGGGGCTGACGGTTCCATCCCATGCTCCTTGTGTCTGGTCATGTAATGTTTTGGCAGTTTTTAAGACCGTCAGAAAGTCCTGGGAAACCGGCATCAGGGTATAGGCGCCGCTTGCATTGAACCTGCTGATTTCACTGTCCGGTTGAAAAACAGACATGCTGCGGTTGATCTCATCCAGACGCAGGTCAATTTTTTTCTCCAGTCCTGACAAGTCATCAAAATATCCGATGAGGACTTTTATATGGTAGGTCGTTCCCATGGTCCGGCCGGATAAGGTGGCTTCTTTTTTTGCATTGCATCCGGAAACAGGGATGATCCATGTGAGAAGAAGTAAAATGGCAATTTTTTTCATATCAGCATATCCTTGGCAGTTGTTCGCCGGTTTGCATGTCCACAATTCGTTCCCCGCCGATTCGGGTTTCCATAATGACCCGTTTGGGCGCGGTTTCCGTAACCATACCGATCACACAGGCATCTTTGCCGGCCGGATCGTTTTGAATGGCGGCAAGGACAGCGTCCGCATCAGACGGCGGGACAAAGACCAGCAGCTTTCCTTCATTGGCCACATAAAGCGGATCAAACCCGAGCAGTTCACAGATTCCGGCCACATCCTTTTTGACCGGTATTCTGTCTTCATATATCCGGATGCCCAGGTTGGACTGAATGGCGATCTCATTGAGTGTCGTTCCCACGCCGCCCCTTGTGGGGTCACGCAGCACATGGACATTTTTGCCGGCCGACAGGATGGCTTGAACCATGTGGTTTAGCGGAGCGGAATCGCTTCGGATTTCGGTGTCAAAGGAAAGGCCTTCCCGCTGGGTGAGGATGGTCATGCCGTGGTCGGCAATGGTTCCGCTTAAGATGATATGATCCCCGACACATGCTCTTTCACCGCCGACGTTTACCCCGTCGGGAATCAGCCCGATGCCGGAGGTATTGATGAAAATTTTATCCGCAGCGCCTCTGGGTACAACCTTGGTATCCCCGGTTACGATAAGGACATCGGCCAGCCTGGCGGCTTTTCCCATATCATCGAGAATCCGCCGCAGATCTTCGATGGGAAAGCCCTCTTCGATAATCAGTCCGACACTCAGGTACAGGGGTCGGGCTCCGCACATGGCAACGTCATTGACCGTTCCGTTAATCGCCAGATCGCCGATGCTTCCGCCCGGAAAAAATAACGGAGAAACCGTGTACGTATCGGTGGAAAAAGCCAGACGGGCACCGCCGACCTCAAGACTTGCACCATCATTGAGCATGGAAAGGATCGGGTTGTCAAATGCCGGCAGCATGATGTCCCGGATCATGGCGCTTGAAATTTTACCGCCGCTGCCATGGTCCAGCAGGATATGATCGGTAGTCATTCTATCAACCTCAGTGTTTTTTAAAATGCAAAGCCAACGATCTCATTACCGGCCAACCGGCCGACGGCTCAACCGCCATGATATTTATAGTAAGCCGCACAGGTACCTTCACTGGAAACCATGCAGGGGCCGATTGGATGAAGCGGCGTGCAGGTTTTCTTATACAAGGCACAATCCGGCGGTATTTTGACGCCGGTCAGGATTTCACCGCAGGCGCATCCCCTGGGTTCGGGCGTCTGCCGGTAACTGATCCGAAACCGTTTGGCCGCATCAAAATTTTCAAATGCCTGCTGAAAAAACAATCCGCTGTCCGGGATCGATCCAATGCCTCGCCAGACAGTATCACCGGATTGAAAAACCGTTTTCAGAAGGGCTTTGGCCTTCGCATTTCCGGTTTCGGATACCGCCCGGGGATAGGCATTCTCCAGAAT
This sequence comes from Desulfobacteraceae bacterium, assembly GCA_003599865.1. Taxonomy (GTDB): domain Bacteria; phylum Desulfobacterota; class Desulfobacteria; order Desulfobacterales; family SURF-7; genus QZKS01. The sequence goes on from QZKS01000097.1 coordinate 14,150, forward strand.
GTTCCGGCCGGTATCAATCTGTCTGACCAGCATATGGATCCCACTTAATATATCAACAGGCTCAAATCCGGTAATCACACAGGGGATCGGATGGTGGCGGATAAAATCACGATAGGCGCCGGCCCCGATGATCACGGAAACATGCCCGGGAAGAAGAAAACCGTCTATCCTGACTTCCCTGGTTTGCATGAGTGCGTTCAAGGCCGGTACAACCTGCTTGTGGGCGGAAATCACGGAAAGGTTTTTCAGGTTCATGGCCTGTGCGGAAAGCACGGAAGCGGCAATGGTTGGAGCCGTGGTTTCAAAACCCACACCCAGAAACACCACTTCTCGATCCGGGTGGTTCCGGGCAATTTCCAGAGCATCAAAGGCGGAATAGACAATCCGGATATCCCGGCCGTTTGCCCGTTCTTTCTGCAGGGAGGAGTCGGAACCCGGAATCCGCATGAGATCTCCAAAGGTGGTGATGATGACGTTTTTTTCCCGTGACAATTCAATAAACGCATCGATTTCTCCCTGTGCCGTCACACAAACCGGACAACCCGGACCGGAAAGAAGGGAAACGGTTTCGGGAAGAATGGAACGGATGCCGTTTTTGAATATGGAAACCGTATGGGTGCCGCAAACCTCCATCAGTCGCAGAGGCCGGTGGCTGTTTTGATGAATTTTTTGAATCAGGCTTTTGGACAATTCCCGGTCCCGGTATTCTTCCGCGTGTTTTATGGACATGTTGATGGATCTCCCATTCGGGCGGATGCAATAACGGCCTGTCCCAATGAGATTCCGCCGTCATTGCAGGGAACCAGGGAATGGCTCAGCACCGTAAAGCCTTTTTTCGAAAGAGCCCGGAACAGCCCCTGGAAAAGAATCCGGTTCTGGAATACGCCGCCGGTGAGCGCAACCCGGTTCAGTCCGGTTGTTTTTCCGATGGTTTCCGTAAGCTCCGCAAACAGTTGAATCAGGGTGTTATGGAATTTTCCGCAGATGACCGACTGGTCGACATGGTGGATCACATCCCGCACCACTCCCTGCACAATGGATTTTACACTGATTTGAATGGGAGTACCCTCCTGCCAGGCATAATCATAGATCCCTTCCGTGGTATGGTCTGCCGCCATTTCCAGTTCCATGGCAGCCTGTCCTTCAAAGGAAACCCGGTATCGCAGGCCGACAATGGCCGCAATGCCGTCAAACAAACGTCCGAGACTGGAGGTCATGGGGGAATTGATTCCGCCGTTCACCATTTGCACGATCGTATCGATTTTCGAATGATCAATGGCCTGGAACATCGGAAGATTGAATTCCCGGCAGGTTTCCCCGAAACTGTCCAGAAGGTAACTCATTCCCATGCGCCATGGCTCTCGGACAGCGGCAGCGCTTCCCGGCATGGGAATATAGGATAAATGGGCTGTCCGGTCAAACTGTTTAAAATCCGCCAGCAGGATTTCTCCTCCCCAGACCGTGTGATCCGGACCATATCCGGTGCCGTCAAACGCCAGACCGATGACCGTTTCCCGGGTGTGGTTTTCCGCCATGCAGGCGGCAACATGGGCGTGGTGGTGCTGGACACCGATCCGGATCTTGTCCGTCCGGGCGGTTGCATATGCCGTGCTCAGATAGCCGGGATGAAGATCATGAGCGATCACGGCAGGGTGGATATCCAGGATCCGTTCCATGTGCTGGATGGTCTGCTGAAAAAACGCTTCTGTGGAAGGATTTTCCAGATCGCCGATATGCTGGCTGAGAAAGGCCTGGTCCTCACGGGTCAGACATATGGTATTCTTGAGTTCCGCACCGCATGCCAGCACTTCTGCCGCTGGGGTGCCGAGAAAAATCGGAACCGGAACATACCCTCGCGATCTGCGGACCTGCCGGGCGGTGCGATGGATTACCCGGACAATGCTGTCATCGCTTCTCAGGTAAATCTCCCGATTGTGGATCAGGAAATAGTCGGCAATCCCTCCCAGCCTTTGAAATGCATCCTGATTGTTGATACAGATGGGTTCCTCGCTTTGGTTACCGCTGGTCATGACCAGGGCCGAAAAATGATGGGAAAGGAGGAGATGATGAAGCGGCGTGTAGGGCAGCATCACGCCCAGATACCGGTTTCCGGGCGCCGTCAGCCGGGCAATGGAAGAATGTCTTTTTTTCTGCACAATGACAATGGGGCGGGCAGGGGACAGGAGCGCCTTTTCCTCGTCAACGTCCAGTTCGGCAAATTCACGGATTTTTTCAAGATCACGAGCCATGAGGGCAAAGGGTTTTTCCTCGCGATTTTTTTTTTTGCGCAGGTTGGCAACGGCATGGTTGTTTTCCGCATCTACTGCCAGGTGAAAACCGCCCAGACCTTTAACGGCAACAATCTTTCCGGCCCTTAACAGCGCGACGGTTTTTTCGATCGGGTGATCGGTCTCTACAGGTTTCCCCTGATCTGTGTAGAGGGATACCATTGGGCCGCACCGGAAGCAGGCATTGGGCTGGGCATGGAAGCGCCGGTCCAGCGGATTATCATATTCCGCCTGACACTCCGGGCACATCTGAAAGTTTTTCATGGAGGTACAGGCGCGGTCATAGGGAAGGTCGTCGATAATCGTGTATCGTGGACCGCAATTGGTGCAGTTGATGAAGGGATAGTGAAAACGCCGATTTGCCGGATCAAACAGCTCGGACAGGCAGTCCCCGCAAATGGAGACATCCGGTGAAATCAAAGCTGATTTCAGATCCCCATGCCCCTTGCTGGAGGCAATGGAAAAACCGGAATAACCCTTTACGATTTCTTCCGTAATCGCCATATGTGTAATTTGGGCAAGGGGCGGTTTTTTCATGGGGATGGTTTGGTAAAACAGCGCAATGTCCTGAGGAGCGCCTTCCACAAAAATGGAAACGCCGTCGGCCGTGTTGGCAATTTCACCGCACAGTCTGTTTTCTTTTGCCAGTTGAAAAACAAAAGGCCGAAATCCGACGCCCTGAACAATGCCGCTGATTTCCAGCCTTTTTGCCGTAAGATCTGATTTTCTGTCCCGCATTAATTTGAAATGTCATCCTTTTCTACAAATGCGAGGGTTTCCTTGAGAATCTGAAGGGATTCCTTGGCGACAGTCTCATCGATTTTATGAATGGCAAAGCCGGCATGAACAATTACATAATCGCCGAGCTGCGGTTCTTCAATCATTAGAAGACTGACATCTCTTTTGACTCCGTCAACATCAACCGTTCCCATGTCCCCGTCAATTCGGATAATTTTAGATGGAATGGCGAGGCACATGATCAACGCTCCTTTTTTGCCATGAAATACCATGCCTGGTGAGTTCTTGCAGCACCATTTCAATGGTCGGGTCAATTTTTGATCGGGTTGTTTCGCTCAGTTCAATGCTCACGGTTTCGATATCCTCCGGTTCCACACCGATAATCACGGTTTCAGGAACTTTATCCAATGCCCGGCACAGGGTAAGCGCCTCCAGGAAATCGATTTGGTGCAGGGAATTCTTGGCCCGGATTCGTTCCGGAATCGCTTCTCCTTCCAGCCGGTATAAGGAGCCCGGTTCGCATTTGTTCCGGATCGCATCCACCACAATCAGTTGATCCGCTTCTGAAATGACGCCCAGAAGATTCATTCCCAGAACACCGCCGTCCACCAGGGATACGTTGTCCGGAAATGTAAACCGTTTGTCCATTTCTTCCACGACACGCACACCAAACCCTTCATCTTTATATAAAATACATCCCACTCCCAGGATCATGATATGGTTAGGCTTCATGCCGCTCCTTTGCAGAAAAATCCCCGTCATCATGGGTAGGGATGATGACGGGGATGGTATGAAATGATCAGGTTACCCTGATTTTGTACACCTCATTGGAATCCGGGTCGATGATATGAACCCCGCATGCGACACAGGGATCAAAAGAGTGTACGGTTCGCAATACTTCCAGAGGCTGTTTGGGATCTTCCACCGGTGTCCCGATCAATGCCTGTTCCACCGGGCCCGGTTTTCCGTTCCCGCACCGGGGACCCAGGTTCCAGGTGGAGGGAACCACGTACTGATAGTTTTTGATCACCTTTTTTTCAATCTGGATCCAATGTCCGAGAGCACCTCGGGGCACATCGTTCAGGCCCACGCCCATGCCGTTGTTCGGCATTTCCCAGGACTGGTAGGTTTTGGTTTTGCCGTTTTTCACATTATCCATCAACTGCATATACCATTTTTCCATGCGATCGCCGATGGCAACGGTTTCCAGTCCCCTTGCCGCGGTCCTGCCCAGGGTTGAAAACAGGGCGGTGACCGGGATATCCAGTTTTTTCAGGGTGCCGTCCACCAGTGTTTTGATTTCCGGATGCCCTTTTGCATAAGCCACCAGAACCCGTGCCAGCGGTCCCACCTCGCAGGATTCATCCATATACCGGGGTGCCTTGAACCAGGAATATTTTTCTCCCGGACGGTAGTCCCCGTGCTTGGGTTTGGTTTCTCCCTGGAAGGGGTGAAGGGCTTTTCCATCTTCATACCAGGCGTGGGAGACATGTTCCGTAACCTTTTTCTGGTCTGCCGGTTTGATGTCTGCAATATTTTTTTTCTGAATAAATCCTCCCGGCATGAACAGGCTGTCCGGTTCCTGATCGCTCTCCGGAAATTCTCCCCAGGCCAGGAAGTTATCCGTACCGCCGATGGCGCCCCAGTCCTTATAGAAGGATGCAACCGCCAGAAGATCCGGGATGTAGACATTTTTAATAAAATCCTGGGTTTCTTTCCAGATAAACAGGAACTGGGCCAGACGATCCGGATTCAGATCACGGATCGATGTGATCCCGCCGACCACAAGACTCTGCGGATGGGGATTTTTACCGCCCAGGATGGCATGATTTTTTGCCGCTTTTGCCTGAAGCTTCAAGGCTTCCAGGTAATGGGAGGTTGCCATCAGGTTGGCTTCCGGCGGCAGCTTGTATGCCTTGTGGCCCCAGTATGCATTGGCAAAGGGTCCGAGCTGCCCGCTGTCCACAAAGGTCTGGACCCGGTTCTGGACACTTTTGAAATAAGCGGTTCCGCCCCAGGGGGCATTGCTGACCTGGTCGGACAGGGCCGCGGTCTTGGCCGGATCGGCCTTTAAGGCACTTACGATATCCACCCAGTCCAGGGCATGGAGATGATAAAAATGAACAATATGATCGTGCTGGAATTGTGTGCCGTGAAGAAGGTTCCTCATCAGGCGGGCATTGTCCGGTATTTTGACGCCGACAGCATCTTCGACTGCCCTCACCGAGGACAGAGCATGGGTGTAGGTTCAAACCCCGCAGGAGCGCTGCACAAAATGATGGGCATCCCTCGGATCGCGTCCCTGAAGGATGAGTTCAATACCGCGGAACATCTGGCCGGAGCTCCAGGCATTCACGACCTTGCCGCCGGACACCTCCACTTCGATTCGAAGGTGTCCTTCGATTCGGGTAATCGGATCAATGGTAATTCGTTTGGCCATATATCGTCCTCCCTTTTCTTAAGGAATATCGTCTATTTTATTTCCGTTGGTTACATCTCTTTATAGAATGGTGTCATTTGATCCCAGAAATTCGGTTGACTGCATCCGATGCACGGATGTCCGGCTTGAACCGGCCAGCTGGTACCGCCATTGAATTTGGCCGTGGGGCAGTTGTTGTATGTTTCCGGTCCGCGACAGCCGACTTTGTAAAGACAATATCCCAAAGCCGCTTCTTCCGACCCGAATTCCAGGACAAATTCCTCGTTTTCAAAATGGGAACGTCTGTCACACTGATCATGAACGGTTTTTCCATAGGCAAAGAGGGGACGGCCCAGGTTGTCCAGTGCCGGCAGCTTGCCGAGCAGGATATAGTTCACAACCGTTCCGATCAGGTTGACCGGATTGGGCGGGCAGCCCGGCAGGTTCAGGGTTTTTACCCCCAGGGCATCTCCGACTCCCTTGTATCCGCCCGGGTTGGGTTTGGCCGCCTGAATGCCGCCAAAACAGGCGCAGGTTCCCATGCAGACAACCGCCGCTGCCTGGGGGATGATTTCTTTTCCGATCTGCAGGAAGGTTTTACCGCCGATCTTGCCGTAAGCCCCGTCATATTTGGTGGCAATTGCGCCTTCCACCACACAAACAAACTTGCCTTTGTATTTTTTGGCGGAAGCATACAGGATTTCTTCCGCCTGGTGCCCGGCTGCCGCCATGATGGTTTCATGATACTCTATGGAAAGAAGATCGACAACCAGCTCATCAACCCATGGATACATGGTTCGAAGCATGGCTTCCGAACAGCCCGTGCATTCCCCGAAGTTAAGCCAGATGATCGGCGGCCGCTCTTTGGGAGCTGCAAAAACCTCGGCTACCTTGGGAACCATGGATGAGGACAATCCCATGGTGGCTGTGAGGTAGGTACAAAATTTCATGAAATCCCTTCGAGAGACCCCTTTTTTTTCAAGCCGATTGTAAAATTCGTTTTCCATCAGCACCTCCTTGATGCGATTAAAGGAATTAACCGGATTTCTTGCGTATGGGACAGGCTGCAAGAATGATTTTGATGGGTGGCACAAAAAACACTTGTGTAGCAAGATAAACGATGTTTTAGTTACTAACATAAATATGAATTCTTTCCAACCCCAAAAATAGTCAATAATCAGAATAATGAATTTCGACAAAAGGAAAACCATATGAGCCTGGAACAAAATGTTGTCCATCGAAAGGTTTTTACCCCCTGGTATGATACCGATGCGATGTGTGCCGCCACCATGTTTTTTTCCGTTCTGATTTTTCTGTTCTGCCTTACCGGCATTTCCGTGTGCGAGGGAGAGAGAGCGTTTCAGGGTTATATATGGATTCCCATTCTTTTGCTGACCCTGAGTGGCGGTCTTGGGGTTTCGATTGGTATCCGTCTGGTGAAAAGAGTGGTCATTCGCTATCAAAACAGATATTTAAAAAGTTTTTCCCGTACCGGTCTGTAATGCCGTCTATCCGATTGAAGGCTATTTTAAGGAAAAGCCTTCCGTTGTAAAACAGGGAAGTGTTGTTTCGATGAAAAAATGAAAGATTTTGGCGGTTAATCCCCAGACCGTTACATCATCATAGGGATAGAGAAGTTCAAACACATCCGGCTGTCTTCCGGAAAAATTTCCTTCCTGATGGGTTTTGATAAGATGTTCAATGGGGATGGCAACCATTTTCGATATTTCGGATGCGTCAAACCGGATATCGCTTCTCCCGTTCCATAACCCGATAAAAACCTCCACATCCCGATGGAATATGGTTTGAAAATGTCCCATTGAACCGATGAGTTCCACATGATCATGGGGGATGTTTACTTCTTCCTTCAGTTCACGATAGGCGGCGTTCAATGGATTTTCATCCCGGTCTTCCAGGTGTCCCCCGGGAAGTGCCACCTGATTACGCCAGGGATAGCCCTCGTTGTCCGCTTTTTGAATGGCCATAATTTGCGGGTTGCGATCCAGATCAAACAGAAGCAGAAACACACAGGCAGGCTTGTAGCCTTCATCTTCCGGTGCCTGGGGAAGCATGGCCCGCTCCAGGTTATGTTTCAGGCAGGACAGGGAGATTTTCATCATTGTTTCCGATTTTGCAGGAATTCATTGATATTCATTTTTTTATAGCTGTCCGTATGAATGAACCGGAGAAAATCAATCATCTGCTCCGGTGAAATATAACCGGGACGGTTGGCGATTTTTTCACCATCCGTCTGTAAAAACCAGTTGGAGGGAAGGCCTCTGACCTGGTATTGCACGGTCAGTTCCTTCTGTTGATCGGAATCCACCCGGATCGGGATAAAATTTTCATTCAGATACTGTATGACGGAAACATCCTTGAATGTTTTCTGATCCATGGTTTTACAATATCCGCACCAGGATGCGTAAAAATGCAGAAAAATTTTTTTCCCTTCGGCTTTGGCGGAAGTCATGCCGTTTTGATAGGATGCCCACTTGATTTCACTGGATAACACGTTGTTTGCGGTCGAAATATGAATCAACCCCAAAAAAAGAAAAACGATCAGACAATTTTTAATCAAAAAATGTTTCATCATGTCACCTGTACGTCCTGTTTGGAACCCCTTTTGTGTAAACTGGTTTTTTCGGCAAAGCGGCATTACACCCCTGTGATTAAAAAAAGCTTGTCAAAGAATAGTAGAAGACCAAGTATAATCAGTAGGATGCCGGCTGCCAGATGGATATGCCGAATCATGCCCGTGGCCTTTTTGATGAATATAAGGATGAAATTGATAAAAATCGACAGCAAAATAAAAGGAATCGCCAGGCCGGCGGAATATACGGCAAGAAGAGACATGCCCTTATAGACCGTATCCTGGCTTCCCGCCAGGATCAGGATCGAGCCCAGCAGCGGTCCGACGCAAGGGCTCCAGCCGGCGCCAAAGGCCATTCCGATCATAAAGGCGCCCAGAAAATGAAGGGGTTTTTTTTCCAGACGCAGTTTTTTTTCAAACAGAAGGACTCGAATCGGTAACCATCCGGTCAGGTGGATTCCAAACAGGATAATGACGGCCCCTCCGACCTTGGTGATCATATTCCGATATTCAAAAATCAGTCCGCTCAAATAGGATGCAGACGCACCCAGCAGGATAAAGATCAGTGAAAAACCCAAAACATATGACAACGTGGATGCAACAATCCGGATATGGACGGCGGATGTTCTTTTTTTTTCCGTGAGCTCTTCCAGAGAAAGCCCTGTAATAAAAGTAAAATATGCTGGAATCAAGGGCAGTACGCAGGGAGAGAAAAAGGATGCCAGCCCGGCAAACAGGGCAAGGTGATATGGTACGCTTTCAGGGTTCATGGTTTAGTTTCCGCTTAATTCCCGGGAACGCTCTGCGGCTCTTGAAATCGCCTCAACCATAACCGCTTTTACACGGTTTGCCGAAAGAACCTGAAATGCCGCTTCTGTTGTACCGCCCGGAGAAGTGACTTTTTTTCGGAGTGTTTCCGGCGTGTCCGTGCTTTCCTGCATTAATTTCAATGCGCCCTCAATGGTTTTCATTGTCAGGGTGACGGCTGTATCCGGATCAAATCCAAGCGCTATCCCTGCTTCGATCATGGATTCCGCCAGAAAAAATACATAGGCCGGCCCGGAGCCGGAAACCGCGGTGACGGCATCCATGTCCTCTTCTTTCACCTCAACCACCGATCCCATGGCTTCCAGAATGACCCGTGCGGTCTTCCGATCCGCAGGTGAGGCATATTGATTGCCGCTCATCCCGGACATTCCGGAAAGAACCATCGCCGGCGTATTCGGCATGACACGAATGATGGGTTTTTTTTCCGGAGCGCAATTTCCGGAGGGGAGGTAAAAAAGGGCTTCCAGCTTTTGGATCGTTACGCCTGCGGCAATGGAAATCATCAGTTTGTTATCGGAAACAGATTGATATTCCGGGGCTTCCGTGATTTCGCGTACAACCGGTTCCATTGCCTGGGGTTTGACGGCAAGAATAACAATCTCACTTTGGAGAAAAAGGTCAAGATTGTTTTGCGCGATACCGACGGCATACTTGTTTTGAAGATGGGCGAGCCTTTCCCGGCTAGGATCGCTGATCAGAATTTCCTCCGGAAGGCTGATTTCAGAACGAAGCAGCGCGCCGATAATGGCCTCTCCCATATTCCCCGCACCGATAAAACCGATTTTTTTATGTAATTTTTTCAAAATAATACTCCGGAAGCCAAGGGCAATTAAAGAGAATGGTTTTCTTTATCCCAATTGGCCGGGTTCTACAATTCTTTTTTTGGGTCATTCCGGAGCCGGTTCCGGATGTTTGTGTGAAATCTCTTGACTTATGGAGGAGATATCATTAGTTTTTCGCCATAGGCTGCCGGATATTTTATTGATTTACAGTCTCATCCTATAAATTAAAGGTTTTACAGGTATGTTTTTCATCGGCAATTTTCTGGAAGCAGCAGCAACAGTCATTCATTATATTCTGACTTTTTTTATGTGGATCGTGATTGCCAGGGCGATACTGTCATGGGTAAGCCCTGATCCGTTCAATCCGATTGTCCGGTTCATCCATAATGCAACCGAACCGGTTCTTTCCCGCATTCGCGCCACCATTCCGGCCGTGGCAGGAGGGATCGATTTTTCACCGATCATCGTATTTCTGGCCGTTGTTTTTCTGGACAAATTTATTGTGGGAAATCTTCTGGGTATGGCAAGACGGCTGCTTGTGGAATGACAAGACGTTTACCGTTTGTCTGAGGATGGATCGAGGCATAGAAGAAGGGAGGCTATAAGATGGGAAAAATTACGCCAAACGATATTCAGCAACAGCAGTTCAAGATCAAATTCAGAGGGTTTGATATCCGGGAAGTGGATATTTATCTGGAGAAGCTTTCGGAAGCCTTTGAATCCCTGACCATTGAAAACAGCAAACTCCGGGACAAGATCGACCGGTTGAATCTGGAGAGTGAAGGCTATAAAAAACGGGAAGAAATATTTAAACGCGCCATCCTGAATTCTCAGAAAGTTCTGGAGCAGATGAAACAGAATGCCCAGAAATCGGCTGAGCTGATTGTTGCCGAAGCAGAAGTCAATGCGGAAAAAATATTAAACCGGGCTCACAATCGGCTGGCCCAGCTGCATGAGGATATCGCGGAACTCAAACGTCAGCGGATGCAGATTGAAGTGCAGATCCGCTCCATACTGGAGTCGCATTCCAAGCTGCTGGATATTGAGAAAGAGGATGCCAAGGTATCGGATGAGGCGGATAATAAGGTAAAAGTATTCAACCGGTCCTGATGTCCCATTCCCATAGGTCACCCGGATCAGGGGGTACCTGTTTCAGAATTGAGTTGCGTATCAAACCATTTTTTCATATATATTGAAATTATTTTTTGCTTTAGTGTATTGGACAGGCACCATCATAACGCTTTTCCGAATTCAGCATGAACTTGCGAATGATAATTCGATTCCCATAAAATCCGAAAACATATATCAGGAAATCAGGAGCATTCGATGGCCAAAATAGATGCGTTTTTTAAGCTGATGCATGAGCAGGGCGCTTCAGACCTTCATCTCGTGGCCGGCCAACAGCCGGCGCTGCGGGTAAGAGGTGAAATTGAAAGGGTAAAGTACAAGGTTCTGGATAATGATCATTTGCGGAGCATGCTGTATGAAATCACGCCGGAAGAAAAGATAAAACTGTTTGAAGAAACGGGTGATGTGGATTTCGGATATGAAATTCACGGTCTTGCTCGTTACCGTGTGAATTTTTTCATGCATCGGAATGGCGTCGGGGCGGTGTTCCGGGAAATTCCGAGCGTGATCGCCACGCTGGAGCAGCTTGGCCTTCCTTCCGTGATTGGAAAACTGGCCACCCTTCCCCGGGGTATGGTGGTGGTTACCGGACCCACCGGCAGCGGAAAGTCCACCACGCTCGCCGCGATCATTGATGTCGCAAACCGTACCAGAAAAGATCATATCATTACGATTGAAGACCCCATCGAGTTTGTACACCAGAGTCACAGCTGTATCGTCAATCACCGTGAGGTCGGGATTCATACCAGAAATTTTTCCGCTGCCTTGCGGGGCGCCCTTCGTGAGGACCCGGATATTATTCTGGTTGGTGAAATGCGCGATCTGGAAACCATTTCACTGGCAATTGAAGCAGCCTCCACCGGCCATCTTGTTTTTGCAACCCTTCATACCACCAGCGCAGCCAAGACAGTGGATCGTATTATCGAGGTTTTCCCGGGAGAGCAGCAGGCCCAGATCCGGTCGACCCTTGCGGATGGAATTCGGGCGGTTATCGCACAGGTCCTGTTTAAACGGGTGGATATCAAAGCCCGGTGTGTTGCCCCTGAAATTCTGATTGCAACCCCGGCGGTGCGGAACCTGATACGGGAATCCAAAACCCATCAGCTTCCCTCCATGATGCAGACCGGGAAAAAATATGGAATGCAGCTTCTGGACGATGCCATCATGAACCTGTATCAAAAGGGATGGATCAGTGCGGATGAGGCGTATGCAAAGGCAAATGACAAAGAACAGTTCAGGCCGTTCCTGAAAACACAGCCAACTGATTTTACTGAAATTTAATTTCAAGATACCCGTTTTTTGAAATGAAAGGCCTGTAATTTTGCCCTAAGGAGTGTACAATGAAAAAACAGGAACTGGATCATATTCTTGCCCGGATGCTGGATTCCTATGAAAATGTATCGGATTTGAATCTGACGGTGGGAAAACCAATGCAGGTGGAAAGTTCCGGCGAACTGCTTCCAGTGGAGATGAAGCCGGTGTTTGAGGAACTGACACCATTTCAGACGGAAATTCTGGCCCTGAATCTGATCAATCATGATCCCCGTTTAACGGAAAATCTGATCAAAGAAGGTTCCTGTGACCTGTCCTACAGCCTGCCGGGAAAAGCGCGTTTCCGCGTCAATATCTTTTCCCGTTCCGGAGATTATTCCATTGTGCTGAGACGCCTGGAATCAACGGTTCCAACCATTTCCAACCTGAATCTGCCGGATGTTTTTTATAAACTCTCAGAAGAAAAAAACGGCATTATTTTTGTCACAGGAGCTACAGGGACCGGAAAATCCACATCACTGGCAGCGGTTCTGGAGCATATCAACGAAAACCGGTCTGTTCATATTGTCGCGCTGGAAGACCCCATCGAATACCAGCATCCCCACAAGAAGGCAACCTTCAATCAAAGAGAACTCGGGAAGGATTTTAGCGAGTTTTCCAGTGGTCTCCGTGCCGCACTTCGCCAGGCGCCGAAGGTCATTCTTGTCGGTGAGATGAGGGATCGGGAAACCGTGGAAATCGGCCTGCGGGCAGCGGAAACAGGCCATCTTGTATTGACCACACTGCATACCGTGGATGCGGGAAAAACCATTAACCGTATTCTGGGAATGTTCAATACCGATGAAGAAAGTCAGGTCCGGGTAAGACTTGCGGAAACCGTGCGATGGATTGTATGCCAGAGGCTGTTGCCCAAGGTTATCGGCGGCAGAATTGCCGCATTTGAAATCCTGGGAACCAACCTGAGGGTAAAGGATGCCATCCTGAACGGCGAGTCGGAAGGAAAAACGTTTTATGACATCATGGAAGCCAACCGGGCTTTTGGCATGACTACCTTTGATGATCACATCATCAAGTTGTTCGAACAGGGTTTTATTTCCCAGGAAACCGCTCTTGGGTTCGCTTCTCGAAAGGGAATTGTCGCCCGGGGTATTGATGTGGTCAAAAGCTCCCGGGGAGAGGCCACAACCGATATTGAAAATCTCGAAATAGACAGCACTTACGGCAAATTCCGGTAGCGATCAAGGAAATATAAAAAGGAGGCCTTTGGACCGACCATGGAAATAATCTGCGATCAGTGTAATCGAAAATTGAATATTCCGGATGAGAAACTTCCGGAAGGCCGGAAAGTAACCGTTAAATGTCCGGGATGCAAAAACAAATTATCAGTGGAACGAAAACCGGAGACGGGTGAGGATGAATCCTCTTTTGGATTTGCTGCTGGAGATGGCGAGGAAAAAGCAGAGAACCATTCGGATTTCGGATTCGGGCTTTCCGATGATTATGACACCCCGGATCGAACCTTTGAGTTTATTGAAGATGAAGGAAAAACAGCGCTGATCTGTGAAGAGGACAGCGCCATCAAAGAAATCATCAAACCGGTTCTCGATTTTATGGAATATCATATTGTTGAAACGGACAATGCCAGAGATGCGATCAAAAAGATGAGGTATAATGCGTTCAACCTGATGATCATTAACGAAGAGTTTGATACCCGCGATCCGGATGCAAACGGAGTGATGATATACCTGTCCCGCATGCAGATGCTGGAAAGAAGGAGAATGTTTGTCGCCTTGCTGAGCCGCCGTTTTTATACCATGGACCACATGATGGAACTCAACAAGAGTGTGAATCTGATTATCAATCTGAAGAATCTGAATGACATTGAAAAAATATTGAAACGGAGTTTATCGGATAACGATATGTTTTACCGGCTGTATATGGAAAATCTGAAAAGTATTGGACGTTTTTAAAGAGTTTAAAAATGAAATCAAGTCGTCAACAGTATACGTGCAATGAATATCGAGTCGAGATGATCCTTCTCGGATTAAACAACAGACTGCGTCAGGAAAATCTTACCCAAGAGGAAAGACGGAAAATCAAGGAAGAAATCGCGCGTCTTGAGTCGGATATGGGCATGTCGTAATGGGGATGCCTGCCCAACCAAATCCCGGTATCCGCCAGGTTTCGGAAAAATTGTATCTGATTACCCTGGTTCCTCCCATTCCCGGTTTTGCCGATTTTATCAGTGTCTGGCTGTATATGGGGCCTCCCTGTTTTATTGTGGATGTCGGTCCGTCGGTTACGGTCCCGCAACTGGTTTCGGCACTGCAGCAATTGAATGTCCTTCGGATTGAGTATCTGTTTTTAACCCATATCCATATCGATCATGCCGGCGGAGCAGGGGAGTTCCTTCGCTTTTACCCGGAAACCCCGGTCATTGTCCATCCGGAAGCCATTCCACACCTGGTTGAGCCTTCCCGGCTGTGGAAAGGGAGCCTCGACGTATTGGGAGACATCGCAAAAGCCTATCAACCGATCCAACCGGTTCCGGAAGACCGGTTGATGGATGTTTATGCCTGCTCATTTTGTCCGGTTGAACCGATCCTGACTCCGGGCCACTCTGCCCATCATGTCAGTTATCGGTTTGAAGATATCCTGTTTGCAGGAGAAGCAGGGGGTGTCAATCTGTCTGCGGCTGCCGGGCAGGAATATCTGCGGCCGGCAACCCCGCCGAGATTCTTTCTGGAAACCTTTGTGCAGAGTCTGGACCGTCTGCTTGACCGGAAAATGGATTTTATCTGTTACGGCCATTGGGGTGAGACGGAATCCGGCCGCAACTTGCTGGAAAAGCATCGGAACCAGCTGTATCTTTGGAGCCGGATCATCGGAGAGGAAATGGACAAGTGGAATCAGGAGCGTTTCTTTTCCGACTGCATGAACCGGCTTTTTTCCGAAGACAAACGGTTGTCCGGGTTTTTTACCCTGGATGCAGCAACCCGAAAACGGGAAGAATATTTTATTTCAAACAGCATCCGAGGGTTTGGGTTATTTCTGAAGGCTGCTGCTGATAATGCGTAATCCGTCCAGCGTGAGCGCCGGTTCAACAGACTCGATGGTATCGGATACATCCGCGATCAGCCGGGCCAGACCGCCGGTTGCGATCACCTTGGGATGGGAACCCATTTCCCGTTCCATACGGTGGACAATTCCATCAACCAGTCCGGCATACCCGTAAATAATTCCGGACTTGATGCTTTCCGCCGTGTCTTTGCCAATGACCGCTTTCGGCCGTTCAAACAGTTCAACCCGCGGCAGTTTGGAGGCTTTTTGAAAAAGAGCCTCGGATGAGATCATCATGCCGGGCGAAATGGCGCCTCCCAGATACTCTCCTTTTTCCGAAATGGCATCAAAGGTCGTGGCTGTCCCGAAATCAATGACAATCAGGCTGCGCTGATACTTGTCGTATGCGGCCACGGCATTCACAATCCGGTCTGCACCAACCTCGGACGGATTGTTGTACAGGATCGGCATGGTGGTAACCGCTTTGGCGTCAACCCATATGGGAGCATGGTTCAGGTATTTTTTGCAGAAGGATTCATAAATCATGACGACCGGCGGGACAACACATGAAATAATGGTCCGCTTGATCTCATCAAACCGGATATTACTGCCGAGAAAGAGATTGGATGCCAGAATAAAGAATTCATCTTCGGTGGCATTTCTTTCGGTTCGTATGCGCCAGTCCTTTACCAGCCGCTTGCCGTTATAAATCCCCAAAACCGTATTGGTATTGCCCACATCGATCACGAGAAGCATGGAAAAAAATCCTTTTCAGGTTCAAGTTTTGATTTATGCATTTCGAATGGCATCGATGATCTTCAATGTCGCACAGGTGTTTGCCACATGATGACACCGTACAATATGGACACCGCTCAGCGCACAGGCAGCGATTGCCGCCTGTGTCCCGGTTTCCACGACCGGTGAATCCGGGGCCGGTTCCTTGTTTTTCAGTTCCCCCAGCTTGTTCCGGATAAAGGCTTTTCGCGAAGGTCCCACCAGAATGGGAACCTTCAGGTTTTGAAATTCATGAATATGCTTGAGGAGCTGGAAATTGTGATCAAATGTCTTTCCAAATCCAATGCCCGGATCAATGATGATTTTCGATTCATCAATCCCGTTGTCCATGGCAGACTGGACGGCATGGTGAAGAAAGTCCCGGATTTCTTTTACAAGATCTTGATAAACAGGCGTTTTCTGCATGGTTTTGGGCGTACCCAGCATATGCATTAGAATGACAGGAACTTTTGCTTCGGCCGCGACTTGAACCATGTCCGGATCCTGTCTCATGGCACTGACATCATTGATCATGCTTGCGCCTGCCTCCAGTGCCTTCCGGGCGACTTCCGCCTTGGTCGTATCAATGGAAACAGGAACGGCAATATGTCCGGCAAGGGCTTTAATGACCGGAACAACGCGTTTTATTTCTTCCGCTGCCGGAACCGGATCGGAAAACGGCCTGGTGGATTCCCCTCCGATATCAATGATATCCGCGCCATCTTGGACCATCTGTTCGGCATGGGAAAGCGCGGTTTCATACCGGATGAATTTTCCGCCGTCGGAAAAAGAGTCCGGTGTAATGTTCAGAATCCCCATCACCAGGGTTTTCGGCCCCATGGACAAGGTGTGGTTTCCCCAGTTGATCTGAAAAAACGAGTGGCTGGTCATGGTCACACGGTTTCTGTTCCAACGGCTTTTTCATCTTCATCGCCGGGAGAACTCAGTGACATTCCCGGGCGCAGGGACAGGATCAGGGCATCCAGTTCCGCTCCCAATACCGTTTCCTTTTCCAGCAGGAGGTCGGCAAGCTTGTGAAGGATGTCCATGTTTTCCTGGAGAACCGTTTTGGCCCTTTTGTAGCTATCCTTTATCAACCGACTGATTTCATTGTCAATCATTCTTGCCGTTTCATCGGAATAGTCTTTATGCTGGGCGATTTCCCGGCCAAGGAAGATCTGTTCTTCACCCTGCGCATAGGAGAGCGGACCAAGAAGCTCGCTCATTCCCCAGCTGCGAACCATTTTCTGGGCAAGTTCGGTCGCCTGCTTGATATCATTGGAAGCGCCGGTGCTGATTCTCTTGAAGACCAGCTCTTCCGCCACCCGTCCGCCAAATGCAACGGACAGTTCGCTCTCCAGCTGATCCTTGTATTTAAAATCACGCTCTTCCGGTAAAAACCAGGTGACTCCTGCGGCACGACCCCTTGGGATAATGGTGATCTTGTTAACCTTGTCGGTTTCCGGAAGGAAACGGGCCACCAGGGCATGACCGCCTTCATGATAAGCGGTTGTTTTTCGATCTTCTTCCTTAATCACCTTGGATTTCCGTTCCAGTCCCATGTATATCTTGTCTTTGGAGTCTTCAAAGTCAACCATCTGAAGCTTTTCCTTGTTTCGTTTTGCCGCCAGAAGCGCAGCTTCATTGACAAGATTCTCCAGATCAGCACCGGAAAATCCCGGCGTGCCTTTGGCAATGGTCTTGATATTCACATCGGAATCAATCGGTGTTTTGCTGGTATGGACTAGAAGGATTCCTTCCCGGCCTTTGATGTCCGGCAGAGGTACCACAACCTGACGGTCAAAACGGCCCGGTCTCATCAGGGCCGGGTCCAGCACATCCGGGCGGTTTGTTGCGGAAATCAGGATAACCCCTTCATTGGATTCAAACCCGTCCATCTCAACCAGAAGCTGGTTCAGGGTCTGTTCTCTTTCATCATGCCCGCCGCCGAGCCCTGCGCCACGGTGTCTGCCCACGGCATCGATTTCATCGATAAAGATAATGCACGGGGCGTTTTTCTTTCCCTGGACAAAGAGGTCGCGGACCCTGGATGCTCCGACGCCGACAAACATCTCGACAAAATCCGATCCGCTGATGCTGAAGAACGGTACGCCGGCCTCACCGGCAATGGCTCGGGCAAGAAGGGTTTTGCCGGTTCCCGGCGAACCCATCAGCAACACTCCTTTGGGAATCCGGCCGCCAAGGCGGGTAAACTTTTTGGGATCTTTCAGAAATTCTATGATCTCAGCCAGTTCTTCTTTTGCCTCTTCAATTCCGGCAACATCCTTGAAGGTGACCTTTTCCGCATGGTCGGAAAGCAGCCGGGCACGGCTTTTTCCAAAAGAAAGCGCCTTTCCGCCGCCCCCCTGCATCTGGCGCATAAAGAAGATCCATACGCCGATAAGGATGATCATGGGAAACCAGGATACCAGGATGGACATGAACCAGGGCGTTTCCGCAGGCGGTTTGGCATCAATGGCAACATTCCGCTGTCTCAGGGTGGATATCAGATCGGTATCTTGCGGTGCGAAAACCTTAAACCTTCCATTGTTGGTATCGGTGACATACAGTTCCTGACCCTGGATCACAACATTTGCAACCCTGTCTTCATCGACCATCGCGAGAAAATCGGAGTAACCGATCTGGGTTTCGGCAACATGCTGCTGGTTAAAAATATTCACCAGCATAACTACCATCAAAATAATGACGATCCATAAAGACAGATTTTTATAAAATGGATTCAAATGGTCAACCCTCCTGATTCAGACTGGAATGCATGATCTCGTATCGATCAAACAAGCTTCCATTGCTTTTACATTCCGGTTGTATAAAAGACATTATAAACATTTTTTTGTGACAGAAAACAAATAAAAATTATAGTTTTTTCAGATTATCCGGCACGGATATTTTTTGATATCCATACACCGGAAACAAAAACTAATCATCATTCACCGATTAAGCAAGGAAAAGTTCAGCTTTCAGTATTGTATTTGTTGCCGGTGTAATTTTGATCGAGTCGTCAATCTGATGACCCGCCAGCCAGATGATCCGGTCCTGGCTGAGAAGAACCGGACATTTTAAGCGGTTTTTTTGCGGCACTTTTCGGTCCATGAAAAATTTTCCGACCTTTTTCGTTCCGGTCATGCCGAGCGGCGTGAATCGATCACCGGGAACCCAATTGCGGATGGTCAGCGGACAGCGGATTTGATCCCTATCCATCAAAGCGGTATTTTTATGCTGCTGATCCGGCTCAGGCAAATCCGCAAAGTCCGGAACGGAAAATCGAATGGATGCTCCGGCTTCCGGTATGATCATGATTTTGGGCAGGTCATTCAGGTCCGGTATGCGGTAACAGAAGGCAATGGGAGTTTTCGATTGGGGGTCATTTTTCAGGGGCCTTGCCATTCTTTTCCGGATCATGAAACAGGCCTGGTGATCGGATATATTGACCAGAAGATCGTCCGGCAGATGAAGCTCTCTGTTGTCAATGGACCTTGCAATGAGCAGAAGTATATTGTCAATATGTCTCAGGGTGATTTTTTTTACATCCCCCTTTACCTTTTTTATAATATATCTTGCGATTCTTCTCCTCAGCGGAAACGGTTTGTCCAGAAAATCCGGAATGGAAATCCGGATGGATTGATCGGTTTCCGACAGGATCAGGCCTCCGGTTTCCCGTTCTACCAGATGGTCCAGCCATTCCTCTTCGGATTGAATGATGGACGCTGTCCGGTTTAATGCTTCCATGATCCGGGGATTATAAAAGGATTGGAGTTCCGGGATCAGATGGTGCCGGATTCTGTTTCGGGTAAAGCGTTCATCCTGGTTGGTGGAATCCAGATGGTACGGCAATCCGTTTTCGGATAAAAAGGCCAGAATTTCTTTTTTGGAAACCTGAATCAGGGGACGAATGATGATTTTCCGGCGAATGGGAGGAATGCCGGATATCCCGGACTTGCCGCTTCCTCTGAAAAGATTCATCAGAATGAGTTCTGCGTTGTCATCCAGATGATGTGCGGTGGCGATCCTGGAATAACCATGTTGGCCGGCGGACAGATCCAGAAAGAAATCATACCGTACTTTCCGTGCCGCATCCTCTAAAGACATCCGGTTTTCCCTGGCATATTGACGAACATTACAACGTTTGACATGAAAGGGGATCCTCATTTCCCCTGCAAGGGATGCGACAAATTTTTCATCCCGGTCCGAATCTTCCGCCCGCAGCCGGTGATTGACATGCGCAACCCCCAGGGTCATAGACAAACCGGACGAAAGGCGTTGCAGGGCATGAAGCAGGGCCGTGGAGTCCGGTCCGCCGGAAACGCAGACCAGAACGGAATCAAGCTCCCGGATCATACAAAAGTCATGTATGGTACGTTCGACCTTTTTCAGAAAATCACATCGAACGGATTTTTCGGGCAGTCTTGGCATGAATGGATTCGGGAGTCATAAGGTTGTTAAATGTACATCATTAACAGGCGACTGACACAGTAGGGCAACGGGCGTGCTTTGTCAATATGGTTTGCTCCTCAAGTTTTTCTCTTGATAAAATGTTTGTTTGGAACTATAGAGTGTGGACCTGGTTGTGCTAGGCGGGGCTATAGCGGCGCCCTTTACCCGAAATCCGCTTTACGCGGGGCTGAATTCTTTCTGGAGGATTTCTCCTGAGATGTAAATTGTTCTGACCGGTCGCCACGCAACAGACCCCCACGAACCTCGTCAGGTCCGGAAGGAAGCAGCGATAAGTGATGTGGTTTGTGTCGTGGATCGATCCCGGTCATGTTATGATTCTGCCTTTCCGGAGAATTCGATAGCGAGTGCACAACCAGGCCTTACCGCCATGAAGTTTTTTCATTTCATGATACCCAACCCTTGACATTGGATGATCCCGTCTTATTTTTCTGTTGCATTTTTATGGATTTGAATTGGCAACGGATCCGGTATTCGTCCGGGTCATTTCTTTTGAGTTTGATAAACCGTAAAATAGTGAAAATCAGGAGATTCTTTTGAACACGCAGGAATTCAATACCGAAATTCAGGAAGAGACGGAAAAACCGGATGATGGAGACGCGACCGGGGAGGAAACGGCAAAAGAAATGTCTGAAGACACTCATCCGGAAGAATCTTCGGATGATTCGGTTACGGCGATTGAATCGGCAAGGAAGGAAGCCAAGGATAATTATGACCGGTTTTTGCGGCTTTCCGCAGAGTTTGATAATTTCAAAAAGCGGACCGCAAGGGAGATGAATGAGTTTCGAAAATTTGCCAACGAGACCATCATCAAGGAACTGCTGCCGGTGGTGGACAATCTGGAGCGGGCCATAGAATCATCCGGTGATGATGATCGTTCCCATTCCTGTGTCGTCGAAGGTGTCGAGATGACATTGAAATCCATTCTGAAGGTGTTCGAACAGTTTCAGGTAAAACAGATTGAGTCCATGAAAAAACCGTTTGATCCGATTTTTCATCAAGCCATGATGCGTGAGGAGTCTGACGAGTATCCGGAGAATACCGTTATCCGGGAACTACAGAAAGGGTATTTGCTGCACGAGCGTCTGATCCGCCCGGCCATGGTCGTTGTGTCATCGGCAAAGACGGATGAACAAAAGTCATAAGAAAATCAGAACCAACCAAAATATAATATCAGATTATAAGAACCGGTATCCAGAACAGGGAATAATGAAGGAGGAAATAAAATGGGCAAGGTAATCGGAATTGACCTGGGGACAACAAATTCTTGTGTTGCGATTATGGAGGGTGGTGATGCAAAGGTCATCACCAATCCGGAAGGCGGGCGAACGACGCCTTCCATTGTTGCGATTACGGAAAGCGGGGAGCGTCTTGTCGGGCAGATCGCCAAAAGACAGGCCATCACGAACCCGGAAAATACGGTTTTTGGCGTGAAACGGCTGATCGGCCGGAAATTCAGTTCTCCCGAGGTCCAGAAAGACAAAAGCATCCTTCCCTATAAGGTGGAGGGGGCCGCCAACGGTGACACCAGGATCAATATCCGCGGAAAACAATACAGCCCGGCTGAGGTATCCTCCTTTATTCTTGCCAATATCAAAAATACGGCGGAACAATATCTGGGGGAACCGGTTACCGATGCTGTCATCACGGTACCTGCCTATTTTAATGACAGCCAGCGTCAGGCCACGAAAGACGCGGGAAAAATTGCGGGACTGAATGTACTCAGAATTATTAATGAACCGACTGCCGCATCCCTGGCATATGGTCTGGACAAAAAGAAAGAGGAGATCATCGCTGTTTTTGATCTGGGCGGGGGAACCTTTGATATTTCGATTTTGGAGATCGGAGAGGGTGTTTTCGAGGTAAAAGCCACAAACGGGGATACACATCTCGGCGGCGAAGATTTTGACCTGCGCCTGATCGATTATCTGGCCGGCGAATTTAAACGGGATCAGGGGATCGATATCCGGACGGATAAAATGGCTCTCCAGCGCCTCAAGGAAGGTGCGGAAAAAGCCAAAATGGAGTTGTCCACATCCATGGAAACCGATGTCAATCTTCCGTTTATCACGGCCGATGCCAGCGGTCCCAAACATCTGAACGTCAAGATCACCAGAGCAAAGCTGGAATCCCTGATCAGCGATCTGCTGGATAACCTGGAAAAACCGTGCCGGACCGCCATGAAGGATGCCAATCTGACTCCCAGTGAGATTGATGAGGTCATTCTGGTGGGCGGTATGACCCGTATGCCCGCAGTCGAGGCCCGGGTTAAGAAGCTTTTCGGCAAAGAACCGCACAAAGGCGTGAATCCGGACGAGGTTGTCGCTCTGGGAGCGGCCATACAAGGCGGTGTTTTAAAAGGGGATGTAAAGGATGTTCTCCTGCTGGATGTGACGCCGCTGTCCCTTGGAATCGAAACCCTGGGCGGTGTCATGACCCGGCTTATTGAAAAAAATACCACCATCCCCACCAAAAAGAGTCAGGTATTCTCCACGGCGGCTGACAGTCAGCCGGCGGTTTCCATCCATGTCCTGCAGGGAGAGCGGGAGATGGCGCAATATAACAAAACACTGGGACGATTTGAGCTGGTAGGAATTCCGCCCGCACCCCGTGGCGTTCCCCAGATTGAGGTTACCTTTGATATCGATGCCAATGGTATTGTCAATGTTTCCGCCAAAGATCAGGCCACCGGCAAACAGCAGTCCATACAGATTACGGCATCTTCCGGATTATCGGACGCAGAGATCGAGAGACTGGTAAAAGATGCGGAACTGCATGCGGAAGAGGACAAAAAGAAAAGAGAACTGGTTGAGGCGAGAAACACAGCCGATTCCCTGATCTACCAGACCGAAAAATCCATCAAGGAACTTGGCGACAAGGTTGAAGCCAATATCAAGAGCAAGATCGATGATGTGATCGGCAGACTGAGAAAGGCGATAGAAGGCGAGGATACGGAACTGATCAAGCAGTTGAGTGAAGAGCTGACCCAGTCTTCCCACAAGCTTGCCGAAGCCATGTACCAGCAGGCATCCCAGGCAGGACAGGATCATGCCGGCAATCCGGGTGAAGGATCAAAGGGCGCCGCCCAACCGGAAGATGATGTGGTGGATGCCGACTTTGAAGAAGTAAAAGACAAATAAAACCATTTACAACCATTGCCATATCAAAAACCCCCGTTGTGATTTCTCACAGCGGGGGTTTTGTTTTTACGGGCTCATGATATTTTGAAACTTTCCGTAGCGCCGGCATACTGTTTCCGGAGTTTGGGCTTTTCAATTTTTCCGGTCGGATTCCGGGGAACATCACCAAAGATGATTTTTCTGGGGCGTTTGTACCGGGGAAGTTCCAGGCAAAAATCCTCCACCTCTTTTGCCGACATTTCCTGGCCTGGTTTGACCTGGATAATGGCAGCAGCGATCTCTCCCAGCCGGAGGCTGGGAAGGCCGATGACCGCCACATCTTTGATCTTGGGATGCGCCTGTAGAAAATCTTCAATATCCACCGGATAGATATTCTCACCGCCTGTGATAATCACATCTTTTTTGCGATCCACCAGCCAGATAAATCCGTCTTCATCCAGTCTGGCCATGTCTCCGGTCAAGAGCCAGCCATTGAAAATCGTTTCAGACGTGGCCTCGGGGTTTTTGTAGTATTCCCTCATGACCCCCGGCCCCTTGAGCATCAGTTCACCGATTTTTCCCTGCGGAAGCGGTTGTCTCTTGTCATCGACGATTTTGAATTCCCAGTCAAATCCGGGTACGCCGATGGCACCGACCTTGTGCATGTTTTCAATACCCAGATGCACGCAGCCCGGACCGGTGGTCTCCGTGAGTCCGTAATTGGTGTCATACTGGTGGTCCGGGAATATTTTTTTCCACTCCTTGATCAGGCTCGGCGGAACCGGCTGTGCACCGATGTGCATCAGCCGCCATTGATCCAGTTGATAGTTTTCCAGCTTGACCTCACGGTTTTCAACGGCAAACAGAATGTCAAGCGCCCAGGGAACCAGCAGCCAGACCACGGTGATTTTCTCCTCGGAGATGGCTTCGAGGACCCATCGGGGTTCAATGCCCTTGAGTATAACGGCTTTGGCTCCCACAATGAAGTTGCCGAACCAGTGCATTTTGGCACCGGTGTGATACAGGGGCGGAATGCAGAGAAAGTTGTCGTTATGGGTCTGATTGTGATGACGGTTTTCCACAAAACAGGCAAACTCCAGGTTGCGATGGGTCAACAGGGTGGCCTTGGGTGTTCCGGTGGTTCCCGAGGTAAAGTACAGTGCGGCACTGTCGGATAGTTGAATGGGTACATCCGGCAAAACGGGAGGTTCATCCCGTATGACCTTTTCAAATGGTTCCGCATATGCCGGGCAACGTTCTTCCGGGCCCACAAAAATAAAATGTTCAACGGTTTTGCTGATTTCCGGCTGAATGGAATCCACCCGTTCAATGAATTCCTCCCCAAAAATAAACGCTTTGGCTTCAGCGGTCTGGGTACATTTTTGAATGGTCTTGGCGACAAAACGGAAGTTCAGCGGAACGGCCCAGGCACCGGTTCGGAGAATGCCGAAGTAGATCGGAAGCCACTCAATACAGTTCATCATGAGGTGAACCACACAGTCGCCTTTTTGAATTCCTTTTCTCAGCAAAGCCTGTGCAACTTTGTTGGCCAGATCGTCAAAGGTTTTCCAGGAAATTTCAACACGCCGGTTGATCGCGGGGTTTCTTTCCACGAGAGCGATTTCCGAGCCGTACATGCGGGCGTTTCTTTCCAGTATTTCCGTAATTAACATCTTGGATCAATCCTTTATTTTTGTTTCCGTCATCGGCACCGGTTCCGGTACCTCAATGTCACGAGGATCGGCAACCCCGGGAAGATGAAAAAAATGATCGGTCTGATACATCATCCGGCAGAGTCTCCGGTCCAGTTCTTTTCGCAACTCCTCACACGCTTCATCGGATGCATCTGCAGGAACGTGAAGAAGCTCGCTCCCATACAGAAAGACGATTCTGGAAAACGGCTTGGGAATGATGGACCGGTCCCAGCTTCTGATCCGCCAGCTCCGATCTGCATTCCACATGACCGGAAGAATCGGAAGACCGGTTCTTTTGGCCAGGATGATGATGCCGATTTTGGAAACACAGGGAGGACCGGTCGGCGCATCCACCACCAGGCCGCCGCGGTGTCCCTTTTCAAACAGCACCTGCATTTCCTGAAGCGCCTGGGAACCTCTCCGGGAGGATGATCCCCGGACCGGAATCCAGCCGAATCGTCTGGTGGCCTGGGTTGCCAGTTCTCCATCTTTGCTGGCGCTGGCCATGACGATAAATTTGAGATTTCGGTAAAAATACACAAAAAAGAACAGGCCCCGGTGCCAGGAAGCATACAGAAGACCTTTTCCCTTGTGGTTTTCAAGATACTTTTTTTCAATTTCCTGTCCGAAGACCCGGACCCGGCAGGTCAGAAACAACAGAGACGTGACCATTTTGATCATCCATCCAAACAGCCAGAACAAAATATATTTCCACATACTCATGAGTTCAATATCCCGCAGATATAAAGGGTTCGTCCGAGGACGCCTGATCCGTTTTTCAACTGACCTTTTATAGTGAAGATGCAATGTCGTGTCAAGCAATTGGGAATCCTTCTTCTTGCAAGCTTCCCGATTAATAATTCCCCCCTTGAGAGGGGCGAAGGGGGGTGTTCGGGGTATAATAAAAACAAGTTGTACGCGTTGGTCGGTATTGACACCCCCCTTAAATCCCCCCTTCAGGGGGGAATTACAAAAGAAATAGATTTCAAATACAGTCTGTTTCAGCTGTGTTGCAAAAACAGGATCAATTGCGGTATAGATCATGAATAAAAATGACAAATTCATCAGGAGTGACTATATTTCCGGTAATGAGCCTGGTTGACTTGAACGGAGGTAAAACACCATGAAAAAAAACAGCTATCTGTTTCGATGTCCGGAATGCGCAACCCGTAATAAGATTCCCGCGGAAAAAGTCGGTGACAGGG
Organism: Desulfobacteraceae bacterium; assembly: GCA_003599865.1. Lineage (GTDB taxonomy): Bacteria > Desulfobacterota > Desulfobacteria > Desulfobacterales > SURF-7 > QZKS01. The sequence continues at coordinate 40,517 of QZKS01000097.1, forward strand.
CCGTGTGCGGAAAATGCAAGGCCGCCCTGGATACGGCCCAGCTCCTGGAAGATCGGGCGGTTATTGTAACGGACGGGGATTTCCAGGCAAAAGTTCTGCGGTCTCCTCTGCCGGTATTGCTGGATTGCTGGGCTCCCTGGTGCGGGCCGTGCAAGATGATGGGTCCTGTGCTGGATGAACTGGCGCGGGAATGGAAAGGCCGGGTGCGGGTCTGTAAAATCAATATTGATGAGAACCAGATAACGGCCAACCGTTTTCAGGTTCAGAGCATTCCCACCTTGCTGGTATTTGACCGGGGCATCCAAAAGGATTCGATGAACGGAGCCTTGCCGAAACATCAGATTGCTACCAGAATGGCTTCCTATTTATGATCGCCATGGACAAAGAGAGCCGCCTCGCATCCGCTATTTCGGAGATCTTGTCACGCGGCCTTGCCCTCAGCGATTCCACCCTGGAATTCATGGAGGTCACCTTTGGTGAGGCATCTCCGGAAATCCTGATGGCCGTGAGCCGGGATCAGGAGAACTGTGAAAAAGACGCCCTTCTGGAACTTGTTTTTTTCCCGGATGAGAGCTGCCGGATTCAGCTTGAGGATTTTCTGATCAAGGCACGGATTACCGATCCGGAAAGGGTGGTTCAGCATCTGGAACACATGATCGGTCATGTCGAGATCCGTTTTCCCCATGACACGGGCACGGTGGATGTTGTTTTTACCCGAAATCTTGCGGAAAAATTCGTCTCCCGGCTCCGGGTATGGAAACATCCGGATCCGGAACTGGAACAGGCGGTCAGAGAAAATGTGCAGCCGGAACAGATTGGCCCGATACTGGTCCGGCTGCGTGATGCGGATTTCCCGGCATCATCTCACGTGATTCGATTTTTTTGCCGTTTTTTTGCCAAAATGGACACCCGTGAGAGGGATTTTTTGCAGGATGTTGATTTCCTCCTCCGGTTTTCCAGCACGCTGCATGGGACCCTTGATATTTTCAAAGCCCTTATGGAAAGAAAAAGAAGATGTCTGGAAGCCATTGAGAAAGCTATGGCATATGAAAAAGAACTGAGGATGCATAATATGGAAGTGATGATCTTGAAGGGAGCCAGAAATCCGTGTATAAGCGTTACGGAAGCGGAAAGGATCGTTACCATCATCAACCGGATTGCATTGGCCTTGTTCGGGAGAAGCGATGATCCAAAAGATTTCCATCAGCAGGTCGATCTTGGTGCCTGCCGGGATGGTGATGATTTGAAAAGGGTGGTCCGGCTGCTGTCGTAATGGATGCCTGTCCGGATTGAATCCTGTTTTGAGTTGAGAAACAGGTTGGTCAAGATTGATACATTGTAGTAGGTGACTTTTCATTTCACGGAATGGTTCCGTGATTCTCTTTTTTACACAAAAGGTATTTTATGATGATTCGAAAGACAGTGTTTTTTTTGGTGGTACTGCTCATGCTGCCGGTTCCATCCTTGTTTTGCCGGGATTCAGGCAGGCCGGCAGATGCCGAACCAAACCGGGAGCAGGACAGGATCGTGGATGAAATCCTCCGCTGCGTGGAAAAACGGTACAGCGGCAGCGGCTTTTCCGCGCGTTTTTTTCAGGCATCCGTTCTCAAGGCCATGAAGATTACGGATACGGCCAATGGCCGTGCTTTTTTCAAGAAACCGGGAATGATGCGGTGGGAATATACCGTGCCGGATCGTCAGCAGATCATCACGGACGGCACCATGCTCTGGATTTATCGTCCGGATGACAAGCAGGTCACGGTCGGTGTTTTTCCTTCCTTTTTCGGTGACGGCAAAGGAGCGGGATTCTTGTCCGATATCAGCCTGATCCGGAAAAAGTTTATCGTATCCATTGGCGACAGCCTTGCAGACAGTGAACAGGTTCTGAAATTGTGGCCGAAGGAAAAAAATATCGATATCGCGGTTATCCATCTGGCCATCTCCCGGGAAACCTGCGAGGTCATTCGTATCGTTACCATCAATGCCTATGGTGACGAAACCCGTATTGAGCTGACGGATATTGATTTTTCAGACCATTCGCCGGACAGCATTTTCCATTTCGTCATTCCGCCGGGTACGGATATCGTTCGGATGGATCAGTAATTGCGGGTTTCGTACCGTTTAAAACAATAAACACCCCCCCTTGATCCCCCCTCAAGGGGGGAATTGTCCGGCTTATTAATCCCCCTTAAGGGGGAATGCCATATGGAATAATTGCAGAAGGGGGCAGGATATTTCGTACAGGGAAAATAATGAAAGATACAATCAGGCAACTGGCCAGGGAAAAAAACGCTATCATTCTGTCGCACAATTATCAGCCGCCGGAGATTCAGGATATTGCCGATCTTTGCGGCGATTCTCTTGAGCTGAGCATCAAGGCTGCCGGCACCGCTGCCGATATCATTGTGTTCTGCGGTGTTCATTTCATGGCGGAAACCGCGTCCATACTGTCACCGGAAAAGACCGTTCTCCTTCCGAACAAAGACGCGGGCTGTCCCATGGCGGACATGATCAATCCGGCGTCGCTGGCGGCAAAATTGAAAAGCCTGCCGCCTATGCCGGTGGTGACCTATGTCAATTCGACGGCAGCGGTAAAAGCCCTGTCAACGGTCTGCTGCACATCCGCCAATGTCATCAAAGTGGTCAACAGCCTGGATGCGGATCAGGTGCTGATGACGCCGGACAGAAATCTGGCGGCGTATGCGGCAGCACATACCACAAAAAAGATCCATTTCTGGGATGGATGCTGTCCGTTCCATGATCGTCTCCGGGCTTCCGATATTCAACAGGCAAGACAGACGCACCCGGATGCCATTGTCATGGCGCATCCGGAATGCAGAACAGAAGTATTGGAGATCGCGGATGTTGTGGTGAGTACATCCGGCATGATCCGGTATGCCAAAACATCGGATCACCGATCGTTTATCGTGGGCACGGAGATCGGACTGATTTACCCGCTGCAGAAAGAAAATCCGGACAAACGCTTTTATCCCGCCTCCATCGATTTGATGTGTCCGGATATGAAGAAGATAACCCTGGCGGATGTTCTGGACAGCCTGGAAAATCTGACCGGCCGGGTCAAGGTTCCGGAGGAAATCCGCATCCCGGCGTTAAAGGCGGTCCAGGACATGGTTGCTCTCCGATAAAAAAACGGAAGCCCCTCCTGAATCCGATCATCAGAAAAATTCAGAAGGGGCTCGTGTCTTTTTCAGCCGGCATCCATGATGTCTTCCGGAATATCCGCATTGGTATACACCTTCTGCACATCCTCACACTCATCTAGCATGTCCATGAGTCGCATCATCTGCTCCGCTTCCTTTCCGGCAAGGTCTGCGTAGGTTTGCGGCAGCATGGTAATTTCCGCGACCGACGTGGGAATCCCGGCATTGTCAATCGCCGCTTTCACCGTTTCGAAATCTCCGGGAGCCGTGATCACCTCAAAGCTGTCGTCTTCTTCCCGGATATCTTCCGCTCCGGCTTCCAGAGCGGTTTCCATAAGTTTTTCTTCCGCCACGTCTTTTTTTTCAACCACAATATATCCTTTGTTGTCGAACATCCAGGATACACAGCCGTTTTCCCCGAGGTTTCCCGCACATTTGTTGAAAATATGCCGGATGTCCGCAACCGCTCGGTTTTTGTTGTCGGTCAGGGATTCAATCAACACGGCTGCGCCGCCGGGACCGTAGCCTTCATAGGTGATTTCTTCATAGTTGGCCCCTTCCAGCTCTCCGGTGCCTTTTTTGATGGCCCGTTCCAGCTTGTCCTTGGGCAGGTTCACACCTTTTGCGGAAATGATGGCCCCGCGGAGCCTCGGATTGGCATCCGGATCACCTCCCCCCATTCGGGCGGCGACGGTGATCTCTTTAATGATTTTGGTAAAGATTTTTCCGCGCTTCGCATCCACGGCAGCTTTTTTATGTTTTATGGATGACCACTTACTGTGTCCGGACATATTTCCTCCTGTTTTTTATCGATTCCGATAACGTATATTTCCTTGCTGGCCTTTCGGCAGCTTTTGGGCTTAAAAATTTTCGATATGGTAAAACGGGTTTTTATTAAATCGGAAAACGGCTTGAAATCTTCTCCCTGAAAAATTTTACAGATAAACGATCCACCCGTTTTGAGATGCCGGCCGGCAACGGCCAGGGCCTCTTCACAGAGAGCGAGGGAGCGTGCGGCATCGACCGTTTTATTGCCGGTGGTGTCCGGGGCCATGTCACTGAGCACAACATCAAAAGGCCGGCGCAGTTCCTCGGTCATGACGGCTTGGATGGAAAAAATATCACCGGTATAAACCGTAACATGAGAGGGCAGTTTCAGGGAAACAGCCTTCTTGTCGATCCCGGCAACCCTGCCGCTTCCGCCAACCAGTGTTGCCGTATATTGCAGCCATGATCCGGGTGAACAACCCAGGTCAAGAACCGAATTTCCCTGCTGGATAAGGCGGTATTTTTCCTGTATTTCCTGTAGTTTGTATACCGATCGGGCGGAAAAGTTTTCTTTCCGGGCTTTGCGGGAATAGTGGTCTTCCCATTTGTTTTTTTGTGAGGATTTCTGTTTTGTTTTCATGGGAAAAGCCTGCTGCTGTTTGGATATTGTTCCCGGAAGAAATCAATATCTTTTTTGAGCCCGGACATGCCGTATCATATTTTTCATTGACTGTATTTAGCAGGATAAACCGCTGTCCGTCAAATGGTTAAAACAAATTTTCCATGGCCTGGGATATATTTTGAATTCCAACCACTTCAATCCCTTTTACCGGGTTCATCCGTTTCAGGTTGGAAGCCGGAACCAGGCAGCGGGTGAATCCCATCTTCCTGATCTCGGAAACCCGAATTTCCGTATGGCTGATCGCCCGAACCTCACCGGTCAATCCCACCTCTCCGATCACAACCGTACCGCTGTCAATGGAACGGTCCAGAAAACTGGATGCAATGGCCGCAACGATTCCCATATCCACGGCCGGTTCATCCACTCTCACGCCGCCGGCCACATTCATGAAAATGTCCTGTCCCATCAACTGAAAACCCAGTTTTCGTTCCATCACGGCAACCAGGAGCGATACCCGGTTCTGGTCCAGGCCGAGAATGGTTCTTCTGGGCGTTCCCAGGGTGCTGCTGCTCGCAAGGCCCTGGATCTCGACGAGAATGGGCCTTGTCCCCTCCACGCTGGCCGTGACAATGGAGCCGGGGGTGTTTTCCGGACGCTCGGAAAGAAAAACCGCCGACGGATTGACCACCTCATCCAGGCCCTTGTCTTTCATTTCAAACACGCCGATTTCATTGGTGGACCCAAACCGGTTTTTGACCGCCCGCAGGATTCTGAATACATGGTTCCGGTCCCCTTCAAAATACAGCACCGTATCCACCATATGCTCCATGATCCTGGGTCCGGCAATGGCCCCATCCTTGGTTACATGCCCCACCAGGAAGGTCGGGATACCTGTTTTCTTGGCCATCAGCATCAGGTGCATGGTGGATTCCCGGACCTGGCTCACGCTTCCCGGTGCAGAACTCAGGTCCCCGTTGAACATGGTTTGAATGGAATCGATCACCAGCACATCCGGTTTATGGGTTTCCACCATGGCCAGAATTGCTTCGAGATCGATTTCCGAAACCACCAGCATTTCCGAAGACGCGGTGGAAAGCCGTTCGCTCCGGATCTTGAGCTGTTTGATGGACTCCTCGCCGGACACATACAGCACCTTGCGCCCCTTGATGGCCAGACCATGCAGGGCTTGCAGCATCAGGGTGGATTTCCCGATACCCGGATCACCGCCGATCAGCACCAGGCTTCCGGAAACCAGACCGCCGCCCAGCACCCGGTCAAATTCGTTGATCCCGGTGAGAAGCCGGTGCTCTTTTACCAGTTCAATGGTGTTGATGGGGATTGGTTCCCGGATCCGGGAAATGCTGCCCGATCGTGCAAAGGACCCGGATTCCTTTTTTTGCGCTTCCTCGACAAAGGTCTGCCATTCGTTGCAGTCCGGACATTTTCCCATCCATTTGGCTGTCTGATATCCGCAGGATTGACAGACAAAGACAGCCTTTTCATTTTTTTTCACGGTTCGCATCCGTTCTCCTTGTCCGGGTGAAATAAGTCGGATCGGAATTGACAATGGCACCTATACCATGTCATCCTTGGCCTATCAATAAGACAGTATTGCATGTCATGTTTCCCGAGCCAAATGGATAAAGATAAAATCGTGATTGATTACCACATCCACACCAGCCTTTGCAATCATGCGAAAAAAAATATGGAAGCCTATGTTCAACAGGCGGTTGCGATCGGGCTTCGGGAAATCTGTTTTCTGGATCATCTGACGGTCAGCGGGGATGGCCGGAAAAATTCCATGCACCCGGAGGAAGTGGGGCTGTATTTCCAGGCCGTACAAAAACTGAAATACCGCTACCAAAAACAGATCCGGGTTCGGGCCGGTCTTGAAGTCGAATTTTCACCCCACCATGTGGACATGATCCATAAAATCATCCGGCCCTTTTCCTTTGACGCCATCGGGAGCTCGGTTCATTTTGCCGGTGGAAAGAATATTGTCAGCAAAAAGGAACAGGCCGGCCTTTCGGAAACGGATTTCCGGAAACGCTGCATGCAGTATATTGAAGCAATGGAGCAGATGCTGGCCTGTGATTATTTTGATATCATCTGCCATCTGGATGTGGTGAAAAAATTTCATGGAAGGCTTCCGGAAGATATCGTTCATAAATTTGATGAAATATTATCCAAAATCAGGTATAAGAACCTGACCGTGGAAGTGAATACAAGCGGAAAAAATCATCCGGCACAAGAGATCTATCCTGGTGTTGACCTGCTGCAAAAGTGCCTCCATAAGGGGATTGAAATCACTCTTGCATCGGATGCGCATCATCCGGACCAGGTCGGGCAGTATGGCGATCAGATGATAACGGACCTGGCTGCCGACGGATTTACACATCTGGCAGGATTTTGTCGTCGAAAGCGATACCGGATTCCCATAGAGATGAAAGAGAGGTGTTCCTGAAATGACCGGTTGTGATGCAGCAACAAAAATGAACCGTATCGTATGCAGTTTCTGTATTGTCCTGTGCTTTTTGATCATGCCGGCAGATTCCTTTTGTGAATCGAAATCGGAAAAGGAATATCTGGAAATCATTGTCAAACGGCTGGTCAGGGATGGTTTTGAGGAAAAGCAGATTCGGGCATTGTTTCACCGCCCGGAAGTTCAATTTGAAACCAGGGGAATATCCCTGTTTTCCGTACACCGGGAAGCCAAGCTGAATTACGATCAGTTTCTCTCCCGGGCCAATCTGCGAAAAGCCAGGATGTATATGGAAAAGCATCAGGATACCTTTCAAAAAACCGAGAAAGAATATGGCGTGGAAAAAGAAATCATCACCGCCATCATGCTGGTGGAGACCAGGTTGGGAACATACCTGGGCGGCAGTTCAACCCTGAATATCCTGTCCACCATGGCGATCCTTTCCGATCCTCCATCCCGGGATTTTATCTGGCAAAACATGTCCAAAACAAAGGAACACAACAGAAAAGAGTTCAACAACTGGTCTGACCGGAAAGCCGACTGGGCATACACGGAATTAAAGGCACTGCTGACATACACCCGGCAACAGAAAATCGATCCGGTATCGATTGCCGGTTCTTATGCCGGAGCCATCGGAATCTGCCAGTTCATGCCCAGCAATGTTGTCAAACTGGCCAAAGACGGAAATCAGGATGGACATATCAATCTGTTCGATCATGCCGATGCCATTGCCAGCATCGCAAATTTTCTCAAGGCCCATGGATGGCGCATGGGAATGCAGCGTCAGCAGCAATATCCGGTATTGCTGAAATACAATTACAGCAAACCCTATGCAAACACGCTGATGGATATCGCGCAGAAACTGAAAGGCTGAAGATGAATACGGCACATATCATTATTGTTATCGGAATCGCATTTTACCTGTTTGCCTGCATCGCATTTATTGATATCGCCCGCAAGGATTTCGGGTCCATCGGTAAAAAAGCGCTCTGGGCCTTTATTGCCTTTCTGCCGTTCATCGGGCCGGTTCTGTACTTTGCCCTGGGATACAGAACCGGAAAATCGCCGGAAAGCGCCAATCCGTAAGCTTTTGAAAATGATATTGACAAAATACATGCATTCCTATATCAAAAGCAGGTTCTATGGTCCCATCGTCTAGCGGTCAGGACGCTGGCCTCTCACGCCGGTAACACGGGTTCGAATCCCGTTGGGATCATACCAGAATGAAATCAATGAGTTGAATTGAGTCTGAAAGGGCTCTTTTTTATTGGTAGATTTTCAATACCCAACAGCATACCCAACACCTCGCCTGAAAACAGACAAAAATCAAGTTGAATTTTTCTCGAAGAATGAGACTTTCAAAGGGTGAAAATTGGCTTTTCCGGATTTAGGGACGGTTGGGTTAATATGTTCGCGTGAAGACGTTTGAAATTGACAGTTGCATGTCCAGGATGGGTTTAAACAAGTTTTTTAGTGATAGCATGCCTCAAGATAGTATAAATATGTAGGAAGTATAAGATGTTGACCTTGCTATGTATAAATGATAAATCTTTTTGTACGTTAAACTGTCATTGAATTCTCACGGAATAAATATTAAGAAGTTAGAATAGGGTTCGATAAATAATATAGCTATTTGGGATCAAATTTGTATATATGTTTAAAATAAAGGATGATTTTAAAAACGATAATTATAGATTTTTGTGTGTTGTTTGTAACTTTTTTGTTGACAGTATAAAAGTCAATTGCTATCTTAGCACCAATAGCGCCCATCCCTCTGATATCAACTTGTTTGATATTACGTTTGGGCCTTCTTGTTTTTAGGGCCTACGGAATGAACGAAAACGCCCACACCCACCTCACAAAACCGCATAAAAGTTATTCTGAATTAATAGATATACTAATAAGCCGAGGAATGATAGTCCCAGATATAGAAAGAGCTAAAAGGAAAATATCCCAAATAGGTTATTATCGTTTAAGCGGGTTTTGGTATCCCTGTAGAAAATTTAAGGTCGACCGTAACTGTGATAATGTTAAACATCCTGTTACCAATGAACAAATAAGAGATGATTGTTTTCAGGAGAATGTGAATTTCAATGATATCATAAGCTTGTATTTGTTTGATAAAAATCTTAGGTTATTGATGCTGGATGCTATCGAAAGAATTGAGATACAAATTCGATCTATCATAGCACATGAGATAGGTTATCATGATCCCTTGGGATATTTGAATAAAGATTTTATAAAGCCCGAGAAATGCAATTCTTGGCAGGATCGAAATGGAATACAAAGAAATATATGGGAAGAATGGAAGGCTCGCCACGATAAACAAATATCACGCAGTTGCGAAGACTGTATAGTTTGGCATAAAAAAAAATCAAAGCCTCTTCCTTTTTGGGTGGTCGTTGAGGCTTGGGATTTTGGTACGGTTTCAATATATTTTAATATTCTTCAAAAAAAGTATCAAAATAGAATAGCCAACAGATTAAATATAAATAATTCAAAAATACTCACAAGCTGGCTAAAGGAAATAAATACGCTTCGAAATAGATGCGCTCATCATACCAGAATCTGGAATCAAGAATTCAATCACCCATTACCGACATTGGATGATCCTTATTTTATAGATTTAAATTTAGATGAAATTGCTAGAAAACGAATGTTCGGTTTAATTTGTGTGCTTTGGTTTTTAGTAAAAAAGATTGGCCCGAGCTCTAACTGGATCGAATCGGTTGCAAAAACTTTGGATAGAAAGCCCGCAATCGATAGTTGCCCAAAAACAGCCATGGGCTTTCCAAACAATAAAGGAAATATGCTGAAAGATCTTTTTTTGTAACAATAAGTAAAATCGGAAACGAATTCTTACATCACACAATTAAATTTAACCCGGCCATGTGACCGGGTTCAGGGTGTAGGTTTGTACTCGTTTAAGCTGCTATCGTTTTATCTCTCGTCAACTCATGGTATTCCCTGCCGTATTCTACAATGCAATCACAAGCCTTTTCGGCAGTCTCTCTGAGCATACACACAAGGCCGTCTTTCTCGCTGTAACCAAGGATTAGATTATCCTCATTCGGCTGGTCAATGAGCTTTGCCAGTAATCGCAACCGACATGCAATATCCTGTAAGCCCTCTTCAATGTCAAATTTTTCAGTTGTCATGATTCACCCCCGTGTCATATTCATCAGCAATATTTTCCAAATCTTCCCGGATTCCCTGAACGATTTCTTGTAACCCGATCGTCTCATCCGGTGAAACTTGATCCCCATCCAAAAATTTTTCAATCACTATTAAACGGTTGCGGCAACTGTTAATTTCTGCATTAATGTCCATCATTCACCCCCTTTTCAATTTTTTCCTTTGTCTGAGAGAGTACCTCAACGGCTGCAACAACCATATCCCGCGCCCTTTGAAATTCTTCGTTCTCATCCAGGTTATAGTCGTCTGTTCCGGTTTGGCTTTTTCTGCATCCAGTTCAGCAATATTCTGTTGAAGGTGGTTCCGGGTTTCCTGCACCGCTTTTGTCAAAAACTCGGTTCCTTCCAGCAAGTGCGGAAACCATTCATTTATTTTTTGGATTACCTCAAGTCTTTGAACCGTGTTTCTGATTTCACAATCGAATATTTTTGTCATGTGGCGTACCCCCTATAAAAATAAAAGGCTTGAGACGTCCCACAGTCCACAGCAGACTGCCTTCAGCATCGCTGCTAAAAGTATCTCAAGCCTAAATTGGTTTTCGGTTCCGGCTGCTGTGGTTTCGGGTTTAATAATTTAATTGGTTAAGAACCTATTAAATAATATGAAATAATAAGTCAATATTTTTTATTGATTATCTTTTTTATTTGATTTATTTGAACCCTATGCCAACCGATAAGCCCATATTGAATTTTGCTGTTGATAATGAGTTGATGAAGCGCCTTGATGATTTTCGTTTTGAAAACCGGATCAATACACGTTCGGAAGCTATACGCAGGTTATTGGATGAAGCTCTTAAAAAACATGAGAAAAAGTCAAAAAAGTAGAACACAACCATAGAATATTGTCACCACATAAAGAACAATGGAGGGATAAAATGAATACCTTTATAACTGTTGTCGCTTGTTTAGTTGGTATAATGCTTGGATGGGCTTGCTTTTGGATGGCTAGAAGAATGGACAAATTGACAATTAAATTTGGAACTTTTCTACTAACTATTTTATCGGGGGGGGCTCTTCTCTATTTGGGAAATGCTGATCAGCCAACATATTGGTCTCATATTTTCGGTATTTTTTTAGGATGGTGTCTATGGCTTTATCTCGCACATAAGCATGGTGCAAAACCTGATCTTTTTTACTCAAAAACTGGAAATAATAATGAGGAGACTTTATCTTCTTCGGAGAAAAGGGAACAGAAGTATTATTAAATAAAACACTTATTACACTCTGGAGAAACTAATGGATATCGGCTATCTCTTTCCTTGAAGGAATCCCTCTCAATGGTGAAATCTTCGAAGAAAAAACAGTAGTGGGAGGGGATTCGGATGAATTTAACTAATTGTTTTTTTTGCTCTGGGAATTTATAAGGTTCACATACAATATCACCTATTTTTTTCTTGTTTACCCAAAATAATTCAGGCACACTTATTTCTGTCAACCATATATATTCACTTTTTAAATGTATTTCTAATGAAGTTAGGATTTCCTCCATATTTTCATTGCGATATGCTTCACCAAAATAATCTATATATTCACATTTTCTAATTGCGAAAGTTCTCGCAACAAGCATCTTTTCATTCATGAAATAGATTAAAAGTTCAGAGAATTGTCTATTCCAAGTCGGTTCATATATTGTCGATAGTACACTTTTATTAATATATTGAAACAAATGTTCAAGGGCATAATTTTCAATTTGAATACAATTCCTCAAATCAACCGATTTGGCAGGGCTCATGATTAATGCGTATACCGGCCAATATGAAAAGGGGATTATATACCTAAGAAAATCTTTCTTTATGGCTTTAACCGCTAATTTTGCCCAAGGTGGAAATTTTGATGATATATTTGTAACTCTAAGGGAGCTTACTGGTATCCGGTAATACGGCCCCATGTTATCATCTTGGATAACAAAATTATCACACCAGAGTACACTTGGAAGATATTTAAAGGTAGGTTTCAATGAGCTAAAATATGATATCCAGCCATAACTCCACCAGTTACTATTGTTAAAGGTGTGACCAATTAATGCCGTTGCATGGCCCTCAATTTTCCATTTATCGGGGTTGCCTTTTTTTTCTTTTGGGTGTGAAAAGAGTAAAATTACTGGGAATCTTGATTCTACAGCATGATAAATGATCTTTGCGAATTCCCATGGACCAATCATTAAACCATCAAAAACTTCTACCTCAATTTTTTCTAACTTTGAAATAGCTGATTTGAACTCCGTTGGATTTAATCCGCGGTTCCCTTTATTCTTTTTATGATCATTCCCAATTAATTTATTTATCTGCTCCGCGGTTAATTCCCTATAAAAACCCCTCAAGGCCATTTTTATTGAAGCTTGTGAGCAGCAATTTGTTATATCGTTTTGTTGTGAGAAATAGTGGCCCTTAATTTGAAAATTTTTTCCAGCTATAGTAGCATTGGTTATTTGATTGCCTGATAAATAAAAATTTCTCCTCCTCTCTCTGACACTTATTGTGCTTTCAGTAACATACTGGTTCCTTTTTACCTCTTCACCCTTCCTGTATTTGTCTCTATGCAGGATACAGTACGCCAACAAATTGCTATCCGTCTTATTACACAAGCTCTTTTCATCTGTTATTATTTCATTGAAAAATGATATCCTATAGCATTTTTTTGATATAAATAAGCATTCGTAATGTTGCTCTAATAAACGAATATAATCTTTGCAGCTTTCAAAACGCTTTCCACATGTATTTTCAACACAAGGAGTGATTATTTTATTATCACCGCTATGGTTTTTATGACATTCAGTAAACTCAACAAATATCGTCTCGAAACCGAACTCTCTCATTAATGAGAAAGTTCTCCTTAACGGTAATGGACATTCCATATGGTTTGTTAATTCGTTGGCAACCATGATTAGGCTGTCGCTCTTATAGAAAAATTTCGTTTCACCGTTAACCATAGGGCAAAGACCTTTAGTTAGATAATATCTTATAATGGGAAAAATTGTATTATGTATAACAAAAAAAAGGGATTCTATATTATTATCTAATACAGAATCCCCAAAAAATAAATAGCTATAATTTATCCCATTATTCCCATGGGAGCGGTTTTCCGCCAAACTTTTTTTCTTCGTTTTTATATGACGTTGTAGTTTTAGAAATAACAACTGTCAATTTATCAGAAGAACTTTGCAATTTGGAGGAAAACTGTGGCTCGAAACGATCAGAATCAGTCCTAATTGTTCTACTCACCCGCTCAAGAATTGTTGGGGGATTATTTTGTTTGCCATTCGAATTTTCCATATTTCCCTCTTCTGTTCCAAAAACCTTTTCAAAATTCAATAGGCTTTTGTAATATTATCGACAGATTTTTCAAAAAGTTAAGCAAAAACCAAGCCACGCGTGTGGCTAATCTTCGCTCGCTCTTGTTGCCCTATGCAAAAAACTAATTTAATTATAAGGATTGTCAATGCGTGGTGTGTAAAAATTTTCATATTTTTTTTAGAATATTCAAAAAAATTATGTAAAAATTTTCACATTTTTTACCACATTTCTCATAAAAAACACTAAATGTCAATGATTATTAATTCTTATGTTCAAGCTATCATCTCTTTTGAGGGCAACCTTAATATCGTTGTTTTGAATTTACAAGACTTTTTTTAAAAAATAAAAATATTATTTTACTGCCCCCTTGCCCTCGCCATCTTTTCAATAATATCGCTTGCAGTCTCTTTCTTTTTCTGCCGTTTCCTTGGCGGTCTGATTCCCAGCGTCTCTTTGACACTATCCCGCACCAGCCTTCCAACAATGGCGTAGTCTTCATAGTCGGTACCATCATAGAGACCATCGGATATATCTTTATCGATCTGCTGACTAACCGTTTTCATCAATGATTCATTTTCCGCAATTTCCGGGAAATCATGTTCAAATTGTTGTCTGATTTCATTCATATCAAACCCTCCTTATTTTGTGAGCCTGTTAAATTCCGACATATGGCCCGTTCGTTTTGAAATTTTTTGGAAAGTATCCAGGAGTTCGCGCCGTTTCTTATCGCCAAGCGGGATACTTTCAAATTCCTGTTTTACTCTTTCGTATTCCCGTTCTAAATTATATTCGTGATTTTTTTCAGCAGCGTGTTTTGCATCTTCTTGTTTGGTCTTTAAACGATCCTGTAACCCTTTAGTAATCAAGGGTGCATCACCGATAAATGATTCAACCGCTACAATCCGGGTTTTGATTTTTGATACTTCGGAATCCGGCATTTCTTGCAGGAAGGCAGCGGAAAGTATTTCCGGCAGACGGTTTTTAAGTTCTTCAAGTTGGCCCAGGGAATCTTTTCTCTGCTCCTCAATGGTATTCATAGCCTCTTTGATTCGGTCCGTGTCCTTTGCGAGTTGTTCAAGGTTTTTGATTTTCTGTTGATAATCTTTTTCACTAATCATTGTTTTTTGCCTCCATAATTACTTGTTTCAATTTATCAATATTCATTGCTGGTCTGTTTTCGTGAAAATCTTCCAAACTCGAATAATCGGCTGCAAGCTCTTTCGACAGTTCAGATACACTCTTTCCGGCATAGGGGGATTCTTTGATTTCTTCAGGGTTTCCATCTTCACGCTGTATTGCCTCATTCAGATTTTTGAGTGAATCGATCCGCCATTTGTCGGGACTGATCAAATTCTCTGCCAGTTTCACGGCCCAATCCGGGATGCCGTCACCAAGGCCCAATTGATTTTCAAGATTCTCAATCCGTCTCGTTACTGTTTTCATATCTTTTCTCCTTCGCCTTCATTTTTTTGTTTATCAACCCGGTGATCGAGTTGCACAATTATAGGGGTCGGTGCATGGGGGTATTTGGTTCTGAACTCCTCAAGCTTTTTATCTATTTCGTCTTTTGTGTATCCGATGATTACCTCTGGTTCATCTGGGATGACCGTTTTTTCAAGCTTCTCAACCCTTTTACCTATTGAACTTGTCATTTCTTTTTTCCTTTCTGGTTAATGGTTTTTTCCAATTCTTGAACCCGGCTTTCTAAATCCGAACCTTCTATTACCCTTGCCAAGATTTGTAATAGATAGCCCAGCTTTGACGCCTTGTTTGCCTCTATCTCATCACGATTAAATTGATTAACGGTGTCAGCAAGAAAACGTCTGACATCTTCCATGGTCCTCAACCTGCGCTTAATCTGCTTTCCCATAGGGGGTATTCCTCCGAATATTTATCTGCTTTGTGTTTGCTGTGGTTTATGCCTACAAATCCTCGCCGGTTTTTCGTGCTGTTGGTTCGGTTTTGTGCGGTTTTTGTTCAAGGGGAAGCGAAGCAAGCATGGTAATACATGAATACGCAGTCGTTTATGACCCCCTAAACACCGGTTTTGATATTTCTTAAAAACCATACTCAATCCCTTATCCTACAAGGCTAAACCTGAGTTTTCCTTGGGTGCGGTTATGACCCCCTAAATGCTGTTCTATGGGTGCGTTTATGACTGTGTGTATGGGTGCGTTTATGACTGTTACTTTTTCTTTTTTCGGCTTTCTGAACCCACGGCTGACAGTTTCCTTTGTCCTTGATCCGGATACAATTCCAGGTTTCCACCAAGTCCACTTATCGGATAAGCCGTATTGTGTTTTATCCTGCTTAAATGCACCGCCTTGATGAACGATGGAAATAAACCCTTTCTCAAGTAGCTGATCGATCCCACGGGTGAATCGTTTCTTGCCGATCCCGTATTTTTCTTTTGCCTCTATATAAGTGAAAATTAGACTGTCAGCATTTTTCAAAAACCGTTTTTCTTTTTTGCCGGTAGAAATTTTTTCAAATTGTCTTTTGCTCAGGAAAATAATCAAAAGCTGTAACGCGCACCCGGTTAATGCCATGAATGCTCTTGATTCAAACATCTCTCTTTCGATCCATGTTCCTGCTGGTAATTTATAATTTTTCCCCATCATATCTCCCGAATAGTACTTTGGCCGGATCTATGCCGGGAGAACATAGATTCTTTTCGCAGGTTCCCACACCTACGCCGACCAAATTTATTAGTTTGTCCATATCTGAGTATTCGTTTTCTTTTTTAGCTTCTTGAGATGCCTCTATATGATCTTTTTTCGGCATAGAATTGATTTCTGCCGTTCGGTCTGTGACAGTTTTCCGATATGCGAATAACGGACAATCAGAATTGTGACATCTGGAGACTTTAAGAAGCTGACCATTGCAGCACCATAAACAATAGTCACGAATGGCCTTTGAACGCGCTTTTGCTTCCTGTTTGCCGATACCTGAAAGAAATGGATACAGTGGGCAATCGCTGAATTGACAGTTTTTCACTTCTTTCAAGTTCCATCCTGCACAATTCAAGCATCTTTCGCGGATGGATTTCCGCCGATTCAGATCGACCGTTTTCATTCCGTGTTTACTTTGAATGAGTGACTTCATCAGCTTGCCATCCTATTTGGTTCAATCCGGTTGGAGTCTTCAAATATTTGGAGATCTTCCTCACGGTAAATTATCCTTCTCCCAAGGCGGATGTATGCAGGCCCTTTACAGAGGTGTCTCCAGTTTCTCAAGGTTTGTACCGACAATCCTAATCGATTAGCTGCATGGTGTTCGTTCAAATTCATTGATTTCCTCCTGTTTGTGTTACTGAAAATAAAAAACCTGTAGTATTGGCTATTATTGCCAACATCTACAGGTTAATATAATTTTACTTTGTTTTACGTCTCGACTAGAAATTAAACTTG
>QZKS01000041.1 GCA_003599865.1 Desulfobacteraceae bacterium
TCCCAAACCGACAAAGACCGATACTTTTCAGAAAGACTTTTTTTGATATCGTTTTGCATTTTCAGAAAGACTTTCTTTAAATCCGAAAATGATCGAATCCGCTCTATCCGTTTAAAAAATGCCGCTTTTGATTTAACCCGCCTTAAATCCGCGTCTGTATTGATTTTCCAACTTGATGAAGCATCTAACCATTTGCCCAGCTTGATATCATCAATTTTAACCTGTTCGAAATAACGAGCGTATAAGCTTTCATATGCCGTTTCCAGATCGTAATCAATAAAATCAGAAATTGATTGCAGCCCTAACTTTTTTTTGATCTCGCCAGCACCTAATATGCGATGTTCAGAATGATCGCAAAGCTGTCCGTTGATCTTTGACAGGCGCGCGTACCGCGTGTGCTTAAACTTCTTTCCGTAAAAATATGCTGTCGTCCCGCCGATAAGCGTTTTATCTTGTATCCGTCTTGCTTTTGTATGCTGGCCGACTTCATAAAGCTTTGATCCCGATGACCATTTTTTGTTCAACAGCGCATAATCTTTTTTTATCGAAGATTCGATTGACGAACACGCCCGATATAGTTCGCCCGTTTTGACTGGTGAAAAAATCTCCTTTGCCAGCTCGACGTAAGAAATAAAATACGGCCTTAGATAGCCCTCATAGCGCAACAATGCTTCAAAGAATTTTTTGTCAGCGCCGCATATCTCAAGCCGATATGTGAACCCGCCATTCAGTTTAGCTTTTTGCGATGCCTCTGAAAGCTTGAAAGAGATGCAATGATTTTTTAATTCCGATTGAGTTGATTCTGATAAGTAGAAATGACTTTTTGAATTGATCCTGATTTTGTCCCAGTAGAAAAGCTTTTCCATCATTCGCCTCCGTATTGGCGGTTATGCCGGGGTTAGAGGGATGATACGGCATCCCTCTATTTACCTGTTGCAACAGGCCCCCGGCATGATCTTTATGTGATTATAGCATATTTTTTTCCATTTTCTGATTCCGTCGAAAAAAGGTTGCTTGCAGGCCAATGATTTTTACATCAAATGGCCTGCAAACTGGGCTTGGCGCATGCCCCCAAGGATAGGCAGCACCATTGCCAAAAGACGCCCGTTGCGTCTATCAGCCAAAAGTTAAGCAGCTTCGCCAACCGCTTTCCGCCAAAAGTCCTGTTGACGAATCTTGTCAGTTGTCGGAAGCCAGCCGTAATTCCGAAGCGTTTCGAGCGACCGAAAAACGAGCAGCCGCATCTGTTCGAGCCTTTCGTTTAGAATCTCAATTTCCAAAGTCTCGAAAGGATATTGTTTGTTCAATCGGATTGATCGCCCTTTTTCGATTTGCTCGGGTGTCAACAAGTCCAGATATTTGGGTGCGCTCTCAAGCGCCTCGCAAAGCTGCAAATCGGACAAATCCGCACATGCCATCTGATACAACATATTGATTTCGGTTGCCGATTTGCCGTAAAGCGCCAGCCGAATTTCTGCGTTTTGTAACTCATCAACCACCTTATCTTTGCCCGCATAGCGTTTGAGAACCCGCGAAAGCTCAAGTTGTCGCAGGCGAGTGTTGAACCCTGATTGCAGATTGCTTTGACGAGCCAAAATCTGTGTGTATGCTACCTTGAGAAGCTGACCTGCCGCTTCCACGCGCTTTTTCGAGTCGCCATATTCCTGCCCGATCAGCTTTAATTTTTCGATGGTGGCGGCCAACAAGTCCGCAAAAAACTGACCGTCCATTGCATGCAGGGAGACCTGCATTTTTATAAGTTCATCCAGCTCGATTTTTTCCTGCTCGGACAATATGACTTCGCCGTTTAAAACCCGTTTAATCACGCTCACCGTGTAAAATTCGAAAGCGTTAACCGCTGCCGAAAGTTCGATATTGTTTCCACTCATAATTATTTACCTCCTGATAAAATTTGTTGCCGTTGTAACTCAATAAAGTCCTGTTTATCTTTAAGCCCGAAGCGCTTTAAAATCTGTTCTATCGCTTGCTCGCTCGGTATGCCGCCGATAGACATTTCGATTTGCAAAATGCCGTCCCAGAGTTTTTCAGGCAGGTTGTTGTCATACTGCTGGATACCAATTTGCACCTTCAATTTTGATTCGAGGTTTTCAATTCGATTTTTCAATGACATTTTCCAACTCCCTCAATCTGCTTTCAAGGTCCGCGACTTCAATAGCCCGTAATAAAACCGCCGAGGCATAAATGATTTTTGACCCCACGACGGGATCGATCTCGCCGCTTTTCAATTCGTGAACCAGTCCGGAAAGCATCCGCCTGACATCGCTTGCTGATTTTAAATAAAACCGCCTGATTGCCTTTTTATTCATTGATCCCCCTATACACTTCAGCGTAAGTTACTGAAATTAAATAACTTACCTGAATATTTCATGTAGTTTTCCGCCGTTTTCGAGCGGTCTTTTGTGTGTTTTTCTCGTCAAACAACTTTTCCAGTGCCTCAGCAACGACATTGGCCATCGTTTTTTTCTGCTCGATTGCTGTAATCTTTAGTTTACCGTGCAGATCATCGTTTAGCTGCATTGAGAATCCGACCATTTTTAACCTCCTTGTTACGATAACATCTTTAAATTTTATAATTAAATTATAGTTTACCTAATTAACAAAAAAAAGCGTTTTCTTCGATTATCGCAAAAAAAGCGCTTTTTACTTTGATTTTTAAAATCAAATATGTTTCTATTTGTTTTTTCTCAATAAATTCATGTTATTAATTAGGTTAACGTACTGCTGAGTACTTTTGCAAGCATTTGATTTTTTTCCATTTTTTCAGTTTGATCGGGTAGGAGTCGAATTGCCGCTTCCGGTTTCGCAGCAATATTCCACGTTTTTTTCAGGAACAAGATAGTTTGAATGTTTCATAATAGTCAATAGATTATTGAACGAGCTGTCGATGAAATCGTCATTTCTCCGTTTTTATTTTTGAATGAACAGAACCGGTCGCGGATCGTCAGGAGTCCGATAAAGAATGGAAACTCCCTTTTTTCTTTAAGATTCTTGGAAACTGTGATAGATGAACCCAGTCATCTGATTTTATGTTCTCAGATTTGGTACTCATAACAATATGTCTGAATGATAACGGACTATTCATACTGGATGGTTGGAAATACGATGTTTTATAATCAACGAACGCTGGCAAAACCGGTATCCTGCTCGGGAGTAGGGGTTCACTCTGGAAAAAAGGTAAACCTTACGATCAAGCCGGCACCGGCAAACTATGGTATCAAGTTTATCCGGACGGATCTTCCGGCTTCTCCCGAGATTCCCGCTCTGTTTAATATGGTTGTTGACACAAGCCTTGCGACCGTCATCGGACAGGAGGGCGTAATCGTTTCGACCATTGAGCATTTAATGGCCTGCCTGGCAGGATTTTCAATCGACAATGCCATGGTTGAACTGGATAATTATGAAATGCCGATTCTGGACGGCAGTTCCGCGGTTTATGCACAAATGATTAAAAAAGCAGGCATTCTGGAACTCTCTGATCCCCGATATTTTTTTATTGTGAAAAAGCCCATTGAACGAAAAGAAAATGATAAGTCGGTGATCGCCTATCCATCATCCATACCCAGGATAACCTGCACCATTGATTTTCCGCATCCCTTGATTCAGCAACAGACCTTTTCCATCAACTTGACGGAAGAGACATTTGAAAAGGAGATCAGCAGCGCCAGAACCTTTGGCTTCCTGAGTGAGATTGAGTATCTGAAACGTTACGGACTGGCCCGGGGGGCCACACTGGAAACCGGTGTCGCGGTAGATGAAGAAAAGATTTTAAACAAAGAAGGGCTGCGTTTTGCGGATGAGTTTGTGCGCCATAAAATACTGGATTGCATCGGAGACTTTTCTCTGCTTGGCATGCCGATTCTGGGGCATATTGTCACCAACAAATCCGGGCATGCGTTTAATCATGCTTTCCTACGAACTTTCTTTGAACACAAAGACTCCTGGGATACCCGGCCATTAAAAGATTTCACAGGCGTTGAAGACCCGTTTTCGAAATCACTTGCCATTTAAAAAACGATTCGTTATGAATCAGGCTTGTTGGAATTTCTCACTGGATTGGTAAAGAATTGAATTGATTTTGGGAATACAGGAACTTTTTTCCGTCAAAGACGGATTCAACGATAGAAAAGCGATGGTTACAAAAAAATTGGTTCAAAAAATAATATGTTACCTTCTGGCCAGTGTTTTTATCCTGCAAGGAACGGGTATTGCCCAGGATGCGGCCCTGAATAACATCATCATCAATAATACGCGGGATAACTTGCTGCTGTACCTTGAGGTCGAAGGTGCATTCCGGGACAACATGAAACAGGCGATCATGAACGGAGTACCGGCCTCTTTTTCTTTCTATGTGATGCTGTTTCGTTATCGTGGTTTCTGGGTGGATGAAAAAATAACGGATATCGAAATTACCCATACCATGAAATATGATAGTCTAAAAAAGGAATATACTGTCCTCCGATCCTGGGAATCGGAATCCCAGGTGAGGACGAAATCCTTTGAGGAAGCACAAAAGCTGATGAGCGAGATTAAGGGTATGCATGTTGTATCACTTTCCAGGCTGACAAAAGGAACGCAATATCAAATAAAAGCAAAGGCGGAACTCAGCAAGATCACTCTGCCTTTGTATCTTCACTATGTTTTATTTTTCATGTCGCTCTGGGATTTTGAAACCGACTGGTACACAATTGATTTCACATATTAGCAATCATGGAGAGAATACCATAATCGACAATTAACAGCAGGCCCCTGAGAACGATGTTGACCCGTAAAAACCGCCGAAAATCCATTCCATCGATCTCGGAAGATGAGATTAAAAGACGAAAACGGGAATATCTTATCATTATCGGGATCATCATTTTTTTCCCGATCCTCACCTTTTTTGAAACCCGTATTATCCATTTTGGCGGAGATTTTCCCATTTCCAACACGGTGTTGATGTTCAGTCTGATCAACATCAATCTGTTGCTGCTGATCCTGCTGATTTTCCTTGTTTTTCGAAATCTCGTAAAACTGCTGTATGACCGTAGACGCAGAATTACAGGGGCAAAACTCAGGACAAGGCTGGTCGTGGCATTTATTTCTCTTTCGCTCCTCCCGACAACCGTTCTGTTTTTTTTCGCGATCAACTTCATCACCACCAGTATTGAATTCTGGTTTAATGTTCCGGTGGAACAGGCGCTTGAAAATTCTTTGGCGGTCGGCAGGCACCTGTATGATCATGTGGAGGATAACAATCTGTTCTTTCTGGAGAGAGCCGCATACCAGATCAGCACCAAAAAATATTTAAGTCCGGACAAACAAAAAGCATTTACCCGATATATTCAGGTTGTTCAGCGGGAATTCAATCATCATGCCGTGGAGGTCTATGACGCCAACGCCAAGAGACTGACCTATTCGCTGTCTCCGCTGCTGGAAAAAAAAGGATTGCCGGTTCTGACACCGGAAAAAATTCTAAAAGAAGCACCGAATGGCAATATTAAAAGCATTTCGGAGGAAATTCCCCTCGGGGAGCTGATTCGAACAGTCGGGTCCGTGCCGTATGGGGCATCAAGGCTGGATACGGTCGGTTATGTTGTCATCAGCAAGGTCATCTCAGGAGACCTGTCCCGCAATATGGAGTCCATTTCAAGAGGCTTTGAAGAGTACCAGCAGATCAAGATGCTGAAGCGGCCGATTCAGACAACCTACTATATCAGTCTGTCCATTGTCGCCCTTCTGGTATTGTTCTGTGCGATATGGTTCGGTTTCTATCTGGCCAAATCCATTACCATTCCCATCATGAGGCTGGCGGAAGGAACACGCCGGGTTGCCGAAGGGGATTTGAGCTTTAATATTGAACAGATTGCGGATGATGAGATCGGAAGTCTCGTTAATTCGTTTAATAAAATGACAAGAGACCTCCGGGTCGGACGGGAACAGCTGGAACTCTCAGCCAGAATGCTGCATGAACAGAATGACGAGATCGAAGAACAGCGGCAGTATATGGAAATCGTTCTGAAGAATGTATCCGCCGGTGTCATCTCTTTGAACAAGGGCGGATTTATCACCACGATCAATAAGTCAGCGGAAAAGATGCTCAGCATCCGGCCGGATGAGATTGTGGGCAAGAGTTACAAAACGCTGTTAAAAGGTGAATTGCTTGAACTTGCCAATGACACGATGGAAAAAATTACAAATTCCCGGGACAACAGTATTGTTCTTCCCTATAAACTGGCCATTGACGGTCGGCCGCGCAGTTTGCTGGTACATCTGAATGCGTTAAAGGACGATCTGGATCGTCATCTGGGAATCGTTCTGGTGATCGATGACCTGACGGAACTGGAAAAGGCGCAGAGAATGGCGGCATGGCGGGAGGTCGCCCGCAGGATTGCCCATGAGGTGAAGAACCCTTTAACGCCCATATCGCTTTCCGCTCAGCGGTTAAAAAGAAAATATTCCGAACGGGTGGGAGATCCCATTTTTGATGAGTGTACCCGAACCATTATTGATCATGTGGATCTGATCCGCAATCTGGTGAATGAGTTTTCAACCTTTGCCCGGTTTCCCGGAGCCAATCCAAAACCCTGCGAGCTTCCTCCGATTATCGAGGAAACCGTTGCCCTGTATCGGGAGGGCCATACCAACATCCATTTTGATATTCATATTTCCGATAATATCCCCAAGCTGAAACTGGATCGCCAGCAGATCAAGCAGGCCATGATCAATCTTGTGGACAATGCCATTGCCTCCATTACACACATTGAGTCCGAGGGCGATATCAACATATCGGTGATGCATGATCCCATTTTAAATCTTGTCAGACTGGAAGTGAGTGATACCGGTGCCGGAATTTCCGATCAGGAAAAAACCAGATTGTTTGAACCCTATTTTTCAACCAAAAAATCAGGTATGGGTCTAGGCCTTACCATTGTAAGCACCATCATCACCGATCATAATGGTTTGATCAGCGTTCAGGACAATCATCCCCGGGGAGCAAAGTTTGTGATTGAGATTCCGGTATAAAGACGGATCGGTGCAGCTTTTCATTCACTTTATTGGGATGGGAATGACGATAATCGGTAAAGGAGTATAGAGAACATGTTTCCAACAATCATGATCGTTGATGATGAGCCTTCGATCATAAAGTCGTTGAGCGGGCTGCTGATGGATGAAGATTTCGAAATCATCACCGCATCCAACGGATATGAGGCATTGAAGATCATTGACGAAGAATCGCCGGACCTGGTCCTGCTGGATATATGGATGCCGGGAATCGATGGAATTGAAACATTAAAGGAGATTAAAAAAAAGAATCCGCACATTCAGGTCGTCATGATTACCGGTCACGGCACGATTGAAACTGCGGTGAAAGCGACCAAGTTCGGGGCATTTGATTTTATTGAAAAGCCGCTTTCCATCGACAAGGTGATTGTGGCCATTAACAATGCCTTGAGTTTCAGGCGGCTGGAAGAGGAGAACCGGTATCTCCGAAGAAAGACCCTTGAGAAAAACTCGATCGACGGCGGCAGCCCTCCCATTCAATTATTGAAACAGCAGGTTGCCGTAGCCGCGCCGACCGATGCATGGATCATGATCACCGGTGAAAATGGAACCGGTAAGGAGCTTGTTGCCCGAACCATCCATCATTTAAGCAGCCGATCCGAGCATCCGCTGGTTGATGTCAATTGTGCCGCCATACCGGATGAACTGATTGAAATCGAGTTGTTCGGACATGAAAAAAGTATATTTTCCGGCACCCATGCAAAATCAAGAGGCAAGTTTGAACTGGCCAATAAGGGAACGATTTTTCTGGATGAAATCGGAGATATGAGTCTGAAAACCCAGGCAAAAATACTCCGTGTTCTGCAGGAACAGAAGTTTCAGCGCGTCGGGGGCAGCCGGGTTCTGGAAATCGATGTGCGGGTTATTGCGGCAAGCAATAAGGACATTGAAAAGGAGATCGAAAGGGGAAATTTCAGGGAAGATCTTTTTTTCCGTCTCAATGTAATTCCCATTGAGATTCCGGCATTGCGGGATCGTGTGGAAGATATACCCGTCCTGGTGGATACCTTTCTGGAAAAATGTGCCGTCCAGTATCAAAGCAATAAAAAATCCATTGACCGGAAAGCCCTGGAAATGCTGATGCGCTATAACTGGCCGGGCAATGTCCGGGAGCTGAAAAACCTGGTGGAAAGACTGGCGATCATGGTGGATGGCGAAAAGATTCAATCCCGTCATATTCCGTCGCCGTACCGCGATCCTAGCGAAAAGGAATTAGAGTCATTGGATAAACGATTGTTTTCCATGGACAGTCTGAAAAAAGCCAAGAAGGCGTTTGAAGAGGAATTTATCCGGAAAAAGCTGTCGGAAAACAACAATGATGTGAAAGAGACGGCAAAGAAGCTGGGGGTTGAAAAATCGCAGCTGGATAAAAAACTGGAAAATCTGAGATCATAAAAATGGGATTGCGGATTATCGGCGGCAAACAGCGGGGAAGGAAACTGCTGGCGGTCAAAGGATTGGATACCCGGCCGACAGCAAACCGGATGCGGGAATCCCTGTTCAATATCCTGTCTACCCGTGTGATCGGATCGCATGTACTGGATCTGTTTGCCGGTACCGGGGCACTGGGGATGGAGGCATTGAGCCGCGGGGCGGCATCCGCTGTTTTTATCGATAAGGCAAGAGAGGCCCTTTCCGTTATGGGAAGAAACATCGAAATCGGCGGATGGGGTGAACAGGCACGGATCATCAAGTGGAATATTGTAACCAATTTGAAATGCCTGAAAGGATGGATGCCGCCTTTTGACATGGTATTTATGGACCCGCCGTATCATACGGGCTGTGTTCAGAAAGCCCTCAAAAATCTGTGTGACAGCGATTGCCTGTCTGCTGCGGCGACTATTGTTGTGGAACATTCAATAGAAGAACAGGTGCCGGAAACACTTTTTGGATGGGAAGTTGTGGATCAGCGAATATACAGTCGAACGGTTTTTTCATTTTTACATCTTACGTCTACAGCAGAAAAGGAAACACTTGCCTGATGAAGAAGAAAATTGCCATTTATCCGGGATCATTCGATCCTCCCACCAACGGTCATTTGGATATTATCGAAAGAGGATTGGAATTGTTTGACAAGGTGATTGTTTCGATCATGTGCAATCCGGCCAAACAGTCTCTGTTCACGCTTGAGGAGAGAATGGAACTGCTGAAAGAGATCACCAAGCCGTTTTCCAACATTGAAATTGATTCATCCGATGGCCTTCTTGTGGATTATGCGGTGAAACGGAATGCAACCGTCATCTTAAGGGGGATGCGTGCTGTCTCCGATTTTGAGTATGAATTTCAAATGGCCTTGATGAACAGGCGCTTGAATCGTGATATCCAGACCATTTTTCTGATGACGGGGCTCCGGTGGATTTTTATCAGTTCATCGATCATCAAGGAAGCAGCCCGTTTCGGCGGAGATGTTTCCGATATGGTGCCGCCGGCGGTCTGCCAAAAACTGAAAGAGAAATTCTCATCCATGAAATAAGGGAACCTCCATGAATCTATGGCAGCTTCATATTTTCTGCAAGGTGATCGAGCTGAAGAGCTTTTCCAGGACAGGAGAAGTCATCCACCTCTCCCAGCCGACCATCAGTACGCATATCAAGGATCTGGAAAACTATTTTGAATGCCGTTTGATCGACCGGATGGGAAAACAGGCGCTCCCCACCAGAGCAGGAGAGCTTCTGTACGGATATGCCCGCAGGCTTTTACTGCTCAGCGAGGAAACCAAAAGCGCGGTCGCCGCTTTTAACGGGAAGCTGTCGGGTCGTCTGGTTATCGGCGGCAGCACCATCCCGGGGGCATATCTTCTGCCGAAAGTCATCGGCGAATTTACAAAACAATACAAGGATATTACGGTTTCCATATCCATCAGCGACACCAAAAAAATTGTAGAGGATACCCAGAAAGGACTGATCGAGTTCGGTATTGTCGGTGGAAAATCATCAGCCAAGGGGATTGTTCAGGAAAAGCTGATGGAAGATGAAATGTGTCTGGTGGTTCCCTCGGATCATCGGTGGGCATCCAGAAAATCGGTTACGGTTTCAATGCTTCAGAAAGAACCGTTTCTGATTCGGGAGCAGGGGTCCGGCACACTTTCTTCCTTAAAGAACAGCCTTTCCCAGAACCATATCGATTTTCAATCCTTTCATATCGTTGCCGAGATGGGAAGCACGACCGCCGTGATCCAGGGAATCAAGAACCGGATCGGGGTTTCGATTCTGTCACCGATTGCTATTCAGGAGGAACTCCAAACCGGGTCACTTTCAGCACTTTCCGTTGACGGGCTGGATTTAAAGAGAAGTTTTTATCTTACACGTCACGGGCAGCGGACGCCTTCTCCGATTGCCCATACCTTTATCCGGTTTCTTCACGAGACCGTTGAATCGTCGGGCAGTTCATAGTATGGCAGCAGAATCCCATTACAGACAAACCGGAAGAGTATGAAGGCAATCACCTCATTTCAGAAGTTTTTCGCCGGAATTGTCAGCGGCAGTTATCCCCTGATGTTGGGGGCCGCCCTTGCCATGATTTGGGCGAATCTGTATCCCGATTCCTATCATGGGGTATGGCATGCGGAAATTTCTTTTGCTGCCGGTCCTTTTCATGTTGGAAAAAGTGTCAGTCACTGGATCGATGAGGCATTGATGGCGCTGTTTTTCTTTTCCGTGGGGCTGGAGATCAAACGGGAAGTGCTGGTGGGGGAGCTGGCTTCGATCAAGAAGGCCCTGCTGCCGGTTATGGCAGCTGCCGGAGGGATGCTTTTCCCGGCTCTGATATACCTTGTTTTTACACGCAACACACCCCACGCTAATGGATGGGGTATTCCCATGGCAACGGATATTGCCTTCTCTCTTGCGGTATTGGCGGTTCTGGGAAAGAAAATCCCTATCGGTGTCAGGATTTTTCTGACCGCCCTTGCCATAGCGGATGACCTGGGAGCCGTTGTGGTCATCGGACTTTTTTATACAAAAACCGTCTCCGTCCAGGCCCTTCTTGTCGCCCTCCTGTTGCTGGTCCTCCTGTTTCTGGCAAACCTATTATGGATCCGGAATTCGATTGTCTATGCCGTTCTCGGTATGATGCTCTGGATGGCTGTTCTCAGTTCCGGTATCCATGCTGCGGTTGCCGGTGTATTGGTAGCACTGTTCATTCCTGCAAAGGGGAAATATGAAACGCAAACCTTTATTGAACGGATCGGATTATACCTGAATCGTTTTGAATGCAGCAACAGGAATGGAAATGCGTGCGGGTTTACGATCCTGTTGAATGCCGAACACCTGAATTCGGTTCGTATGATTGAAGAGGCGTGCCATGAAGTGGAAACTCCTTTGCAGCGCCTGGAATATGGTATTCATCCCTGGGTTTACTATCTGATCCTTCCCCTCTTTGCGCTGGCAAATGCCGGGGTTGACCTGACCGGCATTCAGATATCGGAATCTTTGTTTCATCCGGTTTCGCTGGGCATTATCGCCGGGCTTGTTATAGGGAAACCATTAGGAATTCTGATATTTACGTTTATTTCAGTCAAGGTCCTGCGCACCGAACTGCATAAAGGCGTACACTGGCATCACCTGATCGGCGCGGGTATCCTGGCCGGAATCGGTTTTACCATGTCCCTGTTTATCTCGGGATTATCGTTTGCTTCAACGGAAATCATGAATATCGCCAAGCTGGGCATTATTGCCGGCTCAACGTTTTCCGCTTTTGCCGGCCTTACCTTCCTGCTGTATGCAAACCGGATGGACAGCCGTTGATCTGCTGAACAGGAAAATCCCCATTTTTTTAAAAATACCGTTTCGTATGACAGTGCAGGATGGTCAATTCCTATCTTCCAGGTTTTCCTGATAGGCCGTCATCAGCCGTATGGCTTCCTGTCGGGTTGCGATTTGTTTGATGGAGTCCCTGAATGTTGCGGCATGGGGCAGTCCTTTTACAAACCAGCAAAGGCGGCTGCGCATCATGCGGCATGCATGCATTTCTCCAAAATAGGTTACGGTATCATCCAGATAGCGTTTCATGATTTGAAATCGGTCGGCCGTATCAAATACAGGTTCCGGATTCCCGGATAAACGGGCCTGTATCGCCGGAAAGACAAATGGATTTCCAATGGCCGCCCTTCCGATCATGACTCCGTCGCAGCCGGTTGTTTGAATCATCCGGACGGCATCGTCCGCACAGGTGATATCGCCGTTTCCGATTACCGGAATCGAGAGACATGCTTTCACTTTTTGAATCAGAGACCAGTCTGCCTTGCCACCAAAGCCCTGGGTGGCAGTGCGGGGATGAACGGTAATGGCATCCACGCCGCAATCTTCCGCAATCCTTGCAATTTCAATGGCCTGATCGCCGGAATAATCCCATCCTGATCGGATTTTTATGGTCAGGGGGATGGTAATGGCTTTTTTCACCTTTGCCAGAATCGCCCCGGCAATTTCCGGATTTTTCATCAAGGCGGCCCCGGAACCGGATTTGATGATTTTTCGGACCGAACAACCAAAATTGATGTCCAGGATATCGGCCCCTGAGTCTTCGATTATTTTGGCCGCCTCGGCCATGATTTCCGGTACGGCTCCAAACACCTGGACGGAGATCGGCTTTTCCGCGTCGGTACTGTCCATGAGCTGAACGGTTTTCGGGGATTGATAGACCAATCCATTGGCACTGATCATCTCGGAGCATACCAGCCCGCAGCCCAAATCCTTTACCATGAGTCGAAAAGGGAGGTTCGTAATGCCGGCAAGGGGTGCCATGACGGTGTTGTTGGGAATGGAGACCGAACCGATTTTCATGATGGGATTTATTTCCGGTTGTGAAGAGAGATCACGTTTGCCTTGTCTGATTGCTTTTTCGGTTCGTTCCCTTCCGGTTTCGGGGGATCGTTTTCCTCCGGCGCAACAACCTTCTCCAGCCGCATCCGGTTTCCGTTCATGGTAAATTCCGTACCTTCGATATAGATGTCTTTCAGGATCCATGTAACCGTCTGCAGCGGTATCTGGAGCATCAGCAGTTTGATATGATACCAGTCCTTCTTGTGATCCGGCAGGATATCTTCCACCCGGGCAAAACCGACAGGATTGTCTTCAAAATAGATTAATACAATATCATTTTTCCGCGCCATGCCGTCATTTCCTTTGATTGAAAATATATGGTAAATGATCTTCACAAACAACCATTTTATACGGGCCGGGTCAATCGTTTTTCGATTTTTCAGGGATCATCAGCCATTTTATTCTTGTATGCACCGGTGATTATGGATATCCAGTGGGGGACTTATTTTTTCGAACAATACTAATGAAGGCAGGATGGTCAATACCATGAAGGAAATATCAGCGCCGGGATCTTTTCCGGCTTTATCACCATTCCGGCGGCTTGTGATGGTTATTTTTGTTTTCAGCAGTATGCTCTGCGGCCTTTACGGATGCCGGACATTGGTTCCCGGAATCATGGACGGATCGGCCCTTGAGAGAATAGATTCCGGGGATTATCCGGAATTTGGGGATGATATGTCCTATGACGGGCTGGAACACAGCATCCGGATGAGTCTTTCCTATCTGGAGAAACTTCCCCGGGACCGGATGTTTCAATTTGGTGAGGATGCCTATGATTGCCGCCACATGATCCGGTCCCTGGAATATTTTTTACGATTTTTAAAAACAAGACCGACCAGGAAAGAATTGAATATCTTTATTGCATCCCGATACCTTGTCTATCAATCGATTGCCAATGATGATGAGAATGGGGTTCTATTCACCGGATATTATGAGCCGCTGTTAAAAGGAAGCTTTGGGGAGACTCCTGAATTTCCGGTTCCGGTTTTCTCCCTGCCGGAGGATATTGCATTTATCGATCTTTCCTTGTTTGATCTGTCTCTTCCCGCGGATAAAAAGCTGGTCGGCCGAATAACCGATGATCATCGGGTCGTTCCGTATTATCAGCGCAGGGAAATCACCCGGAGCAACCTGAACGGTAAATCCGTTCCCCTTGCCTGGGTGGGGGACCGCGTCGACCTTTTTTTCCTGGAGATTCAAGGGTCCGGAAAAATTTATATGGATGAGGAGACCTATATCAATGTCCATTACCATGCTACAAACGGCCATCCCTATAAAAGTATCGGATCCCTGCTGATCCGGGAAAAAAAGATTCCAAAGGAAGAGATGTCCATGCAGAAGATACGGGAGTACCTGCGGAATCATCCGGAAGAGATTGATGATATCCTGAATTATAATCCAAGTTATGTTTTTTTCAAGACAGAGGAGGATGGGCCGTTCGGATGTCTGGGGGTGAAAGTGACTCCGGGCCGTTCCATAGCACTGCAAAGAAAAATTTTTCCTGCCGCGGCTCTTGGTTTCATGGAATCCCGGAAGCCTGTGGTTGATGGGGATATGAATATTCAGGAATGGGTGGATTTTCAGCGGTTTGTCATGAATCAGGATACCGGAGGGGCGATCAAAGGTGCCGGCCGGGCGGATCTTTTCTGGGGGAACGGAGCGTATGCGGAGATCGCAGCGGGCTATATGCAGCATCCGGGAAGATTGTTTTTTATCGTGCTGAAACCGGATGATTCCGAAAGGCAGTAGGGCTTTGAATGGCATCGCGCTTGACAGGTATCCGGAAAGACCGTATGTTTCTTCACATATCTGCGATCCTGCTTGCAGGACGGTCCTTTTTTCCCCGGGCTGGAAAAAAGCGGGTTATTAACTTAACAGGAGAAAAATTTCATGTTTGGTATTGGCATGCCGGAAATGATACTGATCATGGCGATTGCATTGATTGTGATTGGTCCGAAAAAACTTCCGGATCTGGCAAAGTCCCTTGGTAAGGCATTCGGTGAATTTAAAAAAGCGACCAGTGAATTAAAGGAATCGTTTGATGTGAACGATAACCTGAACAAGGTTAAGCACTCCTTTCGTGAAATGAACGATGATGTCAAGGGTGCTCTGTTGCCGGATTCAAAAGAAGTGTCAGGCAAGATGCCGGATCTGGAACAAAACAATGCTGCCGGTGAGTCCGGAACAACAGAAAACCGGAAAGAAAAATCCGATCGGATAACGGGAATACCAGATGAACGAAGATGACAAAATTCCCTTTACGGCACACCTCGAAGAGCTGCGGACCAGGCTGATACGATGTTTTATTGCCGTTGGAATCGGCTTTGCCGTCAGCTACGGATTTAAGGAAAAGCTGTTTGATATCTTAATGTCCCCCCTTGTTTCCGTGATGAAAGGGGACACCAAAATGATTTTTACCGGCCTGCCGGAAGCGTTTTTCACCTATCTGAAGGTATCCTTTCTGACCGGTCTGATGCTGGCTTCTCCGGTGATTATTTTTGAATTCTGGATGTTTGTCTCTCCCGGCCTGTATAAGAAAGAAAGAATGATTCTGGTTCCCATCATCCTTTTATCCATTATTTTTTTTCTGGGAGGGGCGCTGTTCGGCTATTTCATTGTATTTCCCTTTGGATTTGCGTTTTTTCTCGGATTTGCCAATGAAAATATTCAGGCATTTCCATCCATGCGGGAATATCTGGGTTTTGCATCCAAGATGCTGATTGCATTCGGGCTGGTATTTGAGCTTCCCCTGGTGTTGACCAGCATGGCAAGGCTTGGAATTATTTCCGTGGATTTTCTCAAAAAGAATCGAAAATATGCAATTCTTCTGTCTTTTATTGTCGGGGCAATATTGACACCGCCGGATGTCATAACCCAGATCATGATGGCGGTTCCTCTCATGTTTTTGTATGAGATCAGTATTTTGGGAGCAAAGATTTTCGGGAAAAAGCAGCAGCCGGAAGAGGCTCCGCAGGAACCGCTCGAAGCAAAACAGGAATGATTTTTGCCGCCGGAGATGGAAGCCTTGTGACCCGACCGGATCGGATTCCAACCATGCAACGGCACGTCGTGCTGGTTTGCCCGGAAGTTCATTGGAATACCGGCAATATCGGACGCACATGCCTGGGCGCGGATGCCCATCTGCACCTGATTGAACCCCTTGGGTTTTCATTGGATAAAAAGGAAGTCAGGAGGGCCGGACTGGACTACTGGCACAGGGTAAAGCTGTCCGTCTGGAACGGTTTTCCGGCATTCATGACCGGGATGGAACCGAAACGAAAAGAGGTTGTCCTGTTCACCAAAAATGGTGAAAAAACATTCCGGGACATGCCCGCAAGGGAGGCACGGTTGTTTCTTATTTTCGGAGCGGAAACCCGGGGTTTGCCGGAATCGGTGATATCCTGCTATCCGGATGCATTGTACCACATACCTACTACCCGGGAGATTCGCTGTCTGAACCTGTCCACCGCGGTAGGGATTGCCTTATACGAAAGCCTTCGGCATGCCGGACCGGCTCATGCCTGGCTGGATTGATTACAAATCAATTTTCCAGATGTCGCGGCAATATTCCCGGATGGCACGATCCGATGAAAATTTTCCGATGCGCGCCACATTCAGCATGGACACACGGGTCCAGGCCTCCTGATCCTTCCAGAGCGCATTGACCTTTTCCTGACAATCAAGGTAGGACTGGTAGTCGGCCATCAGCATGTATTTGTCCTCGTACAGCAAAGAATCGACAAGCGGCCTGAACAGATTTTCGTCCCCCCCGGAAAAGAAACCCGATTGGATGCGGTCGATCACCGCTCTCAGTTCTTCGTTGCTGTTGCAGTAGTCCATGGGGCTGTATCCCGACGCTTTCCGTTCTTCCACCTGCGTTGCGTCCAGTCCGAATAAAAAGAAGTTTTCCGCCCCGACCTCCTGTCGGATTTCCACATTGGCGCCATCCAGGGTCCCGATGGTCAGCGCTCCGTTCATGGAAAACTTCATATTGCCGGTTCCGGACGCCTCTTTCCCGGCCGTGGAAATCTGCTCGGACAAATCAGCCGGCGGATACACCCGGTGTCCGATTTTGACGTTGAAATTACGGATAAATACGATTTTCAAACGCTCCCCTACATCCGGGTCCGTATTGACGACATTGGCCACAGAATTGATGAGCTTGATGATCAGCTTGGCCATTTCATAACCGGGTGCCGCCTTGCCGCCGAACACAAACGTGCGGGGGGTGATATCGATGCCTGGATTCTGCTTGATGCGATTGTACAGGGTGATGATGTGCAGCAGGTTCAAATGCTGACGTTTGTACTCATGGATGCGTTTCACCTGCACATCGAACAGGGAATAGGTGTTCAGGGAAACCTTGGTTTTATTGAACACATACTCGGCCTGTTCCCTTTTATTGTTCTGCTTGACCAGCCACCATTTGGCCAGAAATTCCTTGTCATCGGCAAAGGCTTCCAGTTCCTTCAGTTTTTCCAGATTTTGAATCCAGCCGTCGCCGATTTTTTCCGTGATCAGGCTGGTCAGTCTGGGATTGCACAGCACCATCCATCGCCTCGGGGTGACGCCGTTGGTTTTGTTGCTGAATTTTTGGGGTGTAATGGCATAGAAGTCACTCAGGGTATGCTTTTTCAACAGTTCCGTATGAAGCTCGGCGACCCCGTTGATGGCATGGCTTCCCACGCAGGCCAGGTTTGCCATGCGAACATATTTCTCTCCGGTTTCGTCAATCAGGGACAACTGTCCGATACGCGGATTGTTTTGCGGAAAGCGGGCCCGGACATCATCCAGGAATTGTTGGTTGATGTCGAATATGATTTCCATATGACGCGGCAGAAGATTGGAAAACAGCGGTACAGACCATTTTTCCAGGGCTTCGGGCAACAGGGTGTGGTTTGTGTAGCAGAAGGTCTTTTCGGTGATCCGCCAGGCGTTGTCCCACTCCAGATTATATTTATCCACAAGCAGCCGCATCAGCTCGGCGACGGCAATGGACGGATGGGTGTCGTTCAGCTGGACGGCAAAGGTTTCCGGGAAATCATCCAGGGCGGCATTTTTTAAAAGATGCATTTCAATGAGATTCTGAAGGGAGCAGGAAACGAAAAAATATTGCTGTTCCAGGCGCAAACGCTTGCCCTGAAGCTGCTCATCATTGGGATACAGGACTTTTGTAATATTCTCGGCCGCCACCTTCATTTCAACGGCACCATAGTAATCCCCGGTGTTGAAATCCTGGAAGTCGAAAGATTCATGGGCTTCGGCCTTCCAGAGCCGCAGCATGCCGGCTGTTTCCGTCTTGTACCCCATGATGGGAGTATCATAGGCCATGCCTTTGACGATTTTTCCGGGAATCCATTTGACTTTCGTCCTGCCGTTTGCATCCGGATACGATTCCGTATGGCCGCCGAAATAGACGTCGTACACCCGTTCGGGTCTGGGGATTTCCCATGGATTGCCGAGCTGCAGCCAGTTGTCGGTCAGTTCCACCTGCCAGCCGTCACGGAAGGTCTGATGAAACATTCCGTGTTCATAGCGTATCCCGAAACCGATGGCCGGAACACCGAGGGTTGCGAGCGATTCCATATAACAGGCAGCCAGCCGGCCAAGACCGCCGTTGCCCAGTCCCGGCTCCGGTTCATGTTCGATGATCGCATCCAGATCCATGTTCAGCTCATGGGTTGCCAGCTTCATGGTGTCGTATATGCCGAGACTGATCAGATTCCGTTTGAGCTGGGGGCCGATCAGAAATTCAGCGGAAAAATAGCAAACCGCTTTTGACGGAGACATGAAAAAGGTTTCAACCGTGTTCATCCAGTATTGAATCATCCGGTTACGCACGCTGTAAGCAACCGCCAGATACTGGTCATTCAATGTGATCATGGATGCGGGTTTGCCAAGGATATATTGCAGGTTTTCGTTGAGATCCTGCTTGATGCCTGAAAGGCTCAGGCTGGTCCGGATGCTTTCCGGGGAGCTGGTGGAACCAGGATTTTTTTTGTCATGTTTCATGGTACGAAATTCCTTTTCTTACGGGCTTTTTGATTGCGCATTTTTCGCAGAACGAATTTCGAACAAATGGTTCGGAAATCGTGTCAATGTCAGGCATCCCCGAATTACCGGCGGATGGAAGAGAAATGAAGAAGAATACCGGGAAGCCCCGACGGTTCGGTACCATTTGGTGCAATGATGGATAAGATCCTGCTTTTTTTGGAACAATATATATGTGAAGGAAGGTTGTGTGTCAACAACATTGATGGTTCGGGAGAAGGACCTTGCGCAGCAGGGACGGAATCGGTCTTGGATTCCGCCCCTGCTGCCTTGCTTTTGCGGATCAGCCTATTCTGTTTTCGATTTTCTTTTGATTCCGACAAGACCGAACAAGCCGGAAGCAAGCATCCATATGGCGGAGGGTACGGGTACGGTTGACAAGGACCCTGATCCCGGATTGGGGGAGGGATTGATGACCCAGCCATCACCCAGAAATTCAATGCTTTGTCCGGACGGCGCATCGCCGACATCAACAGCGCCGACGGATCCTGTATGATCGATCAGGCTGCTCGAATTGGCTCCTCCATAGATGACCGAAAAAAAAGGCACGGTTGTATTGGTAATGGATGATGCAAGGGTGTGAAAAAGGGCAATCCCGTCTGCAATCGTACCGCTGTTCTGGAGATCCGGGCTGATATCAAAAGCCAGGGAATAGGATGGACTGCTGTTTGACAGGTCACTGGTCGGCCCGCCGACAATGAAATATGCAGCCGGATCAATTGTCCCGTCCAGTTGAAGCGTGCCGTATGAATAAGCGCTTCCCCCCCATCCGATACTCCATTCCGCGAGGTCGATGACTCCTGCAGTCCCGTTAAACAGTTCGATCCATTCCCGCTGATCATCGCCGCCGGCAGGATCATACAGCACTTCCGATATGACGAGGGTATTGACGCTTCCGGCTTGGGCAGCACCCAGGCCTCCGAATACTAATAATAATGAACATACCAGGGTAATCATTGCTTTCATGCCTTCCTCCTTGTTTGGGTTTAAGATGTTATTTCATGATGGTTGATTTCCGTATTCGGCTTCTCATGGACACGCCTGCTCCCTGTCCGATATTCCGGATGCCGCTGATACGGAAGGTTGACCGTTCAACTCACGGATTTCTCATTTTTCGCTGAATGATAGCGTTATTCAGGATATTTTTTTCAGTTTGCCGTGAAACAGGCGCATTGGGTTGAAAATTTTTCGCAGAATATAGGCGAAAAAATTGGGTGTGTCAATGACAATATTACTGCAATATGTGGATTTTTTATGAATTAAATCTATTGTCCTGCGCGGGCTGTTTTCGCAAAAAATGATGATATCTGAACGGGAAATCAGGATAAAACGGTGGTTTGAAAATTTTCACGAGACCGGCACCGGTAAATTGACAAGGGTCATCCCATGGTTATTTTTAGGCAAAGTACAAAAATGTAATTTGCCTGGAGGTATCCGGGCTTTTTATCATCATGAATCAGGAGAAGGAATATGCGTTTTGACAAGTTGACCATTAAATCACAAGAATTGATTTCAGAAGCCCAATCTTTTGCCGTGAAACTGAACCATCAGCAGATCGAGCCGGAACATCTATTGTCCGTCATGCTGAATACCAAACAGGGGATCACGATATCCCTTTTGCGGAAGCTGGGCGTGTCTCCGGGAAGTCTTGACCGGGAGCTTTCGGTTCTGCTGGATCGGATTCCAAAGG
The DNA here is from genome assembly GCA_003599865.1 of Desulfobacteraceae bacterium. Taxonomy (GTDB): domain Bacteria; phylum Desulfobacterota; class Desulfobacteria; order Desulfobacterales; family SURF-7; genus QZKS01. The sequence continues at coordinate 20,623 of QZKS01000041.1, forward strand.
TCACCGGCGGGGGCGGAAGCGATGCGTTTTTGTCGGTCCGGTCAAAAAGCCTACTCAATACGGCATTTTCAGAAGCCTCCAAGATGAAGGACCAGTACGTCAGCGTGGAACACATCCTCCTCGCCGTTGCCGAAGAAAAACAGGGTGGTGCCGGCAAGGTGCTTGCCGGACAGGGAATCACCCGGGAAGCCATTTTAAAGGCCCTGCTGGAGATCCGGGGGAATCAATCCATTACCGATCCGAATCCGGAGGAAAAATATCAGGCGCTGGATAAATTCAGCAGAGATCTGACGGATCTGGCCCGTCTGGGCAAGCTGGACCCTGTCATCGGCCGGGATGAAGAGATCCGGCGGGTCGTTCAGGTATTGTCCCGGCGGACGAAAAACAACCCGGTATTGATCGGTGAGCCCGGGGTGGGCAAAACGGCGATTGTGGAGGGTCTTGCCCAGCGCATTGTATCCGGTGATATCACGGAAACCCTGAAGAACAAACGGCTTGTTTCTCTGGATATGGGGGCGCTGATTGCCGGTGCCAAATACCGTGGGGAATTCGAAGACCGCCTGAAGGCGGTTTTAAAAGAGGTGGAGGATGCAGACGGAGAAGTGATTCTGTTTATTGATGAGCTTCATACCCTTGTCGGCGCCGGAGCCACGGAAGGCGCAATGGACGCTTCCAACATGCTGAAGCCTGCCCTTGCGAGAGGGACGCTCCGGTGTGTGGGGGCAACGACGCTGAACGAATACAAAAAATATATTGAAAAAGATGCGGCCCTGGAAAGGCGGTTCCAACCGGTTTTGACAACCGAACCTAGCGTGGAAGATACGATTTCGATTCTGCGGGGCCTGAAGGAAAAATATGAGGTTCATCACGGGGTAAGAATCAAGGATTCGGCCATTGTTGCGGCGGCAACCTTGTCGGATCGGTATATATCCGATCGTTTTCTGCCGGACAAGGCGATTGATCTCATGGATGAGTGCGCTTCCAAACTCAGGATTGAAATTGACAGCATGCCGGCGGAGATTGATGAGATCCGGCGGAAAATCATCCAGACGGAAATTGAACGGGAGGCATTGAAAAAAGAAACGGACCCGTCTTCCCGGGACCGGCTGAAAGGTCTTGAAAAGGAACTGGCCCTGATGAATGAGCGGATAGGAGAGATGAAGGCGCATTGGACCAATGAAAAGGATATGATTCAGGCCATCCGGAAGATCAAGGAAGAGATCGAGCAGCTTGGTATCGAGGAACAGCAGGCGGAAAGGGAAGGAAACCTGGCAAAGGTTGCTGAAATCCGGTACGGAAGGTCAGGAGATCTGCAGAAACGCCTGGAAAAAGCCAATCTGGAATTGTCAGCCCTTCAGGCAGACAAGCGAATGCTGAAGGAGGAGGTGGATGCGGAGGATGTCGCCCAGGTGGTTTCCCGGTGGACCGGCATCCCGGTTTCCAAGATGCTGGAAGGGGAACGGGAAAAACTCATCCGGATGGAAGAGCGTCTTTCCAGGAGGGTGATCGGTCAGGAAGAGGCGGTCATCGCCGTATCCAACGCGGTCCGAAGGGCACGCTCCGGACTGCAGGATCCAAACAGACCGATCGGAACCTTTATTTTCATGGGGCCGACCGGTGTGGGGAAAACCGAGCTTGCCAAGGCACTGGCTGCATTTATTTTTGACAGCGAGCAGGCCATCGTTCGGATTGATATGTCCGAGTATATGGAAAAGCATGCCGTGGCCCGGTTGATCGGTGCCCCTCCGGGATATGTGGGGTATGAAGAGGGTGGGTATCTTACGGAGAGTATCCGACGCAGGCCATACTCACTGATTTTATTTGATGAGATCGAAAAGGCCCATCCGGAAGTGTTCAATGTGCTTCTCCAAATACTGGATGACGGCAGGATGACGGACGGCAAGGGCCGGACCGTTGATTTCAAGAATACGATCATTATCATGACATCCAATATCGGAAGCCAGTATATTCAGGAACTGGGACCTTCCCGAAGAGAGGAAATGGTCAAAGCCGTGACGGCTGTTCTCCGGCAGAGTTTTAAACCGGAGTTTCTGAACCGGATCGATGAAACCATTATCTTCCATAATTTAACCCGGGATCAGATTGTCCATATTGTGGATATTCAGTTTCAAAGACTTTCCAAGCGTCTCCTGGAACAGAATATCGATCTGGAGCTCAGTGATTCGGCCAGGGAATTTCTGGCGGAAAAAGGATATGATCCGGTGTATGGCGCCAGACCATTGAAGCGGGCGATTCAGCATTATATTGAAAATCCGCTGTCCATGGAAATTCTGAAAGGCAGCATTGAGGCAAACAGGAAAATCCGGATCGAAGAAGAAAACGGGGGAATCGTATTCAAGTCTGTTGCGGCATCCTGATCCATCGTTCGCACTCATCCGGATAACCGGTTAAAGCAGCGTTCCCGTGACGCTGCTTTTATTCGGTCTATTTTGCTTTAATGCACATCAGACCGCCTCCGATAAGCGCAACCAATGCGCTTGCGGCAAACAACCAGGAGGATCCGATCTGGTCATAAAACATTCCGTTGATCAGAAAGCCGACGGTCATGCCGAGACCGTAAGTGACGGCATTGTTGACGGCCTGCCCGAATGTTTTGGCTTCCGAAGGAATGAACTGGTCGATATACAGGATGCTGGCAATATGGAATGCACCGTATGTAAGGGCATGCAGAAGCTGAGACGCCAGGATGACCGCAGCCGAATCGGCAAAACAGAGAATCAGCCATCGGATGACGGCCGTCAGAAAAGCGGCAACCAGAACCTTTTCCATGGAGATTTTCCGGAAAATGGCATCGGATTTCATCATGGTGACAATTTCGGCAACCGAGGCCAGACCCCAGGTAATTCCGATAAAGGTTTTCCCGTAACCCAATTTTTCCAGGTGAATGGAGAAAAAACCATAATAGGTTCCATGGCTGAGCAGCATCAAAAAGGCAGCGGTCAGAAAGATGAGCAGCCGCGGCTGCAACAAAACCCTGGCTCCGGGGCCGAACGATCCCTTTTGGTGTAATGCCGTATCCGGGATGCGGATGGCCAGGACAGCCTGTATGGAGGAACCGGCCAGAATCCAGGGGATGATAATATCAACCGATTGCAGGTCGATCAGACGGCCGATCAATACCACAAACAGGATGAAATTAATGGACCCCCAGACTCTTATCCTGCCGTATTGTTCTTTCCGGTTTCCCAGAACGTCCATGGTAAACGCTTCCAGAAAGGAGATCACCGGAGAGTAGAAAATACCGTAAAACAGACAGATCAGAAGCATCAACCGGAAGTCTGTGGTAAAAAGAAACAAGGCCCATATCAGGCAGCTGATGAAATTACACAGGATATAAACCGGCTTTCGTATCTGAAAATGGTCGGCAACCGCTCCCCATACAAGGGGGAATAATACCGTGGTAACCGTCCTGACGGCCGACATGACACCGATCTGAAAACCTGTAAAATCAAGATGGTAACAATATAAATTAAAATACGGCAGATAAATGCCCAGCACACCGAAATAGAGAAAATACTGAAGGCCGAGAATCCGTTTGGGCGATGATTTCCATTCGTGTTTTTCGTTCATGACGGGTATCGGATTTTCGGCTAAACCCTTTCCGGTTCTTGCGGTCCGTTTCAGGGGTTCGGGTGATGATCGGACATTCGATGAATGCCGGACTATTTTTATCATGGATCAGCATAGAATGATACATAAAATATAAACGGAATGCTTTCTGATGGAGAATAGTTATTTCTGACTATTTACAAAAATCATCCGGGGTGTTAAATTCAACGGAACTCACCAAAACAGGGTAATTTTTGAATGCATATCTTGGATTGTTCCCAATACTTTTTGATGACGGTTTATGCAGGAGTGGAAAATGGATTTTATTAAGATACGATTCGGTAATGATTTTCTTCATGAAAAATCACGGTTTGAAAAAAACATCGAAGAGATGTTCCAGTCCATGAGTCCGATTTTTACCCTTTCCGAAGGACCATGGAAACCCCTTATGGATATCTATGAGGCACCGGATGAGATTGTCATTCTTGCCGAGATTGCAGGAGTCAGCAAAGAGGATCTGGAGCTTGAGATCAATACCAAAGCCGTTCGGATCAGCGGTGTGCGGACATGCATGCCGCGGATGGAAAATTCAAGATTTCGTCTGGCCGAGATTCAGCACGGTCCCTTTGAGAGGGTTTTGTTTCTGCCGTCTCCGGTGGATACGGAACGTGTCTCCGCTTCCTATTCAAACGGCTTTCTGGAGATCAAACTTGCAAAACTGAAATTTGACAAAACCCGCACCATCCCGATACAGGGAGAATAGATTCCTCATAATCTATCGTTACGATGACAAAACGGCCGACCGGTACTACTTTATATAAAAAGGCTGCCTATGGTTTGCCATAACGAAAAAGAATACCAAATGTGGAGGATGATATGAATCAGCAACAACTGCCGATGGACATTGCTCCTGATGATATGCCGAAAAAGCTTCCGATATTACCGCTATTCGATGTGGTTCTCTTTCCGAAAATGGTCCTTCCGCTGGTTGTGATGGAAGATCAATCCATTGACCTGATTGATCATGCCATGGCCGGAGACCGCATGATCGGTCTGATTTCTTCAAAGAATGCGGAACCGGGTATTGATGTATATACTCCGGATAAACTATACACCATCGGAACAACGGCCGTTATTTTAAAGATGGCCAAGGCGGATGACAACAGGGCACAACTGGTGGTTCAGGGAATCGGAAGATTTCAGATTGACAAATTTGTGGAAGGAGAATCCTATCTGCAGGCAATCGTCAAACCGGTCATTGAAAAAATTGTCAAGACAAAAGAGACCCGTGCGATGATGAACAACCTTCTTACGGTTTACAATGAGGTGGTGAAATTATCCCCCGGGCTTCCGCAGGATATCGGCAATATGGCAAAGTCCATCGAGGACCCCGGGATTCTGGCCGATATGATCACATCCACCCTGAACACGTCCATCGAAGATAAACAGAAGGTATTGGAGATCTGGGATGTAAAGGCACGACTGAAGGAAGTCACCCGGCTGGTGAATTATCAGCTTGAGATCCTGGAGCTGGGCAGTAAGATTCAATCGCAGGTAAAGGGTGATATGGACAAGCGCCAGAAGGAATATTACCTCCGGCAGCAGTTGAAGGCGATCAAAGATGAACTGGGGGAAACCGACGAGGCCAGTGTCGAGGTAGATGAATACCGGGCAAAGATTGATGAGAAAAATCTTCCGGAAGAAGCCAAGAAAGAGGCGGAACGGGAGCTGGACCGCCTTGCCCGCATGCATCCTTCCTCTTCCGAATATACGGTGGCTTCCACCTACCTGGACTGGATCACCGCGCTTCCCTGGAATGTGAGTACGCAAGACAACCTGGATATTGAGAAGGCCCGAAAAATTCTGGATGACGATCACTTTGGCCTGGAAAAGGCCAAAAAGCGGATTATTGAATACCTTGCGGTTCGAAAACTGAAGCCCGACTCCAAGGGACCCATCCTCTGTTTTGCCGGACCTCCGGGTACGGGCAAGACCTCACTGGGACATTCCATTGCAAGGGCACTGGGGCGTAAATTTGTCCGGATCGCCCTTGGCGGTGTCCGCGATGAAGCGGAGATCCGTGGCCATCGGAGGACCTATGTGGGGGCACTTCCCGGCCGCATCATTCAGGGAATTCGGAGAACGGAAACCAACAACCCCGTATTTATGCTGGACGAGATCGACAAGGTGGGAAGCGATTTCAGGGGAGATCCTTCTTCCGCACTTCTGGAGGTTCTGGATCCGGAACAGAATTTTTCATTTTCCGATCACTATCTGGATGTGCCTTTTGATTTGTCAAAGGTCATGTTTATCACAACCGCCAACATGCTGGATACCATTCCGCCGGCCTTGCGGGACAGAATGGAAGTTCTGATGCTTCACGGATATACGGAGGATGAAAAAATCAATATTGCCAACCGCTATCTGATTCCAAGGCAGCGGGAAGCCCATGGCTTGCAGGCAAAACAGATTCAATTCACCAAAGGTGCCATCAGAGGCATCATTACAGGATATACCCGGGAAGCCGGGCTTCGGAATCTGGAACGGGAAATTGCATCCATCTGCCGGGGGATTGCAAGTCTGGTTGTGGAGAAAAAGAAAAAAACGGTCAAGATTTCCGTTAATGATCTTGCCGATTATCTGGGACCTGTAAAAATGACATCCGAGGTCAGCGCCAGAACCGCCGTTCCCGGTGTGGCAACGGGTCTGGCCTGGACACAGGCCGGAGGGGAAATCCTGTTTATCGAGGCAACGGCCATGCCGGGAGCAAAGGGGCTGACCCTGACCGGCCAGTTGGGTGACGTGATGAAGGAGTCGGCAACCGCAGCGTTGAGTTTCCTGCGGTCAAACGCAGAAAAAGTCGGGATTGCCGCTGATTTTTTCTCCACCCATGATATTCATATCCATGTCCCGGCCGGGGCGATTCCCAAAGACGGCCCATCGGCAGGTGTTACCATGCTGACGGCTCTCACCTCGCTGGCAACCGGGAAAAAAATTAAAAACAGGCTGGCCATGACCGGAGAGATCACCTTGCGGGGACAGGTTCTTCCCGTGGGGGGAATCAAGGAAAAGGTTCTGGCTGCCCATCGTGCCGGGATCAGGGAACTGATTCTGCCGGAGTGGAATGAAAAGGATGTGGTGGATATCCCTAAAAAGGTTCGCGATTCCATCAAGTTCCATTTTATCGGAAGCATGTACGATGTCCTCAAGATTGCCCTGGGACTGAAGTAACTCAAATTCCTGCAAGGCCGATTTCCATATCGCCTTGCAGGTCCTTGCAACTCTGGCCGGAGAGCCTGCCGATAAGGAGAAAAGGCTAAAAGCATGGGAAGACGGCTTGTCTGCGAAGACATAGATTCGTGAATAAGGCGACCTGAAAAAAAATCTTGTATTTTCATATTCTTTTAGTATAATGTCCCAATATATATATCTCTTCTTCTCATTCCAATACCACATCGTTATAGCTGGCCGGCATTTATGATTTACGAAATGGCTGTATTTAAGAAATTTTTGAATTCTTGATCGATATATTTCAGGGAACACTCAAAGAAATACATAGAAAGTATTCATACAGCACATATTCTATTATTGTTTTGACCCGGCTTTTCCAATCGAGGAGGGAACATGAAGAATAAATCGATGGCAACCTTTTTTATTATCAGTCTTTTCATTCTATTCTCCTGCAGCATGGAACAGGAGATCGATATCAAGGCGTTGACGGCTCAGGAGAAAACCTTTGTCGGCTCAGACACATGTAAAATGTGTCATCTGGAGCATTATGATTCCTGGAAAATGACCCAGCACAGTCGCATGCTTCAAGATGTAAAAAAGAACGAAGACGCCATTATCGTGCCGATCGAGGAGGCGCGAATTCGCGATGATCTTGCAAAACTGGGCGGCGACCTAAAGGTTTCTGCCGATAAGATCTACGTCCCCAAAAAAGAAGAGATTCTGTATACCATCGGCAGCCAGTGGAAGCAGCGGTATCTGGTCGAAAAAGAGGGAACACTCTACATCTCGCCGATTCAATACAATGCCGATAGCCATCGGTGGGTGAATTATCATGAAGACGATTGGGATAAACGGCCCTGGCTTCTCAAGTGCGGGGGATGTCATGCCACTGGAGTGGATCTTGAAAAAAGTACTTTTGTTGAGCCGGGTGTAACTTGTGAAGCATGTCACGGCAAGGGCTCATGGCATGCCGCCTTGCCCAAAACCGCTGTTTTTGAAAAACGAAATACAATTGTCAATCCGGCAAAACTTACCATGGGCGTTGCCGTCCAGATATGCGGCTCATGTCACAACCGCGGCAAATCCGTAATGAAAAAGGACGCTAGCTGGTCTGTTGGCTATGAGCCGGGAAAAGCGCTGGAAGCTTATTTTGAGTCCACTTCTTTTGAAGCCGGTGATGTTAAACATGTGTATGCTAATGAATTCTCAAAAGGCCATCATCAGCAGTATATTGATTGGCGTCAGTCCAGACATTCCACAGAAGGGGTAACCTGTACCTCCTGCCATTATGTACACCAGTTGGGTTTGCCGCCGACACGCTCACAGACTTTTGTGGCCGGTTCAAAACAGTGTCTGCAATGCCATGAGATGGTAAACAACAATCTCGGCCATTCGATTCATTCCTTTGCCACCTGTGTCGGCTGCCATATGCCGAAAATCGCAAAAAGCGCGGAATCCGGAGATATTCACAGCCATGTGTTTGTTACCTTGCTGCCGGAAGACACGCTTAAAAATCCAAAGGTACCCAATTCCTGTCAGACCTGTCATAAACACAAGAATGATGACCTGAAAAAACTGCAGGAAGAATGGGAGTTGCTGGCCAGGCTTCCCAAACCCGTTGGAGAGCAGGTTAAGTCAATAGGCTATCATTACTCCAGGTAATTGTTCAGGAGTGTGTCATGAGGAAAAAAAACCGCATTTGCAAACCCCTCATCTTTTATAGTGTCTTGTGTAGCGTATTGCTGATGACCGCTTTTGGGCCATTATCCGGGCCGGTATTTGCCCAGGAAGAGCTGGCATCCGCTATCCGGCGCTACAAAGGATATGAAGTGAGCACCGGCTATTATGAAGAATATGAATCCCTTCCGCGCCGCCAGAGACCTTTTGTGGATGTTCCAGATCTCAGAAGCAGCGCCTTCCCTTACAGTACAACATCCGCTTCGGTTCGAAGTCGCAGTCACCTGGCAGATTCTCACCAGGGCATCAAATTTTATTGGGGCCGGCGCTGTGAAGACTGCCATATCCATGAAACCCTCGACATCCATACTACCCGAGCCAATCTGACTTGCCGTCAGTGTCATGGAGGGGAACCGATTGCCGGTATTGATCACTACTACTCACCCCTGAATCCTATTCGCCGGCATGCATATGTCTGCGCCAAATGCCACGAAGGTGCCGGTGCTTCTTTTGCCGGTTATCTTGTCCATGAACCTGCTCCCGGATCGATCAAAGCAAAGGAGGAATTTCCAGTCCTCTACTATTCATACTGGTTTATGTCCATGCTTCTGATCGGAACCATGGCGTTTTTTTTACCGCATACCATTCTGATGGGCATCAGAGAATTATTCGGGAAAAAAAAGGAAGAAAAAAATGACACCGATGACACGCATTAACCGATTTACGGTTATCGAAAGGATGTTCCATCTTTTTTTGATTCTGACCTTCCTTGTCCAGACAGTAACCGGATTCAGTCGCTTGTTTATTTCCACGATATGGGGCAAAAATCTGACCGCCGCGCTTGGCGGTGCTGAAACTTCCATTACAATCCATAAATGGATCGGCATTCTGATGATAGCCGGTTTCATGGTTCATACCTTATATCTTTTGACAAGGATCAACTGGGGGGATTTAAAAAACAGTCTTTTTGGACCGGATTCTCTGATTCCCAATCGTAAGGATGCCAAGGATTTATGGAAACGTATTCAATGGTTTTTCGGTCTCGGGGAACCACCCCGAATGGATCGTTGGGCATATTGGGAAAAGTTTGACTACTGGGCAGTATACTGGGGAATGCCCTTGCTGGCGGTTACCGGCCTCATGCTGATGTATCCGATACTGACCAGCCGCATTATGCCGGGTTGGACAATCAACATAGCGGTTCTGCTGCACCGGGCGGAAGCAATCCTCGCCATAACCTATATTTTTATTGTCCATTTTTATATCGGACACCTGCGACCCACCAGTTTTCCCATGAATGAGGTGATGTTCTCCGGCAGTTTGCCACTGGAAGAAATACAAAAAGAGAAACCGGCATGGGCGGCACGATTAAATCAATCAGATGCACTAAATCATCGTTCAATAAATCCACCTGCGCGGTGGTATAGGGTTTTTTATTATGTTTTCGGGTATGCTGTACTGGGTTTCGGGATCTATCTGCTGATCAATGGAATTATATACAGCCGTTATATACCGATACATTGATTGCACTGCCTTTTTGTCTATAAATCCAGTATTCAGATCTCCGGATAGATTTCCAGGATGATAAAAAAGCTATAGGGAAAATAATTATTTTTGAATGAAGAATGGTAACCTTTCCTCAAGCTTCATATGATGATGCCTGTTCTTAAATCCCACCGTATGTAATGGATTAAACCAATACAATATCCGATGCGTCACGTCTGAAACCCTGTGTCCCCCGTATCCGTAAGGTTGATAACAACCGGCCAGGATGATTCATCATTGAAAAACAGAATGAATTTTCTGTTGACATTCCATCATTGTTTTGAATATTAGAACAAATGACCCAAATGTTAAAATATTCAAGGTATTCATGAACAAGACGGAAAAACAGCAGGAAATCTTTCAGGCGGCCCTTAAAATGTTTGCCCGCTATGGTTTCAAGAAAACCACAGTGGAAGACGTGGCTGCCGAGGTCGGAATGACCAAAAGCAATCTTTATTTTTATGTGGCAAACAAGCGGGACCTGTATGAGCAGACCGTGGGTGATGCCTTGAGGCAATGGCGCGATTCCATTGCCTCCGCCATTGCGGAAAAGGACGATGCGGTGGACAAATTTTCCGTGATGGCGTCGAAGTCATTTGAATATTTGTCTCATCATCCGGATCTTCGATCCATCCTGATCATGGACCCCGGAATCTTTACCCTGTCACCCGAAGAAGACCGTTTTGCTGAAATCAACCAGGGGGCCATGCTGCTGATCAAGGATATCCTTGTGCAGGGGGTCCGGGAGGGAGTCTTTTACGAGGTTGACGTTGACCATATATCGGAACTCCTTTTTTCGATATACATCATGTTTCTGATCAAGACGTATATCAAATCCGAGGGAATCTCGGCGTTCCGCATGTATGAAGAAGGTTTGGCGCTTATTTTGCGGGGACTGTGCCGGAAAGAACTTTGATTTCCGGCTTGTTCTCAATTCATGATATCAAACATACAGGAGGAGCCCATGACTGAAGCAACTGTTCAGGCATTAAACGGCCTGAGAGATTTTTCAATGATTAAATGGTATATCATCCCGTTGCTGTTAATTGTATTTTATATTTATGCAAAGGAAATCAAGCTGGCCCGTTCCAGCGGCAACTGGAATGCGGTTCTTGCAGGACTCACGCTTTTCGGCGTCGATTTTTTCAATGAAACCTGGAACGGCTGGGTCATGCATCTGACCCAGCGCTCGGCATTCTGGACAACTCCCGGGGATACCGCTCTTCGCGTCATGGTCGGCTGGAACATTGAAATCATTTTCATGTTCCTGATCGGAGGTATTGTTTACTATCATACGCTTTCGGAGAGCACGACGGAAAAAATACTGGGCATGCCGGAAAAATGGTTCTGGGCAATCAACTATTCCGTGTTTGCGGTCTTTGTCGAATGCATTCTCAACTATGGAGGACACCTGGTCTGGGAATACCCGTTCTGGAATCGAACGTTTCAGGGTGTATGGCTGATCTTTTTCTTCGGCTACTTCCATTTCTACTGTGCCACCATTCTGGTGATCAGCCTGAAAACCATGAAAAATAAAATTTTAACGGTGTCGGCTATTTATGCGGTTCCGACCATCATGAACATCCTTGCCTTTGGATTTTTCGGCTGGAATTATTAAATCATAGCAGCTTACAATTTTTGAGCCTTTCTGCCGCCGGTTCCGCTGAATGCGGAACCGGCGCCGGGAGATACGATGAAACTGAAAACAGCCGCATCATTGATGAAAAGCGGGAAATGGCTGCTGCTGCTTCGACTGAAGAGCCTGTTCACGAATTTTTATCGCGTTTGTTTTTTGGCCGCTATCGCCGACAGTAATATGCTGGAAAAGCTGTCTCGCGGGCCTTTCTCCATCCAAGACCTGACAGCGGATTCTTCGAAAACCCCATCCATTCAATATGCGACGGAAGCCTGGATCAAGTTGGGGGTCAGGCTGGGAGTGTTCAAAGAGGATGACACCGGTTACTCTCTCCAGGGTTTTCTGGCCAAAATGCTGGCCGCCCCTGAAAATGATGCAATTCGTGCGCTGGTTCGCGAGGTTGCCGGCCTTCACCATTTATACATTACACAAACGCCTGAAAAGCTGAAACAGGGACTGCTCTGGAACCCCGATGAACAGCATGCTGAATATGGTGATGTTATCGCCCGGTCAAGTCAAACCCTTGAGCCGTTTTTGTTTGAAGTGATTGACCGTTTTTTTCCTGCATCAGATGATATTCGATTGCTTGAAGTCGGTTGCGGATATGCGGGCTATATTCTGTATGCAGCGGGCAGGCACGGCAATCTCAATGCCGTCGGGCTTGAACTGGATTTGCATGTGGCAGAGACAGCCAATGCGAATATTCAAAACAGAGGCCTTCAGGATCGGATCAAAATAGAGATGACGGATGTTCGAAAATACCGGTCTGCCGAATTATTTGATGTCCTGACCCTGTACAATAATATTTACTACTTCCCTGTAGAAGATCGCATTCAACTGTTCAGGCATCTGCGGAGCCTTTTAAGGCCGAACGGCCGAATTCTGCTGACTACCGGATGCATGGACGGCGGTATTGAGTTTGAACTGGTCAATCTGATTCACGCAACGACAAAGGGCTGGGGGAGACTTCCATACAAAGACGAGATGCTGCGGCAATTGTACGAAGCCGGATTTGAGCGAAATTCCGCAGTCAATCTGATCCCCGGCGAACGGTATTATGCCTTTGTCGGGCATAGACCTCTATAGGCAGGCCGTATTTCCATCAGCTGTTTTATCCCCGGAAGTTTGCATATCGGTTTTGTTTTTTTTCGTATAACCTGTTTTGGCAAGCCGTGTAAATCAACTGTCCTTACCTGCCGGAAATCCCATGCGCCTGTAAAATTCAGGCATTTTTTTATCATCATAGGAAGGGCACTCTTTCAGGATTTCCGTTGTGGCCTGTTTTTTCAGGGGCCATTCCTTTGATTTTTTGGCATAAATGAAATCATTGCTGAGATTGGCATAGCAGGAGCATCCCGGCTTACAGAAATTCCGGCTGGTCTCCGCCCAGATTTCCCGGATCGGCTTTTCATGGATATTGCCGAAGGAAAGCATGGTAAAGTCGCAGGGGCAGACATTTCCCTGGGAATCAATGAACATATAGTTGAAACCGGCCCCGCAACCATAGAAGTGCTCACTTTCAAAAAAATCATAGGCAAAGACACCGGGATAACCTTTGGTCCGGGTGCATTTTTTCTGGATCTCGAAAATGGTTTCCACATTTTCAGGGGTCAGTTTTTCTTCGGGTTTTGTTGTCAGCCTGCCGCTTAAAATCGGAGAAGTCAGCCGCATGTCATTGATGCCGAGGTCCCTGAAAAAGTCAATGACCTTGAAAATTTCCGGCCGGTCGCTGACCAGCTTTTTGTCCGGAACAAAGGAAACCGCAACATAGAACCCTTCATCCTGGAACAATCGGATTGCATTCAGGGCATAATCAAAAATGCCTTTTGTTCGCCGGCCCTGATCATGGACTTCCGCTTTGTAGTGATCCAGGCTGATGACCGGGATTTCCAGACCGGCCGCCTTCAGACGCTTTACGCGCTCTTTTGTCAGCTTGTAGCCGGTGGTAAACATGATCGGCATGGATCTTTTGTCAACCGATGCAATAATGTCTTCCAGATCCTCCCGCAAAAGCGGTTCCCCTCCGGTAAATCCGATAACACTTACCCCCAGGTCCTGAACTTCTGCTATGGCCTTTTGGATTTGATCCAGCGTCAGAATGTCCTTTTTGGATCGGTCGGAAAAGGAACAGTGCCAGCAGTTGCAGGGACATTTCGGTGTCACGGCAAAGTTTGTCACTACCGGATAGGGTTTTCCGGACGTGATGGAGACCACACCTTTCAGAAAACGGTCATAGGCAAGGGACGGGAAGTATGGCGTAAATGTGTTGGAGAATATTTTATTGCCGATTCTGGTTAGCTTGCTTTCCTTGGAAACATAGTTCATGGCAAGCTTTTGTTGCAGCGTAAGAGGTGAAAGCTCTTTGTTCATCCCCATTTTGAGGGTTGCAGCAAGCCTTCTGATTCCATAAAGCTGTGTTCCGTTATGTTTTCTCATTCACAAGCCTCCTTTTTTTGACCGGTTTCGTTATCGGATACTGTATGGGGAATCCGCTCCATCCCGAGAGGTTATGTTCCCGTTTTTTCAACGCCCATAAGGGGCGATTCCATAAAAAGGCCATGGGTGACAAGTTCCACGGTTTCCGCAAATACCTGCTGCATGAATTCGGTTTCGCGTTTGATATAGGTCCGTATGATGAACATTTTATAAATCAGGAAAATGATTTCCGACACCCGTTCGGTATTGACTTTCCGGAATGCTTTTTCCTCGATTCCCTGCTCCAGGATGGTTTTGATCATCAGAACGGAATTCTGATTGATCTCTTCAAAAGGATCTTTTTCCGGGAACATGGGGAAAATCTCAGGATCATGAATCAGAACCCGGCGAAGATGGTCATCCTGGGAAAGATACTCCACTGCCTTGAAGCACATGACCTCAAAGCGGCGTTTCACATCCGTTTCCCGATCAACGGCTGTTGCCACGCGGAACTGCCATTTCTGCAATGCCCACGAGACCGTTTCCCGATAGAGGGCCTTTTTATTTTTCACATACAGGTAAAGATTGCCTTTGGTCATGTTCATTGTTTTTGCAATATCTTCCACGGTTGCTTTTTGATAACCGAATTTGGCAAATATTTTCAGTGCTGCCGTATATATGGTCTCAATGTTTTCTTTTTTTCGCACGAACAAATTCCTTGTAGAATAAATGAACAATATTTTTATTTGTTCATTTATTCTATCCTGTCAGCCCTGTCAAGATAAAATAAAAACCCGGGTCGGGTTAATTATTTCCGGTATGACAATTTAATGTTGACAGAATATTGGGAAATAACGTAACAATGTTACAGATTAGACGGGACCCGGAGGAAGTGTTATTATTTTAATTGTATTTTTTCAATTATTTATCATTATATTTCCGGGAAAACCACATTCTGAATGAGGTATATCAGACCGTTTGGAAAAAGATTTATAATTTAATAAATTTAAATAGTTAACTGTATATGGAAGGTTATGGCCGAGAAGGAAAACCAGGGTGGCAAAACAATGTTTCAGGATTTGAAGCCGGATGTTTATGAGCGGCTTGAAAAGGCTGTTGAGGAGATTTTTTCCAGTTCGGATTTTCACAAGGCGAGCATGAGGGATGTGGCCCGCAAGGCCGGTGTGAGTTTCAGCACAATCTATCAGTATTATGGCAGCAAGGAGAATCTGCTTTTTTCTTTTGTGGATATCTGGCTTGGTATGCTCACGGAAAGAATCATCGATCATCTGCAGGGGATTGAGGATCTGAAGGAAAAAATGAGAAAGGTATTATGGGTACAGATCAACTATTATGAAAAACATCCCGGGCTGGCCAAAATATTGTTCATGACCCTTCCCATGAAAACCTGGATGGCGGATCGAACGTTTCAGCAGAAGAAGATGATCAATCTATACCTGGATGTATTGAAAAAAGGACAACAGGAAGGTATCCTGAACCCGAATGTCCGTGCCGGAATCCTTCTTGATTTTATGTTGGGTTTTGTTCAGAGATCTTTCTTTATGTGGGTATCACGAGGGCAGAAAGAGAGCCCTTCCGAGCAGGCCAATGTCATGTTTGAAATGGTCTGGCGGGCCATTTCAAATCCGGATTATGAATCAGAAAAAAAATAGATGATATTAAGGAGACAAATTATGTCTGAACATCCGAACAAGCAAAAATGGGTAGACCTGGTGAGTAAACAGCTCAAGGGACAATCTCTTGACTCTCTGGACTGGATGACTCCGGAAGGAATCAAGGTAAAACCGCTGTATACGGCAGAGGATATTGAAGGTCTTCCCTGCGTCAACACCCTTCCCGGCCTGCCGCCGTATGTCCGGGGACCCATGGCGACCATGTATGTGGGTCGTCCCTGGACCATCCGTCAATATGCCGGTTTTTCCACAGCCAAGGAGTCCAATGCCTTTTATCGCAAAAATCTTGCCGCAGGCCAGATGGGACTTTCCGTTGCCTTTGATCTGGCGACCCATCGCGGATATGACTCGGACCATCCCAGGGTGGCGGGTGACATCGGGAAGGCCGGTGTGGCCATCGATTCGGTGGAGGACATGAAGATTCTGTTTGATCGGATTCCCCTGGACAAGATGTCGGTTTCCATGACCATGAACGGCGCCGTCATTCCCATTCTGGCATCCTATATCGTTGCTGCGGAAGAGCAGGGCGTCAAACATGAACAGCTGAACGGAACCATCCAGAACGATATTTTGAAAGAGTATCTGACACGAAACACCTATATCTATCCGCCGCAGCCGTCCATGCGAATTATCTCTGATATTATGGCCTTCTGTTCCAAGAATATGCCCAAGTATAATACGATCAGCATCAGCGGCTACCACATGATGGAGGCCGGGGCGGATTCCGTGCTGCAGACCGCCTTCACCCTGGCAGACGGCCTGGAATACGTGAAGGCGGCACTGAAGGCCGGGATGGATATCGACAGCTTTGCGCCACGGCTGTCCTTTTTCTTTGGCATCGGCATGAACTTTTTCATGGAAATCGCCATGCTGCGGGCCGCCCGGTTCCTCTGGCACCGGCTGGTCAGCCGATTCAATCCGAAAAATCCCAAATCAACCATGCTCCGAACCCATTGCCAGACATCCGGCTGGAGCCTGACCGAGCAGGACCCGTATAATAATATCATCCGCACGACGCTGGAATGTCTTTCCGCCGTCCTTGGCGGAACGCAGTCCCTGCATACCAATTCTTTTGACGAGGCGGTGGGGCTGCCTACCGATTTTTCCGCAAGGATTGCCCGGAATACCCAGATTGTGGTTCAGGAAGAATCCCAGGTCTGCCATGTGGTCGATCCTCTGGCCGGATCATATTATATAGAGAGTCTGACCAACAGCATTATCAATGAGGCCCAGAAAATTATCGACGAGGTGGAGGAGCTGGGTGGAATGGCAAAGGCGATCGAGTCCGGAATGCCCAAGATGCGGATCGAGGAGTCTGCTGCCCGCAAACAGGCAAGGATCGATCAGGGCAAGGACGTGATTGTTGGTGTGAATAAGTATAAGGTTCAAGAGGAAGTGAATTTTGAGATCCGTGAGGTTCCTGCATCTGTTCGTGACGAGCAGATCGCAAGACTCAAAGAGATCCGGGCCAAACGGGATGCCAAGGCGGTTCGGAAAGCACTGGATGATATTACGGCAGCGGCGCAATCGGATGGAAATCTTTTGGAGGTCGCCTTAAAGGCGGTACGGCTCCGGGCAACGGTAGGTGAGATATCCGATGCCATGGAAAAGGTTTTTGGCCGTTTTGTGGCAACCACCCAATGCATTTCAGGCGTGTATGCTTCCGAATATGGTGAGAGTGAAGTCATTGATTCCCTTCAGAAGCGCACAAAAGCGTTTAAGGATAAACATGGACGACGACCCAGAATACTGGTCACCAAGATGGGGCAGGATGGACATGACCGGGGAATCAAGGTGGTGGCGACGGCGTTTGCGGACCTTGGATACGATGTGGATATCAGCCCGATGTTTCAGACCCCTCAGGAAGCGGCGAAGATGGCTATTGAAAATGATGTTCACGTTGTAGGCGCTTCCAGCCTGGCTGCCGGGCATAAAACACTGGTTCCGGAATTGATCAAATCCCTGAAAGAACAAGGCGCCGGAGATATCCTTGTGGTTGTGGGCGGCGTGATTCCGCCGGGTGATTACCAGTTTCTGTACGATGCCGGTGTGGTTGGTATTTTCGGGCCCGGGACATCCATCGTGGATTCCGCCGGCAAGGTTCTTGCGGCAATTGAAGAGAAATTATAATTTTCCGGTTTTTGTGCATATGTCAGAACGGATGACCAATACGGATCAGGCAGAGATCTATCGCAAGGGTCTGCTGAACGGGGACCGGCGGCTTTTATCACGGGCCATTACCTTGATTGAAAGCTCGCTGCCCCTTCATCAGCAGATCGCCGGAGAGCTGCTCGATACGCTGCTGCCCTATACGGGAAAAGCCATTCGGCTCGGCATCACCGGCGTTCCGGGTGTGGGAAAGAGCACATTTATCGAAAGCATCGGGATCTATCTGACGGCCAAGGGCCATCGGATTGCCGTGCTGGCGGTTGATCCGAGCAGCAAACGCAGCGGCGGGAGCATTCTGGCGGATAAGACCCGTATGGAAAAACTGTCCATTGATCCCAATGCCTTTATCCGTCCTTCACCTTCCGGGGGAACCCTGGGAGGGGTTGCCCGGAAAACCAGAGAGACCATGCTTCTTTGTGAAGCCGCCGGCTTTGATATTATCCTTGTGGAAACCGTAGGGGTCGGACAATCGGAAACCACGGTGGCGTCCATGGTGGATTTTTTTCTGGTGCTGATGCTGGCAGGAGCGGGTGATGAACTGCAGGGGATTAAAAAGGGAGTGCTGGAACTGGCGGATGCCGTCGTGATCAACAAGGCGGATGGTGACAATATCAAAAAAGCACAATATGCCAGAAAGCAGTATGAAAATGCCCTTCACCTGCTGCGGCCTTCATCGGCGGTCTGGTCACCGCCGGTTCAGACCTGCAGTGCGCTCGAACATTCCGGTATGGATCAGGTGTGGGATATGATTCTATCCCACCGTGAAAAGACGGTTGCGGCTTCTGAATTTGCCATGAAACGAAAACGGCAGTCTCTGGACTGGATGTGGTCGATGGTCGAAGACGGTCTTCAAGTGCGGTTTGAAAAAAATCAAAATGTAAAAAAGGAGCTTCCGGGGATTCTTGCAGCGGTTGAAAAAGGGGAGATTTCCCCGACGGCAGCCGCAAACAGGCTGTTATTTTTTCTTGACAATTGACCGCTGATATAGAAATCTGTCGGATTATTGTAATGATGATAAGTGTGGCAAATCAGCTTTTTTATCAATGATATGTCATATGAGTAGCAACTTCGGAAAGATAGGCCGGTGTTGCCATTTCCGCACCCTGTTGCTGAATTTGAAAGACAGAGGAACAGCCGGATTCTGTTAGAGCTGTTTTTTCCGGACCGGACGACTGATGTTTAACCTTTGCCAGAAGAAAGGATGATAATAATGGGTATTGTTGCTGACAAAATCAAGGATCTGAAAGAGAGAGAAAAAAAGATTCTTCAAATGGGCGGGGAAAAAGCAATTGCCAAGCAGCGTGAAAATGGCAAACTGAATGCCCGGGAAAGATTGAATCTGCTTTTTGATTCCGGAACGTTTCGGGAAATCGATATGTTTGTGGAGCATCGGTGTGTCAATTTTGGAATGGATAAGGTGGAAGTTCCATCCGACGGCGTCATCACCGGACATGGTCTGGTGGATGGACGTCCGGTATTTGCCTATTCCCAGGATTTTACATCCAGAGCCGGCAGCCTGGGGGAAATGCATGCCAAAAAGATCTGCAAGGTGATGGATATGGCACTAAAGGCAGGGGTTCCGATTGTCGGGATGAATGATTCCGGGGGCGCCAGAATTCAGGAAGGCGTGGATGCCCTTTCCGGCTATGGGCAAATCTTTTTCCGGAATGCCCGTTCCTCGGGAGTGATTCCCCAGATTTCAGCCATCATGGGAACCACGGCAGGAGGGGCCGTGTACTCTCCGGCCATGACCGACTGGATTTTCATGGTCAAGAACAGCAGCTATATGTTCATTACCGGTCCGCAGGTTATCAAGTCCGTGACCGGTGAAGAGATCTCCTTTGAAGATCTGGGCGGGGCCATGGCCCATAATGAAAAAAGCGGAGTCTCTCATTTTGCTTGTGAGAGTGATGAAGATGCGGTAGCACAGATCAAGAAGCTGCTTTCCTATATTCCCGCCAACAACATGGAAGATCCGCCTTTTGCGGATACCGGGGATGACCCGGGACGGACCGATCCGGCACTGGATACGATCATTCCGGATAATCCCAACCAGTCCTATGACATGAAAAAAGTGATTGCCTCCATTGTGGACAATGGAGAGATTTTTGAACCGCATCAGTACTATGCTAAAAATATCATCGTCTGTTTTGCACGTTTGAACGGCAGAAGCATCGGGATCATCGCAAATCAACCGGAAAATCTGGCCGGCTGTCTGGATATCGATGCATCGGACAAGGCCACAAGGTTTATTCGTTTCTGTGATGCGTTTAATATCCCGATCCTGACCATCGCGGATGTTCCCGGATATCTGCCGGGAAGCAATCAGGAGTGGGGCGGAATTATCCGGCATGGCGCAAAACTGCTGTGGTGCTATTCGGAAGCAACGGTACCGAAACTGCTGCTGGTCACCCGAAAGGACTATGGCGGTTCCTATCTGGCCATGTGCTCCAAAGATCTGGGTGCGGACATGGCATTCGCCTGGCCGAGTGCGCAGATTGCGGTGATGGGAGCCGGCGGAGCGGCCAATATTATCCACAAGAAAGAGATTGATTCCGCTGCCGATCCGGCCGGGAAACGAAAAGAGAAGATTGCGGAATATGAAGACCTGTTTTCCAATCCCTATTGTGCGGCAAGGCGCGGATACATTGATGCGGTGATTGTTCCCAGCCGGACCAGACCGAGGTTGATTGACGCACTGGAAATCATGTGTTCAAAGAGGGAGATTTCACCACCGAAAAAACATGGGAACATCCCTTTGTAAATCAGAACGGAACCATCGAAACAAGGAATTCTGAACATGAAAGAAAAGAAAATAGCAGCAGCCGTTTCCGCGGTCATGGCCTATATCAAAACCGAAGAGGAGATGGCAACCATGCAGGCTGCGGATCAGGACCAGTCGGCAAAACCGAAAAAAGTCCCTGCCGGCTTTACGCTCTGGGGGTTGAGCGGTCGACAGTCCATCATGAGTACGCGGACCATGATGCAGATGAAATCTTTTCACGGATCAAAATTACGATAATTTAAACGGCGTAAGGGGAGAATAATAAGATGAGTGAACATAACAAAGTATCAATGACCACCATGAATTACAGCAAGGACAGGGCACCTGCGGAAAACCCTCTGAAGATCATGGATTTATCCTTGCGTGATGGCCACCAGTCCCTGTTCGCGACCAGGGGGCGAACCGAAGACATGATTCCGGTTGCCGAAATGATGGATGAGGTTGGTTTCTGGGCCACGGAAACATGGGGTGGGGCTACGTTTGATACCATGCACCGGTTTTTGAATGAAGATCCCTGGGAACGAATCCGTACCCTGAAACGATATTTCAAGAAAACCCCTTTTTCCATGCTGCTCCGGGCACAGAATCTGGTGGGTTACCGGAATTATGCCGATGACCTGGCCGAAGCGTTTGTGGAGAGAGCTGCTGCAAACGGCATGGATATTTTCAGAACCTTCGACGCACTGAACGACTATCGAAATTTTGAAACGGTTGTGCCGATCATCAAGAAGTGCGGAAAACACTTTCAGGGCTGTATCTGTTATACCATGACCGAACCGCGGCTTGGGGGTGATGTCTATAATATTGATTATTTTGTGAAGAAAGCTCAGGAGCTGGAAAAAATGGGTGCGGATACCATCTGCATCAAGGACATGGCAGGCCTGATTGCACCCTATGACGCCTATAATGTCATCAAGGCCATCAAGGGAAAGGTATCGGTTCCGGTTCATCTTCACAGCCATTTCACATCCGGTCTTGCGCCCATGTCGCATTTAAAGGCGATTGAAGCCGGGGTGGACATTGTCGATACCTGCATGTCTCCCTATGCCTATCGGACATCCCATCCGGCTGTTGAGCCGCTGGTGATGGCCCTGATCGGCACAAACCGGGATACCGGATTTGACATCAAAAAACTGGCGGATATCAATGAAGTCCTGGAAAAGGAGATCATGCCCAAATACCGGCATCTCCTGGCCGATAACAAGATGTCCATCATTGATATCAATGTTCTGCTTCATCAGACACCGGGCGGCATGCTGTCCAATCTGGTGAACCAGCTCCGGGAAATGGATGCCCTGGATAAGATTGATGCGGTCTACAAGGAGCTTCCAAGAGTCCGGAAAGATCTTGGCCAGATTCCGCTGGTCACGCCTACCAGCCAGATTGTCGGTATCCAGACCGTTAACAACGTGTTGTTTGACGATGATAAAGAGCGGTATAAAATGATTACCGCGCAGGTTAAGGATCTCTGCTACGGACTGTATGGAAAGACGGCGGTGCCGATCAATCCGGAAGTTCAGAAAAAAGCGCTCAAGGGATATTCCCGCGGGGAAGAACCCATCACATGCAGGCCAGCGGAAGTTCTGGAGCCGGAATTGCCAAAAGCCAAGGAAGAAGTAAAAGGCCTGGCGGTTGATATCGATGATGTCATTTTATATGCCCTTTACCCGGTAACCGGTAAAAAGTTCCTGCAATGGAAATATGGAAAGGAAGAACCCCCGAAAGAGGTAATGGCCAAATCTCTTGCCGAAGCACTCCGGGAGCAGGAGCTGGTGCTCAAGGCGCGCAAGGGAGAACTTGTTGAAAAGAAAAAAGATGCTCCGGAAAAGGGAGAACATATTCGAGAGTTCAATGTGTTTGTGGATAGCGAATATTTCAGCGTCGGTGTGGAGGAGATCGGCGGATCACCGGTTATCCGTTATGTGCAGTCTGAGCAGATCGCACCACCGGCAGCGAAGGTCCCGGCCGTTCCTGTAGCGCATATGACCCCGGCCGCTCCTGCCGCTCCGGCGGCACCTGCTGCGCCGAAAGCGCCCGCTGCCCCTCCGGCGGCCGCTCCTGCCGTTGCACCGAAAGCAGCACCTGCACCTGCTGCCGGTGCTGCGGATGGAACGCCTCTGAAGGCACCCATGCCGGGAATGATTGTCAGTTATGAAAAACAGGTGGGTGATTCCGTGAATGAGGGTGAAACCGTTGTCATCCTGGAAGCCATGAAAATGGAAAATGCTCTGATTGCGCCGGTATCCGGTGTGGTCAAAGCGATCAATTACAAGAGCGGCGACAATGTCGCTAAAAATAATGTTTTGTGCGTGATCGGATAGCATTGCCGTAGCAAAAAAAGTATCTATCCGGATCGCGATGGTCCGGATAGATACATACTTAAAAATTCAATATTTCCGTTTCGGAAACCCACGATATCCTCTGTACCTCGTACCATGGACGCGGTCAGAGAGACTGGTTTTTTCCGGCATAGGCCTTTTGACGGTTTCCTGCGTGTCAAAGGCTTGGGATAAAGCTGTGCACTCTGAGCGTGGAGTCCGGATTGTCTGTATCCATCGAAGGGTTGAATCCATTCATCTTTCGTCATGAGGATTCAGGCAATTTTCAAGCATGTAATAACACAATATAGTTGATATTTTATTTCGTGTTTTTTTTGAGTTGAACAAACGACAGCAAGGAGAGGGAATCATGAAGATCCATGAGTATCAGGCAAAGGAGTTGTTTCGAAAATACAAGATCCCGGTACCGGAGGGAGGGGTGGCATATTCAGCCGATGAGGCTTTGGGTGTTGCAGAAAAACTGGCCACTCTGCCGGTGGTCGTGAAAGCACAGATTCATGCCGGCGGACGCGGGAAAGGCGGCGGCGTAAAGCCGGCCCGGTCTCTCAAGGAAGTGAGGTCGATCGCCGGTGAAATTATCGGGATGAATCTGGTAACCCATCAAACCGGTCCCGGCGGACAAAAGGTCAAAAAGGTTCTGGTGGAGCAGGGCCTTAACATTGACAGGGAATTGTACCTGAGCGTCGTTCCGGACCGGGAAACCGCCACCATCGTGATTATGGCCAGCGAGGCCGGCGGGATGGACATTGAGGCCGTTGCCGCAGAAACACCGGAAAAGATTATCCGGGTTCATGTTGATCCGCTTGCCGGTATTCAGCCGTTTCATTGCCGGAGAACCGCTTTTGGATTGAATCTGTCTCCTGCCGTGATGAAAGCGTTCAACAGGATGATCACGGACCTGTATCATCTTTTTGTCGACTATGACTGTTCACTGGTGGAAATCAATCCGCTTGTCATTACAAAGGAAGAAACCATCATAGCACTGGATGCCAAGGTGAATTTTGACGGCAATGCACTGTTCCGGCACAAGGACATCCTGGCGTATCGCGATCTGGATGAGGAGGACCCGCTCGAGGTGGAGGCATCCAAGTTCAACCTGAACTATATCAATATGGACGGCAATGTCGGCAATATGGTCAATGGCGCCGGACTGGCCATGGCAACCATGGATATCATCAAGCAGGCGGGCGCGGAACCGGCCAACTTTCTGGATGTCGGGGGCGGGGCCAATGCGGAAATGGTCGAAAACGGATTCAGAATCATTTTAAGCGATGACAAGGTCAAGGGAATCCTGATCAATATTTTCGGGGGCATTCTGCGATGCGACATCCTTGCCACAGGTGTTGTTCAGGCGGCAAAAAAAATCGGTGTCACGGTTCCCATCGTGATCCGGATGGAGGGAACGAACGTCGAGGAGGGAAGGAAGATCCTTGCAGAGTCTGGGCTGAATCTGATCACAGCGGTGGACTTGAAGGATGCGGCGGAAAAGGTGGCTTCCATTGTGAATTAGTTTTTTATGCAACATCATAAAGATATTGATTTGATTCCGGCTTGTCCGGGTCAGGATATGAGGAAAGAAAAATGAGTATATTTGCAGATCGAAATACCAGGCTTCTGGTTCAGGGGATTACCGGAAATGAAGGGAAATTCCACACACGGCAATGCATTGAATACGGCACAAATGTCGTCGCAGGTGTGACCCCCGGAAAGGGCGGTCAGAAAATGGATGATGTGCCGGTTTTTGATTCCGTCCGGGAAGCGGCGGTCCATACCCGGGCCAACTGCAGTATGATTTTTGTACCGCCCCCTTTTGCTGCGGACGCCATACTGGAGGCGTTGGATGCGGGAATAGAGCTGATCGTGGCCATCACGGAAGGAATTCCGGTGATGGATATGATGAAAGTGAAAAATCTGCTGAAGCATTCCGGTTCCCGTCTGATCGGTCCGAATTGTCCGGGTATTATTACACCCGGCAAGGCAAAAATCGGCATCATGCCGGGAAATATTCACCTCCCGGGCGGGCCGGTCGGTGTGGTATCCAGATCCGGAACCCTGACCTATGAGGTGGTGCATCAGCTTACCCGGCAGAAGCTCGGGCAGACAACCTGTATTGGAATCGGGGGAGATCCGGTCAATGGGACCAACTTTATCGATTGCCTTAAGGCGTTTGAGGCAGATCCTGAGACCCGCGCGATTGTCATGGTTGGCGAAATCGGAGGGAATGCCGAAGAGGAAGCAGCAGCATTTATTGCCGATCATGTCAGCAAACCGGTGGTGGGTTTTATCGCAGGCCTGACCGCACCTCCGGGGAGACGGATGGGACATGCGGGTGCGATCATCAGCGGAAACAGCGGTACGGCTCAGGGAAAGATCGCCGTCATGAAAGAGGCGGGCATCCATGTTTGTGAAAACCTTGGAGAGCTCGGTGAAGTATGTGCCGAACATTTTTAGCGCACCTGAAACCGGGAAAGGATCCGATCCATGCATGAGATGGGTATTGCAATGCAGATTATTGAAATCGCGGCCGCTTCCATACCGGCGGAAATGAAAGACGCCGTCGTTAAAAAAGTGAACATCAAGGTGGGGAAGCTCTCTGCCGTGGTGCCGAGCAGTCTCCGTTTCTGCTTTGAGATTGCGGCAAAAGATACCCGGCTGTCCGGCGCTGAGCTGGATATTGAAGAGATTCCGGTCAGGGCCAGGTGCCGTGAATGCCGCGGGGAGTGGACCATTCATGATCCGGTGTTTACATGCATAACATGCGGTTCCGGCAGCATTGACGTCATATCCGGCCGTGAATTGGATATTGCTTCCATTGAGGTGCAATGAGGATGGATTCAAGGCGTACACTCAACAACAGGAGAAGTTTTAGGTATGGAAATCAAGGTGGTGAGAAAGGTTCTGGATGTCAATGCAAAAATGGCGGAACAGAACCGGAAGCTGTTTGCAGAAAAAAAAGTGTTTGTATTGAATGTGATGAGTTCACCCGGTTCCGGCAAGACAACCACACTTCAGAAATCCCTGACCCGATTGATGCCGGATCTGAAATGCGCCGTGATCGTCGGGGATATCTGTACGACAAACGACGCAGACAGACTGGCGGTCTCCGGTGCACCGGTTGTACAGATCAATACCGATGAATTCGGGGGCGACTGCCATCTGGCGGCCCATGTTATCGAAAAGGCGGCCTTGGATCTGGATCTGGATAATATCGACCTGCTGATTGTGGAGAATGTCGGAAACCTGGTCTGTCCGGCAGAGTTTGATATTGGTGAGGATGCCAGGACCGTTGTCCTGAGCGTTACGGAAGGGGAAGATAAACCGGTGAAATATCCGCTCATGTTTCGGGAATGTGATTCCGCGATCCTGAACAAGATAGACCTTCTTCCCTATCTTGATTTTGATATGGATCTGGTGCGGAAATATATCCGGGAGGTTCATCCGGGCATGCCGATTTTCGAGATTTCCGCCAAAACCGGAGAAGGCTTTGATCCATGGCTGGACTGGTTGAAAAGCCTGGTTCTGAAAAAGATTCGGTAACGATAGGGTGTTTCGGGGTTTCCATGCGGGAGCGGCGAAATGCCGCTTCCGCATCAGACCTCAGGATGATTTCCTGATAGCTGCGGGCGGCGTTAATAAAAGATACGATTGAATATTGTCCGGGACTTATTCTCCTGCGTGGTTTCCGGAATGGCCGGCAGGACCTGGTTTTGAATGGGTGCGGGTGTTTCAGCAGCCGCCTTTTCCATAGCGGCCGTACTCTCCTCAATGATATGAATTTTTTTGACACCGGAGAGCCTGGTTTCCTGGGAAACATAACCGATGGCACCGCTTGTGAGAGCGACGTGAGCCATCAGGCTTTTCTCATCACGGAAGGTTATCGGGGGTACGCCCCTGCCGGAAAAAACCAGCTTTTTCCAGTACCGATGATATTGTGCCGGTGTTTTTTGCAGATAATTACGGACAAACTGCTGGTGTGTTTTACCGCTGTCCAAAAGGGCAAAACTGATTTTCCGGCCATCCTCCCATGTTGTTTTTTTCCGCTGAAAGATATCCTTCAGTTCACTGGAACTTAAGGAATCAAATGAAAGCCGGCTGTTCCCGATAACAACCACCTCGCCTTCCGATTTGTCGGACGCATAAGCCGGATCCGGAAAACCCTGGAGCAGTATGGAAAAAATTCCAAAGAGCAAAAGGAACGCTGCTGATTTTTTCATCTGTGCTCCCTTCAACCCAGCTTCACCTGAGTGGCGGAAATGATATTGGGTAGGAGGCGGATCTGATTGAGAATGCCGTCATTCATCGGCGTATCGATATTCACCATGCAAAGGGCCTGCCCTTCCCGTCTTCCCAGTTGAAAACGCCCGATATTGATATTGTGTTTTCCCAGCAGTGTGCCCAGGTTTCCAATGACACCGGGCTTGTCATGGTTGCGGATGACAGCCATATAGCCTTCCGGAATGGCATCCATCGAGATGGTCCCCAGGCGGACAATTCTGGGATATTTTTCTCCAAAGATGGTTCCCCAGACCTCATCGGGAGCACTCTCGCAGCCTTCCAGCTTGATTTTGATCAGCCCGGTGAAGTTTTCGGTTGCCTGGCTCATGGTTTCCTTGATCGTGATCCCCTTTTCTTTGGCAAGCGAAAGCGCGTTGATCTGATTCACCGGTCTGTCGGTAAAGGATGACAGCAGCCCTTTTATGGCAGCGTGGGTGAGCAGCCGGGTATCCAGCTTGGTAAATTCTCCGCTGTAGGTAATGTTGATATCGTGGATGGCGGTTCGGACAAGCTGCCCCATGAGAGATCCCATTCTTTCACTCAAAGAGAGATGGGGGGCGATATGGATCAGGATGTCTTTTGAGATGGACGGAAAATTTACGGCATTGGTAATGATTTCCTTATCCAGATAATCGGCGATCTGATCCGCAATCATAATGGCCACCTTGTCCTGCGCTTCCCCGGTGCTGGCGCCGAGATGGGGCGTAAAGATGATTTTCGGATTTTTCAGGATCGGGAGGGATGGGTCCGGCGGTTCTTTGGGAAACACATCGAGAGCAGCTCCGGCTACATGCCCGGTTTGAACGGCCTCATGCAGTGCATCCAGGTCGACAACCTCACCACGGGAGCAGTTGATAATCCGAACACCGGGTTTCATCTTTTGGATGGTTTCGGCATTGATCATACCGGCGGTTTCCGGCAGGCGCGGCACATGCAGGGTAATAAAATCAGCAAGGCGAAAAAGTTCGTCAAGGGTCACCAGCTCGACTCCCATTTCCCTGGCCGAGGATTTGCCGACAAACGGGTCGGATGCAATCACGCGCATCTTCAGTCCTCCGGCTCTCTCCGCTACAACTCTTCCGATCTGTCCCAGCCCGACAATGCCCAGAATTTTTCCCGTGATTTCAATGCCGGTCAGAGTTTTTTTCTCCCATCTTCCTTCCCGCAGAGAAGCGGTTCCCTGCGGGATATTCCGTGCCAGAGAAAGCATCAGGGATATGGCGTGTTCCGCCGTTGTAACGGTATTGCCGCCCGGCGCATTCATGACCACAATCCCGCGTTTTGTGGCAGCTTCCACATCGATATTGTCTACGCCCGCACCGGCACGACCGATAACCTTGAGATGGGGCGCATTGGCGAGAACCTGATCCGTGATTCGGGTGCCGCTTCGAATGGCAATGGCATGAAAGTCTTTGATGATGGCGGAAAGGGCTTCCGGAGAGTTGGTTTCCTTGTTGTTGTCTACGACCACCTCAATGGAATCGATTGCTTCCAGTCGTTCTTTTGCAATGGGGGACATATTGTCCCGGATCATAACTTTGAACATATCCATGGCCTGTGCTGTTGTAAGAGAATCCGCATCATGTTGTCTTTGGATACAACGATCATTCCGGGAACCGTCTGGAAATCATATGACTGATTTATGATGGTACACTATATCCAAACCGGCTTTAATTTCAAGATGTTTTTCACATTTTTTCCGTTTACGGACAGGTGGCTGATGAAAACAGCAATCCGGGCAGAGGCTGTTTACCGGCATGCCCGGATAATTGTATGCAATCTGGATCGGTCTTTCCGTTGACAACGAATTATTGATTTCCTTTCCAAAATGGCGACATATTGCGAAGCGTCCGGATAATGTTCGGAAGCTTTTCAATGATCAGATTGATTTCATCCATGGTATTGTACGTACTCAGGCTGAAACGAATGGTACCATGGGCTGCCGTAAACGGAACACCCATTGCCCGCAGAACATGAGACGGTTCCAGGGAGCCTGAGGTGCAGGCTGACCCGGATGAAGCACAGATCCCAAACTCATCCAGCATCAGCAGAATCGCCTCTCCTTCCACATATTCAAAGGCAATGCTGGTGGTATTGGGGAGTCTTTTTTCCGTTGCGCCATTGACAAACGAGTGCTCGATTTTTGCAAGAAGACCTTTTTCAAGCGTGTCCCGAAGCTTTTTGACATCGGTATTCTCTTTTTCCATCAGTTCCTGAGAAAGCTTTGCAGCCGCGCCCAGGCCAATGATGGAGGCAACGTTTTCGGTTCCGCCGCGTCTTCCTTTTTCCTGGTGCCCGCCGATCAAAAACGGTGAAAATTTGGTCCCCTTCCGGATGTACAATGCTCCGATTCCTTTGGGCGCGTGGAGTTTGTGCCCGGACAGGGAGAGCATGTCGATACCGGTCTTTTTCAGGTCAATGGGGATTTTGCCGACTGCCTGAACCGCATCGGTGTGAAAAGCAATCCCTTTATCTTTCACAACGGAGGCAATTTCCTCCACCGGGAAAATGACGCCGGTTTCGTTATTGGCCCACATGATGCTCACAATGGCGGTATCTTCGGTAAGATTTTGATAGAGAAAATCAAGGTCAAGGGCACCATTCTGATCTACCGGAACATAGGTGATGCGGAATCCTTCCTTGGCCAGTTTTTCACACAGGTTTTTCACAGCCGGGTGCTCGACCCGCGTGGTGACGATATGTTTTTTGGACGGGTTGGACATGATTGCCGCCCGGATAGCCGTACTGTCGCTTTCCGTCCCGCAGCTGGTAAACAGGATTTCCTCCGGTGTCGCGTTCAGGAGAGAAGCGATCCGGGTCCGGGCTTCGAGTATTTTTTTTCCGACCTGACCGCCGAAGGTATGCATGCTGGACGGATTACCGTAATATTCCGTAAGGTACGGCATCATCTCATCCAGAACACTCGGAGCGATCTTCGTTGTTGCATTGTTGTCTGCATAGATAACAGCCATCAGTTCACCTCCTGGACTTCCAGAGAGTCGGAAACCAGTTCGCGCAGTTTGGTCTCCACATAATTTTTCAGGGTGATCTGTGATTTGCTGCATGTTGCGCAGGTTCCCCTCAGTTTTACGGTCACCTTGTCACCGTCCACATCGATCAGCTCGATATCCCCGCCGTCTTTTGCCAGGGCCGGCTGAATTTCGCGGGTAAGGGTTTCTTCGATCAATTTGATTTTCTGGATATTGGTTAACTCCTTTTTTTTCATTCTGGGCAGAATCTGAATGCCGCCAATCTGCTGGTCGATAATGGCTTGAATGTTTTCATGGCATTTCCCGCATCCGCCGCCGGCCTTGACATAATCCGTCACTTCTTCAACGGTTTTCAGCCCGTTTTCGGTGACCGCCCGTTTGATTTCCAGATCGGTTACGCCAAAGCATTCACAGACGATTTCCCCTTCAATCTTTTTTTCCGACTCGCCCCGGTAATAAGTGATGGCTTTTTCCAGAGCATCCCTTCCCATGACCGAGCAGTGCATTTTTTCTTTGGGCAGGCCGCCGAGATAATCCGCAATATCCTCATTGGTAATCTTTTCCGCCTCTTCCAGGGTAATCCCCTTGAGCATTTCCGTCAGTGCGGATGAAGACGCAATGGCGCTGGCGCATCCAAAGGTCTGAAATTTGGCATCTGCAATCCGGCTTCGGTTCTCATCCAGCTTGAATGTCAGCTTGAGCGCGTCGCCGCAGGCCAGCGAACCGACCTCTCCAATACCATCCGGATCTTTGATCTCACCGACATTCCGCGGATTCAAAAAATGATCCTTTGTTTTTTCCGTATATTCCCACATAACAAAACCTCCTGAAAGAGTAGACCGATATTGATCGAACGGGATATGATATCCGGAACTTCCATTCCCGTTTCCGTTTTATTGTTTGTCTGGGCATATAATATAATACCAAAGCAGTATGTTACAATACATGAATACGAAATAATTTGAAAAAGCCCGGCTTTCCGGAATCTCCAAATTGATTGACAGGAGCGGATGCAAATCATAGATTGGTGATATCTTATCCAAAAAAATATTCAATCCGGAGAGATCCGCAGATCATCGGGAGGTGCAGCATGAAAATCAGGAAATCTGTTTTTTCCGGCAGCTGGTATCCGTCAAAGGCATCGGAATGTGAGGCCATGATCCGGCAATTCCTTTCCGGGGCAAAGGATCATCGGATACATCCGGCAGGGCAATATATCGGCGGGATTGTTCCCCATGCCGGTTGGTATTTTTCCGGACAAATCGCCTGCCAGGTGATGCACCACCTGCAAACAGAACAGCCGCCGGATATCATGGTTGTTTTCGGAATGCATCTGCACCATCGGGATTCCGGATACATCATGCCCACGGGAGCTTGGGAAACCCCTTTTGGAACCATCCCGGTTGCCGAAGATCTGGCACAGGAGATTGTTGATCATTTTTCCTTTGTGGTGGAAACGCCGGATGATTTTCACCAGGACAATACCATTGAGCTGCAGCTTCCGTTTGTGAAATATTTTTTTCCGGATGCAAAGATTGTAGCCATGGGAGTTCCACCCACGGATACGGCGGTCAAAATGGCTGACTTTATTGTGGAAGCGGCAAACCGTCTAGGGGTTTCCATCCGGGTGATCGGTTCAACGGATTTAACCCATTACGGGCCGAATTATGGTTTTTCCCCCAAAGGGACCGGCGTCAAAGCCCTTGACTGGGTGACAAAGGTGAATGATCGGGGCGTGATCGACCAGATGCTGGCCATGAATCCGTCCGGCGTGATCCGGGAAGCCCGTGAAAACGGGAATGCATGCTGTGCAGGAGCGGCGGCCGCAGCCATAGCCGCAGGTAAAAAAATGGGAGCCCGGCAGGCCGTTGAGATCGATTATGCCACCAGTTATGACAAAAGTCCCGGAAGCAGTTTTGTGGGATACACAGGGATTGTCTTCTAAGACGGAAGTTTTCTCAGGATCAGGCTTGCATTGGTTCCGCCAAAGCCGAACGAGTTGGTCATGGCGCAGGTGACCTCTTGTTTTCGGGCAATATTCGGCACATAGTCGAGATCACACCCTTCTGCCGGATGGTCAAGATTGATGGTCGGCGGAATGATTCCGTGTCTGATAGTCAGGGCGGTGAAAACCGTTTCCACGCCGCCCGCACCCCCGATCAAATGTCCTGTCATGGATTTTGTCGAAGAAATGGGAATGGACGCGGCTTTTTCTTTGAAAACCGTTTTAATGGCCATGGTTTCACAGATATCGTTCATAGGGGTTCCGGTTCCATGGGCATTGATATAGTCAATGCTTTCCGGCGGAATAAGGCCGTCATTTAGAGCAGCCTGCATGCACCTGGCAGCACCGTCACCACCCGGAGCAGGTGCCGTTATGTGATATGCATCTCCGCTCATTCCGAATCCGGCGACCTCCGCATAAATGGAAGCACCTCTTTCCAGGGCATGATCCAGGGATTCCAGAATCAGGATACCGCATCCTTCACCCAGAACAAATCCGTCCCTGTCCCGGTCAAAGGGTCTGGAGGCTTTTTCCGGTTCATCATTCCGGACGGAAAGGGCTTTCATGGCATTAAAGCCGGCAACGCTTGTAGGGGTGATAATGGATTCCACACCGCCCGTGATCATGACATCCGCATACCCTTTTTTGATGAAGTTTGCGGCTTCCCCCACAGCATGGGTTCCGGCCGCGCATGCTGTCGAAACCGAGGCGTTCGGGCCTTTGGCGCCTACATGAATGGAAATCTGACCAGCAGCCATATTGGTGATCATCATGGGGACAAAAAAGGGACTTACCCGTCTGGGGCCGCGGTCCCGGATCAGCGCAATGTTTCTTTCCAGGCTGGCCAGTCCGCCCATGGCGCACCCCATCAACACGCCGACCCGTTCCGCATTGGAGGGATTGATGGTCAGGCCGGCATCTTTCATGGCCATCTGGGCTGCAGCAACGGAATAGGCGATATGGGGTTCTGTCCGATTGGCTTCTTTTTTGGGAAGAAAATCAGCCGCATCAAAATTTTTTACTTCACCGGCAATCCGTGTGAGAAAATCCGTAGAATCAAATCTGGTGATTTGTCCGATTCCGGATTTTCCGTTGCATACGGCATTCCAGGATTCATCTGTCCCGATACCGACGGGCGTGACCAGTCCGACACCTGTAATAACAACCCTTGTATTCAAACAACCTCCCTCCGGATCGGAAGAATGGATTCATATGCAGAACCGGTTGCCGGTAAATCATGTACCGGCTGTCTTATCCATGCCTGGATCAGGAATTTGCTTTGATATAATCAATGGCGTTTTGGACGGTGATGAGTTTTTCAGCTTCTTCATCCGATATCTCGATATCAAACTCTTCTTCCATTGTCATCACGAGTTCCACCAGATCCAGTGAGTCTGCGCCGAGGTCATCCACCAGGGAGGCCTTGGGTACGACTTCATTTATATCAACATCCAGTTTTTCGGAAATAATTTTGATGATTTTATCTTCAACCGACATAAAAGTGAGTCTCCTTTAAATGTGAACATTCCACTGATCGCACGAATGGCCTCTTTTGCTCTTCCGCGGTGCAAGGCTATACTGTCAAGAGAAATGCGGCGTTTTTATCGTAATGGCTGTCTTTTCAGGATCATTCATCATCAACGTCAATGGCGGTTCGACCCTTGTAGTCTCCACAGGCTGCACATGCGTGATGGGGCATTTTGGTCTCACCGCACTGTGGACAGGTTGACAGACCCGGTGCTTCTGTTTTCTGATGGGTTCTTCTCTTGTCTCGTTTTGATTTCGAGGTTCTACGCTTTGGTAGAGGCATGGCCGATCTCCTAACTGATATAATTAAATAATAAACCTTAAAGGTGTCACAAATTTATAAACCCCTTCTATTAATTGATATGGTGACTGTTGTCAAGAATTATTCACGGATATTTGCGCTGAACTATTGTGATCCAGGGTTGGTTGTGGTAAACGGAACCGGTTACAATGTCGTACCCGGATTGCTTTGATCAAAAAATCGAAAGGTGAATGAATATGGAAACCATCATTACCCGTTTTCCGCCGAGTCCCACAGGGTATCTTCATGTCGGAGGAGCGCGGACAGCGTTGTTCAACTGGCTGTATGCCCGCAATCAAAAAGGGAAATTTGTGCTGCGGATTGAAGATACCGATACGGTGCGATCCACACAGGAATCCGTTGACGCCATATTTGAAGCATTGGAATGGCTGGGCATTGACTGGGATGAAGGGCCCTATTTCCAGTCCAGGCGCTTTGACCTGTACCGGGAGTATATTCAGAAATTGGTACAATCCGGGCATGCCTATTACTGCACCTGTTCTCCGGAACGGATCGAGGAAATGAGAAAACAGGCCATGGCTTCCGGAGGGAAACCCAAATATGACGGAACCTGCCGGGAAAAAGGCCTTTCGGCAGCCGACAATGCGGTGATCCGTTTTAAGGCGCCTCTTTCCGGGACCACGGTTTTGCAGGATATCATCAAGAAAAACATTGTGTTCCAGAATTCGGAACTGGATGATTTTATTATCCAGCGAAGCGACGGGACGCCGACCTATAATCTGGCAGTGGTGGTGGATGACATCACCATGAACATCAATACCATTATCCGGGGCGATGATCATGTCAACAACACCCCGAAACAGATTCAGCTGTATGAGGCATTCGGGGCAGCGCTTCCGGTTTTCGGTCATGTTCCCATGGTTCTCGGGAAAGACAAAACCCGGCTCAGCAAGCGGCATGGCGCCATGTCCGTAACCGAATACCGGGATATGGGATATCTGCCGGATGCGCTTTTGAATTATCTGGTCCGGCTGGGATGGTCGTTCGGGGATCAGGAATTTTTTACACGGGATGAGCTCATTGAAAAATTCAACCTGACGAATATCGGGCGTTCCGCCGGGGTATTTGACCAGGATAAGCTTCAATCCCTGAATGCGGACCATATCAAGGTGACGCCGCCCATGGAACTTGCAAAGTATCTCCTGCCGTTTCTGGTTAAAAAAGGATATGCGGCTGAAAAAAATCAGTATCTGGAGAGCGTGATCCGGACATTGAACACCCGGAGCAAAACCCTGGTGGAGATGGCGGACAGTGCCGATTTTTATTATCAGGATGATGTTTCATATGATGAAGCGGCAGCCAAAAAATTTTTGAATTCTTCTGCCCTGCCGTCACTGGAAAGCCTGGTTACCGAACTGGGAAAATTGACCGGTTTTTCGGAAAAAGATCTGGAAGCGGCGTTTACGGCGGTCATGGAAACCACCGGCCTGAAACTGGGAAAGATCGCCCAGCCGGTGAGGGTGGCCCTGACCGGGAAGACCGTGAGCCCGGGAATTTTTGAAATCATTGAGGTTCTCGGCAGGCAGCGGGTGATTTCACGCTTGCAAAGGGCCGTCGAATATATTAAATCAACA
>QZKS01000092.1 GCA_003599865.1 Desulfobacteraceae bacterium
GACAGGGATGATAATATCGATGGGTTTTTCGGTTGCCAATAATTCTTTCGGGGGAGCCTTGCGTATAAGGGAGAGGTATTCATCAATCGGAGAAATCCGTTTTTTATCTTTGAATAGTATCTGTTGAACGGCAAGATACAGGACCTGAAAAATCGTCCGCTGTTTTACCAGATAATACAGCACACGCAGGGTATGTAAGGAAAAGAGCCTTGAAATTGTTTGGATCACGTTTTTGACCATCAAAAGATCGGCAGATATTTTATATATTTTCTGGTCAGACAACTGACCGCCAGGGCGATTTCCGCATGTTCCGTCGTATATTTCTGCCGTTTGATTCGGATATGCATCAACAACAGCCTGATGACAGCGAGCAGGCTGTTGTTGAAAAGCGAAAATGCCTTTGCATTCCGGATACCCCGTAAAGAGAGCGTGCGGGATATGAGTCGCAGCCGGAGATAGTTGAGATCATAACTGGAATAAAAAGATCGCAGGCGGTTTTTCAAGCCGGAAAAGGTCGAGAATTCTGTTGAAATGATTTCCCTTACCTGCCCGTATCCGGCGCCAAAATCATGATGCCCGATGATATTGCGTCCATGCTGATAATAGTCATACAGTGGTTTGTCGATGTACTCGATCAGTCCGACAGCCAGGGCTGCGCAGGAAACAAGGTGGTCATGAAATGAGATGCCGGTATTCTGGGGGAAGGGGAGTACCAGGTCCAATAGTTCCCTCCGGAAAAGACTGGCAGCTCCGGTAACGGAACCGCAGATCATGACCAGTTCCAGATTCTGATAGTGATTTTTTCGGTTTTGCCAGTATGTTTCAGAAATGATTTCCCCTTTGCGGCCGATAATTCTCATGTCGGAATAGACAAGCTTGATTGTTGGGTCCTGAATGATTGAGTTGTACAAGATGGAAAGCTTGTCCGGATACCAATTGTCATCCTGATCTGCGAAGGCAATGAACTGCGCCGCATTCGGGATATGCCGGAGCGTCTGTTCAAAATTGTGATAGAATCCCAGATTTTTTTGATTCTCAAATAGAATAAATCTTTGGTCATCCGCAATACGGTTTCGGATTTCATCCACAATCTCTGCTGTTGATCGGTCATCACTGATGATGCAGATCCAGTTCGGATAGGATTGTTGTCTAATTGAGTCAATCTGTTTTTGAAACAGTTGGAGGTCCGGATTGTAGGTCGCCATGCAGATTGCTATGAGAGGGTATTCTTCATCCGCAGAGCGGTCTGATGCACAGGGCATAAAAAATTCCGTTTCATCGCAGAAACGGACTGTTTTGGATTCAATCAGCAGTTCGGAATGATCAGAGAGTTCCGCCACAATGTGAATGGTTTTTATCTTCCCGGTCAAATCCTGGTGAAGGTCGACGCATCCGGAAAATCCGGAATAGAGCATCTTTTTCCGAAGATCAAAAGACAACGAGGTCGAGCCTGTCTTTCTCATGACATCCGGGCGGGGCAGATGAATTTCCTCCATAGGTATGGAAGCATCGTCAAGATCAAACCGCACGTTGCGGATTTCATGCCGGGGATGAAACACCCATCCTTTTATCCAAAATGAAAGACCCTTTCCAATAAAGATCGTATCCGGAAGGAACTGATCGATCCCGGCTCGGCAATCGCTGTTTTTTGTCAAATCATTCATTGCCGCCATGAAGTCTTAACCCGGCAATCAAATATGTAAAATCCGTCATGCCGGACTTGATCCGGCATCCAGAAATTTCCTGGATTTTGGTTTTCTCCGGAATGACAGCTGTTGGCATATTTAGTTGCCATAGTAATAGAATGAAAAATTTTATGAGCCAAGGAGTTGATGATAGAATGCTTCCAGTTTAGTTACGATGGAAGCCTTTTCAAAATTTTTTGCCGCAAATTTTTTGCCGCCGATTGATAAACGATTTAATTGTTCACGGTCTTGATTCAATGCGAGAATGATATTTTTTATTTCTTCTGCATGACCGTGCTTCAGAATAATCGCCTCTTCTCCGTCTCTCAGAAAATGGGCAATATTGCTGTCGGGAAGAATGACCGGTTTTCCCATGGATAGAAATTCCGGAATTTTCGAGGGCAGACGATAGTCGTTAAACGGTCCTGGATTCCCCGGTTGAATCAGCAAATCCGCTGCCGTCATACAGGCCAGCAGATCGGATCGACTCACAAAACCAAGCTCGATGACAAAGTCTTGAATCCACGCTTCATCGGGTTGTAGAAAAGAGCAGTAATGGGTTCCGGTGCGAAGCAATTTTACGGAAAGACCTTCTTGATTGGCAAGACCAATGGATACATAAAGAGACCGAACCTCTTCGGCATTCGACTGATGCGTATTACCGGTATAGGCCACAAGAAAATCATTTTGCCCGATTCCCAATTGTTTTCGGTACTGTCTGATATCCAGATTCACGGAATAGTCATCCATGTTTATGATCGGCCAGAGAATAATGGAAGGTTTTTCGCGGGGCACAAATTTTTGCAGGGTGTCCATGATCAGTGTGAAACCATCGGAATCCGCTATAAATTTTTTGTAGTACCGCGGATGTGCGAACTGGTCGGCAAACATTTTTTTCAGCAGAAAATAGGGAAAGAATTTCAGGACTGCTGAAGGAAGTCTTGTTGCCCCTGCCAGGATCTGTTCTTCATTATCTTCCAGATGAATGGCAACCTTTGCTTGCGGATACTCGCCGCTTAACGGTTTTACGATATTTCGTACCGCCTCACGGGGAGTCCAGGCATGAATGATATCCGGTTCCTGATTATTTTTGAAGGGAAGGCGTTTTTGCCGGATGTCCGCAAATTCAAGGGCGGTATATGCAATATGCGGTGCGATAAACTCCTGTATGCTGTTTTTATGACTTTTGGCCATAACGGTGCAGTCATGTCCGGATTCAGAAAGCGCATTTGCAAAATTGTGCACATGAATCGCACTGTTGCTGATGAAGCTGTCATATAGGATAAAAAGTATATTCAAAACGACTCAGATGATATCCTTTACCAATAACAGACTGTTATTTTTTTTTCAGAATATCGAGAATTCTGATCTTAACGGTTCGGAAAAAAAATTTGAGGATTTCAATCGCACGAAAATGATCGGCAAGGTCCAGGCGATCCATATAATCTTTCTGCAGGATGAGATAGTGCTGCGTCATCATTTCATAATAGTAGAAAAAGGTTTTCTGGGTAAAATGGGGAGTTGCATCGGCTTCAATGATATCATTTTTATGCGAAAGAAAAATGTCCCGGCCTTCGATTCCTTCAACCAGATTGGTTTCATGGGGCTTCATTTCCTTGCCGAAAGAAAGTATGGGAGACCGTGTCTGCTTTGAAGTCAGCAGGAAATCTTTACGGCAGGCTTCCATTGATTTTACACCGTAAAGATCAACCTCATAATCGTATTGCTGCAACAGTGGTGTCAAACGGTTCAGACATTCAGGCAGAATTTCACAGTTGGCATCATATACGGCGTTGGATTCCTCAAAACGGATGAAATGGAATTCTTTGGTATCATACTGCAATGGGCGTTGATGCAGTTTGATATTTTCTGGAAAATGGGTTCCGACAGTTCCGAAGTTGGTGGTATACGATACCCGCGGATAGACAAAATATTTGTTCTGATCGATCATATAGCGGATAAAATCTACCTCCCAGGTACTGTTTTCATTCCATGCGCGGACGTTGACGGGAAGAAAGGCATCCCGTTTTTTTTGTGCAGTTTTATCCTGCTGCTGCCAGGTTTGAAAATCTTTCCAGTGCTTTTGGGTCCATAGCTCCCCCCATGAGGACGGAATTTGCAGAAAGAAAACATCTGTACGGTCCTGGATAGGCGTAAAGGGCAGCAGGGCGGTTTCATTGAAGCCATGACTGTAAAGCGAAATTCCGGATATGTTTTCGTCATGGCGGTAAAATTTCAATGCATCCAATGCATACACGTAAAATTGGGGTGATACGAAGATATCGTCTTCCAGAATAATTACGTTTTCGAATGTTTCGGCCAGATCACCGCAGCGCCGGATGTGGTTTTTGCAGCCCAGTCTTGTTTCTGAGAAGAGGATTTCCTTATCACCATGACGCCACTGAAACGTTTCCGCAACGGCAAGGGTATCCTTGTTGTCGTTCTGATCCAGGCTGATGACGAGCCGGGTTTTATTGGGATATATGGACCTGCCCAGAGAGTGCAGCAATCGTTTCAGGTCATGCGGCCTATTATAGCCAACTGCCACAATGGTCGGCGGGGTTATCAATTCATTCATTTTTTCTCCAGAATTTGACTGCGTAATCTAAGAAACAAAATCTAATGGATCATATCTTTATAGATACGGATAATCTTTTTTTCCTGAATCAATTCGGAAAAGTTGTCCTGCGCTCTTTTTTTACCGGCAAGGCCCATTTTTTCTCTCAACTTTTGGTTTTTGAATAAAGTCAATATCCGGTCCGCAAACACGCCGACATCTCCCGGGTCTGCAATATATCCGGTTGTTCCATGAATAACAGACTCAGGCATTCCGCCTGCATTGGACACAATACACGGCAGACCGTATGACATGGCTTCAACTACTGAAATACTGTGATTCTCGATGAGACTGGGTTGAAAATAGATCATTGCGTTCGCGTAAAAAAAATCTACATCGTTTCGGTGACCGAGAAAGAAGATATTATCTTCCAGGTTGTTTTTTTGGACAGCGCTTTTCATCTCATCAAGTTTTTCTCCGTCGCCCAGCCAGACAAATTTTATTGTTTTCTCTCTTTCCGTTACCATTTTTGCAACTTCCAACCATTTTACCGGATTTTTGTAATCCCGGACATGACTGACGGTCAGCACGATGGGCTCCCTGATAGAAGGCAGCGTATGCATTTCCTGCTGAAAACTGTTATGTACAACCCGGATATGTTTTGCCGGTATGCCCAGATATCGACTATTGTTGTGGGCTGCATATTTCGATACGGCTACATAATGTTTTTGACGGCTTGTCAGAAAATACCGGAATGGTTTTCTCAGGATGTTCCATATGATGGAAGACTCCGGATAACCATGAAGCCAGAAGACAATTTTTTTTGCAACGAGGAATATTCCCAAATTCAATTCCCGGCCGCCATCGGATACAACTGTGATATCCGGTTGAAAGCGTTTAACATACTTGCGATAATGGATTACTTCATAAATCAATGAAGATAATGGGTGGTAATATCGTTGTGTGCGATCCGGGGTCTGAAAAATTGTAATATCATTTTTTTGACAAAAGCTTTTAACCTCTGTGTCTAATTGGTTTTTTTGTATCAATATGGCGGTTTTAATATTGTTGCGCAGATGGATTCTGAGAAGCCTGAAAAAGAAAACTCTGGTGCCTCCTGTTGATAGAAAATCTGCGATAAGTAGAATTTTAATTTTCATACCAACTTTACAATTCAATCTATCTTTTCAAACCTTGTCTGATATGGAAAATTCCGTTTTTTATGAAGCTTATTATTTGCGTTTTTCTATATCGCATTCTTCGTAGTAATAAATTGAAATCAGAAATGGTTTCTTTGAGTGCGGTATTTTGTGTTGATAGGCGGAATGCATAATCTGCAACATGAATAAAACCTACCTGTCTTAATTTCTCGGCCACAATTAAAAAAAAGGATGATTTTGGAGTGCCGGGGTTTAAAAAAATGCTATTGGTATTGATGTCATCCAAAAAATTTTTATATACGGAATATACTTCTTTCATCATGACAGCACTCATTGTATTGGTTCCTTGATCCGGATGAAGTCGTGACTGTATCAGTACTTCCTTCATGTGGACAAAATCATAATTTTTGGCCATGCGGAACCACAGGTCATAATCCTGAGTTGCTTTCAGTTTCTCATTAAACCGGCCTGTCTTATGAATACAATTTTTATGAAAAAGAGTGGTGCAGCCATGTATGGGATGTCCGGTCAGCATGGCCAATACAAACTGATCGGGCTCGGCATGTTCGATTGTATTGGTCCGGAGATATCTTGATTCATGATCGATAAAATCATAGTCGCTGTAAAGGATTATATCCTTTTTGTTTTGCTGCAAAAATGCAATCTGTTTCTCCAGTTTATAAGGGTAATAGACATCATCATGGCTTAACCAGGAAACATATTCCCCTTCCATTTTATCGATTCCAAAATTTAACGCAGACGCCACGCCACCGTTTTCTTTATGGAAGTAGCGGATTAGATTCCCATAAGATTTTGCGATGTTTTCGGTTTTACCGTCATCCTTGGAGCCATCGTTCACCACAATCACTTCGCGATTTCGATACGTCTGCTGCAATGCACTGTCAATGGCTTCCCGCATGTAATTGGATCCATTATAAACAGGAATGATAATAGAGACGATAGGATTGAATATCATTTTTTTATTTCCGATATCCAAGAACAATTTTGATTACCGTGCCGGTAACATCTTTTACCAGATATTCTTGTGGCGGAATCCAGTCACATGACCTGTTCAGGACGGTTTTTACACAAGAAACAATCATATCCGGATCTGCTCCGCTCAATATGCTGCTCCCGACTTCAATTGCCTCCGGACGTTCGGTAACATCTCTGAGCGTTACACTTGGGATGTTGAAAATGCAGCACTCCTCCTGTACTGTCCCGGAATCGGTAAGAACACATCCGGCATTCAGTTCCAGATTGACAAAATCAAAGAGCCCAAGAGGTTTTACGGCGCGGACACCACCTTTTTCCATCACTTTTCCCTGTTTTTCAAGTTGGGACCGGGTT
Source organism: Desulfobacteraceae bacterium (assembly GCA_003599865.1). Lineage (GTDB taxonomy): Bacteria > Desulfobacterota > Desulfobacteria > Desulfobacterales > SURF-7 > QZKS01. The sequence goes on from QZKS01000092.1 coordinate 6,753, forward strand.
CTGGGGTGGAGGCTGCAAAGCACAGGGATATTATAATCCAGGTTGAGTTTCTGAAAAGCATTGATGAATCCTGTAAGACGCTCCTCAACATCAACATTCTCCGCACGGTGAAGTGTGACAAGAAAATATTTTCCCGTTTCCAGATTATATTTTGACAAAGCCTTACTGGAGTGAATCTGTTTGGAATAATAATCGAGAACTTCCTTTATGGGATTTCCGACAACATATATTTTATTACCCGGAATCCCTTCCCGTATCAGGTTTTCCCGGCTTCTTTCCGTATAGGGCATCAATATATCACTTGAATGGTCGATCAGTCTTCGGTTGACTTCTTCCGGGACACGGTCATCGTAAGCCCGGTTTCCTGCTTCCATATGGAAGACCGGTATGCCCATCCTTTTTGCGACGATAGCCGACAGGGCGCTGTTCGTGTCGCCAAGCAGCAGCAAACGGTCCGGTTTCTCCTTGATGATTACTTTTTCACACTCCAATAAAATGGTTCCAATCTGATCCATCAGACTATCTGCCTTACATTTCAGTATGTAATCCGGCTGTCTGATTTCCAGTTCTTCAAAAAAAATATCATACAGTGTGGGGTCATAATTCTGACCGGTATGAACCAGGATATGGTTGCACAGTTTGTCCAGCATGGGAATGATACGGCTCAGCCGGATGATTTCCGGCCGGGTGCCTAAAATCGTCATGATTTTCATCGTAAAAATTCTCCTTCCTCCTGAAAGTCTTGTCCGATCATCAGATTATACTTTTCGAGCATCCTGGTTGTTTCATCCAGTGACATGAGAGAGTCGGCCGAACTGTATTCTTTCCCCAGTGCCTGTTTTTTGGATGACTCCCGAAGCAGCTCCGGAAGCATGGGCTTGATGGCATAGTATTCACCATGCTCATATGTGTGCCAGGCCTCTTCATCGGAAACCATGATTTCATGGATTTTTTCTCCAGGACGTATCCCCGTGTAGGAGAGTTGGATCTTTCGAGTTCCGATCAATGCTTTTGCCACATCAACAATTCTCGATGCCGGAACCTTGGGGACAAATGTATCTCCTGCTTCAGCCCCCTTGATGGCGGCGGCAATCGTATCTACAGCACTTTCAAGCGGGAGCAAAAAACGGGTCATCTCTTTGGTTGTTATGGTGACAGGGCCGCCATTATGAATCTGGTCATGGAAAAGAGGAATAACCGATCCCCTTGATGCCAGTACGTTTCCATACCTTACACAGATAAACCGTGTTGAAGGGATGGTTATGTTTGCTGAAATAAAAATACGTTCCTGAAGAGCCTTGGTCATTCCCATGACATTAATCGGTTTGCAGGCTTTATCTGTTGAGACGCCGACAACGGTTTTAACCGGAAAATCATGTTCCCGGATCGCTTGGACGATGTTGTTTGCACCTTCGATATTGGTCCGGACTGCTTCGTATGGAAAGTATTCACATGACGGAACCTGCTTTAATGCCGCGGCATTGATCACAATATCCGCATTTTTAAGAACAGAGCAGACCGAATGATAATTACGGACATCTCCGATTCTGAACTCAAGCAACTGCGCAAAATTGTGATAGATAATTTCATCCGTCACCTTACGTTTCTGCTGATATTCTACCCGCATGAAATGCTGCTTGGCCTCATCCCGTGAAAATATGATGATTTTTTTCGGTGTCCCAAGGGTCCCGGACAAAAGGCGTTTGGTCAGTACTTTGCCGAGTGATCCGGTTCCGCCGGTAATGACTACAGTCTTGTTGTCAAACGGATTCATTGTTGGGTTCCTTAATATGATGATTAATAAGTATAGAGACCGGAGGAATGGTAATGGTCGTACATCTTGTCGACCAGTTCCGGCCAGGACGGTGGGCTGTAACCTGTTTGACTTTGAAAACGTTCGGAATTCAAAGAGCGGTCACATTTGAATTCATCGGATGGTTCAATATGTATTTTTTTGTCATATCGTTCTGCAATAATCTTCAGAAGATCATATTTTGAGATCGGAGCAGATGAAACATGGTATAGCCCGGACAGGTCCGGGTTTGGAATGATCCATCTGGAAATGATATCGGCAATTTCGACCGTAGGGAAGCCGGTATAGATGGCTTTTGTGAAGCCTTTGATATCCTCCTTCTGGGAAAGGAACCAGTCCACCAGACCGAGTCTGGTCTTCAACTCATGACCGATTATGGAAGTGCGCATTGTCAGGCAGTGCGGATAATCCACCTCGCCAAGATATTTTGTTTTTCCATAAAGATCATTCGCGGTGGATGGGTCCGATTCCTGATATCCGCCCGTCATTCCGTCAAAAACGCAGTCCGTGCTGATATGAATCATTCGTGCTTTTGCCGTCTTGCAGATTAAGGATATCCGGTGAGGCAATTGGGCATTGACGGTGACCGCAGAGAGAGGGTCATTGGCAATCGGTAATTGTTTGATCAATCCGATACAGTTAATCACAATGTCCGGTTGGATGGATGCCATGGCACGATTCACGGAATCAAAATTTTCTGCATCAACATTTGATCTGATTTTTTTTGAAAAATCGGACTGGAAAACGTTTTTGATGCCGTTTATGTTTCTGGCTGTTCCGAATACATCCAATTCCGGATTTTTTGAAAGCTCATTGAAAAGTGTGTGTCCTAACATTCCAGTTACACCAAGTATCAAAACTGTATATTTTTTCATCTGGTGCTTTCCTTTATCCTGTTGAGCCAATTTCAAAACTCTGTTGTAGTCATTCCGGCGAAGGCCGGAATCCAGGGAAATGAAGTGCTATCCAGTATTTTCAATTTTTTTCTGGACACCGGCCTTCGCCGGTGTGACGGTTTTTCATCGTTTTGAAATTAGCTCTGTTATCTTCCGCAATGGTTTTATAAATTTCAACAGCTTTGGGTTTTAATAATTTATGGTCTAATTTCTCAGCTACAATCTTTTCGTTTATGTCTGCCGCCTGGTTTACCAGCTCATCATCCGATAACGCTTTTCTGATGGCCGTTTCTATGATTTCAGGATCTTCAGGTGGAACCAGCAGGCCGTTTTCCCCGTCAATGATCCACTCATCAGTACAGGCTGTCCAGGATTGAATCGGAAAAGATCCCATTGCCATCGCCTCAAATAATGAGTTCGGCAATCCGTCGCTGATACTCAGGCCGATGGATAAGCGGGATTTGCTGTGATATTTTAACATTTCCAGGTGAGGGGTCCCATGTGGGATAATTTGGACAGGGATGCCTGTAGAATCTGAAAAGAGTTCAGCGGCGATTTTAACATCCTGATTTGCTACATATAAAATAATCTGATAGCCTTTTAAAGCATCCGCGCACCTTTCAAGTGCCCGTAATCCGACCAGAGATCTTCCTGCAAAACTTTGGTACCCTTTCAGCATGATGAGTTTGCGGTCGGAAGTTCTGCAAAGGTCACTGACTTTTTTGCATTCGGAGAGATCCAGACCGCCTGCACCATTGAGCCTTGGTAAAATTTTTCCGTTAAAACCGAAATTTTTTGCAAGTTCGATATCTCTTTTGCATTCACATAAAAAATAATCACACTGCTGCAGCACTTTTGATATTTTTTCTTTGTGTTCTTCCAGTCGGCCGAACAAAAACAGATCACTGCCCCAAATTGTATGGACCCATGGGGGGAATGGTTTTGGATGGTTTTGTTTTACTTCACTCAACAGATAACCGGCAGCCTGCGTCTCCAGTGTGTGAATGATATCCGGTTTGATTTTTTGAATTATTTTGTTCAGCTCAATTACACGATCGACGGGGAAATAGTCATGCCGAAAACGATTGAATACATTGTATGCAGACATCAGGTACCGCTTGATATTCTTTTTATCATTTTGATTTGGCGTCTGATTCCTGGCATAATGGGAAGGATGAATTTTTACATGATGAATTTCAGGATGGACAACACCCATATCCATGCTTGGATATAAATGGAGATCCCATCCCTGGTCATTGATCTGGGATAACCAGCGAGCCGTGTGGATGCTGTCGGACATGGATATTATCAGGATGCGCATGGATAGCTCATATATTCAGGTAATAAAAAAAGAAAAGACGAATCTATAATTTTTTAGAAAACCAATTGTTAACATGAGAAACAGATTCAACTATCCTTCTGATCATCTTAAAACTGATGGACTGGTGAATCTGTTCCATCTGATTTTCCAGGGTTTCATTTTTTGATTGCAATCGGCTATGCTCTTTTTCCAGCAGAAGGTATTTTTCGTTGATTGATAGAAACGGATTATGTTGCATTTTCACTAAGATGTTTTGGGAACCGCGGGTTTGTATATAGTGGAAGTTTTTTATTTTCAGTGAAAGGGGTTTTCCATTATAGTGATACCGGCAGAGGGTATTGAACGGACAATAAGATAATCTTTTTTTGATTATTTCATTTTCCACCTGGGCTATGCCGCCGTCACCTGTACGATATCCATCCGGGTCAACAACATGATCCGGATGGTTTACTGTAATATGATTTCCTGTATTGATAATAAAGTTAAAGGGGGAAGGGGCCAAGCCATTTGTTAAAAACCTGTACGAATGTTCCGTGTGTCCGAATCTTTTATACTTGGCAAACTCAGTATGCCATCCCCCAACTTTTTTTAAACCTTCGGCAGTAAAAAAATTAAACGCACCGCTGCCGAAATCCGAATGGATTATTGTAAAATTTTCAACTTGAGTTTCTTTATTATTTCCAAAAAATTGATGAGTTTCACCAGAGGAGAAATGGTGAATTCCGGTTTTCGCTGACAAGTTTATATGAATATCAAAAATTGAATGATCAACTAATTCCACATCATCATCAATGAAAAAATAGTAATCATAGTCCGGGAAGGTTTTGAGTACACGGTTCTTGGATAGCCCGACCCCTTCCTGGTTTTCCGAATAGATTGCCGGGATATCAAACTTATTGAAAAAATCCAGATATGTTTTTTCTTCACCATCCAGGGATACCAGAAAGTCATAGGCCGGGTTATCGTTGCAGAAGGCAATATAGTCAGGCAGTATGGATTTCAATACCGGAAGCCTTTTACAGGTGGTGATGCATAGTAAGGATTTTTTCATTTTACCTTGTGTTTTCGAACGATTCGGTCCCGAATGGATATCATGGTGCTATAAACGGTCAAATCGAAAACCGACCGAAGCTGTTTTAGATACGCTGTCCGGTATAGCTTTTCCTGAATCAGCCCCTGGCACTGAATTGACAATTTGGTTAATTGTCGAATTGATTGAAATGCATTAAACAGGTGGTTTGTTGATGCCATGGCCGGCATCTCCGCATGCCGAAGAAAAGAGGACAACAGAAGTTGCTGATGGTTTTCGCCGGTATATTTTTTAAACCACTGCCACAGGGTTATCCACATGTGTAATTTGTTTTCGTATACTTGAAGGGCAGGGCGTTCGGCGGTAATGCGGTTATGGACATGAACCCTTCGCATTGCAACCGGTTCATCAACGCTTCCCTGGCGGGTTTTGCATACGGCGGTCAGCCTGATGAAAAGCGCCGTGTCTTGATGCAGCCTGAGGTGCTCATCGAACAGGCCGGTTTTTTGGAAGACGTTTTTTTTGACAACCCATCCCGCGGTATGAAAGTAACCCACGTTTATATTTCCAATATGTGCCAAAAACAGTTCATGGGACGTCAGTTGTTGTTTGATTGTTGTAATTAACGGTCGGTTCAGTTGTTTCCATTTCTGCTCCGCTTCGGCTGTTTCAAAGTGACTGCCTACTGCTTCACAAACGCATTCGAGGGAATGATCCGTGTCGAATAATTGCTTTGTGGTGACAAATCGGCTGGGCAGAAAGAAATCGTCGGCGTCCAGAAATGCGACATAATCATTTTTTGCGGCCATGATACCAAGGTTTCGACTGGCGCCGGCCCCGTGATTTTTCCCATCTTTGTGGGTAAGGAGTTTTACATTTTCCTGTTCATCAGCCAGATTCCGGCATATCTGTAAGGAGTTGTCCGGGGAATTGTCCTCAACCAGGATCACTTCACCGGTTTCCGGCTGAGTCAGAGCACTTTCAACAGCCTGTTGGATAAAATTTTCTGCTTTATACACCGGTATGACGACGGAAACTTTCATGAACCCTCATTGCATCAGCCATTGACCGGAATGATCCAGATTTGTATGTTTTTTCTCACAGTAGCCCGAACGGAGTATTATTTTTTTTGCGATATCGGTCGCAGGGATTGTAGTGCACCAAGTTGAATTTTAACGGAGCTATCACCATTAAAAATTGGATCTTTCAAGTAATCAAGTAAAGAATGATATTCCGGATGAGAAGGTACATGGACAGCTGATTTTTCACAGTGTGTCTTGTTTCCACTCCATGGTCGGATCGGGCTGAAACTTATTTCATCAACATTGAGATCCTTTCCCATTTGGATGAAATCTTTCATTTCCTTCCAATTATGTTTCTGAACAACCATAATAATTTTAAAAAAATCAATTCGTCCCTCATTACGTAGTCTCGATATAAAACGGAGATTTTTACTTAAAATTTTCCAACTTCCACCCCGTATAAGGGAATAGGTTTCTTCTTGGACTGCATCTACAGAAATTTCAATTTCCTTAATTCTATGATTCATGCAACTCAATTCAGACCATGTCTTTTCAGTGAGAAGTACCCCGTTAGTTAATATTGTTATATTAAAAGGCGGATAATCTTTATCATTGATAGACTTGAGTAAATCCATGTATAACTTGCTGCCAAAAGGATCACCGGAACCCGTAACCTTTAAATATTCTACTTTGTCAATATTGTTATTCTTTAAGAGAAAGTCTTTTATGATTTTATTTTGTAGAGTTTTTAGACGCTCATATTCGGGACCTTCTGATAAATGAATAAACTGGGTTCGGCAACTTGGACATTTTAGATTACAGGATCTGTCATATGCCAAGTTAAGATAACCAATTTTACTAACAGTTAGCCTTTTATTCTGTATAATATCTGCATAGAAAGGGTCGTTTATTTCGTCGATTCTTGCTAAAGGTGGTACTTTGGGAGCCAAAGAGGGGCAACCTGAACAGAATCTAAAAGAACCATCTAAAATTGATTTTCGAAATGCTTTGGTTTTTTCCCCATTCCATGCATCTATTGGGTTTATCAGATTCGTTTCACCCACGTGCCGCATAGGAGATCCACTGAGGCAACATATTGTGTAATGTGAGTCGTTCACCCATAGTTTTTCAAAGGGCACCGGACAAAAGAAACCTTTGTGATTCTTATACCTTTTCTCAATCGGTTTCCTTAAAGAATTGGAAAACTGAAAAACCTTTTTTTTAATGTTTGATAGCATGAAATAAAGAGTCTCCATTTATCAGGTGTTCTATTGACAAGCTTCTGTTTAATCCGTGCCAATTCTCGTTTAACACAGTAAACTTTTGTTCAAATTCGGTCAACGGAAACTTTTATGAACCCTCATTGCACCAGCCATTGAATGGCCTTGTCTTCCTGTTCAATTGCATTCAGCAGATTATCCGCAGACTCTTTGCGTATGGATTGATCAATCCGGGACAGGGAATCAACGGCGTTCAGGATTGCGTCATGCCTGTCGGCATACATCATCATGTTGTGATCAATATACTTTTGAAAGGCGCTTTTCCCGCTTGGGTGAATAAGGATGGTCGGAACATGAAACGCGGTTGCTTCAATGGCACAGGTGGAATAACCGGTGATATGTATGTCCGCGATATGAAACAGGGTGTACAGCGGCAGTCGGGTGGCATCGGATACATTTACACCGGCATGATTCAGGTTGGCATATTTTTTTTCATAGGAATCGAAAGCATCCATCGTCTGCCGGTGTACTCTGATAAGCCAGAGCCAATCCGGTGGACTATCCTGAATGGCCGGAATAAGCAGATCTTCCAGATTGATACCGGTCTGAAGTGTAACCAGCAAGACCTTTGAAAAGTTGCCGGTCAATTGGTTCGCCTTGCCGATTTGTTTTTTTATCTCCGGGTCGCTTTGGTGGATCCATTTATTCAACCATAGATTTCCCCCGATCATAATGCTTTCAGAAGAAGTGATGTCGCTGTTGCAATCCATAAGCGTGTTTTTTTCATCCCGACTCCAGACCCAGTATCTGTCAGGGCGCAAGGCATATCCGCCGGCTGGGGTGTTTTTCCAGGAGGAATAGGCAAAATGCCCGTCACCCTGGAGTCCATGCTGAAAGTCAATCGAACGGATTCCCAGCCTGGATGCGGCCAGAATGGCGGCCATGGATTCTATGTTATACCAGCAGTCGGTGACTACGGTTTTACACTCTGTTTTGGCAAGCCACTTTTGCATGATCGCACTGTATGCAACAATCTGCCGGATCATATGGATCATGTTCTCCCAGTGGACGGCAAAACCCAACTCCTTTTCCGCCCACGAAGCAAAATCTTCAAACCATGAAGGCGATGGATACGTTACCGAAAATTTTTTACAGGCATCCTGGAATTCAATTTCCAGTAGTTCACTAATTCTTGATGGTTGGTATATTCTCGGATTTATTGAGCCGCTTCGCTCCCAGACAACGTAGGGGATTTTTTTTCGGCCCAGTTTTTCTACCAGAGGATCAATTAGCGTATGATAATATATACTATCATATTTTATGAGTCTATTCGGGTAGGTTAGTATTACGACATCACATTTTTTTGTTGGAGATGGCCATCCATGTGTTGTCCATGTTTTATAGAGTAAACGTTTATTTTTATTTTTTTGATACTTCTGAATCAGGTTTATTTTCAGATTATGAACCTGATCATTTATTTTTTCAATTATCGAAAATGGTTGATGTCGTTTGTTTACAGTTTGAGTCTGATTGCTGGTTGAGTAAAAACCGGTAAGCTTTGTAGCAACCGCAAGAGAAACTTTTATCCTGATAATCGGCCAGACATTTATGCCATATAATTTGAATGTATCAACCTTATGCGTTTCTTCAAATGATGCAAATTTTTTGGTGATTATTTCACGGTTCATTTCTTGACTTGAAAATACCCTTGTCCAAATGGCCGGCAACAAATATACAATCAATTCGTTGCATAAGAATCGATTGCCTGGATAACCTGTTTTTGATGCGTTGTTGGCAGACCGACCGAGCAGGGGATACTGAGCCCCTCGTTAAACAGCCGTTGGGCAACTTCCCCGCCGATTTTGGGTGAAGATGCATGCGCCGGGGAACAATGCAGGGGTTGCCAGAGAGGCCTGGTTTGAATATTTCGGTTCGCAAGCTTTTTCATCAATCCCCGGCAATCCATTCCATAATCTCTTTCATTAACTCGAATGGTGTAAAGCCAGAAGGTGCTGAAAGTATCCGGGGACTCGTTTGGTAAGATAATTCCTTTAACTTTGGAAAGATGATCATTGTAATACGATGCAATTCGCCTTTTGGCTGCAACGAACCGGTCAAGCATTTCCATCTGGGCGCATCCCATGGCTGCCTGTAGATTGGTCAAGCGATAGTTGTACCCGATTTCATTATGGATGTATTCGATCGGGTTGTCTTTGGCCTGGGTAGTCAGATAGCGTGCCTTTTCTGCCCAATCCGGATTGTTGCTCACGATCATACCGCCGCCGCCGGTGGTGATAATCTTGTTACCGTTAAAACTGAAACAGCCGATGTCGCCGATGGTCCCTAATGGGCGATTCTTGTATTTGGCTCCCAGCCCTTCGGTCGCATCTTCGATCACAGGCAGCTCAAACCGGTGTGCAAGTTCGAGAATCGGATCCATGTCCACCGCGTGTCCGAGAATATGAACCGGCAGAATCGCTGCCACCCGCCGTCCGGTTGTCTTGTTCGTCAATTGCCGATTCCGGTATACACAACCCCGGCGGAGAAAGTCGTCGACACGCTGGGGGTCCATCTGCCAGTAACGGTCTTCCACATCAATGAATACCGGCCATGCACCGGTATAACGGACCGCATTGGCCGGTGCAATGAAGGTAATACACGGAACCAGCACCTCATCTTCCGGTCCCACTCCTGCGCATAGGAGCGCAACATGAAGGGCTGCCGTACCGTTTACGGTAGCCACGGCATGACCGGCTCCGGTATAATGTCTCAACGCATTCTCAAATTTATCTACATAAGCCCCTACCGAAGATACCCACCCGGTGTCTAAGCAGTCTTTGATATACAGCCATTCATTGCCCTGGATTTCGGGAATGCAGAGTGGTATCGGATTGTCGGTGGTTGAAGGGGAGTGTTCAGGTTGCATAGATATCCGGCCGGTACCTTTCAGGATGCTCCTGGATCCAGTTGATGGTTCTTTTCAGACCTTCTTCAAGGTCAACTTTCGGGGTCCAGCCGATAAGATTTCGCGCCAGCGAACTGTCTGCCAGAAGCCGCTCCACTTCGCTTTTTTCGGGTCTTTCGCGCTTCCGGTCCCGCTTGATTTTTATGTTACTTCCGGTCAGGCGGATGATCAGCTCCGCCAAGTCACCGATGCTGATTTCACGGCCGGATCCGATATTCATGGTTCGGCCGATGGCTTCGGGGCTTTGAGCCGCCAGCAGAAATCCGTCTACTATGTTTGCAACAAAATTCATGTCGCGTGTCGGTGACAGGCTCCCCAGCCGGATCGTTTTACTGAACAGGCATTGCGCAATGATCGTCGGAATAACGGCCCGCTGAGACTGACGTGGTCCAAACGCGTTGAAGGGTCTCACGGTGGTGACCGGAACGCTGAAAGAAAGATGATATGCTTCCGCCATTTTATCGGCCCCGATTTTACTCGCCGAGTAGGGGGACTGCCCCTGCAGTGGATGGTCTTCTGATATGGGGACGCTTCTGGCAGTTCCGTAAACTTCGCTGGTAGAGGTGTGAACGATTCGTTCTACGCTGAATTCGCGGGCTGCCTGAAGTATATTGAGAGTGCCCTGGATATTGGTACTTATGTATGATGCAGGCGCCTCGTAGGAATAGGGGATGGCGATCAGCGCCGCAAGGTGGAAAACGATATCACGGTCTTTTACTGCTCGACGAACACTATCCGTATCCCGGATATCACCGTTGAAAAATTCGATATGATCATCCGATTCCGAATTCTCCAGCCATCCCCGGTTTCCAAGTGCGTTATAATGGATCATGGCTCTGACATCCGCACCTTCCCGGAGTAATCTTTCGGTAAGGTGACTTCCGATGAATCCGCCGGATCCGGTAACCAGAATACGTTTACCTTTCATACTCACGTTTTTATCCTCCCGTTTAATAAATCCGATCGAGCCTTGTCATAATCCGCATGCCGACCGATATCGATCCAGTATTCCATGATAGGAAAAGTGATTACACGGTACTTTTTTGAAATCAGTTTTTCTATCAGATCGGTCATGTCATAATGCTCGTCTTTGGGAATGTGGTTGTATACCACCGGGGAAAGCAAGTATATCCCTGCATTGACGAGAAATTTCTGGGTTGGTTTTTCCCGAATCGTCTTTATGATGACACCGTCACACTCTATAACGCCATACGGAATTGAGACATCGTAAGCCCGCGCCCCCACAGTTAGATCGGCCTTGTGTTCCCTGTGATAGTCCAGCATGGCCCGAAAATCCACATTGGTCATGATATCCCCGTTGATGACAAGTACCGGAAGATCCGGCGCATCCATCAATCCCAAGGCGCCTGCTGTACCCAGGGGCTTATCCTCTGAAACATACTCTATCTCCACTCCGAAGTCACGGCCGTCACCAAAGTAGTCTTTGATTTTGTTCGCCATGAAGTGGGTTGTAACATTGATATTTTTGATGCCGGAGCTTTTCAGTTTGTCGATGATATGCTCCATAATCGGTCGTTCGCCGATCGGCAGCATCGGTTTCGGCATGTCTTCGGTAAGCGGATGCAGTCTTTTTCCGAAACCGCCGGCCATGACGACGGCCTGAAGCTGAATACCTTCTTCATGCAGCAGGTCGCCCCGGAGCAGCAGATCGACAGCCTTGCCCTGGGAATCGACGATGGGCAGATGATTCACCAGAAAGTCACGGGCATGGTTCATTAAGTGAAGAGCTTTTGCGGCATCCGTCCCAACAGGCGCGGTCAATGGATTGGCAGTAGCAATGGAAAGGCATGATGAATCCAGTGAGATGTTGTTCATGATCGCACGCCTGATATTGCCATCGGTCAGAACCCCGACTATTTTTCCGGTTTCGTCACACAACAGAAGAATACCGATCCCACCCTTGTCTAATACATCCAGGGCTTCGGCAATTGTTGCTTCCGGTGAGATCGTGACTTTAGCCAGTCGGTGTCTGGTATTTTCGGGGTTCATTTCTTTGATCTGTTTTTAATGGTCTTTGCCGGATTTCCAACAACAACCCGATTGTCAGGTACATCGTTTACAACCACCGCCCCAATGCCTATTATAACATTATTTCCGATATGGATGTTCTGTCGGATCGATGCATTTGCGCCGATATGGGAACGATCGCCAACGCAGACGCCGCCGGAAAGAATTGCACCTGGTGCGATGTGAACATGATGACCAATAATACAATCATGTTCGATGGTGGAGTTTGTATTGAGAATCACATTAGATCCTATTTGTGCACAGGCGTTGACAACGACGCCTGCCATGATAACCGCTCCGTCTTCTATAGAAGCGGATTTCGAAATAATGCAGGACGGGTGTCGCACCTGGATGGGTGAGAGCTCTAAATTTTGGGCAGACAGAAAAAGCCGTATTCGGATAGTTGGATCTTCAGCACCTCCGACACCGATAAAAAAATGATAAATACCCTTTTCTTTGAGCGATGCAGCCAAATCATCTCCTCCCAGCACAGGAATGTTCTGTATTGATGTCCCGTGAAGGTTCGGGTCTGAATCCAGAAATCCAATCGGTTTGTACTGTTTTCCTTCCAGAAGGATTTCCAGGATTACTTTGGCATGGCTACCGGCGCCAAATCCGATAACAGGTATTTTCATGATTTGTTCCTATTGCGTCCTGTGTGAAGGGAGCAGGCTACTGTAAATCAGACCACTTCAATTCTTCATCCTCTTTCATATCACGTTTTAGAGAACGGCCAACGATGTATTTCAGTTCGTCCGGAGAGATACCGGTTCCCGGTCGCTTGAAATCAATGTCCTTGGTTGAAAGCCTGTCACCTCTTTTAAGGGGTTTTTTTATTACCACGCATCTTCGAAATTTTTGTCGTTTTTCTTTTTCTGCCTGCCTGACTATTCTTTTATAGTTTCCTAAAGCATTAAAAATATTTCGGCTTTCCTCTACAATTTTTTTGAGCTCATCAGGCTCAGCCGATATCCAATGATCCCAGCCGGCTAAATTTTTATCCAGTGTAAAATGTTTTTCAATGATACAGGCACCCAGCGCTACCGCTGCAAGAGGGATTGAGGTTCCTATGGTGTGGTCACTGAAACCTACCGGCAGTTGAAAAGTCTGCTCCAGCATCTTGATGTTGTTCAGATGAATATCATCGTACTCAGGCGGATAAATGGATATGCAATGCAGGAGAACAATCGGTCCGGAGCCGTTTGATTTCAATATATCTACTGCACGATCTATCTCAGCAAGGGCAGCCATTCCTGTAGAAAGAATTATGGGTTTTCCAGTTGAGGCAACATATTCCAGTAGAGGGACGTGAACAATATCCATTGAGGCTATTTTATGAGCTGGTACACTGAGCGATTCCAATAGGTCGACTTCTTCCGGCGAAAAACAGCTTGACAGAAAAGCGATTTTTTTCTCATGGCAATAAGCGGATATTGCTATATGCTGATCCTGCGTGAGCTGGTATTTTTCCACCATCGCTTCCAGGGAACCAAAATGGCGTTTTTTATCATCATAGCTTATATTTCGGGAATACTCCTGTGTACTGATCAGGGAAGATTTCGACCATGACTGAAATTTAACGGCATCCGCCCCGCAAGCCACGGCCGCATCAATTATCCTTCTGCAAAGATCCATATCTCCATTATGATTGGAACCGATTTCCGCAATGATATATGGGGGGTGATTCGGTCCGATCAGACGGTTGCCGATGTTTACGGGTTCCATATTTCCTCCAGTTTCGGATGGGCGACAAACCACCACCATGCAAGTTCGACGGGGAGCCTGTTAAGTGCATCCGTGTATTCGCTCAGGGTTCGGGCGGATTCGTGAATGGCGTTGAAAAATCGGGTGATTCTCAGGTTTTCTTTTTCCAGCATATCCCGGACGTTCTCCGGCAGTTGAGGTTCACTGTTAAAAACAAACCGGTAATGATTCATTACCAGTCCGGTTGCCTTGATTACCTTGGCCTCTGTAAAGGGAGGCAGCAATTGGGCTGTATTTTCAGCGTGCTGACGATACCACATGTGAATCTCATGGTCAAAATGTATCTTCATACCCTGAATCCATGCCCGTGTTCCGAGAAACCAGTCCATAAGAACACATTCGGAGGGAACAGGCAGGCACGCTTTCAGTTTTTTTGTTCGCCAGGCCGTATTCGACAGCCCCAGTACATTGGTACGGGCCAGGGTCGCAACCTTTGCATTTTTTCCGGAAAGCGGCATCGTCAGGTGAAGGTCGGAACCGTCATGGCGCATCAGCTTCATGGAGCATGCGTGTACGTCTTCATGCTGAAGATTTTTTTTTGCAGCCTCAACCCGTGTTGGGAAAAGAACGTCGTCGCTGTCGGTAAAAACAATACAGGTGTATTCATCAATGATCCGCAGGATTGCACGCTGACGAACCTGGATTGGAGTATCATCGGGTTTACCGGGAACCAGGGTTGCGTTGAGATCTTTTCCGATGAGGGCATGAACCTGTGAGGTAGACAAACCATCTACACCTATCCAGACGTCAAACATTGGATCGGTCTGCTGTTTTACAGAATTGCTCCAGGCAGATAAATACGGTTCCACACCGGGATAGACCGTTGTATAGAGAGCAGTCTTCATCAGTTGGTGTTTTTAAAGCAGGCTTTTGCTTTTTTTGCTCGATCAGACATCATTTGCAGACATTCGGCAAAGGTGATGGTGGTTTCACCCGGCATCTTGATCGCTGTATCATCAGGAATGCCTGTGTATTCCGGGCTGGCATCCAGCAGGGCGACGACATCTTCGATTCGCGGTCCGGCCGCTGTGGGTGGAAACTTTGAAAAGATGTTTTTCATAAACGATAGGTCTTCAGGGGTATCTACTGTAAGCGAGTAGTGGGGCCGGTTGACTTCAGGCGGGGCGTCCAGCACCGCACAGCGGAAATGATCCGGGTCAAAGGCATACAGCATAAGATACTCGCTGCTTTTTGTGTCCGGAATTCGCTTTTTTAAACGGGCTATCATATCCATGGACATCAGTTCGGCGGTGACACCCAGCGGAAGACCGTTGGTGCGGGTGTATTCGGCATCAAGCTTAACATGCTGTCGGACCATCTGGTCAATGTTCACCGGGCAGGTCAGGACATTATCTCCGGTAACGCGCACCAGAATATCCGCATCAAAAGCCTTTCCGGCAGAGTAAAACCTGGAAAAAACATCCTCATGACTGCCGGCAAAGGACTGAATACCGCTTTCTCGCGCCACATCTATCAGGATTTTATCTTCCTTGTCGGTTGATGTACATACAACAATCTCATCGATTGTTTCGGCTGTTTTCATTCGGTCGATCAGGAGTCTAATCATGGGCTTACCATGGATTTCAGCCATGGCTTTGCCCGGCAGACGGGTTGATTTCATGCGTACGATGATACATGCGATTATTTTTTTCTTTGAGAAGGCACCTGGGGCCATTCTATTCTCCTTTGTAAGATTGTTTAGGATATCGAAAAATAAAATTGATACAGGCAGAGAAGAAACATTTCATTGTAAGGTCGCTTCAATCATGTCTGTTAATTGGCCGTCCCTGTAAAATTTCCACGTTCTGTTTAGGTAGATAGGGGACCCCTGTCGGATATGATTCAATGCCATGGGGCCTTTTAATGAAATTTTTTCGATATTTTCGTCGGTTATCCGGAACCAGGCGACTGTTCGCATGTTAAACAGGTTAGCGATTCCATCTTTGCTTCTTATGAATAACGTTATCGAATAATCCCCCGGTGTGATCGGTGGACTTGCGAAGCAGCATTCAACGATCCCGGATCCTTCCACGCTGTCTGGCCCGCTCCCGTCGATGAGCATGCCGGCTTCCGTAAATCCACCCCAACGTTTTGAAAAAATTCGCATATTGAAGAGGGGGGTTTCGATCCGGGCCTGAGTGTAATAGTGGATTCTGACTGTCAGATCAGACCTGAAGGGGAACTCTGTATCCGGCTTACCTTCGGCATTTACTATTTCAACATTTTCAATTGCAATGAGATCTTTGTTTTTATTTAAAGTTTCCAGTCCTTCGGATTCTCTTTGTTCATCTCTTGATTTCAGATAAGCTTTTGTCATTTCCGTGGTACGCCCTTGATATTTAACACCCTCTTTTCGAGATTCCTCCATGGATCGGCGTTCCTGATCATCAAGATAGGCGCGGACCACCTCACTGGCTTCTCCGTATTGAATGACATTTCCTTTATCAATCCAGAGAGCCTTGTTACACAGCGCCTCAACCTGGTACAAACTATGGGTGACAAATATAATCGCTTTATCCGACTTGCGCAAGGAATCCATCCTGCGCATGCACTTTTCCTGAAATGCCATGTCCCCGACGGCCAGCACCTCATCAATCAAAATGATGTCCGGGTCAAGCTGGGCAATAATGGAAAAGCCCAGTCTTGATTTCATGCCGGAACTGTATTTATTGACCGGCATGTCCATAAAGTCTTTCAAGCCGGAGAACTCTATAATATGGGGGATGGCTTCATCGATTTTTTCCCTGGGGATTCCAAGTACGGCAGCGTTTATATAAACATTTTCCCTCCCGGTAAGAATGGGATTGAAGCCGGCACCAAGTTCGATCAGGGCCTGAACCTGTCCTTTCATCGTGATTTTACCCGTATCCGGTTTTATGAGACCGCACAGCAATTTTAGAAGCGTACTCTTGCCTGCGCCGTTCTGCCCCACAAGACCGAGCATTTCTCCCCGCCGCACTTCAAACGATACATTTCTCAGAGACCAGAATTCTCCCGGCCGCAATTTGGTTCCATCTTTTCGGATCGTCAGGACTTCATTTGTAATGTCCTTCACCCCGTACCACAGGGACTGTTTCAGATCTTTACAGAATTTTTTGGAAACGTTTTCACATGTTATCAATGCTTCATTTTGGCTCATGAGCTGATCCTCTCAACCAGAATCGGTATGGAAAGCCTGAATACAACCCATGTGATCAATAATCCGATCAGCATCAGTGCCGAAACCGAAAAAAAGGGAATGGGATTGTTGAGTGTGCCTTCCGTTGCCATATCTCTGATTCCGATCAGGATGGGACTGACCGGGTTAATAACGGAGAGAAGGGTGAATGGGAAATTGACCGGCGGCGGATAGACCACCGGCGTGATAAAAAACCAGAGGCCGGTAACAACGGTGAGCATCTGAATGATATCCTGATACAGGACGCTGAGAGGTGTCAGTGCCAGTCCGATCGTCGTGCCCAACAGGATCAGGAGGACAATGGATAGCAGTGCAAACAGCAGTCCCCAGGAAATCGGTATTCGATAATAAACAAACAGGCCGAAAATAATCAGAAGCTTAATTCCGGCGTTGAACACGACTTTCCCGATTCCGGAAAGAATCAGTGCTTCTTTTGGAAAAGTGATTTTCGTCAGCAGGACATGTGATGCCGCTACCGTCTGGATGGGCGCATTCAGGCTTTCCACAAAAATTGCCCACAAGACGGTTCCGAACATGACAAAGACCGGGTAGGGTATGTCAGTCGTCCGGATATTAAAGATCTGTCTTTGATTCAAAACAATAAATACAAAAGCAGTGGCAACCGGAGGGATGAAGGCCCATAAAATTCCAAAAATGGATTGCCGGTACTGCGCTTTGATATCCCGACTCATCAGGCGCAAAGCCAGTTCTTTTGAAGATAAGAGATCTTTCCACATGCTTTTAAACATAGCCAGAGGATTGCGCAGACTTGAATCCGGTGTGTACTCAACCACAGGCAGGTTGTTATGCGTTGTTTTTCGTTTCATTTCCGATATCCAGATTATGTTGAAAAAATGGCATTGATTTGCATTTTTGAGTTTTGTTGAAGCGGCTTTATAACCTTCTCATTACTGCAAGGATTGTAATTTTCGATCAATATCTTCCAAAACAAAGTTGGCGCCAAGTTGACTCAGGTGACCATCCGTGTATGCGTCAAAGTTTTTTGTGATGTATTCGTATTGTTCCGTGTTCATATCCCATACGATGTCGTTCGGAGAAAATAATGCAAACATCTTCTTTTTATAGGTATCCCAGGAACCGGTTCGAACAAATGATTGATACTCCCAATGGTTGATAGGGTAAAAGTAGGCTAAAATGGTAAAATTTTTTTGCCTGCATAAGGTAATCAGATTTCCTAGTTCATCATATGCTTCCGCATTTATCTTTATTATTATTTTTTTTGTTTTAATAATTATTTTATAGTAGTCGTAAAACTTTATACCGCGTTTCATCTTCTTAAGATCAAAATTATTCCATCCCCATTCACTTTGCTCAAAACCCATTCTTGGCGGGATATGGTTATAAATTTTTCTCGTAACCGCTATTGCAAAAGGTGAAAATATAGCAGCATCTAGTAGATTTTTATATGTAAATTGATTGTCTTTGAAACCGCTGTCTTTTGTCATATACGGGTACAGACAGATAATAATGATTTTGTTTCGGGTTTTTTGGATGTAGTTTTTTGAAGTATGATTGATTTCCGTAACGTTTCCACCATTGATGGAGAGATTGTATATCTTGTGTGTCTTCAGACGCCTTGTGTCAAGATTTGCTGATACGGATGGCCCAGTGAGAATTCCGTCAAAATTTTCCGGTACATACCGCAATGACATGAGATATTTTGTCGTACGCTCGTTCTGGTAAATTTTCTTTTCTTCATGGCTGTGCCATAGCCCAAATGGGTCATAGTAAAGATTCAAGATTGCATACCAGAAGTATTGATACGTCGTACCGATGATCAGGACGGCAATCAGGATAATCGAAAAACGCTTAGAAGTCATAGTACAGAAATTCACTCACACGATATAAAAATTTTATGGATAAAAGAAAAGCCATGGATACAAATGCCAGCCAGCGGTAACTGAACTGAAAGGAAAACCAGTTCTTCAGAGGTGACTTGCTCTCCGGCATACCCATGCAATCAGGATGAAAAATTTCATGGGTATTGGGCATTCCCCAAATGATGATGACGGCAACCAAAAACAGTACTTTTCCTTGTAAGTCAATGAACATATCCATCTGGATAAATTGAAGGCCATGTATAGCAAGTGCATATCCTATATCGAAAAAACTGTTGAATTGTTCCAGATATTCAACTAGTAGGTGGATTCCATTTATTCCCAGCAGGCCTTTGTATACTCGGATTGCCCCACCAAAGGATTCCGCCCGAAAGAGTACCCATGCAAAGGCAACGGAAAGAAATGTGACAAGGATGGAAAGGGATGCAGCAAGCCGGTCTGGTATTTTCAGCGGCTCAAAAAGCGATTGTATTTTTGTGGAGCGCCATAGGTTGTTTATTGTTAAAAACGCCCCATGCAGTCCTCCCCATAAAACAAAATTCCAGCTGGCTCCGTGCCACAGTCCCCCTAACAGCATGGTGATCATCAAATTGATATACCTTCGAAATGATCCTTTTTGATTTCCGCCAAGTGGGATGTATAAATAATTTTTTAAAAATCGGGAAAGGGTAATATGCCATGTTCGCCAGAAGGCTATGATATTGGATGATTTATACGGTGAATTAAAATTGATGGGCAGATGGATATTAAACATTCTTGCAATTCCGATCGCCATATCCGTATATCCCGAAAAATCAAAATACAGTTGAAACGTATAGGCCAGCGTAGCGATCCAGGCCTGAAAGAACATTACATCGGTTCCGTGGTCAGCAGCATGAAATACCGGGGATGCATAATTGGCAAAAAGATCCGCAAAATGAATTTTCTTCAGCAGGCCGATACTGAAGATGCTGATGCCGGCGCCCAGATTATCGTAGTTTATTTTTTTGGTCTGCTTATCCGAAAATTGCGGCATCATCTCTTTATGATGAACAATCGGTCCTGCGATCAGTTGCGGAAAGAAACTGATGAACAGGCAATAGTTTAATAGATTATATTCGCATGTTTTATTTTGGTATGTGTCAACTAAAAAGGCGATTTGCTGGAAGGTAAAGAAGGAAATCCCGATGGGCAGAATTATGTTTTCCGTAATCAGGTTGCCGCCTGTTACCGAATTGTAATTTTCGATGAAAAAGTTCGCATACTTAAAGTAACCGATGCATAAAAGGTTTAAGGTAATTCCGATGATTAAGATCAATTTCCGGTTTTTTCTCTGATCGACTAGTAAATATCCAATGATATAATTTACGATTATGGATCCCAGAATCAATACAATGTAAACCGGGTTCCAGTGGCCGTAGTAAAATAATGAGGCTCCAAACAGCCATAGTACACCGAATCTGTCATGATATCGATTAAGTGTATAATAACCGATCAGTGTAAGCGGGAAAAATATAAATATGAATATGTAGGAATTAAACAGCATATGGTTGTCTGCTATGATTTAGAGATTTTAAAAACAATGGCGTACGGTTCCTCTCCCGTAAACATTTTCTGGATGGTGATGTTATCAGAAAAGTAATAGGCGGCTTCTTTCAACCACTGGATGATTTGTTTTTCAACACTGTCATGATTGCCTTTGAGGTTTAATACAAAGTAGATATTACTATCTGTAGAGTTAATAATATTGAATAACTGTTTTTTTTCATTGAGCAGATATGTTTTTGAAAAATATCTTACCTTGCAGCCATTTTTATTTTTGTCGCAAAAATATTCTGGACCAGGTCTGATGAAATAATCCGATTCAATGGAGGTGTAATAGTAAAAAAAATGAAAACTGTCTGTGATCAGTATGTCTCCCGGCTTGATCTGCTTTATAGTGAATTCGTTATTTGACCGCCTGTCGGCAATGTAGTTGGAAACGAGCGTGGGGGCATAATATGGATTCTCATAGAGATCTCCGTGTTTTCGAAATGGTATGGCAAAAGAATAGGTAACCTCTGCAAATGTGAACAGGATAAGGATGGCTGTGACAAAAGAAGGGACGGCTTTTTTGAAGTGAAAACCATGCAGCCGGGATTCCGATATTTTTTGAATCCATACATAGTATCCGAGAAACCCAACAACCATCAATAATGGCATGGCGAAAAATAAATATCGTGTAACATAATGAACGTGGTAAAGGCTGACGAAGATAACGGGACAAACACCGACCAAAAGCAAAAGAAGATTTTTATTCGCGGTTTGCCGATGATACAAAAGAGACGCCGAAAAAAGAATGATTCCAAGAATCAGGACGGTATGATGCTGGAACAGATACTGTAAAAAGAAGGGGGAAAATTTCAGTGTTGACAAAATTTGATAACTGTTCAGGAAGACCATTGATACTTTAGCCGGATTTCCCTCTTGTATGAATAGATAGACAACTATATTGATTATTGGGAACAGCAAACCGGATAAAATGACAAGCCCATAAATTTTTTTTGAAAGCAACAAACTTTTTATATTCTGTTTCGACGCGATATAGCATGCCAATACCAGCAAGGGAGCCAGCATACCGTAAGGATGCGTTAGAGGGGATAAAAGAGCAAGCAGGACGGAAATGCCGATCTTTTTGTTGTTCTGGTACTTGAATCCGGTAAACGCAAAATAAAAACTGGAGACAACAAAGAAGGACAACAGACAATACATACGTCCCCATCTTGAAAATTCGATGGCCCAGGGAAAGAAAGCAATCGCAGCAGAAACAACCAGCCCGAATCCGGAATCCTTGAATTCTTTTCCGATAAGGTAAAGCAGGATGATAAGACCAATCCCTGCGATTGCACTTGGCAGCCTGATCGCCATCTCATTTGCACCGAAAAGAAACGCAAACATGGCTCCAAGATAACTCTGTGTCAATCCCCTGGTATAGTAGTGCCCGTTCGGAAGGATCGGAAAACCTTCCTGGAGAATACTTTTCATGCAAATGGCATTGTAAATTTCATCGATAGTCAGGCTGAGATTTCCAAGGTTGTATAACCGGAGAAATGCTCCCATCCCGACAATAAGGAGTAGGCATAATTGAATCCAGTAGGTCTGATTCGTTTGGGAGGGCCTGATTTGTTTGAAAAGAGACATGAATTTTTATCTCCAGAGGGGAAGGCTTACTTTTCGAAGGATTTCTACAATTTTTTCCGATGCCGTACCATCTCCGAACGGATTTTTTTTCTTGCTCATGGAATCGTAATATTCCTTGTTCTTCAGCAAGGCAGATACCTCTTCAACGATTCGTTCCGTATTGGTCCCTACAAGTTTTGCGGTCCCGCATGTTACGGCTTCCGGACGTTCAGTTGTCTCACGCATCACGATGACGGGTTTTCCGAAAGAGGGAGCTTCCTCTTGAATTCCTCCTGAGTCTGTTAATACCAGATGGCTTTTTTGTAATAGAGCAATGAAGGGAAGGTAGCCAAGAGGATCGGTCAGGAATATGTTTTCAGTATCAGACAGCATCTCATGGACTGTTTTTCTGACATTCGGATTGAGATGAACAGGATAAATGAAGGCCACATCCCGGAATGATTTTGCAAGAGAAAGTATCGCAAGACAGATGGATCGAAATCCCTCTCCAAAGTTTTCACGGCGATGCCCGGTGATAAGAACTACTTTTTTTTTCAGCAGTGCCTGGGCGGGTATTCCACAATTCGTAAGTTCATCACCCTTGATCATGCCGGCAGCTTCCAGCAATGCATCGACAACCGTATTACCGGTGACAAATATGCTTTCGGGATGTATGCCTCCCTCAATCAGGTTTTTTCTGGCCAGTTCGGTTGGCGCGAAATGCAGATCTGCTATCTGGGAAGTCAACCGCCGGTTGATTTCTTCCGGGAAAGGGTGGTGTTTGTTATTTGTCCGAAGCCCGGCCTCGACATGTGCAACTCCGATCCCATGATAAAAGGCGCAGAGGGCTGACGTCATGCTCGTTGTCGTGTCACCTTGCACAATGATACAGTCAGTCCTGTGTTTCCGGAATACTTCATTCATTCCCTCAATCGTCCGGGATGTCAACCCTGCCAGTGTCTGATTGCTTTGCATCACATCCAAATCCATGTCCGGTATGATATCGAAAGTCCTCAGGACCTGATCAAGCATCTGCCTGTGTTGCGCCGTGGAGCAGACACTGGTTTGAAAATCATCGGGCCTGGCCTTCAGCGCCTTGATAACCGGAGCCAGTTTGATTGCTTCCGGCCTGGTCCCAAATACAACCATGATGGATGGTTTGCTCATTATATTCCTTAAACAAATCGTTTAATGATGTGCGCAGGATTGCCGCCGACTAAGACAAAATCATCATTTATGCTTTTTGTGACTACAGACCCCGCTGCTACAATAATTCCTTTTCCCGTGAGTTGGACTCCCGGTAAAATGATCGCACTTGTCCCTATCCAGGTACTTTCTTGTATAAATACACTTTTTTTTACATGTTTAATGTGTTCTTTTTTAAAGTTTTCTTTTTTTCCCCATGCGGATGTATCATAAGAGGCGGTTATAATTTTTGAATACGGAGATAACGTAACAAAATCCTTGATAATGATTTTGCCGGCGCCAAGGAGGTAAACACCCTCATTCAACCTGCAATTATCGCCAATTTCAATATGCTCCCCGCCATTAATTTTCACTTTCCCAAAGACTTTTAAATTCTTTCCACATTTCCCAACCTTGAATTTCAAAAGTACTTTTCTATAATTTTGTATTAATTCTGCTATCATTTTCAATCCTGTAACAACATTATGAAAAAGGTTCTATTCACCGGAATTTGCTTTTGTTCGGTAGGTTTTCCTGTTCTTCTGGGAAAACTTACTTTTTGATGTAAAAATGATTAAATTCGTCTGTATGGAACTTGGAATTCACTGAAATCAGATTTTGATTAAAATAGTTTTGATAATCGGTTTGCTCCATTTGATCTTTTGCTTCTTTAAGATGATCACCGCCTACTCCATGGCTATAACAGGGGCCTAGGCTGTCATAAAGGATTCCGCCCTGCTCCAGGTGTGAAATGGCAAATTCCAGAAAAAGTCTTGGATTTCTTGTATGTTCCAGGAATTCAGCAAGGACGATGACTTGGAATGTATTGTCTAATTCGACGGGAACTTCTGTTTGCATGGCTGCAACATATCGGAATGGCAGATTTCTCTTTTCGAATCTCCATTTGGCAAATTCAAGCTGAGAATTGGAAAGATCGACAATGGTAACGTCCATTCCGTTTAGAGCCATGTAGATGGATGGATCGGCAACGCCGCAGCCATAATCGAGAACCTTTATATCCGAATCCGTGGTCCGAAGATACCGGTGTATAATCTTCATGACATCATAGCCGATTTTGTATTTATGATACCGCAGCATCAGCCTGTTGATATACATAAAGGAAGCCGCTTCATATGCGTTTTTCAGTTTTTCCTCGCTGGTTCCGAATCTTTCAAAAGGAAGAAGCATGTTGTAACGGTAATTATTGGTATTGGGAGTTCCGTTCAACAGGTAGTGAAGGATAAGGCTTCCAATGTGTTTTTCAGTGTAGGCCATGATCTCTTCCATCCGGTCTTTCAATAATGATTTTTTTTGATTGATTTTTGTGGTTTGAAGATATGTTTCCTCAACAAAACTGTTCTTAAAAGAAAAGATGGTTGTATTTTTTTTCCCGGGCAGCTGGATAAAAAGGCCTATTTTTCTATACAAATACAGTATGATGTCTCGCATGTATGGAATTTTTTTTAGGGCATCAATCACTGTTTTGCGAATCCTATCTTCCAAATTTGCTTCTCCAGATCAGCCAGAGGCGAGGAAACAATATCCGGCTGGTAATTGTCATTATCCAATGGATCGGCCATAAATATCCGGTATGCCGCCGAGTAAAATAAAGCCTCTCCTTGATCGGTGTAACACTGGTTCTTTGGGACATCAGTTCTTTTCTCTTATGAATGGGAAGGGACGTATCCCGCACAGATCCTTCAATTTTATTCATAGGACAGTGACCAAGATAACCAGGAGCCACCCGACATGATATGCCTGCTTTTCCGGCACGAAGCCCATAGTCAACATCCCCTGTACCATGAGAAAAATAAGGATCTAAATTACCCAGAATTTTTACAATGTTTCGGGAGATGAGATTCAGGTTGCCTCCCATAGTATCACAGGACAGGGGAGCATCTGCAGGAATAACCGGCACTAGTTTTAAAGGAGGCCACCAGTTCGGGATGACAATTCCGCCATAAGCATGTCGGCCTGTTGAATCATCCCTGGTTGAACCCACGATAATGGCTTCTTTATTTTCTTTTGTTTTTATAGAATGAAATGTATCGATCATTTTTGAAATTGCATATGGGTAAAGAATAACGTCATCGTTAAGCCAGATATAAAAATCATAATCATGTTCGGATGCCTCATCAAATGCCATCCGCATTCCACCTCCCCAATACAGGGAACCGTTTCCATAAAGTATCTTGACATGGGGGAATTGCTCGGAAACCGCATCAGCGGTTCCATCTTCCGATCCGTCATCCACGAGAAATACGCTTATCCGTATGCCTGGGTTCGGCTCCTGATTCATCAGCGCTTCAAGACAGGATAATGTCGTATTTTTCCGGTTGTGGCAGGTCATCAATATGGCGATTGTGATTTCAGCCATCAGGATTGTTTCAAAAAACATCCGGTTAATTTGTCAATCCAGGCTTGAGGCAATCGCCTGCTCAACATCCGTTTGATGGTAAAAAAAAAGATTTTTCTGACAGCCGGCAATGAATATCCGTTATAGGAAAGTATATGGCGGATAATTTTTATGGATTGAGAGATTGTACAGCTTTTTTCTCCGGCAAGACCTCCAAGAACGCGGGCCCGGTAATGCCGGATATACTGTTCACCGCCTTTGGAACCCATCCATTTTTGCAATGTAGGTTTCCATTTTGAAAGATATTGTTCCACACCTCGAATTCTATGGCTGATGTCTGTGACCATACGTTGATGTCTTCCGGTTTGAATCGTTAGCACCAGCGCTTCCATTATCGGAACGGAGTAGTAGCCATGGGCTGCAAGATTCATCCAGACATCATGGTCGATGGAAGATATCAGGGTTTCATCAAACCCGCCGATATGTTCCAGTACCTTTTTAGGAAAAATAAAGGAAGATGAAATCGTCCAGAGGTCATTTTTACAGATGTCCTCCTGAATGTTTCCTTTCATCTGCGGCATCAGGTAGGTGGTTCGATTTTCATCTACTTTACGGATTTCATGACCACAGTAGGCAACTCCAAAAGTTTCCATATCCTTTTGTGGAATCCTTTGAATCTCGGCCATTCTTTTTTCAAGGCATTGCGGTTTCCACCGATCATCGTCATCCAGAAAAGCGATATAATCTCCTTTTGCATGGCGTATGCCGGTATTTCTGGCTGCAGCAAGTCCTTTTCTCTCTTGGTGCCTGTGGTAATACACATTTTGTCTACCATTGAGAAGATCTTTGATAACAGCGGATGTATCATCCTCGGAACGATCATCCACTACAATCAGTTCAAAATCGGTATAGCTTTGCTCCAATACGGATAAGACGGCCTGCGGCACCAACATGGAACGGTTACAGGTTGTAATGACAACAGTGACGACCGGATTTTTCATAAGATGGAATAACTATGAAATATGTCTCAGTTTGTTCAGGGTAATCAAGAATACACGTTTGTTCATCAGAACAATCAGTTTCGCTTTATATAGCAAGCTTATTTTACATTGCATGGCTTTTTTAAAAAAATGGTACGCCTTGTTCCATTCACATATCAGTATATAGGAGGCCGCAATCTGGGCAAAAACATTGCTTTTCTGCCGGGGATACTGCTGGAATTCGGTATTGAAGACATCTATACGCTTCTTCATTGTGAATACCTCATGCAGTAAATGTTTTCGTGAATTCATGCTGATCCTGTCCCCGTGATTCACATGGATTCTGGCTAGTACGAGGGGTACATAATCCACCTCAAAATATTTGGAAACTCTTCTGAAAAAATCACCGTCATTGCCCCGCATCAGTTCCTCATCAAAACCGCCGACCACATTCAGGACCTCTTTTTTGATAATTACGGTCGGACATCCGCCGATAGCCTGTTTGTCGAGCATATCCGGCAAAACATAACCACGTCTCAAAGGGGCGTGAATCCCTATGGATTTATCCTTGTCAAAATATTCCATCCAGGCATATACAAGACCGACTCTGGGTTCTGAATTGATGATTACCGGCATTTGAAGTTCCAGCTTGTCCGGCGTCCATTCATCATCATCGTCCAGAAAGGCGATATATTGACTTTTGGCTGCTTTCATTCCGGTATTTCTGGCGGCAGATGCACCTTTTGATACGGGATGATGAAGAAACCGTATACGGTCATCCTGAAACGAAGCAACCGTTTCTTGAGTATTGTCGATCGAACCATCAGATACGACAATGATTTCAAAATCCTGCCAGGTCTGGGACAGAACGCTCTGGACGGCTCGTTTCAGCAATTCCGAGCGGTTATGAGTTGGAATAACCACGCTGACCAGGGGGATGGCGGTTTTTAATGTTGAATCAATCTGAATCAGCGGATGCGCTCCCATAAGTTGATATACCGGAATAAGGAAACCAGGATCGTAAGCTGAACTTTCTCAATCAATGAATGTGTCCGGGACCATTGGTGATCAATGGGATATCGCAGCTTGGGTAACCAGTTCCGCCAGGTTATTTTTTCATGATCAAGCAATCCGAATGAGGCGAGCTCATTCTGGCCTTTTGCGACGCGGACGGTTTTTTTGAATATCTGCTTAAAGCTATTGCGAGCAGGATGTCTTACAACAGCGTTTGGGATATAGATTATTTTTTCTCCCGCATTGGTCAGCCTTCGTCCAAATTCATAATCTCCTCCGGAAATCAGATCATGTCGAAATTCTCCATATTTTTCAAACAAATCACGTTTGATGAAAAAATTGGCAGTAGCGGCAAAACCAGTACTGAGAATATAGGATTTCTGATCCAGTTTCCTGGCCGAATCAAGGTATTCATAGATATTGGGCTGATTCGATTTAAAGAAGAAATCAATCCGCCCGCCTCCGCAGTTTGCACCTTCCTGAATCAAAGCGGATATCCCGTTTTTCACCCAGTCCTTATCCGGAATACAGTCCGAATCTGTAAAAGCGATATAATTGCCGCGTGCAAAATGCAAAGCCTTGTTTCGGGCAGCATAAGAGCTTTGAATTTTTTTTTCATGAACGATTAGAATATGATCTGGGTAGTTGTTACAATAGGACTCAATGATGCTCCGGGTATCATCTGTGGAACCGTTGTCGGCGATAATAATTTCATATTGATCCTTTGGACAGGTTTGCTTTAACAGTGCCTCTAGAGCAATTTGAATTCGCGGGTCATTAAATGCAGGGATGATAACGGATGTAAACATCTATTTAATCTTATTGTGTTTCTTTTGTGAAATCAGTAAAACACTTATACCAAAGTCTTCAATAGGCATTTTTTTAAATTCAGGGGTAAAATATTGCTTCTCATGTAAAGCAAGTTCATTTTTTTTCTTTAATGGAATCGTCTGTGAAGAAAAGCCTGCATTTTCAAGAGCACGCTTCCAATGAGAAATTCGCCATCGATTTTGGTAACCGGCTCCCCCGGATTGTTTTGTAAGCAGATTCCACATGCGTTCTGAATATTTAAACATTTCGAATGGATAGTTTGAAAAATGGTCACGAAGATCCACATAATTTATCATATAGCCATCAGGCCGGAGTATTCTCGCACTTTCTGATAGTACAGCTTCTGGGTGGCGTATGTGTTCAAGCACAGAAGCAGAGAAGATAAGATCCACAGATCCATCAGGAAGTCCGGTATTTTCCCATAAATTATCCAGCAATTCAACATCAGGAGGAAAGTGGGCAGTATGAATATGATCCCTGGAATGCTGTAAAACAGTGCCATTTTTCGGTAAAGGGTAGTTCGATTCCTTGTCTGCGATATCAAGCAGTTTTAGAAAGCGGGAGCTGAATTTTTCATAGTCTATTTTTTTCTCATGAAAAGGCTCAAGAAGAATAAGTTTTTTGACACCACTCAGGAGAAAAGGTGCAGACGCCGGGTTATAAATTCCTGTCCCGGCTTCCAGTATTGTCAAGTCTTGGGTACTTGAAAATAACTTTTGAAGCCCTGCTTCATGTCCAATCCCTTTTAAATAAATTTTTGTTGTATAATGATAGAGGTCTTGAGGTGATATCCTGCGCCGGGACAAAAAAAAATGAGCTGCCTTTTCCGGAAGGATTTTTCTTGCAAGCCGGCCGGCAATGTAAATGGGCCTATATCGGTGTTTCAATGTAGTAAACAATTTTTTTAAAGGAATCAGGGAATATAATTTAAAATAGCAGGTTATGAAGTAACGGGTACGGAGCAATTGACTTCAACTTGTTCAAGTATCTCTTTCGGCAAACGGGTTGTTTCGTATAATCTGGCCGTAAGCGTTTCGGGGTCCTCTGTACTTTTGTCCAGTTTTGCTGTTTTATGGTTATAACTTCTTTGCAGTTGTTCTTGAATCCAGAATTGTGCAGTGTCAATTATCTCGGCCATAGAGATATTCTTTAAAACATAAAGTGAAAAGGGGAGTTCAAAGCCTGGTGGATTGTAAGGGTAACCATAGATATTATCATTCAATTTATTTTTATAGTCTTCTGATAACATATAATCGATTGATTTTTGAAATGCAGCTGTCTCCCAGAATGGATGATCGGGTATTTGAAGTTTCAGAATGGCAAATGCATACATGTTGAATGCGTGATAGCCGATGGACTTGTAAACCAATGTTTCGTGTGCTGCCTGCCATATTTGATCTTTTCCAGGCTGCTCCTCCGGGAGTTTCATTTTTTTGACTGCTTTGAGCCAGTAGCCGGTAGTTTTTATTAGCCGCTTCATTGGCGTAAATTGTCTGCAAAAATATTTCTCCCAAAGATGTTCAATGGGATGAAAAATCAGACCGTCGGGCAGGATCGTTACATTGTGGTCCAAACAGTCAAGGAAACGCGATATTCTATTCATAATCGCGGTGTTTTGAGCTGATGTGATCAGGGAGGAACAGGCTGCGAACCATAATTGATGGTTGAATGCTGTGTCTATCGGAAGAATCCGGCCATCGATTTCCAGGCAATGCCATAAACCCTGTTTTTCATCAAATCGATGCAGAAAGAAAACGTCTTCTGCAATTTGTAAATATTTATCATCCTCAAGAATAGTTGAAGCTTCTTTCAACGCCTCAAACGTCCAGGCCTGGCCGATTAGGCCGTTGCATTGATCTTTTCCCTGTTTGTTACGATGATGAAAAGAGAAATTATATGGTCTTGATTCTGAGGATGACAAATAGTCTGCCAGGTGCAAGGCATTGGTCAGAAAATGTCTGTCATTCGTCCACTTATAACAGTTTGCATATGTTATCAGCCAGTGGCTGTAATTACGAACCAGTGTTCCAGGGTCAAAGTAGGGGCCGTTATGTCCGGATATAATTTTAGCATTGCTGTTTTTTGTCATCCGGAATGCTTGATCAATAATGAATTCTGCGATGTTCATGAGGGGCTTTACCAATTTTTATTTTTTTCATAATTAAATTGGATGAGTTTGTCGGAGATAATCGGGTACATAATTGCTTTTGTTTTTTGATCATTGAAGTGGTTTTTCCAATCCCCTTGAACTCCTTTTCTGGCAAAAGCGCTCTTTTCTTCCTGACCGGGCTTCCGTTCGGTTATTTTTTCAAAGTGAAAAGCATGAATCGCCTCTTTCAGTTTTTCTTTATTTACAGAGTCGAATAAGGATTCAATGGTTCCGAAAGTATCGGTCAATAAATCTTCATATCTGATAATGTGATCGGAAAAATGGATATAAGTCTCTACGTGACGGCTCCAGTTATTCAAATGTTTTGTAATAAACTGTTTTTTAAATAAATTGTTTCGAAGCAACCGGAAATACCTCTTGCCAATTTTGTTTTTATGATAGATGTCGTAAAAATAGAAGGAGGTCATGCAATCCCTGGGATCACGAACAAGATAAATAATTTTTTTCTGATAGGTTTGTTTCAGTCTTTCAAGATTGTGTATATCAATATTATGATATCCAATAACCCAGTTTTTCTGTTTCATTGAGACGGAATTGATAAGTGATTTGCCTCTTTCGGTAAAATCCTTGTTTGCAAAATAGGATTCCATATAAGTTGATATCATGTGCAAAAACCAGGTCCGGCCACTCTTTGGATAGGAAAGAACGATCAATGGAAAGTACTCCCTTTATATTTGAATTGTTACTGGGAAAAAATCACTCAAGGGGATGTTGCCTGACCCTCCTTGCAATAAAATGAAAACGACCCAGGTTGTTTGCAACAGAGCAACACCATGCAATTACCCATATCAAAAGCCAGTTGATTTTATGTTTTTCAGGCCCTCTGATTTCAAGGTTTCTTCGAATAAAAGAAAAGGATGGAGGACGAAATCCGGACAGAATTTTTTTATATATCGTAAAGGTGGAAATACCTTCTGTTTTCCATATTTCCGGCTGTCCTTTTCCCACACGATAGCTTTTCTTCAGCAGAGGTATCAGTGTTCTCGCGGGATAGTTCACTTCCGCTTCTTCAGAATACACCAGTTTAAAACCTTTTCGTGTTGCATTTCCGGTCCACAATACATCTCCACCGGAGCGCAGTGTCGATGGAAAATAGCCGATGGCTTCGAATAATTGTTTTCGAATGAACAGGTTCCCGCCTTTTGCGACTCCACGGCCTTCAATGCTGCTTTTCATTTTTACATTGCTGATGGAATCGAATATTTCTCCATAAGTCATTTTTTCCGAAAAAGTAAATGTAACCTTGCCTCCGCAAAGATCAGCTTCCTGGTTTTCAAGGCTTTCCACTCCTTTTTCAATCCATCGGGAGATCGCAAAGCAATTGATATCGATCAGCGCGATAATTTGTCCCTTTGCATGTTGTATCCCTAAGTTTCGTGCTATGTAAGGACTTTGAAATCGATCTTCAACCATAAAGGTCACCGGATACCTTTGAATAACCTGCGGCGTATGATCGGTCGATCCATTGTCAACCACGATGATCTCATACCTTTCTTTCGGATATGTCTGATCCAGTAAGGCTTCAATGCATTTTGCAGCCCGTTCAGGTGAATTAAAGACAGGCACAATTACTGAAACAAACGGTTTCAACAGATGATCAGAATCCTTATTTTCTCCCATACATATCATCCTTGTCTTTTTTTATCAGGAGGCCCTTTTTTTTACGGGAAAAATAGTTATAGATTTTCTGTTGGAATGATATTCGTTCATCAGAAGCATTAACCGAAGACAGTTCCAATAAATATTGACCAACAGATCGGACTCTTTTTTTAATCTCATCCGGATAGGGTTTATGAATATCTGAAAGAAGAACCCTTGATTCAAGAGACTGCTTGAAAAGTTCGGATAACAGAATCATTTCTGTATGGTGATTGTTTTTTAACTCTATCTGCTTCCGGCCTTCAACCCCCATTTCTTTCCGGAGATCAGGATTGCGAAGCAGTGTTTTCAGATTTTCAGCAAGGCTGTCAATGTCCTTTTCCGGGGAGAGAAAACCGGTTTTGCCGTGGATGA
Source organism: Desulfobacteraceae bacterium (assembly GCA_003599865.1). Taxonomy (GTDB): domain Bacteria; phylum Desulfobacterota; class Desulfobacteria; order Desulfobacterales; family SURF-7; genus QZKS01. The sequence goes on from QZKS01000092.1 coordinate 39,536, forward strand.
CAACTTCCGGGATTCCGGTATGATGGGTTGACACAACAGGCAAACCCATGGCCTGCGCTTCCATGATAGAGACGGGAATCCCTTCTCCATCACCGCCGGCAAGTGTTATTGAAGGATGCAGGAAAATGTCGGCCTGTTCCATTTCTTTCAGGACAACGGAATGGGGCTGGGTTCCAAGAAGAAGGATTTTGGCCTGTAAGCCCAGCTTTCCGATCAGATAATTGATTTCCGGACGTTGTTTTCCATCTCCGATTATTCTGAATTCGACATTTTTTATTTCTTCTGCAATTTTATGAAATGCCCGGATCGCATAAGGTATTCCTTTTTTTTCTACAAATCGCCCGACAAATAAGATGCGGCATTTTTCATTCTGCTTTCTTGCCGGTGGAATAAGATTCTCAAGATTGATGCCACATCGGATCACTTTTACTTTACGGGAATATTCCTCACCTAAAAGATCGTTCAGATAATTTTTATTAAAGTCGGATATGGTAATTACTTTATAAGCCAGATCAAATTGTTTTTTCAGTTTTTCAATGTCCGGAGCAAAGAAGATGTCATGGGCATGGCATGTGAAGACAAAAGGGATATTGAACAGAGAAGACAGTTTCATGGCACATTCTGCCGGCTCTGTGGCAAAATGTGCATGCATGATATCGGTAAAGAGCAGAGAGGAAATCATCTCAGGGGTCAATCGGAATCCCAATTCAGATCTGTCCGGTGACAGATATTCGGTTTTTTCCAGAAGATTGTACTTTTCCACATCATGGTGAATGGTTGTTTGATTCGGCTTCAGAACGGAAATAATTTTAATATCATGACCGCCATCAATCAGATCGGTCATCTGGCTGAGAACAAATGTTTCTGAAATGGCGGGGAACCTTCTTACTATGTATGTGATATTCAACGGTAGTGTCCTGAGTTCATGTGATTTGGTTTAGACCCTGCTTTTTCGGATGACTCCGAATAAACCGTTAATCATTGTGCCTTCACGGTATTCAGACGGTTTGATATCATTTTGGATCAGTCTTTTGATCACTGGTTTTAGCAGTACAGAATAAAGTTTTCGTTTCCATTTCAGATAAGGATTACGCCTTACCCACAGGCCAAGCATCTGGGCAAGACTTGCATCCCAGCCTCCCAATGGTTGAATCACCGGATTTTGAAAACCTTGCTTTTTCAGCATCCTTTCCAGGGAAAACGGGGTGTATCGGTATTCATCATGCGGCACTTCATGCAGTGTCCACAAAAAGGGGACCGTAAAAAAGAAGATACCATCCGGTCGCAAAATCCGGTAGATTTCGGACAGCAAGGGTTCTGGTTCCATTACATGCTCCAGCACTTCCGTAGCCATGGCACAACTGAAGGACTCTGTTTTGATCGGCATTCCATCCCTACCGCTCCAGATAATATCGGGCTGAATCCCGCTATAATTAAGATGTGTGTCGATATCGATTCCGACATATTCTGAAACGGAACTATTCTCCATGATATATTTTTTATAAGGCATTTGCCCACATCCCACATCCAGCATTCGTCCTGTAAATTTGCTCAAATGTGTCTGGATCGCCTGAAAAATGGACATTCGGATATAATAAATATCCAGGTGCTTTGCGTCCAATCTAATGGCCGTAAATTTATCCATTTTTTACCAATCGATTGTACATCCAGCTTTTAATCTTGAATGCGTTTCGCTTCACACCATAAGGAGTAAAATGAGAAAGCGGACCGGGTTTCCGATTATCTTCATTGGAGATTTCCGGAAGACTTTGCGGAAGCCGCAGGTTGCGCGGAAGTTTTATGGGATATACAGGCTTCCCTGTTAATTCTTGGCAAAAGGCTTCCCACCTGTCCACAGCGACCGGTAAAGAGTAATTTTCAATGATGTGCCTGCGCGCATTTTCTGAAATCTCTTTTCGTAATTTATGATTTCCTTTTAGCATCTCTAGTATGCCGATAAAATCGTCACCCCGGTCATTCGCAAGAAAACCGGTTCTACCATGTTGAACAAGTTCATCAATTCCGTTGATTCGCAAACAAACCGGAACAAGGCCACAGGCCATACCTTCCATGACAGTTCCAGGCATGCCTTCCAAATCCGATAGAAGTACAATAACGTGATTCTTTCTCAACTCAGCGTAATAGTCATCACCGAGGAGATTGTTTTTCATTAAAAATATTTTCTCTTGGTTTTGACTTTTTATAAATTCGGCTATTTTATTTTTTTCACTTCCGTCACCTAACAGCGTGAATTGCATTCCGCCATATTTTTTTGAAGCAGAAATAAGAGCGGTAACAATATCCCAGATCCGTTTGTACTTTTGTTCGATCCGTCCGGCATAAATAACCTTAAGCGTGTCTGATTCCCTCTGATCTGTAAATTCCGACGGTACCGGAACACCTGAAGGTATTACTTTAATCCTTACGGGTATTTTTGTTTGTTTGATTACATCTTCCTTTAAAAAATTGCTGACACACATCAAACCGCTTGTTTGCCATTCTTTGAACCCATATCCGAACATTTTTGCAAGTCCCCGGTTAAATAGATCCGGACTGCGTTGGCAAATAATCGTCGCGATATCAGATTTCATAGCCCACTTGGCGGCGAAACCCCCTGCCACCGAGATATTCGGGATAAATACATCCGGCTGAAAATGATTCAGTTCCCGAATGATCCATCTGATCATATTTTCTGTATATGTGTTTTCCATTATACTACAGGTAACGCCTTGTTTCCGAAGAAACCTTGCATTGGGGAAGTCATTTTTATAACCGATCAAGGCATGGACCTGATGCCCGCGTTTTACCAGTTCAGGGAGAATCCTTCTTGCATTGATAATCGGGCCTCCATGATAATTCGTTTTGTCATATGCCATAAAAGCAATGCGCATGAGATGCCTTTATCAGAAGTTCACCTGGAATTTTTCAGCCAGTTTTCGAAAGAGCCATGGTATAAGGTGAACAGGGCCGGTTTGCTTCAGCACTCTTTGGAATTGATTTTGCCATCTCTTTATGCGAGGCAGAGGTTTTTTAGGAGTTAAGACTGAGGAGTTGAATTGTAGAAATTCGGCAGAAGGTTGAAAACCAGATATTGCATGATAAATTTCCATAGGGTTGAAGTCTTCCGACAGGGTTTCTTTTTTTTCAACAACCCCATGAATTCTCAGCAGCACCTCGATTTCTTCTCCAAAAACACTAACATCCGCATTTATGGTTGAATCCGATGACTGACTTGCCTGAAATCCCCATAAAGCGACCTGAAAGTCCTGGTCGTATTTTGCGAGATGTTGCCAGAGCTGCAACAAATATTTAACAAAATGTTTGGTATGCTTTTTCCCATGGAAATAGGCCTTACGGTATATGTCCCTGTAGTATTGCTCATAATCATGAAGTGTTGTAACGGTATTGTTTTGAATCATCGGATACCCGATTGAATTCATTCGTTTGATAGTAAAATTTTCCGGACGCATTGTATATTTTTCTTCAGGGAGTTGCAGTAACCCTTTATTCAGCAATGCGGTCCGGTAAAGATGCAAGCCGCCGGGCTTGGGTCCGCAAAAGAATTTATCCAGCATTTGAAAGTTGATTTCAAATGCATTGTCAGGCGACTTTTCCCCGGTCTTTATAATTTCAGATATGCCTCCTGGTGCAACGAGCAGATCGGCATCTGCTGCAATTGTCCAGGGGAGATTGAAATCGATTCCGATTTCAAAAGTTTGCTTGACCGCCTCACGGAATGGCTTGACACCTCTTAAAACAGTAATGTTTTTTTCAGAGACTTGCTCTGCGATCAGTTTTCTGCAAAGATATTCGGTTCGTTCACCTGATGAACGGATAACAACGGCAGTATTGGATATCCTGTCCTGAAAGGACGATGGTTTGGGATAACTCATCGTAAAAGTTGATGTGGAACTCAGATTGTTTTCCGGTTTTTCTTTTCTTGATCGGAAACAATCGGATGGGGGGTAACCGTATTTCCGGTTCAGTTGACCGCCAAACCTTTCAAATTCAATCAGTTTACCGGCAAAATGTTTTTTACGCCATTCCTTATGATTCATCTGCCGATAACCGACCGGGATATTCTTTTGATTTTTTCCGGAATACAAATGCTTTTCAAATAATCTTGCCGCCGTCTTCAGAAAAATTTTATTCACTCCAATCATGTGGTATTCACCCGTTGTGTATTGAAGCATGGACGGCTCATATTCAATTTCAGAAAAATGGCATATCTTTTTAATGGTTGCGGCAGGACTGTTAAGCAGATCTTCGAAATGGACAGTCAATCTGTCTTCCGGTGCAACGGCATCCAAGGATAAATCAATGTCAATGGAACGGTTTTTCCATTCAGTTACAACCTTATGGGCATGATATCCGGGATATTCACGGAGAACATTATATAAGTAATCCCTCCCATCCCTGACCAGACGAACTGCCTTGATATCAATATTTTTATTTTGAAGATATATCCTGAATTGCTCGACTTTACTTATCGACAGAACCTCTTTTGTACTGAATTCCGATAACTGAAGGAAGATGTTTTTATTCGGTTTCCACTCCTGATTAAAACGCTGCCAGAAATGACATGCTCCATCACACAGGGAGCAAACTTTGGATAAATCATTCTTGCCGAAAATACAGTCAATATCCCCAAGCGATAGCACGTTTGAGTGCTTTCCGAGGATCATGTGCAGCAAATGTTTTTCACCTTCATCAATGGAGGCAATAATAATAATTTTCATGAAATCATCTGTTTGTTATTTTATTGCTATTTACCGGGTTGATTTGAATCAGGAACGGTTTGATGCTCTCATTCTGGAATGATTTCTTTAAATAAGGAGAATAAAATTTCTTCTTGGATTGTTTTTCTAGTTTTAACCAGGCTATTGGCCCAATTGCGAAGAGGAATGCTGAATCCTTTTTTATCTCTTGTAATAATGCTTTCCGGCAACAAATCTTTGAATGTTTCTTTCATAAGCCCTTTCAGCTCATTATCTTTATATCTTATTGCTTCAGGCAATGAAAAAGAAAATTCTATCAGTTTTTTTGATAAAAACGGAACCCTGGCTTCCAGGCTGACAGCCATGCTTGTTCGATCCACTTTTGTTAAAATGTCATCCGGCAGATATGTGTGGAAGTCAATATATTGTATACGGGTTCGGAGTGGCAGCTCTTTTTTATAATACTTTCGAATGTGCCAATAACTATCGTAATCCTTCTCAATATTCAATAATTCCGCATAATGTTCTTTCTGATGTTCTCGAAGTCCACCTGAAGATTGCGAAAGAAATTGTTCAATGATGAATGTTGAATCTTGAAGCTCAAGCTTCAATGGCGTTATTTTTTTTTGGAGAGTTCTCACCATTGTTTTTCTAAGTTTTTTAAGTCCGATTTGTTTTTTCAGGATATCTTTGCGGGTTTTTATATTCTGATACCATTTATACCCACCAAACAACTCATCTCCTCCATCTCCTGTTAAAACCACGGTGGAATCTTTTTTTGCAAATTTTGAAACCAGGTAGGTGGGGAAGGCGGATGTATCGGCAAAAGGTTCATCATACCAGTCTCTCAGGTTACTAAATAAATCAAGGACATCTTTTGAGCTTACTATCTGTGTTTTATGATTTGTCCGGAAATAATCGGCAACGATTTTGGCATATTCTGTTTCATCATGTGCTTTGTCGTCAAACCCGATAGAATATGTATTTATTTTGTCTGAAAATTTTGTCGCCAAAGATACAACAGTACTGGAATCCATTCCTCCACTTAAAAAAAAACCGACAGGGACATCGCTCATTAGCTGCTCTTCGACCGACTGTTTTGTCAGTTGTTTTAATTCGAATTTTGCTTGGGGGAGTGATATATCTTGCGCAGACGTGTCCAACTCCCAGTACTTTTTGATTACAAAATGATTTGGATTCAGGTCAATTTCAAGATAGTGAGCTGGTTGGAGCTTATAAATATTTTTATAAAGCGTTTTGGGCGTTGGAATATATATATATGTTAAGTAGTCAAACAGTGCCGTATGATCAATCGTCAGAACTTTACTATGATAAAAATTTTCCAAGGCCTTTAATTCGGAAGCCCATGCAAAGTTATTACCAATATTTGAATAATAGAGTGGTTTGATTCCGGCTCTGTCTCTGGCAAGAAATATTTTTTGTTTTTTTACATCATAGATGCAGAAGGCATACATGCCATCAATCTTTTCCAATAAAACCTGAATACCCCATTTTTTATATCCGTACAGTATCACTTCTGAATCGGTAGTGCTTTTAAATTCATATGTTTTTTGTAATTCCTTTTTTAACTGGAGATAATTATAAATTTCCCCGTTTACGGTAATGATGACTTCCTGTTTCCGATCCGTCATTGGTTGTCTTCCGTTTTCCGAAAGATCCAGTATGCTCAGTCTCCTGTGGCCAAGGTAAACCCGATCATTAGACCATTCACCCCATTGATCCGGACCACGATGGGTAAGCGTGTGCAATGCATCCCGGGATTTGTGCATATTTTTTTTAGGGGTTTCGGTATGGCCAAATATTCCGCACATTTTTATTCTTTTCTTTAATAATCGTTTCGTTATCGATTATTCATTTTTTTTATCATTATTGGTACGAGCCCCATGAGAGACTTTTTCATGGTAATAATTTGAACTTTGTACTTTTTTGCCTTTTTTTACGCCGTATTCTGATTTTTAAGAAGCATATGGTATGAGGCAATAATTTTTTTTATATTTTCTGTATAAGAGAAGGCTGATCTGAACTCACGAAGAGAAATACTATCCTCGCTGAATGGCCTACCTGAAATAATAAAATTTTTTATCATTTTAAAATCAATCGGTTTATCAGTATCGATTACAATCCCATTGCCGGTTTTGGAAATCAATTCCGAAAAATCACCGATTTCACTGCTGATGATAATTTGATTTTTAGTCGAGTAATATTCACAGAATTTAGTAGGGGAGGATACTTTATTGACAATGTCATTTTTTCTGCAAAGGAAGCAGAAGTCACTAGCGTTTAACAGTTCGTTCACCCGATGTTGATCGCCACCTTGAAGGAAGACTTTATTTTCATCTATTTCTTTTTGTTGAAATATTTTTTTTAATTGATCAGTTTCTCGTGAAATAAAAAGGAACCGACAATCTTTAAACATTTGATGCTTGATGATGTCAATAAACAGATCTATATTCTGCCAATTTTGTACGCCTCCGCTATAAGTAATTAAAATATCTGTTGATTGAAGCCCGATCTCTTGCCTGACTTTTTCTCGTAATCTGTCATCATAATAAAAAAGAGATGTGTCAAAAACAGATGGAATGACGATAATATTTTTTTTTCGAATGGATTTGTACTTTTTTATTAAATGGTCTTTAAATTTATGAGATACAACGGAAAAAAAATCCCCGCATTTAACGATATTTTTTTCAAAATGAGTTGATATCAGATAGATTAAAATTTCTTGTATTCTGCTCTTGCAGCCGTAAAGCAGGTGCTCCTGAGGAACAAGACCTTTGAATTCGATGTAGTGTATAACACGTTGCGTAATCATTTTCTTTATAATGAATATTAAATAACTGGTGTAATAGTTATGGGTATGGAAAAGAATTTTCGAGTTTTTGTATCCGGTCATGATTCTTTTTAACTCAAACAAAGCAAAGAATGGATTTCGCGTCTTTAATAAGAAAAACCTTCCGGATATTTTTTTTTGAATGGCTTGGGCTTTTTGTTGAACCTTATCAGCATTTTTTGGGTCGTTAAATGAAATGATATTTATTGTAAAAGATGTTTTGTCAGATAGCTCTCCGGCCAGTGTCGCAACATGTGTATCATAGATATTTGCCAGTATAGGTGTGGATGGAAATATAAAAATTTCGGTTTGTTGCAAGGTCATAGCGGTTTTTCTCTGCTATTTTATCATCCGGCGGGTGCTTTTTGTAATTTCTAGATACAATTCATAGTACTGATGCGCTACAAGGCTCCAGTTTGCTTTTTCAGCGATTTTTCTTGAGTTCTCGCCGTGCTTTCTGACTAATTCATTGTTTCCTTGGTAGATTTTAATTTTTTCAGTTAGATCGGATGTTGATTTTTTCGCAACAACAAACCCATTGGTTCCTTCTTGCAGAAGTTCGGAAGTACCTCCGGTACGGGTTACAATAATCGGGAGACCACATGCCATAGCCTCTAAAACTGTATTACTCATCCCTTCGTTTAAAGATGGCAGAATAAAGATATCGTGGGCTTTATAGATTTCAGGCATCCGGTTGTGTGGTACATAACCGGTAAAATGTATCGGAAATCCAATGGATAGCTTCTGGAGGTATTTTTTTTGGGGGCCATCGCCAACAATAGTCAGCATGACATTCGAGAGATTTTTAACGGAATTGATCAGGTACTCAAAGCCTTTTCTTTCAATCAGTCTGCCAACAGACAATAAATGCAACTGCTTGAGTTCTTTTTTTTGATATGAAGGTATAAAAAATTTTGAGTCAATTCCATTTGGTATTACATCAATTTTTTGATTGGATGCAGACTGCAGTGCAAGTGTTTTCAATTTCTCTGAATTGGAAATTGTTTTAAAGGAATTTGCCCATATTTTTCTACTAAGCCTTTTAAAGATTAGAGTATCAAGTTTTTTAAAACGTTTATTGTAAAATGGGACATCGCTTCCTCGCAAGCTTACGATGTATGGCTTATTCAGGTTCATTGCAATAAAACCGCATGGAATTCCGAAAAATGCGTGGATAAGATCAAATGGGGTTTTGTGGACCAATTCTCGACTATAAATAAAAGATTGAAATGAGTATCGAATTAGCTCTGTATTGCTCTGATAATGGAGGGCTGTTTTCTTTTTCCCGATATCTAAATAGTGGATAGCGATATTGTGAGAGAATTCTTGTATTTTTGCCTTTCCGGTTGAGGAGGTTACCAGGTGTATATTCAGATCGTTAAAATTTGAAAATTCTTTCAATATATGGCTTGTCGCATTTGCGGCACCCCCTCCTAATGGAGGGAATTCATAATTAAGCATAAGAATTTTCATTTAAGTTGCGCCAGTCCGAAAAAATTTGTCTGCAGAAATGCAGGAAACCTTTCAAATGGTATCTGACTCATGATCAAGCCTGCAGTGCCGAATGTTTTGGTTAGCTTGTTTTTTAAAAAATCAGTATTCATATCACATTTGATGATTTGAACTGTAAAATCGCTACGAAAGAGTTTTTTTAATGACCAGTAGGTTTTTAAAGAACAATGGTATTGTCTGTGCTTTGTAAAACTTTTATTTTTTATTATTTCAAAGGGGATATTGAATAATTTATTCGGTGTCTGAAATATATAATAACTGTCTCTTTTCAAAATGCGTTTTACTTCGTCTATATGTTTTTCTGCTCTGGGAAGATGCTCCAGGACGTCAAAGCTTAAGACAATGTCAAAGGAATTATCCGGCAGAGCAATTTGTTGAGCATCCATGAGTATGTATTTTTTATGTAAATATGTTGTTTGGGCATAATTGATTAAATCTTTAGAGATATCTATACCAAAAGCATCAAACCCATTCTTAAGAAGGTAGTCAGTGAGATGACCCGCACCACATCCTATTTCCAGTATCCTTTTACCCTGAAGAAGATGTTTCCAGTCTATAAGAAATTGGATCGTTGCCTGAAAGTTTCCTCTTTGAATTTTACCCTTATGTAAATCTTTACGGTAATTCATGCCTGTTTCGCAAAAGTTGATTTATGATTGTTCAGATGGTTTTGGTTGTGAATCGTTTTCCGTTATGACGCGAGGGTTAATGACTATTGTGTCAATATTATATGGCGTGTCTTTTGTTTTTTCATAATAGGTCTTTGACAGCATATCGGCGATCAGGCCTGAAATAAAAAACTGGACACCCATAAAAAGAAAGAATGCAGTTAAAAGCGGTTCCATGGTATCAGACAGATTATGCCCGACAATATAGAGATATGTCGTATAAAATGCTAAAAGAATTCCAATTCCAATCATGAAAAGGCCTCCACCGCCTAGTAAATGCAATGGGCGAACCGCATATTTTGTCCAAAACCAGACAGAAATGATATCTACAAAACCCTTCAATGTTCTTTTCCAGTCATATTTACTGACTCCACCTTTTCTTGGGCGATGATTGACCTCTATTTCTCCTATTTTAAAGCCTTTAATTTTTAGTAGAGCGGGTATAAATCTATGCATTTCACCATAGAGAGTTAAATTTTGGAAGCATAGACGACGATATGCTTTCAGTGAACACCCGCTATCATTAATCCCATCATGGATTAGCAAGTATCGGAAATAGTTCGCTGCTCTTGAAATCAATTTTTTGGAGATAGGGTCATGCCGATTTTTTCTCCAACCTGAGACAATATCAAGGTTTTCTTTTTTTAAGTACTCGATTAGTCGTGGAATATCAGCCGGATCATTTTGCCCGTCGCCATCCATCGTTATGATTAATTCATTATTTGCATGCTTAATTCCCGCATCAAATGCAGAGGTTTGACCATAGTTTTTCCTGAATTTTAATAAAGTGACAGGTGAAAGCCGTTTGGCTATTTCCGGTGTTTTATCAAAAGACCCATCATCAATTATGATGATTTCATAAATATATCTTTCTTTTTCACAAACCGTTCTGATCTCATGATGGAGGGATTCTATGTTGTCTTCTTCATTATAAACCGGAATAACAATAGAAATGGAAATGGGGGTATTGTTCAAAGTATGACCTCATTATTTTTATTTGATATCAAGCTTTTCTCGGTGATATTTTTTCAAGCTTTAACCCAATCCTTTGTCTTGCCATATACAGTTCATAAGATAGTTGCAGCTTTAGCCAGATGTGAGGGCTTGTGCCAAACCATTTGCCCAATCGCAATGCGGTATCTGCAGTGATTGATCGTTTCCCGGCAATAATTTGTGAGATGCGGTTTGCTGGGACATGGACCTCCCGTGCCAACTCAGCAGCGCTCATCCCAAGTTCACCGAGTTTCTCTGACAGGATATTACCCGGATGTAATGGAGTATATGCCATTTCCCCCTCCTGACTGCTATGGTTATTTTTATACGGATATGGTTTTATGAGAATTATCGGAAATAAAAAAGAGATATAAATAAAGTGGATTTTGAATACTGGATGAGATACATAGTACGTCAGATGTATTAATTATTGTCAAAAAAAAGGGGAGATATCCACTGTAATGCAGATATGGCTCCGCCTTGTCAGCTACAAGAGATGAATGAGTATAATATTTTGATATTTAAGTATAAATATAGCTTTAACCACAAGACTTCGAACTTTATCGGTATGCCGGAATAACACAAAGTTTGTCTGGCAGAACGTTGTTTACACTAATAGAAAAACTATGTCAATACCTTTTCCGCAAATCAGAAGCCTGTCTTGCCAATGAAATAGTTGATAGTCTTTAAAAAAATAATTGAGACTATGGGAGATTGCGCACAGGGCGTACCCAGATAGGGGGCGGCTCTGGGTCAAGGGGGGGGATTATTGATCCTACCTTATTATTTGTTGAGCATGCGCCTGTTCCAAAATGTATTGTATAAGCATTTCGTGGGTTAAATATTGATGTTGTTGAACTCCAGTATTGAAGCGCAATAGAAGCCGGATCAGATCCGCTAAGTACTGTCACAATTGCGGATTCGTCCTTTATTCCATTATTATCGGGATCAATTCCTTCACGTCTGGTGTAATCGATAATGGATTGCAGTTCATTCTTGTTGGGCAATCTCCAGTCATCATGCCCTGCAGCAACCAAGTCCTCACAGTATTCCAATGCTTCTTGCCATGTCATGGGTGTGGGGGATACCTCTTTAGACCACATCAGCCTGGGTAAGTAGTCTCCGGATGATTTGTCGAAGGTGTAGTATGAAACCGTATTATCTCCATTATCTTCAAAATAAGAGGGGACTGCGGTCCCACGCACGGCTCTGACCCGTAACGGCTCCTTTGTATAATTAAATTCAGAAACACGTGCGGTTGAAAAATCGGCAATCCAGGCGCTGATATCGTCCTCAAATTTTGTTTCATAGCCTGCGTATAAGGTTGAAGATCGAAAAGGTGCAGGAACAGTGTTGGGGAAAAAGTGTTCATCGAACAAGAGGCTATTCTTGGTAACCGGATCCCGCATCAAGGAATAAAGTTCTTTAATGGTCGGCAATCTCCAGTCATTATAACCACCAAAAGTTTTCACGTTCAGGTCTTCTACGAAAAGGGCGGCCTCCTGCCATGTAAACTTTTTATCCTTTTCATGAATGGAATCATCCAGAACAGTTTTGACTTCCCATGTTAAGCCTGTGATATTATCTCTATTCATTCGCCATATTATATAAAAATCATAACGGTCGCATGAATATCCGATATTTCCGAATTCATCTATCGGATAAACTTCCCATCGATATTTTTTAATCTCATTTTCTGTTTCAAAGTGCTCCGTTCCGTCAAATTCAATCGCTGAATATGATGGTGAAAGATACAGATACTGGGCATCCTGACCGTAATAATCACCGTAATTAGGATCTTCAGGACTTTGCGGAGCCGGGCGAATTGTATCCAAGCTGTCATAAAAAGTTTCTTGTCCGGTATCCGGGAAGGGATAGTATTTTTCCGGTTCAATTTCTTCAGAGCTTTGATAAAGAGCATGTTCTTTAATGATTGTTGATGGGAATTCATTTTCATTGGCTATTTCATCAATGAGAGATAAAAAATTATCTCTTCTTTCGCTTACCACGATTCTATAGCTTACGGCTCCGGGGACAGGCTCCCATGTAAAATTGGGCAGGGTATCAGTTGTGCTTGTAGATCTGTCAATCGGAGAAGTCAAATCTGTGCAAAAGTTTTGTGAGGTAAGTGTTACCGGATTTGTAACACGTGAGGAATCGATAGAAAAGCTGTCTTTTTCAGCCCGTGTAACAATATCACCGTCTATCTGTTTTCCCAGAACAATCAATTTGCATTCCGGATTCGCAGGGACATTTTCAAGTAAAATCGAATCGTCTTCGGATTCAAATAGAAGTTTGCTTAAATCAGTATAATTCCATTGTTGAAAATATGTCTGATTGTTCTCACTATCATAAATATACAGTTCAAGGGAACTGACTCTGCTTGATCCTAACCCTTCTTTATAGGTGAATTCGATTGTGGCATTTCCTTCATAGCTTGGAGGAGGGGTATTATCTCCACCACTATCGTTGCTGCATGACAGGAAGCTCAGAAGCAAAAGGAAAAATAAAAAAGATGTCGGTAATTGTTTTTTATAATGCATATTCTAAATAGTGTATCCAGATTTTTATATATAAACACCGTTTACATTGATAATGTTTTTTTGTCAATACTGTTTTACTTGAGAATATACCTGTTACCTTTGACGGCTTCGTAAAAAGTCCAATATTTGCTTTGCGCTGCATCCCTCGTCACTGCGGCGTACGCCAAGTACTCATCATTCCTCGGGATTTGCGCGCCTTGATCTTGAACTTTTTTCAAAGCCGTCTCAAATTCGACTTTTTTACGAGTTCATCACCTTTGCGTCTTTATCATAATAAATAAAATAAAAAGCTTGACAAATTTATGTTTTATATGTTAAACGATGTTCACAGTTAGAATCTCATTGAATTCGTTTAAAAAATGGTTTTTATGAAAAAGATTGTACTCATAACAATTTTTTGTCTTATACCAATTGTATCCTTTGCTTTGGATCAAATGAAAGATGCCGAACTGGATCAGGTTACCGGTCGTTTTGGTGCGAGTGCCGCCAGTGATGCCGGTGCATTAGCCGCTCCAATGGGGGATGCCGGCGTAATATCAGGAGACATATCACCGGCGGCAGAGCCTGCATCGTTGGGGGTTAACGCAATACTTGACGGTGCATATGCGAATGACAGACAGGACGATGCAACCACGATGACAACTTATTTTGTAAACCAAAGCAGGATTGTCAGTGTCGCCTCACTTGGCTTCTTCTAGATTCTTTTAGTCTTTTGAAAATTCCCGCCTGACAAATAAACCGGCCTTATTATTTTAAATACATTTTTTTCAATATATCGTTAAATTCATCCGTACCCCTGATATTTTCAAGATCGGTATCGGTTTGCATCAACACCTGGTTATTGTATCCATCATCAATAGATCGTGAAAGCCATTTGACCGCTTCCATTTTGTCATTCAGTTTTGCATACAGGCATGCAATGTTATAGGAATAATCACTATCGCCGGGATGGGAGTCAAGAATTTTTTGCAGATAAGGTTCAATTTCCGTTCGGTTATCATTATCGATATATGTTTTAACAAGATTGAATAAAGCCGGCGTAAAATCAGGACGGATGGAAAGAGCCTTTTTAAATTGAATGATTGCTTTTTCAGTTTTTCCCTTTTGTTTGAACAGCAGACCGAGTTTATTGTGCATGTCCGGCGAAAAAGGATGTTGTTTTAATTCCAGAGCAGTGAGTGTAATTTGTTTGTCGATTTCAGCTTGTACTGCAATCACTTTCATAAGGTTTCTTTGATAATTCATATCAGACGGATTGATCCGGACGGCTGTTCGAAAGTGAAATAGGGCATCCTCAATTCGATGGCCTTTTAGATAGGCATCTCCTATCCGGCTATGAGCCTGATCAGACCTGTTATCAAGCTGAAGTGCTTTTTGGTACATCTGAATCGACTTTTGCAGATATCCACTTTTTTTATAAGCATCTCCCAGAATAATATAAGCGGGTGTAAATGTCGGGTCCAGTAACACCGCTTTTTCACCATATTCGATAGACTGCCCGATCTCTCCGGTATGAAGAAGGATGAAAGCAAGATTAATATATGGTTCCTTGAATTCAGGTTTCAACCGGATTGCAATTTTATAAAGATTGATAGCCTGTTGTGCATTTCCGATACTTTCCTCGACAACCCCAAGGTTATTGTAAGCTGAAAAATACATGGGGTTCAACTGCACTGACCTTTGAAATGACTGAATTGCTTTTTGTATTTCACCATCTCGTTGATAGGCAAGTCCGAGGTTGTTGTATGCGAGATAGTTGCTGTCGGCTATATTTGTTGTGTGTTCAAATAATGACCGGCTGTCTTTCCAGTATCGGACTTGATTGGCAGCAATGACGGATTGCATGGTGATTGAACAGGTCGCTGCAATAATGAGGAACGCTTTTCTATTGGGTAGTTGAACCAATAGCGCGGGGATGCTCCAGGCAAAAATGATGAATATTCCAATGTGTGGTATATATGTATAACGATCTGCCATGGCTTGATCAGCAATAACGACAAACCCTATTACCGGGACCATTGTCCCCAAATACCATAACCAGCCAATAATGAACCAGGGAAATCTTTTGACATTCTTAACGGCAAATATGGATACAGATGCAATGACTATGAGTGATCCAATCACGGACCAAAGTGGTATGCTTCTCGGGAACAGGTACGGCACATATAAGTCGAACGGACATATCGTTTTCCATAGATATTTGATGTAGGATATTGCCACATTTTCGATCCTCAGCAGAGGAGAAATCCGTGTAATGGATGGCAGGGCATCCCCTTTGTCTTGTGTTATGAAAGCAGCAACACTGATAATAATAATCAGGAAAAAAAAAGGCAATTTTTCGATGAAGTGTCTGTAAATAATTAGCGTCGTTTCGGATAGGTTTGATATTTGGATTCGTTTCAGCGGCCAGTAATCAAGCAGGAGAAGCACAAAGGGGAGTGTTACCAACATAGGTTTGGACATTAGGCCCATAACAAAACACAATATCGTGACTATATAGAGATGGATTCTGGGGTTTTTGATATAAAAAGCGTAAGAAAGCATGGTAAGCAGCCAAAAAAATGCACTCAACACATCCTTGCGCTCTGTAATCCAGGCTACGGATTCAACATGCTGGGGATGAAGCGCAAACATGGCTGCCATAAACAGACTCTTCCATAATGCCCCGGTCATTTTATAGAATACAAGAAGTACCAGCAAGCTGTTTGCGATGTGGATAATCAGATTGGTTACATGATATCCTCCTGCATTCATGCCATACAGTTCGTAGTCGATGATGATTGATAACCATGTTAATGGCGCCCAGAAATTGGTTATACCGGTCGCGTCCGTGAAGGCCCAGACAATATTATCGGCAGTAAGCCCTCTTTGAACA
>QZKS01000077.1 GCA_003599865.1 Desulfobacteraceae bacterium
TAGTTGGCCGGGCTTAATGGCACCGCTTGTTTCAAAAAGGGGCTTATAAACATCAAGAACCGTTTCCAGAATGGCTTGTGCTTCAAACGGTGAACATTCAAGGCCGGATGCAATTTTATTCAGAAATTGCTGGTCAAGCTGCTTCTGAGCTAATCGGTTCCATTTTTGTAAGGATGTATTATTGATCATGATGAACCTCCAAGTCGTAAAGAAAGAAGCATTTTCGGCAAACTCCGGTCGGGCTACGCCCTCCCTACGTTTGCCGAAAAGATGAGATCGGTTCATCATCATTACACTAAAATTCTCCTCTTGGCCATATGGCACAATTATAGGGGGGATTAAGGGGGGTGTAATGTTTTCATCGAAAAACCAAGACACCCCCCAAGCCCCCCAAGGGGGGAATTTAAATAAAGATCGCTCTTCAAATGCGGTTTACCCCAAACCACCTTAGAATCGCTTGACACCTGCCCTGCATTGTGTAACGTACCTATAACCGACAAAAATCATTCTATTTGTCAACATGTTTCTTTGATCGGCAGGGCCTTCTTTTTTGATGTTAACCCGACATTCACTGGATAGACGGAGGTGTTGCGATGCAGGAAAAGATCTGGCATAAATCCTATGCAAAAGGTGTCCCCAGGACAATTGACTATGAAAAGATCACCATTTCTCAAGCACTGACGCGGTCGGCCAAAAAATTCCCTTCCAAAACAGCCCTGAATTATATGGGGAAAATCATCACCTACCAACAGTATGATGCCATGGTCAATCAGTTTGCAAGGGTTTTGCTGGATGCCGGTATTTCCGAAGGTGACAAGGTGGCGGTATGCCTTCCCAACATCCCCCAGGCGTTTATTGCCGATATGGCCATCTTCCGGATCGGGGCCGTGATCGCCCAGAACAACCCCTTGTACACTGAGAGAGAGCTTGCGTACCAGCTGAATGATTCCGATGCAAAGATCATTGTGACCCTCTCTCTTCTCGTACCCCGGATTGAAAAAATTCAATCCCAGACAAAAATACAAAAAATTATCGCCTGCCATATCAACTCCTATCTCCCGTTTCCCAAGAAACAGCTTTTTCCGTTTGTCAAAAAAGAAATGGTGCGCAAAATTATCCCAACCGAAAATGTGGTTGTTTTTCAGGATATCATTCGAAAATATTCTTCAGACCCGGTGGCGGAAAAAGGCAAGTGGGAAAACACCGCGGCATTGATCTATACCGGCGGCACGACCGGAGTCAGCAAGGGCGTCATGCTCACCCATGCCAATTTAAGCTCCAACGTGCAGCAGTTCGCCTCCTGGTTTCCGGATCTCAAAGAGGGAGAAGAAACTTTGATGGGCAATTTCCCGGTCTTTCATTCCGCCGGATTTACCGCCATTCAGAATTACAGCGCCTGGATGGCCCACGGGATCATTCTGGTTCCCCGGCCGGAACCCAAGATCAATATCGAGCTGATCAAAAAATACCGGCCCACATTCCTTCCCGGCGTACCCACCATCTTTGTCGGCCTGCTCAATGATCCGGAATTCCGGAAGCTGGATTTTTCCTCCATCAAAGGCTTTTTTTCCGGTGCCGCACCCCTTGCCTCCG
The DNA here is from genome assembly GCA_003599865.1 of Desulfobacteraceae bacterium. Taxonomy (GTDB): domain Bacteria; phylum Desulfobacterota; class Desulfobacteria; order Desulfobacterales; family SURF-7; genus QZKS01. The sequence continues at coordinate 1,594 of QZKS01000077.1, forward strand.
ATACCATCCGTGACCTGAAAAATCTTACCGGCGCCCTGATGTGTGAAGTCTACGGATCAACCGAAACATCCCCCATTGTCTGTGCCACGCCGTGGGGAGGAGCAGTCAAACCCGGAACCGTGGGATGTCCGGTTCCGGATACCGATATCCGGATCGTTGACAAGGATAATCCGGAAAAGGAACTGCCGGTCGGTGAAATCGGGGAAATTAAAATCACAGGGCCTCAGATCATGGCCGGTTATTATAAAAAAGAAAAGGAAACGCACGAGGTCATCAAAGACGGATGGTTTCTGACCGGGGATATCGGAAAATTCGACGAAGACGGCTACCTGTCCATCATTGACCGGAAAAAGGATATGGTCATCGCCGGAGGATACAATATCTATCCGGTGGAAGTGGACAAGGTGCTGTTTGAGCATCCCAAAATTCTGGAAGCCTGCACGGTCGGTATTCCGGACAGCTACCGGGGAGAAACCATCAAAGCCTTTATCGTGTTAAAAGACGGGGAATCCTGCACGCCTGAAGAGGTCAAAGCCTTTTGCAAAGAACGACTGGCGGCGTATAAGATTCCAAAACAGATTGAATTCATCAAGGATCTCCCCAAAAGCAGTGTCGGGAAAATTTTGCGGAGAGAACTTCGGGACAGGGAAATGGAGAAAGCCGGGCAGGCGTGACCTTATGCCGAAAGATACGATATACAAAACACCACGGAAAAAAGTTCCGCCGTTTGAATTCAATCAGGCGGTTGCGGATGTCTTTGATGACATGATTCAGCGTTCCGTGCCGTTTTATCAGGAGATCATCAAGCGTCAGGCCGAACTGATCCGGCTTTTTTATCAAAAAAATTCAAAAATTTATGATCTGGGCTGCTCCAACGGCAATCTTGGAATCCATCTGTGCGGCATCATGTGCGACCCTTTCAGCATGATTGCCGTGGACAGCTCCAACCCCATGCTGACCGTTTATCAGGAAAAGCTGGCCTCCTGCCCCGGAAAGGAACGGATCATCCTGCAATGCAATGATATCATGAATGTCGACCTCGCCGATGCATCGGTCGTCATTCTCAACCTGACCCTCCAGTTTCTGCCCGTGCATCACCGGTATGAACTGCTGGAACGGATTTATTCCGCCCTTGTTCCGGACGGTGTCTTCCTGTTTACGGAAAAAATTGTTCATCCGGACGATTCATTTGCGCAGCTCCAGAAAGATTTTTATTATGACTTCAAGCGGGAAAACGGATACTGTGAACTGGAGATCAGCCAGAAACGGGAAGCCCTGGAAAATGTCCTGATCCCGGAAACGATTGAAACACACCTGGCCCGTCTTGAACAGATCGGATTCCGGAAAATGGATGCCTGGTTCAAATGGTTTAATTTCTGTTCCATCCTATGTCAAAAATAATGGAAAACAATATCCTCCTGAACCGGCTGCTCGGTGATTACGCGGAAATGATTCAGCCGATCCTGGAGAAAAAACAGGCCGAAATCTTCGGCGGGAACATCAAGGGGAGGAAATACCGGAAAACACTCGAAGCGCTTCCCGAAATCAAACCTTCTTCCATCGATGTGCTTTCGGATCGGGTCCGGATCGGCCGCAAAGAAGACATCACACCGGAAGAAAAAAATAATCTTCTTCACTGCCTTAGGCAGCTGAATCCCTGGCGCAAAGGGCCGTTTCAACTATTCGGCATCGATATTGACACGGAATGGCGCTCGGACATGAAATGGAACCGCCTGAAAGATCATATCGCCCCCCTTGCCCATAAACGGATTCTGGATATCGGGAGCAGCAACGGATATTACATGTTTAAAATGGCCTCCCAGCAGCCGGAATGCGTGATCGGAATCGAGCCCTACCTGACGTTCTACTTTCAGTATCATGCCCTGCAGACCTATCTTCAGTTTGACAGGCTATGCTGCCTGCCGCTGAAGATTGAAGAAATGCCGGTAATGAAGGAATGGTTTGACACGGTTTTCTGCATGGGGATTCTGTATCATCGCAGATCGCCCCTGGACATGCTCCTCCGGATTCGATCCTGCCTGAAAACAGGAGGAGAACTCGTCCTGGAAACCCTGATCCTGGAAGGAGATGCCGATCTGGCCCTGGTTCCCGAAAACCGGTATGCCAAAATGAACAATGTGTATTTTATCCCCACGGTCCCGTGTCTGCGGACCTGGCTTGTCCGGACCGGATTTCACCACATCCGGTGCATCGACATCACCCGGACGACTTCGGAAGAACAGCACCGGACCGAATGGGTGGATACCGAATCTCTCGAAGACTTTCTGGATGACCGGGATCCGAACAAAACCGTGGAAGGATATCCTTCACCGGTCCGGGCGATCATTCTTGCCGATGCAAAATAAGGGTTACATATGGTCTGATATTACAACAAGTAATCCATTTCATCTGAGCAATTTCTGATCGGACACGGAGGACCTTATTCAGCAAAGGTCCTCCTTATCATCTATCCTCTCCGCAGTGTTCTGCCTCCTCTGATGCCGGTCGCAACTCCATCTTCAATTGAAAGCTCGCCATTAACCAGCAGATGGGTAATGCCTTCCGAGTACTGATGGGGCGATGCAACTGTTGCATGATCCGTAACCGACTGTAAGTCTATTACCGCGATATCCGCATAATAGTTAACTGCAATTTTCCCTCTTGCCTTGATATTGAACTTTTCAGCCGGCAGGCTGGTCATGGAACGTATTGCCTGGCTTAAACTTATCATTTTTCTTTTGATCACATACTCTTTCAGCTTTTTTGGAAATGTGCCGTATGTCCGGGGGTGCGGCATGGTCATTCCTTTTGGAATTGTCCAGCCGTCTGATGCGGTTATGATATAATCCTTCGGCATCAGGTCTTCCACAATCTTCAGACTCTGAGCATAAAATATCGCCAGCGGTACTGTGTCTTCACATACCATATCCACATAGGATTCTTCGGGAGTCCGGCCTTCCATTTCAGCGATTTCCGCTATGGTTTTTCCTTCAAAGTCGCTTTTTTCCGGATAAAATGTAATATATGTCTTTTCGGGTCCCAGGTAGGTAAATACCTGTGCGATCTCATTCCGGATCTGCTGTTTTCCGTCTCTGGTCTTGAATCTATCCGGAACACCGCTGCCGGACAGATATTGATTGGGAAGAAGATAGGTCAGTGTCGTTGAACTCAGGTTATAGGGATATTGATCGGCTGTGATATCCATCCCTTCCATGCGTGCCTGTTCGATCACATCCAGAAGCTGGTCTGCAGATACATTTTCAAACGGTGCACTGATTTTCAGATGGGATATCTCAACCGGAACTTCTGCCCGCCTGCCGATTTCAATGGCCTCTTTTACCGCCTCGATCACGCCGATTCTGCCGTCCGGGTATCGTTTTCCGGATTCGTCACGCACATGAGTGGTATAGATACCGCCGCATTTCCGGGCAATCCGGGCCAGTTCGATCAATTCCTCTGTTGTTGAAAGAAATCCAGGCGCATACTCCAGCCCGGTTGAAAGCCCCACACACCCTTTTTCCATCTCTTCCTGAACCCTGCGCTTCATGGCTTCCTGTTGATTCTGAGTCAGAATCCGAGGCTGGTTGTTGCCAAACAATGCTTCCCGAATCACGCCATGAGGTGCAAGCTGATAGACATTTGTTCCAAAAGAAACCGAATCCACCAGATCCATCCACTCATTGATATCCGAGTACCCCCACCCGCAATTACCGGTCACAACGGTTGTCACACCCTGATATAGATAGTTGTAGTTCCCTTTCCAGCTCGGCATCAGGTATGCCCCGTATCGTTTCCAGCCCGCCTTCTTGAAAGTAAGGTCACAATGAGTATGGATATCGATAAAACCAGGTGTAATGACCTTCTCATCCGCATCGATCACCGTTGCAGCATCATTATCCAGATCTCCGATTGCGACAATCCTGTCTCCTTTTATCCCGATATCGGCAAAATACGGATTTGAATTGGTTCCATCATAAATCTGCCCGTTCCGGATCAAAACATCATAAGCATGCTCCCGGGTGATCTGTATTTGACTGCATCCAACCGCCTGCATGGATACTGACAGCCCAATGGCAGCCACAGCCGTCTGCTGTAAAAAACCACGCCGGGTCGTTCCCGTTTCATTCGGTTTGCTCATGGATTTGCTCCTTTAAGATTTATCATTCAGGAAAAACATTCGTATTACGTTATCCATAAAAGCCCTTGTTTGTCAATTCCTTGCGTAATTCCGGGGACAGCATGCTTACTTCAAAAATTTATTGACACGCAATTAGATATGGTGTCCCCCGAATTCGAATTCATTTTCTTATGATCCTTGACCTTCAAGGAATTGATCTTATCCTATTCTTATATTCTATTAGCGATATGATCTCCGGCCTCCGGTTACTCTCCTCCTTGCTGACCGACTGAACAGATTGTCCTGAATGATGTTTGTGACGATTGTTAATAAAATCGCTAATGAAATCATATCATTATATTATACGGCGCGGCAAAATCATACCGTGCCGATATTGATGGAGGTGTGCCATGGAAATTCGAAAAATTCTTTGGCCTACGGATTTTTCAGCAAGCGCAAAAAATGCGCTTGATTACGTAAAGTCGATAACGGAAAGATACGGCCCTGAAATTCATGTACTGTATGTTATTGAGGATATTGCACATCACAAGGAATGGTATGGAAAATTTGATCCGGCACATGTTGAAAAACTGGTAGAATGGGAAAACCAAAAAGCCGATGAACGGCTGGAGCAAATCTGTTCGCGGCATCTCGAAAATTGCCCGTTATATATTCGGCATATTCGGGTCGGTGATCCGGCCCAGGAAATCCTCAAGCTGATTGATGATGAAAAGATCGATATGGTTGTGATGTCGACAAAGGGCACCAAAGGACATTTTCAGTTTGGCAGTGTAGCAGACAAGGTGGTGAAAAATGCAACCATACCGGTCTTGACGATTCCGGTCAACAATCAGTCGGGATAATATAGTGATGTGCATATCAAAAAATACAACCCTTCATGACTCACTTTCATGATAGAGGAGGTGATCTTATGAACAATAAATCAAAGGAAAAAGAGTTGGATTGCGGACGTCATTGCCGTTCGGTTATCCAAAAATGTCTTGATAGCGGAGAAGACAGATCGGTTTGCGAAATCAAACGCGCAAAATGTGTCTCCTACTGCCCCCAATAGATAATCCAAACTGTTTCAATAAAGTAATAACCGGAGGGGATTTTGTGAAATCCCCTCCCCCGTTTATACTGAACTTACACGACCGCGATGAATAAAAAATATTTCCGGTAAGGAGGTTCGAGATATGGGTATGAACGTGACGCAAAAATTGATCGAAGGCCATCTGGTTTCCGGAAAACCGCTGGCAGGTGTAGAAATTGGTCTGAAAATCGATCAAACCCTTACCCAGGATGCCACAGGCACGATGGTTATGCTTGAGCTGGAAGCGATGGGGATCAACATGGTAAAAACGGAGCTTTCAGCTCAATATGTTGATCATAATCTGCTGCAAACGGATTTTAAGAATGCCGATGATCATTTATTTCTTCGCAGTGCCTGCCGGAAATTCGGTGTGTGGTACAGCCGTCCGGGGAATGGTGTAAGCCATCCGGTTCATATGGAAAAATTCGGTATCCCGGGCAAAACATTATTGGGGTCCGACAGTCACTCCTGCGCAGCCGGCGCACTTGGAATGCTGGCCATGGGGGCGGGAGGTTTGGAAGTTGCGATGGCAATGGCCGGCGAACCTTATTATCTTCGAATGCCGAAGATCCTCGGTGTGCATCTAACCGGACGGCTTCCGGATTGGGTAAGTGCCAAGGACGTTATCCTGGAGATGCTGCGCCGCCATGGTGTTGCCGGTGGAGTCGGAAAAATCATCGAATATTTCGGGCCGGGATTGGAGAACCTTTCGGCAATGGATCGACATGTCATTGCAAACATGGGTGCTGAGTTGGGTGCCACCTCAACCGTCTTTCCTTCGGATGTTACAATAAGAACATTTCTGGACCAACAGGAACGCGGTCATTGCTGGAAAGAAATCGTCGCGGATAGCGGAGCTGTTTATGACGAGTTTGATGAAATTGATCTATCCCGATTGGTTCCTTTGATTGCATGTCCCAGCAGCCCTGGAAATGTTGTACCGGTAGAAGAAGTTGCAGGCAAAGAGATTTATCAGACCTATATCGGCTCCTCGGCAAACCCGGGTTTCCGTGATTTTGCCATACCGGCACTGATGGTGGACGGACGACGAATTCCGGATCATGTATCGTTTGATATCAATCCTACCTCCCGCCAAATTTTGGAAAATCTTGTTGTGAGGGGGTACCTGGAAAAACTGATACGTGCCGGTGCCCGGATCCACCAGGCTGGATGTAACGGCTGTATCGGCATGGGACAGGCACCGGCGACCGGACGGATCAGCCTGCGTACCGTGCCGCGCAATTTCCCCGGCCGATCAGGAGTCAAGGAGGATCAGGTGTATCTATGCAGTCCGGAGACAGCAACCGCATCGGCAATATTCGGAAAAATAACCGATCCCCGGAAAATGGATATGCCCTATCCGGCATTTCAAGAGCCGGCATCCGTTATCATTAACAACCAGATGCTGGTTCCTCCGGATTCGACCGATATGTCAGTCGAACTGGTAAAAGGGCCGAATATCAAACCAATGCCCTCCTTCAGTCCGATGCCGGAGATTTTGAGAGGACCGGTACTGCTGAAAGTCGGCGACGATGTATCAACGGATGAAATTATGCCTGCCGGAACAAAGGTTCTGCCCTTTCGAAGCAATATTCCGGAAATCAGCCGTTTTACCTTCGATCGGATCGACCCTTCTTATTATGAAAGGGCAACTGAACTGCACCGGGTGGATTCCATTGTTGTTGCCGGCAGGAACTATGGACAGGGTTCCAGCCGCGAACATGCAGTTATCGGTCCCCGATTCCTTGGTGTCAGGATGATTTTGGCCAAAAGTTTCGCAAGGATACATGGACAGAATTTATGTAATTTCGGTATTCTGCCGCTTACGTTTTGCGAACAATTGGATTATCATAGAATTGAACAAGGCGATGTTCTTTTGGTGGAATCGATCAAACAGGCGATATCCATAAAAAGAAAATTTTCCATACAAAATGAAACCAGGAATGAAACCTATCCAGTCGAGCATTCATTAAGCGAAAGGCAAATTCAAATGATTCTCGCAGGAAGTCGGATTAATGTGGCGCGCCAAAAAATAATCGGGAATTCCGGGGACAGTATACTTAATTCAAAAATTTATTGACACCGCAATTAGGTAGGGGTGTCCTCCAAATTCCCCTGAGTAGAAAAGCATTATATCATGGGCACCCCTTTTATTCCCCGGTAGTCCTTTTGCTACCCACGCATCTTTGATGATGAAACGCTTGTCTTTTTGATAAAGGAAAGCCAGATAGCCCGAATTAAAAAAGCAAACAACAGGAAAGCCCCGGCGGAAAAGATCAGATCCGGAACCAGCCGGAACCAGCTTAAGGTCCGAATAACCGAACCGGAGGTGATCTCCGGACTGCGGGCAAACCACAATCCATATTTAACGGCATAGTAAAACTGATAAAATCCGATTGGAATCAGGCTGAAAACCATCATGCTCGCCAGACCGATGTTCAAACCCCAGAAACTCCATTTCAGCATGACATCGGACCAGGACATTTTTTTGACGATATGACGTACCGAAAAAAGAAGGAGTGAAATCGCCAGCATTCCATACACACCGAAAAGGGCTGCATGGGAGTGAATCGGCGTGGTATTGATGCCCTGCGCATAGTACAGAACAATCGGGGGATTGATCAAAAACCCGAACATGCCGGCACCCACAAGGTTCCAGAACGCCACCGATACAAAGAAATAGATCGGCCATTTATAGGCATAGCCTTGTCCGCCGGTCTGAATCACCCGTAAATTGTGTGCGGCTTCAAATCCGAGCAGGGACAGAGGAACGACTTCCAATGCTGAAAAAACGGCTCCCAGGGCAATAATCGGTGTTGGCACCCCGGTCCAGTAAAGATGGTGAAACGTACCGATAACGCCGCTGCCCAGATAGAGGAAGATCGTAAAATGGATGGTTGTCAGTGCAAATTTTTTGCTGACGACTCCAATATGGGAAAGCAGAAAGGCCATGACCACTGTCGCAAAAACCTCGAAAAATCCTTCCACCCACAAATGGACCACCCACCAGCGCCAGTATTCGGCGTCAGAGAGATGGCTCCCTTTGCCATACAGCAGACCGGCCATGTAAAACAGCGGGATGCTGATGGTGCTGTACAAAAGCATATGGGTCATGCCGCCGTTGTCTTTTTCATCGCGAACGGCAGGACGGATGGACCGGAAGACCAGAACCAGCCAGATGATCATTCCGGCAATCAGGAGCAGCTGCCATACCCTTCCCAGCTCAATATACTCATATCCCTGATGGCCGAGATAAAACCCCTGGTCTCCGAACAAGCCGGCCACGGATAGCCAGGTGCCGCTTAAGGAACCAAGAACCACGACAACAATAGCGCCAAACAGAACGAGTACCCAGGTCCCCTGACGTTTTGGTTCCTTGCCTACAAAAGGTCCGATAAACAGACCGGCGGCCAGAAAACAGGTGGCAATAAAAAAAATCGCCAGTTGAAGATGCCACGTGCGCACGGCCGCATACGGTAAAATATCGCCCAGGGGAATCCCGTAAAAAAGAGTTCCTTCTACCGTATAATGGGCGGTCACGGACCCCAGACCGATCTGAAGCAGAAACAGTGCGATCGCGGTTACAAAGTACAGCAGGGTAGCCTTCTGGCTGGGGGTTGGATCAGGTTCCGGTAAATCCTTCACAAGGTCGGTCTCATATTCGTCGCGTCCGATATAGCGCTGATACACAAAAAGCGAAGCGGCAATGCCGAAAATCAGAAGTATCACACTGACGATGGACCATATCACGAAATCCGGCAACGGTTCATTGCCCACCAGCGGATCATACGGCCAGTTGGTCGTATAGGTATACTCCCTGTCCGGACGAAGCGTACCGGCCGACCAGGCCAGCCAGGCAAAGAAACCCGATACAAGGCGTCCTTGTTCCTCGGTACGAACGATTCCGGACTGGAGACCCATCCGTTCATTACCGTTTTTAAAAAGTGTCGTATAGTATTTGGTCAGCGCTTGAAATGCCTCGGCCTGGTACTGGGTAAAATTCAACAATCCGGTCCCGGCATCATACCGGTTGGTCTTTATTTCCTGCCGGACCAGGGCGCTCAAACGAGCGCGTTCTATGGATTCCAGCCTTTCGAATTCAGCTTGAGAGAAGACCTCGGCCTCCACTACCGAAAGGCCGTGATGGCGCGCCGCCAGAAAAAGTCCCATCCGATGCAGAAAATCAGCGGACCAGTCGGGCGCCAGATAGGAGCCATGTCCCCATATGGTGCCGATATGCTGCCCTCCCCGGCTGAAATAGTAGTTCTGGCCGCCGATGATCTCCTCGCCGGTAATCAAGGGTTCACCGGAAGGCGTGACAATGATAGCGGGAATCGGAGGTTTTTCCTTGTTGATCAAATATCCCCCAAAAATCAAGACACCGAATGTCAAGGCGAGTATGAACAGAAATAATGCTCTAAGCTTTGGATTGGTCATGACAATATCCCTCCTTTCGTTAACTTGTTGCCATCGGTTCTTCATCCGTTATTTTTACCGACTTCATCATTTTTATTCTGATTCGTTCAAAGAGCATATAGATCACCGGCACATACACCAGTGTCAGGAACGTGGAAACCAGCAGTCCGGCGATCGCCACCACCGCCAGCGGCGACAGCCTTTCCAGTCCGACCGCCATTTCCGCGGCAATGGGCAGCATTCCGGCAATGGTGCTCAGGGCCGTCATTAAAATCGGCCGCATCCGGCGGCGGATCGCCTCTTCGACGGCCGTTTGGGTTTTCATCCCACCGGCGCGTGCGGTTTCAATAAAATCAACCAGAAGGATGGAATTGTTGACGACAATGCCGGACAGCAGGATCATGCCCATGGCCGCCGGCATGCACAGGTGCCGTTCCAGGAGAAGCATGCCCCAGGGTACGCCGATAAACGCCAGCGGAATGGCGCTCATGATGATCAGGGGATGCCGGTAGGACGAAAAGGTGATCACCAGCGAAAAATACAGGAAAATAATGGCCAGCACCATAGACCCGCCCAGGTTGCCGAAGCTTTCCGTCATTTGCCGGATTTCGCCTTCCTGGCTGATGGTGTATCCTCCGGGAAGTTTGATTTCCGCCAGTATTCCGTCCACCTGGGCCTGAAGATGGGTGATGGCGGTTTTGGAACGGTAACCCAATACATTGACTACCGGAAAAAGGTTCTGCCGGGTGATTTTAGACTGTTCCCAGACAGGCCGGATATGAGCGAATTCCTTCAACGGCAGCGTACCGTTTGGTCCCGGAATCTGCAATGTGGATAAATCGGCGATGGTATCCATTGCGGCCTGATCAAAACGAATCCGGATACCATAGCCGTCTTCTCCGGGAATACTGAATTGGGAAGTGATCCTGCCGGTGGTAGCCGTCATCAAGGTCTGCGAGATGTCGTTGAGGGAAACCCCGTAACGGGAAAGCTTGGTTTGATCAAGGACAACCGCAATCTCTCTTTTGGACCAGTCCCAGGAACGGGATATGGATGTCAGCCCCCGGACGCCGTGAAGTCTGGTGACGACTTCATCCGCGAGTCGGTCCAGAACATGCGGGTCCGGCCCGGAGATCATGACATCAATGGGTGCCGCAATCGAAGAAAGGGGGGTGGCGCCGTAGTCATACACATTGACGCGCTTCAATCCAAAGAGATTCCGGAATGCCCGGCGCAATTCCTCTTCGATCTCCCAGATGGTTTGCGAACGTTCAAACCGGTTTTGGAAGTGGACGGTGATCATTCCTTCCTGGGGGGTACGATCCGCGCCGAAGCTGATCACATTGGGTTCCGCCCCCACAATGACGGACATGCGGACGAATCCCGGCAATCCCTGAATGATACCTTCCATGTCTTCTACCGTGGCTTCGGTCTGTTCCAGGGTGGTGTTGGGCCAGGTTTGAAATTCGATCTTGACGATACCCGTATCCATGGCCGGCATCAGATCCCGTCCGGCCAGCGGCATCTGGCGCAGACTGATCAGCAGCAGACCGAGCAGGATGGGAGACAATAACAATCCCCATCTGGAGGCGGCCAGACGAAAACTTACGACAAAAAACTGTTGCACCGGAATCATCCAGAAGTTGCAAAGCCGCTCAAGCAGGACTTCGATTCGATTTGCCTGCCGGCCGGGTTTCATCAGTTTGGGTGCCAGCAGCGGGATTACCGTAACCGAGACGATATAGGATGAAAGCAGAGCCAGGGAAAGAACGACCGTAAGCGGCCGGAGGATTTTCTGGGAATAGCCGCCCACAAACATCACCGGCAGCAATACCGTCAGGGTCGTTGCCGTTCCGGCAAAATCAGCCAGAAAAATCTCTTTGGTACCGTCAATGGCGGCTTGCAGGAGGCTTTTTTCTCCGGGGGCCGCATGCCGGTCGATATTTTCAATCACCACAATGGCATCGTCCACCAGAAGGCCTACCGCCAGAATGATCGCGGTCATGGTGACGATGTTCAGTTCATAGTTGATGAGCTTCATGCCGGCAAATGTCAGCAGAAACGTAAATGGAATCGATATGGCGGCCAGCAGGGTTGTCCGCATGCGGGCCAGAATCAGAAAAATAACGGCAACCGTCAGCAGGATGGAGTCCCGCAGGGATGTCAGCAGATTGGATACGGATGTATTGATCAGTTCTCCCTGGGTGTCGGCCACCTCAAACAGGAGTTCCGGAAAAGCCGCACGTATTTCCGGAAGGATGTTTTGTAAGGCAGTCAGTGTGGTCGTGACATGGCCGCCCTCGGCACGAAGGATATTCAGCCCGATGGCCGCCCGTCCGTTTCCATGAAAAAAGGAACGCCGCTGCTGATGGGATGTCGTGATATCGGCAATATCCCTAACGTAGACGGAGCTGCCCCCGCTTTGCCCCACAACGATATCCGCCAGTTCATCCCGCCGGGAACGCTCGCCTTCGATTTTGATCACAAGCTCATCGGTTTTCCGGATCAGCAGACCGCTCGGGATATTCCGGTTTTGCGCATGGATCGCGGCAGTGACATTATCGATGGAGAATCCGTACCGGGCCAGCCGATCCGGATGGACTTTTAATATAATCTCCGGCACATACCCCCCGAACACCTCAACATCCGCGATTCCCGGAACCCGGAGGAGTGCTTCCTGGATTTCATTGTCGCATAACTGCCGCACCTTGGTCAGCGTCAGGGCGGATTCCGGCCGGGGCGAGACCGCCAGGGTCTGCACCGGCGACGTGGCATCGCTGATCCGGAAAATTCGCGGCGGCAGCATATCCATTGGCAGGGAAGGCAGAATGCGGTTTATCGCACTGCTGACGTCCGTCACGGCGGCATCCAGGCTTTTGGCATAATGAAACTCCACTTTTATTGCCGCGGTCTCGTCACGGATGGTGGACTTGACGTTTCGTGACTTGTCCAGGGAGGCCATCTCTTTTTCCACCTGCCGGGAAATTTTATCCGCCATATCCGCAGCCGATGCCCCCGGCCAGATCAGCAGAATCGATATCTGGGGGTAATTGGCATCCGGGAAAAGATTCAAGGGAAGGTTTTGAAAGCCGATGAAACCAAATGCCGCACCCAGCAGGATCAAAGCGGTTACCGCATGCGGTTTTTTAAGGTAGGCGGCGATCCAGTTCATTGCGATCCTCCGGAAATCGGAATCACTTGTCCATGTTTGCTCAACTGCAGCAGCATGGATTCCGGACCTGCGGCCAATGGCGTTCCCGGTTCCAGAGCCCCTTCCATCACCGCCTGCCCCCGGCTGTTGCCCAGGATGGTAACCGGTATTGGACGAACGGTCCGATTGTCTTGAACCGCAAATACCCATGTTCCGGTTTCTTGTTCCAGAATGCAGTCGGAAGAGACAATCAGGCCGGTCAATGTCTCAAGAACCAGGTCAACCCCGATGCTGCCGTAGCTTGGCAGGCCAAAGGGCCGGCCGGTAGAACGGATTTCGATCGTTGCCAGGCTTCCGCTGGTTATGGCCGGATGGATCCGGTAGACCGCTGCATCGACGGTATTGGAGCCATGAATGAGCGTTGCCCGGGTATCTTCCGACAACTGCGTAATGGTTTCCAGCGGAACCTGAACCAGAACTTTATAGCCCCGGCCCGGATCCTCGGCCTTCAGTACCGGTGTTCCGGGCAACACCATATCCCCGGGGGACTTCAGCCGTGCGGTAATGATCCCGTTCCGGAGGGAACGGATCTGGGTAAAGGACAGGGAAATATCGGCGGCATCCCGATCCTGTTGCAGACGCTGCATCCGCGATCGCGCCGATTCATAATCAAGATCCGCTTCCTCAAAAGCTTCCTTGGAAACCACACTGGTTGCATACAGCTCTTTGCGTCTGTCCCGGATTGTTTTTTTGACTTCGTAATTTTTAATGGCGCCTGCCAGTTCCGCTTCCAGCGCCGCTTTCTGATGGATGGACAGGCGATTGTCAATTTCCGCCAGCGGTTCACCTGCGGAAAACAAGTCCCCCACATCCTTGTGGATGGACAGAACATAGCCGGTGGTCTGAGCGGACAGGACCGTCTCGACGACCGGTTCAATGGTTCCCAGGTAGTGTCCGGTAATGTCAAGACTCCCTTTATCAGCTGTTTTGATATGAACGGGAAGCGGATGAACCGCCGGTACGGGAAGGCCGGCCAGTTCGGATTTGCGATGCCGCAACAGCAGCACGGCGAAAACAATGACGACGATTCCGATCAAAACGGCCATGATGATTTTGGCAGATTGTTTCATATCAATATAAGGTCCTTTGTAAAAATACGATTATTCCCTTTTCCGAATCACATGAATTTTCTGTAATTTTCATAAAAGATGAACCTACCATAGTGCGATCCGGGTGGAATGTCTTTGTCCGGGCGCAAATAAAGGTGATTTTATCAAAATGAAAAAAGGCGGAAAAACAGAACGTTTTTTTCAATAAAAAGTAAATCAGCCGGTTTCAGCAAATTGAACCAGGGCATGGGGATCGGTGACGATGATCGATTCGCGTCCGGATTTGACCCAGCCCCGTTTTTCCCAGCGGCTGATTGTACGGCTCACGGTAAATAAGGTGGTTCCGGTATAGTCGGCGATATTCTGACGGGAAAGGGGAATATCGATTTTGATACCGTGCGGAACTTTTACGCCCGCCCGCTGCATGAACCTCAGCAGGGAACGGGCAATGCGCTGATCCACCTGTTCGGTGCAAATTTCCAGATAACGCTGCTGCAATTCATCCAGGCGCTCCAATGCCATGCTCAACAGATTAATTGTGATATCCGGATATTGGTGCATCAGGTCCATCATTGCCGGTTTATCCCATAGGGTCAGATTGGTTTCGGCGGCCGCCTCGGCCGTGACGGGATAGGTCCGGTTCCGAAGAACCGCCACGGCAGCCGTCAGTTCTCCTGGGCCGACATACCGAATAATGGCCTCTTTGCCCTGTTCGTTGAGTTTGGTCAGTTTCAAACGCCCCTGATTCACCAGAAAACAATTGACTGCCGGATCACCCTGATGAAACAGATAAGCTTTGGCCTGAAGTTTTTTCACCCGACCTTTTTGCATTACGAGCGCATACTGGTCAGGGGTAAGCCCGTTAAAGGCTTCAAGGGCAGGCTGTTGAAGTGATGTTCCGATGTCCGTATCCATAAATTGCATATCGATTTTAAAAAAGGAAATCCGCTATTGTCGGCATCATCATGCCGTAGACCAACGACTATCAAAAAAAATCTGAAATTACAATAAATTGATTATAATCCGCGGAATATCCGCCAAGCATGCCGAATTCCGCACAATGAAAATCCTGGCACAAAAATTGAAGATCCCTGTTGGGTAATGATGCATCATTTGTTTAAACAAAAATCATTCAAACCAACATGAAACAGGAGGAATACGATGTAAACGTAATCGCATTTTTTTAACCCATTATTTAGTGGAATACTAATTCTTTATTTAATTTTAAGGAGGATGGAAAATGAAAAAGCTGACCATTATTTTGATCGCGATATCCATGTTGTTTGCCGTTTCGAACGCCATTGCATACCAGAAAGGGAATTATGAATTGACACTGGGTGGCAGCGGCTCCAACGACGAAAGTTTTGACGGCGCCGTGTTCAATATTGAAGCCGGTCTGGGATATTTCATAACCCAAAATTTTGAAGCGGTTTTGCGACAAGGAATTTCATATGCCGATATCCCCGGCGACGACAACTGGAATGGTTCAACCCGTGTATCTTTTGATTATAATTTCGATATGGGGAATTGGTTTCCGTACCTTGGTGTCAATATCGGCTATCTATACGGCGATACGGTCGAGGAACAATTTATCGCAGGGCCGGAAGCCGGCGCGAAATTTTTTGTCAATGAGACCACCTTCATCAACGCAGGCATAGAATACCAGTTTCTCTTCGAAGATGCTGATGAGGCGGATAACAATTTTGATGACGGACGGTATGTCTATATGTTGGGCATCGGCTTTAAATTTTAATCGGCCTTGATCCTTGTTCCGACAACCGTCTGGAATTTCGCGTAATTCCGTGGACACCATACTCAATTATTGATAACCGAAAACCTAATTTGATGTAAAAAATCATCGCACGAATCGCAAGAGCAGTTGCACCGGGCTCCATTTTGGAACAATCCATTTTGGAACAACTCTAATTGTCAAAATATTATTTTGCTACAATTATGCAGCCGAATTAAAAAGTTGTAATGAAAAACCGGTCAAATTAAAGACACAATCACCTTGACAAGGCAACCGGTCGCAACAACTATTCTGTTATTCCATACGATCCGTTTAACGATATTCATTCGGAATCCAAAGGAGGTGTCTTATGAAATATATTACCATAATGATGATGCTCGCTTTCATGACGGCATCTACAGCCGGCGCATCGGGAATGATCGTGAAATATACGGTTAATGACCGGCCGTATGAAGGTTATTTCATCATGCCCAAGGCCAAGGCCCCACTGGTGCTGTTGGTTCATGACTGGGATGGGCTGACCGATTATGAGATCAAACGGGCCAATATGCTGGCGGACATAGGATACGCGGTTTTTGCAGCGGATCTGTTTGGAGCAGGCATTCGGCCTACGGAGGTTGCGGACAAACAGCAGCATACCGGTGCGTTATACAAAGATCGCCGGAAAATGCGGGAATTGCTTGACGGCGCATTGAAAACCGCCAAGGAGAAGGGGGCTGATACCGGCAATGCAGTAGCCATGGGCTATTGCTTCGGGGGTGCTGCGGTACTGGAACTGTCGCGGTCCGGAACAGACCTGAAAGGGTTCATTTCTTTTCATGGCGGGCTGGAAACCCCGAAAGGCCAGGACTATTCCAAGGCCAAAGGCAAACTTCTGATCCTGCACGGCACGGCTGACGGCAGTATTACCATGGCCCACTTTGCCGCTCTTGCCAATGAATTGGAAACCGCAGGTATTGGTCACGAAATGATCACTTACAGCGGTGCGCCACACGCGTTTACCGTGTTTGGTTCCGATCGCTACCGCCAGGACGCGGACCTGAAATCCTGGAAACGGTTTACGGAATTTCTGGATGAAACCCTGCAAACCGATCGCTGAAAGCACGAGCGAAGCGGGATAATGCCTCGACTCTTTCAAATTCACGCACATTATTGGTGACAAGGACAAGCCCTTAGGTAAATTCATAACGGGCTTAGCGTTGGTTTCCAAGGATTGATTCTAAAAATAATTTCAAATGGTTGTTGCAATCAGGAACATATTTTGACAATCTTCTAATGGTATCGGGATCTTGGACATGGGTTGCCGTTTCTTTGAGTTCATGGCCACAATTCAAGATCAATTGTTCGATACTTTGCCGGGTAGATTCAAGATGGAACTGAAAGGCAAATACGTTTTCCTGATACATAAAACCCTGATTGGCGCAGGCTTTGCTCTCGACAAAATGGATGGCTCCATCCGGAATCTCAAACATATCCCCATGCCAGTGGAATGCATAAAACTCATCCGGCCAGATTGCATCAAACAAGTTATTTTTACTTATTTTTCTGATTGGAAACCAACCGATTTCCTTGTGCTGATTTGGAAACACGCCTGCACCCAGCACATCAGCGATCAACTGCGCACCTAAACAGATTCCAATAACAATTTTGTTTTGTTTAATGGTCTGTTCAATGAATTTCTTTTCCCCCATCATCCAAGGATATTTTTTTTCATCGTTAACCCCCATGGGACCGCCCATGATCATTAAACAGTCAAAATCTTCCTGGGATGGTAATTTTTGGTTTTGGTATAGTGCGGTGCAGGAAAGATCCATTGATTTATTCACTATCCAATCCTTTATATAGGCCGGTCCTTCAAACGGTACGTGTTGCAGATAATGAACTCTCATGTTGAGATCTCCCTTACATCCGTTCAATGATGTGTGTTTAGTGTGGGATACGATTCCGTATCCCACCCAACAGCTTATTTTGCATCTTTGAAAACGTTTTCATCAAGGATGACCCGCTGCGCCGGTCTGCTGTTCAAATCCCTGCTCAATGATCAAGGCCGGTTTGAGCAGAAGGGTAACGACCATTATGCCGAAGGACAATATCCCCAGGCTAATGGAGATTTCGATCCAGCTGGGAGCATAATTCACAATTTCTCCCAAAGGCGAAGGCACGAGACCGGGAACAATCAGCCCCATGCCTTTTTCGATCCAGATTCCCAGAAACAGAAGGATGGCAGCCGGTAAATTGAGCAGCGGATTGTTACGGCCGGGATTGATCATCAGGATGATTGTCCCGATGATGTTCATGGAAATTCCGGTCCAGATCCAGGGAACCAGAGCATCATAGCCGTTCAATCCAAAAAACAGATAGATGGCGGACTGACTGTGGTGGGTCGGCGTATAGAATTCTTTGAAAATTTCCGAAAACAGCATCACCAGGTTGATGATCGCCGAGATGATAATGATCAGCCGTAATTTGCCGAAGACACGGGATTCGATCCGGAATGCGGTAACGGAGTGAATGATTCCCAATACCACACTGATCAACGCCGGACCGGCGGCAAAAGCCGAGGCCAGAAATCGGGGGCCCATCAGGGGATTGTTCCAGAAAGCGCGGGCCGGCAGTCCTTCATACAGAAAGGCTGTTACCATATGAATCGCAAAGGCCCAGACAATGGAAAGAAAAACAAAGGGGACATATTTTTTTTTATCCGGCAGGCGGTTGTGGTAATGGCTGTAGACAATATAAAAAGGGATGAGCGAATTCAAGGCCAGATATCCGTTCAGGACGATAATATCCCATGAAAGCAGCGACGATGGCCAGTTTAAAATCCCGATACCGGGTATCAGATGCCAGGCTTTCAGCGGATTGCCCAGATCAACCAGGATAAACAGCATGCACATGACCAGGGCGCCGACGGCAACCACTTCTCCGATAATGACAACCTTATGCAGGTCTTTATCCTTAAAGACATACGCCGGCAGGATCAGCATCACGGCGGCGGCGGCGACACCGACCAGAAAGGTGAAGTTGGCGATATAAAATCCCCAGCTGACGATGTCCGACATATTGGTCAGGCTCAATCCCAGATTGAACTGGAGGAAGTAGGCGTAGACACCGAACATCATGATCAGAACCAGCCCGCACAGGTATAGCTGATAGGAGATTCCTCCGGAGAGATCCCAGCGAATGATATCTTTTACAAAAGAAATGATTCCCTGACCGGACGGATGATACTTTTTATGCATGACGGCTTCCTTTGCAATTTTTTAAACAGCTTCTTAATCGATAAAATACCAGAATTTCGGATCGGTCGCCAAATCTTCCCGAAGGCGAAATACCTTTTTATGCTTCAGGACGAACCGGATTTCACTATCCGGGTCCAGCAGGTTGCCGAATACCCTTGCACCGGTAGGACAAGCCTCCACACAGGCCGGTAATCTTCCGTTGCGTGTACGCTGGATGCAAAAGGTACATTTTTCCATTGTGCCTTTGGGGCGGATGCGATTACCCAGATAGTGCTGATTCCGGGTCATCTCGTCCGGAGGAACCTGCGGTTTGTTCCAGTTGAAACGCCGACCGTAATAGGGACAGGCGGCCATGCAGTATCGGCAGCCGATGCACCAGTCATAGTCGACCACCACAATGCCGTCCGGTTCTTTCCAGGTGGCTTTGGTTGGGCAGGCTTTTATGCACGGTGCATTTTCACAGTGGAAGCACTGTACGCCCATATAAAAATGGTGATCCACCGGCACTTCATGGAAGTATTTTCCATTACCGGATTCCGGTGACATCGCCCCGGGTTCCATTTCAAAAATACGGATGTATTGGGTTTGGGATTGCCGGTCCAGGTTGTTTTCCTTCACACACGCGGCGACACACTCCATAAATCCTTCACACCGGGTCAGGTTAAAGGCATAACCGAACAAAACCCCGTCCACCGGTTTGTGTGTACCCACCTGGATATCAACCTGTTTTTGAATTTTTGACAGCCGTTCCAGCCGTTCGACGGTTTCTTCTTTTTCCTGCTGCGTCATCAGCCGGTAATGTTTTTTAAAATATTCCTTCCATTGGAGCTGAAGCGATTCGCTGTTTTGAATCAAACCGCCACAGCCGGTCGCCGAAGCGGCAGCGCTTAGCAGGGCTGTCTGCGCGGCTCGTTTCAGAAACGTCCTTCTTCCGTATTTTTTTTTATCCACTTTGTTTTTGATGTCATCCATGCTGTTTTCCTATTTGCTTATCGGTGGCGAGTAGGTAGTCGGCCAGCGTTTTTGAAAAAGAGGAGAATGGGGATTATGGCACGCGGTGCAATTTTTTACGACCCGTTTGCCGGCCCAGTTTGAAACCCGTTTGCCGTGCGCGCCGCCGATCCAATCCTGCTT
Source organism: Desulfobacteraceae bacterium (assembly GCA_003599865.1). GTDB lineage: Bacteria > Desulfobacterota > Desulfobacteria > Desulfobacterales > SURF-7 > QZKS01. Next base: position 21,603 of record QZKS01000077.1, read on the forward strand.
CTGACGGAAATGACATTGTCCGCAAAGATCATAGCTGTGATCCATATCGATATTGTCTTTTTCCGCGGTTTTTAAAAAATGGGGGCTGTCCTTAACATGGCATGTGGCACAGGCAAGCGGTTTTTCCGCACCGCCATGATCGAGCAGGATATCCCCATGAACCATCTCTCCGGTGCTCTTGGATTTTTCCGGTTTGCTGTTGTGACAGGCATAACAGGGATAGCGTTCCACCTTGTCCTTGCGGCTTTCGGTCCAAAAATCACCCCCCTGGTATTTCATTTCTACTTTCACGGCCTGCCTGGGAAGGTTTTGATCCAGTTCATTTTGATTCACATCTTTTGGAAGTGGAGCGGATTGTTTGATTTGATCCAGAAAACTTCCCTGCTCCGAATAGGCATCGGCAACCAAACATAGCAAGCCGAATCCCAACAGGATCAGTAGTTTCCGGAGGTATGTGTAAATATTTTTCATCATCGTATGTATCATTGGCCTGTTTTATTGAATGTTTGCGCTTTCGGATGCTTCCGTACTCCGTTTAAACAGTGTACTCACGGTTTCCGGGACATGACATTGCCGGCAGTTCCCCCGCATGGGATGCTCCACCCGTATCGGTGTGACAGCTCCGGGCCCCAGATGGCATGCAATGCAGTTCTCACGCATTTGAAGCGCGTGGGGTATTGGAGGTGGTCCCCCCGGAAGATGGGATCGTCCCAGCAAAGGCGGGGCGACGGTTTGCCAGCCGGTTTCGACAAACAACTCTTCAGTAAGCGGTTTGACGTGGCATTGCCGGCAAGCGGCTTTTTCCGGATGGGGCGTAACCGGAGTATACCGTTTGAATTCTTTGGCCCAGCCGCCCTTGGCATGGCATGTAAGGCAGCCTTTCTCATCCCTGGCGGTTAGGGCATGCGGAATAAACGGCGGCGAACCGGCGTACTGCCGGCGGGAATAATACTCATTCAGGGTCCGATCGCTTGAACTCCCATCCATATAGGCCGTGGTTGTTTGGGAAAAAGCGGCAAAAAGGGATTGCGCCTGGTGATCAACCGCATGCTTTGGAGTTTGATCCGGCGTCTGAATGATTGCCCCTGTCCGGGATTCCGGCTCATTCGAGAATGCGGACAGCACGATAAGCGGCAGGGCCACCGCACACAGGCCGGCAAACACGAGAAACAGCCTGCCGGGTCCGGCCTGATCAATGCTATGGGGGTGTTGATTGTTCTCTTTCATCATACTCGCTCCAATCGGACCGCACACTTTTTATAATCCGGTTGTTTGGATATGGGGCAGAAAGCATCCAGTGTGACTTCGTTGATCAGGTAGTTCTCATCAAAGAACGGTACAAAAACCATTCCCCGGGGCGGCATGCCCCGGCCGTTGATACTGACCGTCATCACAATCGAACCGCGGCGTGAAATGATTTTTACCTTGCCGCCGTTGACAACCCCCAGATGGATTGCATCATCCGGATGGATTTCCACATAGGAGTTCGGCATGGCCTGATGGAGAATCGGCACACGTCTGGTCATGGAGCCGGTATGCCAGTGTTCCAATACCCGCCCGGTATTGAGCCAGAATGGATATTCGCTGTCCGGTGATTCCGCCGCCGGTTCATAGGGTCTGATCCAGATCCATGCTTTGTGATCCTCGTTACCGTAAAAGTCGAACCCTTCCTGCTTTGCCGCGGGGTCATATTGGGGGTTGAACCGCCATCTGGTTTCTTTGCCGTTGACAAAAGGCCATTGTACGCCGGGTCTTTTTTTCAATTCCTGATACGGAGCCATGCGGTGCCTTGGGTCATCATGGAATCTGGTATATTCATTCCACAGCGACTCAATATACTTTTCCCGGGGCCAGGGGAACTGTTTTTCAAATCCCATCCGCCGGGCCACTTCGATCATCTGCCAGGTGATGCACATGGCGTCTCCGGGAGGCGGCACGATTTGCTCAAAATGCTGGGTGCGCCTTTCGGAGTTGCCGAAAAAACCCTCCCGCTCGATCCACAAGGCCGACGGCAATACTACGTCCGCCACATCATAGGTCGGTGTGGGATAGATTTCGGAAACCACGATGAATCGTCCCTCCTTCAAAGCACCATCCCGGTAGCGTTTGAGATTGGGCATGGTCACCATGGGATTGGTTACCTGAATCCACATAAACCGGATATCTCCCCGGTCCAGGGCGCGAAACATCTCCACCGTATGGTAGGTCGGCTTGGCAGGAATATTTTCAACCGGTACCTGCCAGATTTCGGAAGCCATCTCCCGGTCTTTGGGATTGGTTACGACACCATGGGGCAGCGCATGGGTCAGTGTTCCCACTTCCCGCACCGTGCCGCAGGCGCTGGGCTGGCCGGTCAGGGAAAAAGGGCTGTTGCCGGGGGTTGAAATTTTTCCGGTCAATAAATGAATATTGTAGACCAGGTTGTTGATCCAGGTGCCGCGGGTGTGCTGATTCATACCCATACACCAGAAGGAGGTCACCTTCAGATCCGGGTTGCCGTAAAGCGCGGCCATGTATTTGATGTCCCGGGCCGTCACCCCGGATATCTTTTCCACCTTTTCCGGCGTGTAGTCTTCTAAAAATTTTTGGTAGGCTTTAAAATCAACCGTTTCCGCCTGATCCTGAAAGGCGAAGTGGTCCTCGGTGCCATATCCGATGTTGGTTTTGCCTTTGTGGAAGGATACATGTTTGTTGACAAAGTCCCAGTTCACCCATTTGTTGTGAATGATTTCGTAACAGATGGCATTAGCCACGGCCAGATCGGTTTGGGGTTTAAATAAAATGGATTGATCGGAAGCTTCACTGGAGCGGGTGGTGCGGGTGGCAAAATCGATAATTTTCACATGGGGTTTGCTTTTCCGGTTGGCCAGCATACGGGAAAACAATACCGGGTGCATTTCCGCCATGTTGTTGCCCCAGGTAATAAACACATCGGCATGATCGATATCCTCATAGCAACCCATGGGTTCATCAATACCGAAGCTGGTCATGAATCCGGTTACCGCACTGGACATACATAATCGTGCGTTGGCTTCCACATTATTGGTTCCGATACATCCCTTGAACCATTTGGATGCCGTATATCCTTCGGTAATGGACCATTGCCCGGAACCATACACCGCGACCGCATCCTTGCCATGTGCAGTTATGGTGGATCTCATTTTTTCCGCGATCAGATCCAGGGCTTCCTGTATCGGGGTTTCCACAAAAACATTATTCTTTTTAACCAGTGCTTTGGTGACGCGATCTTTCCCATACAGAATCTGGACCGAGTGATACCCTTTGACACAGCACAATCCTTTGTTGACGGAGCTGCTGGGATCACCTTTCACGGCGACCGCCCGATTTTCGGATACGCCGATCAACAGGCCGCACCCGGTGCCGCAGAATCGACACGGGGCTTTTTTCCACGCAATCGATCCGGCCGGCAGATCCTGTTTGAGGATGTTGCCGAACGTTACCCCTGGAAACAGGGACGCGGCGGCCGTCAGGGCACTGTTCAAGGCCAGGGATTTGATAAATGATCTTCGGTTCATGTCCATGGGCGGCTCCTTATGGTTTGGAATTGTCATCCACATGACCAAAGGTCATGCTGAGTGACTGCAATGATTTTATTTTTTTCAGTTTCCGTTGTAATCTCTTTTCACTCTCCTCATCCGGGGTGTCGGTTACCAAAACAAGAATATCCTTTTCCTGTGCCGCTGCGGCATGACATTCTTCCAAAGCGGAAAGGTGATGCAGGAGATCGGCTTTGGCCCCTGGTTTGGGGTAGGCAATATAACTGAAGACAGGCATAAGTATTCCTTTTAGATATAAGCTGATGGTTGTTTTTCCATAAACCCTCAAATCCTGGTCATATGCGTAAAATTGTCTTTTGATGCGCGGTCGTCCCAGGATGTTACCATTTAGCATATTAAGTGTGAATCTAAATTGACTTAGATCAAAGATTTCTTCATACTCATTGAATATCCTCACTCGAAGCAAACATGATGCAAAGGAAATCCGTTATGCTCCGTATTTTTAACCATGAAATTCAGAACCCGGATCATTTTGTCGTGACCGTAGAGCTTGTTCCCGCGCGTGAATCCGGCGGAAGAACCACCGACACCATTGTGGGGATTGCAAAGGATGCTTTTTCCGACGGCCGCGTCTGCGCGGTTTCCATCACCGATAATCCGGGCGGGAACCCGTCCCTGAGTCCGGATGTGCTCGGCTATGAAATCTATAAGCACGGGCTGGATGTCATTGTTCATTTTACCTGCCGGGATATGAACCGGATGGGTATGGAAAGCCGCGCCCTTCAACTGGCCAGGATGGGCATGAAGAACATTCTGGCCCTGACCGGCGATTATTCGGGCAAAGGGTTCGGGGGCCAGGGCAAACCGGTTTTTGATCTGGATTCCACCATCCTGTGTTCCCTGCTGCGATCCCTGAACGGTAAGCTGATTGCATCCGGAGATCCGGAAGAATTCTTTTTCGGCTGCGCGGTTTCTCCGTTCAAGACCACCGAAGCCGAATGCCGCGCGCAATACACCAAGCTGGATCGAAAAATCGAGGCAGGAGCTTCCTTTGTGATCACCCAGCTGGGTTATGATGCGGAAAAATACAGCGAACTCATGACCGATCATCAACGAAAAGGGCATACTGTTCCGGTGCTCGGCTCCGCCTATCTGCTGAGTCCCCGGTCTGCCGGAGCCATGTTCAAGGGCAAGGTCCCGGGCGCTTATCTTTCCAAAGCATTGTATGAAACCGTCATGAAGGAATGGGAAACGCCCCGGCAGGGATTGAAAGCCGCCATTGAACGGACGGCAAGGCTCGGCGTGATTTTAAAAGGACTGGGATATCGGGGCATCCATATCGGCGGGGTTCACAAAAGCTTTCATACGGTCGGGGCCATTCTGGACCGGATGGATGAAATTCAGGTCTCCTGGCAGGATTATCTGCATGAATTCAACCACAACCGCAGACAAACCTACTATATGTTTGCAGACCGGAAGGCCGATATGAATACGCCATCGACAAAGACCCGCCTGAAAAGCAGGCTGGTCGATTTTTTGCCGTATACGGTATTGCATACCACCCACAACCTGTTTTTTAACAAGAACTCGCCTCTGGCGCCGTTTTTCAGAACAGTCGCCGCCATGATCGACCGGAACGGCAAGGCATGGCTGCTGAAACTTCTCCTGGAAGACCCGATTAAAATTCCGCTTCTATCCTGCCAGGGCTGCGGGGACTGCGGGATTCAGCATGCGGCATTCCTGTGCCCCGAATCCGGATGTCCCAAGCACACCCGAAACGGACCGTGCGGCGGCAGCCGGGAAGGATATTGCGAAGTCAACCAGGAAAAGCTTTGCATCTGGGTCCGGGCCTATTCCCGGTTGCAATACGGCAGGGCAACCGAAATGTTTATACACAAGTTCGTCCCGCCGAGAAATTGGGCACTGAATAAAACTTCTTCCTGGATTAACTTTCATCTTGGGAGAGATCACCAGAAGGAAATGGTAAAGAAATAAATCATACCGGAAGTTTTATGATTTGCGGAAGAGCAAACCCTGAAAGCGCTTGGCATAGAGATCGAGAGGAGAAAAGAATGAAAAGCAACGGCAAAACCATATCCAAAAACACTGTGATCATCAAACGGTTAGATGCGGATCATGGCCGGGAAACGTTCAAAAACTATCTTCCCCTGAACCGGGAAATGGTGAAGGAAATTGGAAAAAAGGTAAAAATGATATTTGACGATCTAGGCGGTTCATCCCTGATCAAATCAAGCCGCGACGTTTATATCAAGCCGAATGCGGTCGGCAGTAACGCATACGTTTACACCCGCCCCGAGGTTCTTGAGGCCGCGATTCAGTACTGGTTTGCCGCCGGCGCGAAAAATATCTATGTGATTGAAAACTGCACCCAGGCCAACTGTACCCGCTTTGTGTTCGAGACGATCGGGTACAACGCCGTATGCAAAAAAACCGGCGCCATTCCGGTTTATCTGGATGAAGGCGATGCAGTGGAATACGATTTTTCCGGAAAAAAATCGGTCGGGAGCGACCCAAAAGGGTATGTGCTGACAAAATTCAAAATGCCCCGTATCATCCATGAAAAGCTCATCCGGGAAAAGGACGCCAACCTGTATGTGAACATCCCCAAACTCAAAACCCATTCCATGGGAGTGGTGACTTTGGGTATCAAAAACCAGTGGGGATTTCCGATTCACTGCGACCGCAGTCCCGACCATAATTACAACCTTCCCCACAAGATCGTCGATGTTCTGTCCCATGTTCGCCCTGATGTCACCCTCATCGAAGGGGTGGAAGGAACCATTTTCGGACATTATCCGCCGCTGGCCCTGGCTGACCGATGTGTCAGGCCCTTCCGGGTGCTGATCGGCGGGAAGAACGTGGTGGCTGTCGATATTGTGGGCGCGCGGATTTTCGGAAAGAAGATCCAAGACGTCCCGCATCTGAAGATCGCCCTGGAAAGAAATCTCGGGGATGGCATCCAAAGCGAACAGGACATCACCATAACCGGCGATTATTCAACATACGACGACCTGGATATTCTGGATGAATTGTCCCAATACGGCGGTCAATACCCCGATGACCTGATTCCGGAATTTCCGAAAGACGTAACCATCATCAAGGGAAAGGAAATGGCCTGCCGGGAAGGCTGTGTGAACAACTCCCTCAGCGTCCTTCAGGGGATTTACCTCGATCAGCATGGAAAAGGCGGATGGACCATGATCATGGGCAAGGGGTTTGAAAAAGATGTTATTGACAACATCACCGGTCCGGTTCTGGTAGTCGGTCCCTGTGCCGTAAAGGAAACAGGAAGCAATCTGGTGGATCGACTGGGCGGAAAAAAGGTGTATTTCAGCCGGGAATGCAATGATCTGACAGCGCTGGTGGAATCCATGTGCCATCTGATGAAGGTCAGTCCCTTCAAACTGGCGCCGCCGATCAATCTCATCAAAGCAGGGTACCTTTTACTTCAAATGAAGCTGAATAGGAGCAGTGCAAGAATGACCAATCCGTTGGCAAATTTTGTTAAACTCAGATAAAGGGAGTTTTTCTGGAGTAAGTAAATGAAATACTGAATCTTTCTCTTAAACGCTGAGCCAGAGATGTGTGACGGTGATCGGACAGGCTTTACCGTTATCTTCAATCCAGTTGAAATCTCTATTGTGAGAGCATCCTGCATGGCCCAAGCGTAATCGCCATTCTTCCGATTTCTCCACCAAACCCGCACGGACCGGATTCAACTCCACATACCGGGTGCAGACAACCAGGTATCGTTCTTCCATAATGAATGAAGAAAACCGCCCCAGCCACAAATGACCGCGCCAGCCTTCCCGAAAATTGATCCTCCGGGTTATACCGCCTGTGCGTTTCACCGATGGCGGCATTCAGCCCCTCCTTGGTCTCAGGGATAGCGATCAGGTGGACATGGTTCGGCATCAGACAATAGGCCCATATCTTGACATGGTATCTATCACACCGTTCGGCCATCAATTCCAGATAGGAAAGATAGTCTTCTTCAAAAAAAGCAGTGCCTTATCCATTCGGCGAAATAATGTTCCCGATCGGTAATTTTTATACTCAAAAGAGCCTATACAGCTAATTATATTACCGTTCGGTAATATTTTTCTTGACAAGCACTTCACGGCAGGATATATTCCCGATCGGTAACATGAATACAAGGAATCCAGAGCAGCTTGGCGCTACTATTCGCGCCAGGCGCAGACAGTTGAAAGTCACCCAAAAGGACTTGGCGTTGACCTGCGGGACGGGTCTGCGCTTCATTATTGATCTTGAGAAGGGCAAGCCGACTTGCCAAATCGGAAAAATCCTGCAGGTTCTCCAGGCCCTGGGGCTAAAACTCCAGATTGTCAGCCCTGGCGTTGACACCGGTCAGGGCCAAAAATCATGAATAAACTGATCGTTTATCTGAACACCGAGAGAGTCGGAAGCCTCAAACAAGAAGATAGTGGCTTGCTGCAATTCTCCTATGATCAGACATGGCTTGAAAAGCCGAATGCCATGCCGCTCTCCCGTTCGCTGCCACTCCGAAGCGAGGTGTTCCCGGGAAAAAAGACCAGGCCTTTCTTTGCCGGCATACTGCCTGAAGAGGGTCCACGAGAAAAGATAGCCGAGATCCTCGGGATCAGCCGCACCAATGACTTTGCAATGCTGGAGAGAATAGGCGGCGATTGCGCCGGTGCTGTCAGCTTGCTTCCTGAAGGCGTTGCGCCGACGTATCCAAAGAATGCCCGACATCTCGAACTGACCGAACCGGAGTTGCAACAACTCATCGCCAAATTACCTGATCGCCCCTTACTGGCCGGTGCGGAGGGACTGCGTCTCTCACTTGCCGGCGCGCAGGACAAACTACCTGTTATCGTTCATCAGAACGGGATCTGTCTCCCTCTTGGCGATATGCCCAGCACCCACATACTGAAACCGGAGCCGGATCGTTTTCCGGGACTGGCTGTCAACGAAATTTTCTGCATGACGCTGTCTCAGGCAGTCGGCTTGAACGCACCCGATACAGAATATCGTCCGATCGGAAGAAAACCGTGCATTCTGGTTCAAAGATATGACCGGACAAGCGATGAAACCGGCCATACAACCCGGCTCCACCAGGAGGACTTCTGCCAGGCTCTGGGATTTCCGCCGGAGCGAAAGTACCAGGCAGAAGGAGGCCCGACGATAGGCGACTGCATTTCCCTGCTTCGGGACTGGTCCACTGCGCCTGTTCTTGATATCCCCGACTTCATCAGCGGCCTGATTTTCAATGTGTTGATCGGCAATGCCGATGCTCATGGCAAGAACCACGCGTTATTGTATTCCGGCGGCGAGCGACGATTATCTCCCTATTATGATCTTGTCTGCACGCTTGCCTGGCCTAACCTTTCCAGGAATCTCGCGATGAAGATCGGCGGCTGCGACTCAGTCAATGCCTTCACGATTGGTGACTGGAAGAAGATGGCGAAGAAGACCGGTCTGAATTGGCCAATGATACGGGAACGAATGGCGGAAAGTTGCCATCGTGTTCTGAACAAGCTCGGCGAGGTTCAGGCACGGACCGGAGAATACAACGAATCCATAGCCACACTGCTTCATGAAACCATAAAGGGCCGAGCGGACAGAATGCTTGAAGCGCTTTCCAGGAAAGAGTACTAGCCCGCATATTTCATGAAATTTTTCGACATAAAACGATGATCAATCCTTTAAACCGCTTACGACAGTTCGTATTTTTGAAAACGGTACCTATCGTATACAAAACAAAAACTGTTGACGCAGAATCAGCTTTCGCATATACTCTTTTTCAAAAAAAGCAAGGTCTTATCCTTTTTACCGCCAGCCGAAACATCCTGTTCAGTATTGTCGGACTTATTTTCAATCATATTTCGCCTGATCTGTTCAGGCAATGCGGAACCATTGATAAATGAGGGAAGAAATGGATAATTTGGGGCTTTCCGATCTGCTTGATCTGACCATCCTCCAGAAAATGGCGGATGCACATTACCGGGCAGCAGGCATGCCGATCGGCATCATAGATGCCATGGACGGCTCAGTCCTCGTCGGCTCCGGGTGGCAGGATATTTGTGTCAAATTTCACCGCACTGATCCGGTTACGCTTCAGCGCTGCCGAGAGAGCGACAATTATATCAAGGATCACCTTGTCCAAGGCAAATCCTGCGCCTACAAATGCAAAAACGGCTTATGGGATATCGGCTTACCCATACTGGTGGCCGGACGCCATCTGGCCACCATGTTCCTCGGGCAGTTTTTTTATGAAGGAGAGACGCCGGATCGAGCCTTCTTCATCCAACAGGCCCATGATTTCGGGTTTGATGTTGATGCCTATCTTTCGGCCCTGGACAGGGTGCCGATCTTCAGCCGGGAAAAAGTCGATTCCATTCTTGAATATGATAAGGCATTGGTGGGCTTTATTGCTGATCTTGCAGCGCACGCGCTTTTAAAAACCAAGCTGGATGAGATCATCCGTGAAAGTGAACGAAAATTCCATGCTGTTTTTGATCAGGCTTACCAGTTTCTCGCGTTGTTATCCGTTGATGGTAAGGTGCTGGACGCAAATAAAACCGTTTTGAGTTTTGGCGATGTCCATAAAGCAGATGTCATTGGCCTGCCTTTTTGGGAAACGCCCTGGTGGTCGCATTCTCCTGAATCACAGGAAAATGTCCGCCTGGCAGTCCGGAAGGCTGCGAAAGGGGAACTGATGCGATTTGAAGCCCCTCACCCCGATTCTGAGGGGCATTTCCACTATGTTGATTTTTCTCTTAAACCGGTTAAAGATGACGCCGGCAAGGTGATCATGCTGATAGGGGAAGGCCGGGATATTACCGGGCGAAAGCAGGCAGAGGAAGAAATCAGGCGCCAGGCTGAATTCCTCCAGAGCCTGATCGATGCCATGCCTTACCCGGTCTTCTACAAGGACCTTCAGGGCCGGTATATAAGCTGCAATAAAGCCTTTGAGAAATTCTACGGAATTTTAAGAGAGCAGATTGCCGGCAAGACCGTATATGAGGTTGCCCCAAAGGAACTGGCCGACGAATACCACCGCACTGATGAAGCGCTTTTCAGGCATCCGGGAATGCAGATATACGAAGGATGTATCCAGTCAACCGACGGCGTCCGACACACCGTCATGTTCCATAAAGCCACATTTACCGGGCTGGATGGAGCTGTTGCCGGCCTTGTGGGCGCGGTCGTCGACATCACGGAACAAAAAGAGGCAGAAAAATCCTTACAAGAGAGCGAGGCCAAGACACGCGGCATCCTGGACAATATCGGTATTGGGGTGGCCCTTATCAGCCCCGGAATGGAAATTCTCGAACTGAACCGCCGGATGCGCGAATGGTTCCCCGGTATTGAGCCGGGCCGGCACCCGATCTGTTACCGCTCCTTTAACGACCCGCCGCGCGAGGGGATGTGCGATTACTGTCCTACCTGCAAGACGCTGAAAGACGGTCTGGTACACGAAGCCACCACGCAAACGCCCCAGTCGGGAGGGCTGCGCAATTACCGCATCATTTCCTCACCTATTTTTAATGCATCGGGTGAAGTTACAGCCGCCATCGAGATGGTCGATGACATCACCGAAACACTTACCCTGGAATCCCGGCTGCGGCAGGCCCAGAAGCTGGAGTCTGTGGGCCGCCTGGCCGGAGGGGTGGCCCATGATTTCAACAATATGCTAAGCGTGATCCTGGGTCACACAGAACTGGCCATGGCCGATATGGATCCGGCCCAACCCCTCTTTTCCGCCCTTCAGGAAATTCAGAAAGCTGCTGAACGCTCCGCTGATCTAACCCGTCAGCTTCTGGCCTTTGCCCGGAAACAGACGGTCACCCCCAGAATTCTCAACCTCAACGAAACCGTGGAAGGAATGTTGCGGATGCTGCGGCGGTTGATCGGCGAGGACATCGACCTTGCATGGCTGCCGGGGAAAAACCTATGGCCGGTCAAGCTGGACCCTTCTCAGATTGACCAGATCCTGGTTAATCTGTGCATCAACGCCAGAGATGCCATCACGGGCGTGGGCAAGATTACCATTGAAATGAAAAATGAAACCTCGGATCAGGACTACTGCGACGATCATCCGGGATTTATTCCCGGTGATTTTGTCTTGATGGCGGTCAGTGACAACGGCCGCGGTATGGATAAGGATATCCTGGACAATATATTCGAACCGTTTTTCACCACCAAAAAAGCCGGTCATGGTACCGGACTCGGACTGGCTACCGTCTACGGCATCGTAAAACAGAATAACGGCTTTATCAATGTTTATAGCGAACCCGGTCACGGGACGACCTTTAAGATCTATCTTCCCAGGCATGCAACCAAGTTTGAACAATTGCAAAAAGAGGAAAAACAGCGGACCATTTCGGTTGCCCAAGAGAACGAAACCATTCTCATAGTAGAAGATGAAACCGCTATCCTGGACATGACACGGCAAATGCTGGAAAAATTCGGGTATCGGGTGCTGTCCGCCTCAACCCCGGATGAGGCCGCTCGTATGACTAAAGATTATACCGGAGCAATCCACTTGCTGATTGCCGATGTCATCATGCCAGGTATGAACGGCCGGGATCTGGCGGAAGCTATGATTTTACTCTATCCGGGACTCCGGTGCCTGTTCATGTCAGGCTATACTGCCAATGTCATTGCCCGTCACGGCGTGCTGGACAAGGGCATCAATTTCATTCAAAAGCCGTTTTCGATACAGGCACTATCCATCAAGGTACGCGAAGTGCTGGACAGTTGACCGTAAGTGAGCTTGATTTTCGTTCCACAAAACCTATCAAAGTTTGAAAATTTAGCGGATGGGTTGACGCACAATCGACCTGCGTATATATTGTTCTTTAAAAAAAGCAATGGCTTATCCAATATTTAGCAATATTTTCCATTTTGCATCCTTTCCAGAATATGAGGCCTATGTCCTCTTTTCTTTCCGCCGGTCCATATTGGGAATAATTACGCGAAAAATGCTGAATTCTCCCGCTTTGCTCTCCACCTCGATGCGACCCCCCAACCCCATAACCAGGTCATGGCAGACATACAACCCCAGCCCCGTTCCCTCGACCGGCGGTTTCGTGGAAAAAAAGGGATCAAAAATATTATTCATATTTTTTTCATCGATGCCGCAACCATTGTCCTGCACTTCGATAATGGTATGATCCAGCCAGGTGCGACCGATGGCGGCGCTCAGTCTTATCCAGGAATCCTCTTTATCCGCTGCCTGGGCGGCATTAATCAACAGGTTGATCAATATCTGCTCCAGTGCGATGGGATCGGCGTGGATCCGTGGAAAATCCGCCGGGATATTCACCGTAAAGGATTTAACCGTTTTTTTGACTTTTGCGCGACAAATGGAAAGAGCCTTTTCCGCCACGGTTGTCAAGTCGACCTGTTTTCCATTGCCTTTATATTGGGTCCGGGAGAACTCCTTCAGGCTGGAAACGATAGCGCCGATTCGTTCCGAACCGTGCTCAATATTGCCGATCAGCCTGAAAATATCCATGCGGAAATCCGAGTAGGACATGTTGAATAATTCCAATTCAGGATTCGCCTTGCTGTCATCATCGATCATCCCGATCAATTGTTCGATATATTCCTTCAGGATGGGAGTATTGAAAGTGATAAACGCGTTGGGATTGTTGATTTCATGGACGATGCTGGACACCAGAACACCCAGAGAGGCCAGCTTCTCGTTTTGAATCATTCGTTTTTCAAAAATCTTTCGCTCGGTGATGTCGTTGATTCGATAGATGATCTCGGCCGGTTCGCCATTTTTTTGATATATAGGGTAGATAAACACCTTTTCGTCCCGGAGGGGGTCCATGAAACCTTTCCGTTCGAAATTCATGTCCTCGGTTTTAAAAACCGCCGCCTGAATTCGGCAGCCCTTGCAAAGATTCGATTCGTCCTTGAAAGCCTTGTAACAGAATTCGCCGATGATTTCCCGCGTCTCCGTCAAACCGAAATACGCGATCGCGCTTTTGTTCAGCACCTTCACCCGCATATCCTTGTCCAACAACACCAGGGGGTCCGAGATCCCATCAAAAACCGCCTGAAGCATTTCCTTGCTTTTCCGCATCCTCGCTTCGGCTTGGTGACGCTCTTCGATTTCCCGCGAGAGTTGTTCGTTGGAAAGAGTCAGGGCCTGAGTGCGCTCCAGCACCCGTTGCTCCAATTTATCATGGGCTTCTTGCAGTTTTTTTTCATTTGTCGTCAGGGCCGAGAGGGTTCTTGAATTTCGCAAGGATACGGCCGTGAGTTCCGCAAAAGCGGAAACTTGACGAACATCCTCGTCGGTGAACCCGCCCGGTTTATTGGAAACCCCTAAAATGCCGAGGACTTGGTTATCGAGCTGGATGGGTGCGAACAGGACGTTGTCCAAACGGACATGGTTTTTGGGAAGGTATTTAACCCAATGACTTACCGAAAAATCATTTTCGTAAACGGTTTTTTTGAGACTATATGCCTGTTCCCGCAATCCCCGGATGGGCATGGGCAGCTCCGGATCAACCCCGCAGGGCAGGCCGCCGGATTCCAGAAACAGGACTTCATTCTCCATGCCGTCCGCGGATAAGATCGCGACATACCCCGCCTTGGCATTGATGAGGGAGCGGCAGATGTCGAAGATCCGTCGGGCTGCTTTCGTGAAATCGGTATGATTGAGAACCGCCTTGGAGCCTTCCAGCAAAGCGGATACTTCCTCGGACCAGCGCCGGGATCGGCTCAATGCATTTCGGAGATTTTCCTCCGCCGCGCGTTCCTGGGTCTGGTCGCGGAAGACCAGTACGACGCCGATGATTGCGTCCTGATCATCGCAGATGGGCGCGCCGCTGTCGGCAATGGGGCGCTCACTTCCATCCAAGGCGACAAGCAGGGTATGGTTGGCCAGATTCACCACCTCTCCTTCCCGCAGGACGCGGTGCACGGGATTCTCCACTTTAATACGGGTCTTCTCGTTGATGATCGGAAATACGTCATCAATAAATTTTCCGCAGGCGGTGCTTTCCGACCAGCCGGTGAGTTCCTCGGCCACCCGGTTCATCTGCCTAACCCGGCCCTCCTTGTCCGTGGTGATGACCCCGTCGCCGATGCTGTAAAGAGTGATCCGGAACTCCTCCAGGGTATCGCTGCGTTTCCGCTCCGTCCGGAACAGTTCCCGGTAAAGGGCGGCCTGGCGTTGCCGATGGCCATACGCATTGATCACAACTGCAAAAACGACGAAGAGAATCACGAAGACGAGGGTGACCCATCCCCGGTAACGCGCCTCGGCCAGGATTTCCCGGGTGTCCACCTTGACCACCATGAACCAACGCGAGCCGGGAACCGGGCGCAGGTCGGCCAGCACCTTTTCGCTGCGGTAGTCATTTCCTTCGAACCGCCCCTGCTTGCCCAGCACCGCCTGTACGGCCGGAATATCGGTGCGGGTGAGCGGGTAGGTCAGACTAAGGGCGCTCGCGGGTCGGTGACGGAGCTCGTTCAGAAAAAGCACGTTCCTGCCCTCCCTGCGCACCAGCAGCGACTCGGCCGTTTGGCTAGGAATGGGCCATGAACGAATCAAGGGATACAGTAAATCATCCATTCTGCTTCGCAGTACCAACACGACCACGGGGCCGCCTGCAAGGTTCGGCACCGGTGACAGGGTATCAAGATAGGCCTCGCCGTTCGGGCCCCGAAAACATTCACCCAGCAAGGCCTTGCCTTCGGCAACGGCTTTTTCCAGCTCTTCCGTTATGGGAGGGATTGAATGTTCTTCTTCCGGTCGACTCGAAATCAGAATGTGGCCGTTCAAGTCGCATAACAGCACTTCGGCATAGAGATGCTCTTTTTCCACCAGGTTCAAGCGAGCTTGTAAATCCGCCTGCATATCCCGGACGAACGGATTACCGAGCCAATCCGTCACCGCTTTTTGAAAATAAGGGCTTTTCGTCATCAAGCGGGCATCGGCAAGGCGTTCCCATCGCCATTGCCGGATTTGCCCGACTTTGAGTTCGGCGACAGCGGCGATTTCCTGATATTTCCGGTCCCGAATATAGCCGGCTTCATACCGATAATAAGCCAATCCACCGGTTATAATCCCCAAAACGATCAGGAGCATCCAAAACCAGTTGCGGATGTTTGTAGTACCCGCTTTTTTCATATGTCCCACCTTTTTTCAAGAATTATGTCCTGAAAAGATACGGAAACCTTTGATTCTCATCATACGGAAAAATGTGGATGTCGGTATTGGTCTCCAGTTTGGCCTGAATCTGTTTCCAATATTCCGCGTCAAATAGATCGCTGTGGGTACTTGCGAACAATTCCTTGAACTCTTCCGGGAAGGTCATGAAACTTCTGAATTCTTCCGGAAACACATCATTCTCGCCTATATGAAACCAGGGTTTGTTCATAAATTCTTCCTCATCATTTCGAGAGGGCGGCATTTTTCGAAAATTGAAATCCGTAAGAAGACCGATTTCATCATAATCATAGAATACAACTCTGCCATGCCGGGTTACGCCGAAATTTTTTAAGAACAAATCACCCGGGAAAATATTGGTGGATGCCAGATCCTTGACCGCCTTGCCAAAGTCCAGAACAGCTTTTCGCGCCGCCTTGATATTGGCTTGTTTTAAAAAGATATTCAGTGGTGTCAATCGTCTTTCGACATAAAGGTGCTTGATGACAATATGGTTTGAATTGATAATCAGTTGACTGTTGGCCTTTTCCGTCAATTCTTGGAAAAGCGTATCGGAAAGTCGGGATTTATCGAATTTGAGGTGAGAAAATTCCTGGGCATCGATCAATCGACCCGCACGGTCATGACGAAAGACAAGTTGATACTGTTTTTTGACCGCAGCGGCAGTGCTGTTTTTGGGATAGTCGAATTGATCCCGGATCACTTTAAAAACAACATTGAAAGAGGGGATGGTAAAGACGATCATCACCATCCCTTTGTCACCATACGCGAGCTCAAATTTGTCATCTGTCAGATCCAGGTTTCGGGATAGTTCTCTGAAAAGTTCCGCCTTCCCATGTTTGTAGAAACCAAGGGATGTATAAATTTCGGAAAGGCGCTTCATGGGAAGTATGGTTTTTAAAAAGTTCACCAACTCGGTGACATTTTCAATATCCACATGAAAATAGGAACGGGTGAAACTGAACAATATACTGAGTTCCGTATCGGTCAGAAGAACAGCATCAACGGACACGCGATTATTATTATTTAAAAGCGCGATGCCCAGGGGAATGATTGAACCGCCCGCACGAATACGCCCGATTATATAGGCTGCTTTGTCGCGGTAAAAAATCGAATTGATGATCTCGATGCGTTGAATTCGTATGCTGCCGAACTCCGCACGTAAATGGTCTTCAATGACGGTGGTCACCCGGTTTGCATCCCGTTCAACATCTTGAAAGTCAAACAGGTTTGTATATGACCGCAAGATATTGAGAATCATGACAGGTCTGAAATAAATATCGTCTTCCGGAATATGGACCGTACTCACCGGACAATACCGATCCTCAATGGATGGTATCAAAAAATCAGGAGCTGTAAATTCTGTCTTCGGGTTCACGCCGATTGTGGAAAAGATATGACGTGTCACGGAATTGAAAAAGGTTTCCGCCGGCTCAAAGTCTTCCCTGTGGGTTACCATTTTCGCAAATGCCTGTTTCACTTTTTCCCAGAAATCCACCGACTGAAAAAATGGTTGCGAATTTTGCCCTATATCCTGTATGGTTTCATTGACTATGTGGGTATAGATATCAAGACGTTCCAACGTATCTTTTTCAAACCCTTTCCAATCCATTTCTCGAAAACGCTTATGGGAACGTTGCGTGATCTGAAAAAAACGCCTCTGGTGCTCTTGAAATGCTGCGAAAATTTTTTCAGCAAACCAAAGGGGCTTTCGATTGTGTCTCATATTAGAGGTGTTCAAAGTGTCCCCATTTTTTTTCAGCAATACACATTGGTACCAATGGCGCTTGCCAATACCCCGAATGATAAGGAAAAGTTAGGTATTGTGTCAAGCTTTCGTGAGCCGGAATTTTTTTATTTCGAACGGTCTGAATTTTGCAAAGCAAATTGCAAAGCAAAATAGTATTATCATGTGCTTTGAAAAGTGCAAGTTTATTTGGTTTGCAATAACCCATCCTGGATTTTTTCAGGAATCGATGGACAATAAACGCGGGAAAGGAGCATTGATATGGACGCAGTTGAAATTGTCAGTGGCGTCACCGTTCATGGTTCGATAACCGGGGCATTTGAGGAAATTCTCACGCGCGAGGCCATGACATTCATCGGAACGCTTGCCCGCAAATTTGAGAACCGGCGTGTTGAATTGATGCAGCGACGGAATCAGGTTCAGCGGGAAATTGATAGCGGGAAGTTGCCTGATTTCCTGAAAGTCACGGAAGCAATTCGAAAAGCGGATTGGAAAATTGCGCCCATACCGGATGATTTACAGGACAGGCGTGTTGAAATTACCGGCCCGGTAGACCGGAAAATGGTCATAAACGCCCTCAATTCAGGGGCCAAAACCTTTATGGCTGATTTTGAGGATTCCCATGCCCCGACTTGGGAAGGGTGCATTGAAGGGCAGATCAATTTAAGGGATGCCATTGTTGGAAAAATTGAATATACAAGTCCGGAAGGAAAGCACTATCAACTGCAAGGTGACCCGGCATTACTGATTGTCCGTCCTCGCGGATGGCATTTGGTTGAAAAACATGTTTTTGTGGATGGGAAACCCATTTCCGGAAGTATTTTTGATTTTGGATTGTATTTTTTTCACAATGCCATACCACTTTTGGATAAGGGCAGCGGGCCGTATTTTTACCTGCCCAAGATGGAGAGTCATTTGGAGGCCCGTCTGTGGAATGATATCTTTGTTGATGCACAGAAAATGCTCAACATAGCACAGGGGACCGTCAAGGCGACCGTACTGATTGAAACCATTATGGCGGCCTTTGAGATGGATGAAATCCTGTATGAGCTAAGAGATCATTCAGCGGGATTGAATTGCGGCCGGTGGGATTATATTTTCAGTTTTATCAAACGGTTTAAAAATGTACCCGGTTACATATTCCCGGATCGGTCGCAAATTACCATGACCAGTCATTGTATGCATTCCTATTCCCTGCTGGCGATAAAGACATGCCATAAAAGAGGCGCCCATGCCATCGGTGGAATGGCCGCACAAATTCCCATAAAGGAAAATGCAGCGGCCAATGAGGCGGCACTGCAAAAAGTAAGGGAAGACAAGATCCGAGAAGCCAAAGATGGTCATGATGGCACTTGGGTGGCTCATCCGGGGTTGGTGCCGCTTGCCCGGGAACAATTTGATAAAGAAATGCCGGGTCCCAATCAGATTCATCGTCTTCGGGATGATGTACGGATTTCGGCGAAAGATCTGCTGCAGGTTCCGCAGGGGACGATCACAGAAGAAGGGTTGCGCACCAATATCAGTGTCGGTATCCAATACATGGCGGCATGGCTTTCCGGAAATGGCTGCGTACCTTTAAATCACCTGATGGAAGATGCGGCAACCGCAGAAATTTCCAGAACCCAGGTCTGGCAGTGGGTCCATCATGAAAAAGGAGTATTGGAGGACGGTCGCAAGGTGGATGTGAATTTGTTTCAAAATGTCATGCGGGAAGAATTATCAAAAATTCATGACAGTGTTGGCGATTCACGATTTGAAGTCGGTAATTACGCGAGAGCTGCCAAAATGTTCGAAGAAATTGTATTGAATGATGATCTGGAAGAGTTTCTGACATTACGCGCATACGATCAGACTCTATAGAGCTGATCAGAAAAGAGCCGATGACGCAAAAACCATCAAATGGTTGAAAGGTACGGGAACGATGAAAACAATTGAAGAACAAGCCATAGAACTGGAAGAGAAGCTGTCCTGCCATATGATCGATAATAATGAAATTGATGATCTTGAAAATGAATGGAAACGTGATCCGCGTTGGAAAGGAATTACAAGACCCTACACGGCATCGGAAGTGTTGAACCTGAGGGGTACCTTAAAACTGGAATATACGTTTGCAACCGCAGGCGCAAAACGTTTATGGCGGTTGCTGAACACCGAAGACTACATTGCCGCGTTAGGGGCTTTGACCGGCAACCAGGCCGTTCAGCAGGTTGAAGCAGGACTGAAAGCCATCTATGTCAGCGGGTGGCAGGTGGCGGCCGATGCCAACCTGGCCAACGAGATGTATCCCGACCAGAGCTTGTATCCGGCGAACAGCGTACCAACGGTTGTTCAAAGAATCAACAACGCCCTGCGGCGGGCCGACCAGATTCAGGTGTTGGATTGCAGATCCAAAGGACCGTATTGGTTTGCGCCGATCATTGCCGATGCGGAAGCCGGATTTGGCGGGCCATTAAATACGTATGAATTGATGAAGGGTATGATTGATGCCGGTGCGGCCGGGGTTCATTTTGAGGATCAGCTTTCATCTGCGAAAAAATGCGGACATATGGGCGGCAAGGTTCTTGTGCCGACCCAGGAATTTATAACAAAACTGATTGCGGCCCGAATGGCGGCCGATGTTTGTGGTGTCCCGACCATCTTGATTGCGCGGACAGATGCGGATGCAGCTAAATTATTGACCAGCGATATCGATAAGCGGGATCGGCCTTTTTTGTTGAAGGGTATGGACCGGTCTTCCGAGGGCTTTTACTATATATCGAGCGGCGTGGAATCAGCGATTGCCAGGGGATTATCCTACGCGCCTTATGCTGATATGATCTGGTGTGAAACATCCAAGCCAGACCTCGGACAGGCCAGGAAATTCGCAGAAGGTATCCATAAGGAATTTCCGGATAAGCTTTTAAGCTACAACTGCTCCCCGTCTTTTAATTGGAAATCAAACCTGGATGATGGAACCATCAAGAAATTTCAGCAGGAGTTGGCAGCCATGGGATATAAATTTCAGTTTGTCACCCTGGCGGGATTCCATACCTTGAATTTAGGCATGTTTGACCTGGCGAGCAGTTATCGTGAACAGGGGATGATGGCTTATGCAAAGTTCCAGCAGGAGGAGTTCCGGCAGGATAAGGCCAAGGGGTATATGGCTACAACCCATCAGAAATTTGTGGGTGCCGGTTATTTTGATCGCCTGATGGATTCGCTGACAAGAGGGCTCTCTTCGGTATCGGCATTAAAAGGATCAACGGAAGAAGATCAATTTTAACGGGGTATCGAGCCCCCCAAATTTTCAAAAGAAGAGGCATGTAATGAAGATTGCTGTTCCCAAAGCTCCCTGTCCGGATGAGTGCCGCGTCGCATTGGTACCGTCCCTTGTGCCGAAGCTGATGAAGGCAGGCCATACAGTCATGATCGAGAATAATGCCGGTCAAGCAGCTGGATTTCCGAATGAACACTTTCAGAAAGAAGGGGCGCGCGTAGCGGAAAACCGGCGTACCCTGTTGGAGGAGGCGGATGCGGTTTTCATGGTGCGGGATCAGAGCTTGTTCCCTTCCCAGCCCCCTGCTATGATCGAACCCTATCATGAAGGTCAAATATTGATTGGTTTTTTTAACCCGCTGATGGAAATCGACAAGGCCAAATCACTGGCACAAAAGAAGGTGTCGGCTTTTGCAATGGAACTGATTCCGCGAATATCGCGGGCACAAAGCATGGATGCGTTATCATCCATGGCCGGCCTGTCAGGGTACAAAGCGGTTTTACTGGCGGCCAATGCACTTCCCCGGATTTTTCCGCTCATGATGACCGCCGCCGGTTCACTTGCACCGGCCAAGGTTTTTGTGGTGGGGGCGGGTGTTACCGGCCTGCAGGCATGTGCCACCGCGAAAAGATTGGGGGCCCTGGTATCTGCGTATGATGTGAGGCCGGTGGTTAAGGAACAGGTGGAGAGTGTCGGAGCGCAATTTATCGAATTTGATTTAGAGACGCAATCCGCAGAAGATGACAAAGGCTACGCTGTCGCCCAGAATGATGCCTTTTATGCCCGGCAGCGGGAGGAGATGGCCAAGGTGCTTGCGTTGCATCATGTCGTGATCACAACCGCCGGTGTTCCCGGAAAAAAAGCGCCGATATTAATCACCGAAGAGATGGTTCGCGGCATGGAGCCCCATTCGGTTATTGTTGATGCGGTTGCCGATTTGGGTGGAAACTGTGAGTTGACCGAACCTGGTCGGACCATCGTAAAATATGGTGTTACCATTATCGGCCCGGTAAACCTGCCGTCGACCATGGCCTATCATGCCAGCCAGCTTTTGGCCAAGAACATCACTTCCCTGTTCGGTCATATTACCGACAAAGATGGCGGTCCTATGATTAACTTACAGGAGGAGATCACCGTGGAAGCGTTGTTATGCCACCAGGGAGAGATTATCAATGCCAGGGTAAGAGAAGCCGCTGGTTTGCCGCCGATTGAACTGTCCCCTCAAACAAAGAAGTAAAGGAAAAATGATGGATATTATCATGCTGCTGACGATTTTTGTTTTGGCCCTGATGGTCGGTATGGAAATCATAACCAAGGTCCCGCCCACGCTGCATACTCCCTTAATGAGCGGGACCAATGCGATCAGCGGGATTATTCTTGTCGGAGCGCTTACCTCTGCAAAGTTTGGTAATCCGGTAATGACGAATATTCTGGGATTCACAGCCATCATACTGGCAACAGTCAATGTTGTTGGCGGTTTTTTGGTCACCGATAGAATTTTAAAAATGTTTCGGAAGAGGGATTAGATCATATGACGAGTTCACTGACCAATATCTTCTACCTAATTGCTTCCGTATTATTAATTTGGGGTCTAAAAGGTCTTACCCATCCACGTACAGCCCAGCGGGGAAACGCAATGGGCGCCATGGGCATGTTTGTTGCGGTTCTCACCGCATTGGTGACGGAGACGGATTTGCATTGGGGATATATCATTGCCGGTGTGATCATTGGCGGCAGCATCGGTACTTATCTGGCACTGAAAATTGAGATGACCGCCATGCCGCAACTGGTTGCCTTGTTTAACGGACTTGGCGGCGGGGCTTCCCTGATTGTGGCAGCCATAGCAATGCTTCCTGCAATCGATGCTGATTTTTCCGCACCCGGATTGTTACTCCCGGTAGCGGTTGCCTCCGTTGTTTCCATTGTTATTGGTGCGGTTACTTTGTTGGGCAGCCTGATTGCCTTTTTAAAACTGCAACGGATATTACGCAAGACCGTGGTCCTGCCGGGGCAGCAGGTTATCAATGGAGTAATGGCAGCCGCGGTTATCGTTTGTATGATTACGCTGATAGTTCATCCAAGCCCTGAGATTCTGTGGGGACTGATTGCTCTTTCCGCCCTTTTGGGGGTCTCTCTGGTAATACCCATTGGTGGTGCGGATATGCCGGTAGTGATCGCAGTTTTAAATTCCTACTCGGGATTAGCTGCCTGTGGCGCCGGGTTTGTCCTTAACAACAATGTACTGATTATATCCGGATCACTGGTCGGCGCTTCCGGAATGGTATTGACCCGCATTATGTGCCGTGCGATGAATCGATCGTTTCGAAACGTTATTTTTGGAATATCCATGGGCGGGAAACAGGTGGATCAATCCGATGACATATACCAGGGGAAAATTAAATCCACATCCGCCGATGAGATCGCCATGATTCTCGAATCTGCAAGGCGGGTGGTTATCGCCCCGGGATATGGCATGGCAGTGTCCCAGGCCCAGCACGCCGTCCGTGAGCTGACCAATCTGCTGGAAGGTAAGGGGATTGAAGTCGAGTTTGCCATTCACCCGGTGGCCGGTCGCATGCCGGGGCATATGAATGTTTTGCTTGCCGAAGCAGATATCAGCTACGATAAACTGAAGGATATGGATGATATCAACCCCACGTTCGCCCAGACCGATGTCGCAATTGTTATCGGTGCCAATGATGTGGTCAACCCCACAGCGCGAAAACCCAGTGGCAGTCCGATAGCCGGCATGCCCATTCTGGATGTTGACCAGGCCGCCACGGTAATCGTCATCAAACGCTCCTTAAGCCCGGGGTTTGCCGGGATTGCCAACCCTTTATTTGCAACGGATCATACCCTGATGTACTTTGCGGATGGAAAAAAGGGCGTGAATGAGATTAATACCGCTCTGAAAGAGGCATAGGACAAAAACATCCCTTTATCCCAAAAAATCCGGATCATGGTAAATTTCGGCAAACCGTTTTCCGGCCGTGCTGTTTTGCTTATAGAAATCAATGCATTTTTTGACGACGGCCAGGACTTCCTCTTCATTGAATATGCCGGGGATTTCACTGGCCAGCCGGGGATGCCGCCCCAGTTTCCCGCCAAGCAGAATCCGGAATCCTTTCTTTTCCTCGTCAATGGTTCCGGTCGGGCATACGCCGATGCATTTGCCGCACTTCACACAGCGCTGAAAATCAATTACAGCGGTCTCCTCCTCTGCTTTGATCTGAATCGCATTCTCGGCACAGGCCGATTCGCACATACCGCAATTGCTGCAGGGGATTTCCGTAATCATGGGCAGGGACGCGCCGATAATCCCGATATCCTTGATCTGGGGCTGGGAGCATGCATTGGGGCACTCGGAAATACCAGTCCGGAATTCATGATGGAATTTGAGATTCCCCGGAACGCTTTTCCGCAGGAATCCGAGGATATCCTCCTTCTCGAACAGTTCCTCCATTCTTTTCAGGAGGTTTTCACTCATGACAATCCGGTTGGGGCAGCCGTTCTGCCCGAAACAGGTATCGGCCTGATAGCCCTTGACTTCGGAATCCATACCCGCAACAAAGCGCGCCCGGGTCTTCTCCACCTCGGTCATGGTGATGATGGTTTTTCCTTCAATGGCGGCTTCCTTCTCAATCCGGCCGATCACCTTTTTCCGCACAAAAAAGGGAACTTTTTTCACCGCCGCTTCTGCTTCCGGGCTCCATTTCATGGCTGGTCCTTATAACTCCTTGGATACAAAAAGATCCGTACTGATATAGCGCTCACCGGTGCTGGGAAGGATCACGACAATCCTTTTGTTCTTGGCATCCTCCCGCCGGGCAACCTTGATGGCAGCACAAACAGATGCGCCGGAGGAAATCCCGCACAAGATCCCTTCCGATTTTGCCAGCATTCTGGCGGTCTCAAACGCTTCTTCATTGGTGACCGTGACAACATCATCAATAATAGACTGATCCAGAACGTCCGGAACAAACCCGGCGCCGATTCCCTGGATTTTATGGGGTCCGGGTTTTCCGCCGGAGAGGACAGGCGAGTCGGCAGGTTCCACCGCGATTGCCTGAAACCCCGGTTTCCGTTTTTTGATCATCTGGGATATGCCGGTGATGGTTCCGCCTGTCCCCACTCCGGAAACCAGGATATCGACGGTTCCTTCCGTATCGTTCCAGATCTCTTCGGCTGTTGTTTTCCGGTGAATCGCAGGATTTGCCGGATTCCGGAACTGATCCGGCATGAAGCAGTTGTCCCTGGCCGAACTGATCTCTTCCGCTTTCCGGATGGCCCCTTTCATCCCGTCTTTTCCCGATGTCAGGACCAGCTCCGCGCCCAGATGCGCAAGCAGTTTCCTGCGCTCCACGCTCATGGTTTCCGGCATGGTCAGGCACAATTTATATCCCTTCTCGGCACAGATAAAGGCAAGAGCGATACCGGTGTTTCCGCTGGTCGGCTCGACAATCAAGGTTTCCCGATTGATGAGAGAGGCTTCCTCCGCAGCCTTGATCATGGAACCGGCGATCCGGTCCTTTACACTTCCCAGCGGGTTAAAAAATTCCAGCTTTGCCAGAATCTCCGCATGAATTCCGCTACCAAGCTTATTCAGCCGCATCATGGGAGTGGAACCAACAGTATCACTGAGCTTTGAAAAGATGTTCATAGGACTCTCCTTTACTTGTAAATCAGCTTTGGCTCTTCCATCAGCACCTTGGTATCCGGCGGGATTGATTTGGTGATCCATACATTTCCGCCGATGACCGAACGTGTTCCGATGATGGTATCCCCTCCCAGTATCGTGGCTCCGGAATAGATGATGACATCATCCTCAATGGTAGGATGGCGTTTTTTCCCGCGGAATCTTTCCCCGGCCTGCTGCGGCAGGGACAAGGCACCGACGGTCACGCCCTGATAGATGCGGACGTTTTTACCGATCTCGGCTGTTTCGCCGATAACGACTCCTGTTCCATGGTCGATGACAAAGCCCTCGCCAATACTTGCTCCCGGATGGATGTCAATTCCCGTAACACTATGGGCATGCTCGGTCATGACCCGGGGAAGCAGGGGAACCTTGTGCTCGAACAATTTGTGTGCCACCCGTTGCACCGTGGTGGCAAAAATCCCCGGATAGCTGAATATGATTTCATCATGGCTCAGTGCTGCCGGGTCCCCATCAAAAGTCGCCTTGACATCGGACGCCAGGACTCTCCGGATTTCCGGTATGGAGTCCAGTACGGCAAGGGCGATCTCCTGCCCCTTCTCACTGCATTCCGAGCACTCGCTGTCATACCGGAAGCAGTCATGCCGGATGCTGTTTGCGATCTGTTCGGATAACATGTCAAACAGCAGCGAAACGGTCTGGCCCATGTTATACTTCAGATTGACCGGGTCCACCTTGCCGGCTGAAAAGTATCCGGGAAACAGAATCTGTTTGAACTTGTCAATAATATCCACAACCGACTGATTGGACGGAATGGGATCATAATCAATGTGCGTATAGCACTCCTTGTCGCTGCAATTTGCGATAATCTTCTCTGCAATCTCCGGAAGTCTTTTCCGGTACGATGAAAAAGCATCTGCTTCCGTTCTGCACAACTGTTCATTCATTTTATCATGATGTCTCATGGTTCATTCCCTCATTGGATTGTTATTTTGCCGATTTCCCTTTGCCGATCATAAAAATTCCATATGTGGCAAACAGGTTGGGATAGTGTTTCACAATATCCCCATTCCGATTCCCGTCACGCAGGACAATCGCCGCCTCTTTCAGTATGCCGAACTTCAGCTTTGTCGTAAACTTTCGAAAATCCTTTATGCTCAGCACGCGGATGTTCGGGGTGTCATACCATTCGTAGGGAAGCTCTCTGGTAACCGGAACGTTTCCGGAAAAAAGCAGCTGCATCCGGATGCGCCAGTGACAGAAATTGGGAAAACTGACAATCCCCTTTTTTCCGATTTTCATCATGGCGCAGATCAGGCTTTCCGGTTCATATACCTGCTGCAAGGTCTGGCTTAAAATCACATAATCAAAATAATCATCCGGGTAGTCAAGGATCTCTTCATTGATATCTCCCTGCAGAACCGAAAGCCCCTTTTCAATGCAGGTCCGGACCCTTTCCTCCTTGATCTCGATACCGGTCTCTTTCACTTTTTTATGGGTTTTCAAATAATGCAGCAGTTCGCCTTCTCCGCAGCCCAGACCCAAAACCCGTGATTGAGGCTGAATCCATGAGGCAATGATGCCAAGGTCATATCGTGTATTCTCAGCTTCCGATATCATGAAAAACTCCTTCCAGAAAACCACGTATCAGGTTGGTTAGTCTTTCATTGGGCAGCAGAAAAGCATCATGGCCGCAATTGGCCTCGATTTCGCAGAAACTGACATCGATTCCATTCTTTTTCATTGCCTTCACCATGGTCCTGGACTGGTATGTAGGGTAGAGCCAGTCCGAAGTAAAGGAAATCACCAGAAATTTTGCCGGAACTCCCGAAAATGCCTTTACCGGAGAACCTCCGCCGTGCTGCTGCTCCAGATCAAAATAATCCGCTGCCTTGGTGATATACAGAAAGGAATTGGCATCAAACCGTTCAACAAACTTGGAGCCCTGATACCGCAAATAGCTTTCCACCTGAAAATCTGCCTTGAAGCCATAGGAAAAATCACTCTGGTCCTGAAGCCTTCTGCCGAATTTCTGCCGCATGGACTCATCCGACAGGTAGGTAATATGACCGATCATCCGGGCAACGGCAAGCCCCAGATCCGGTTTCCTGCCGGAATAATAATGCCCGTTGCACCAGTTGGGATCCGCCATGATGGCCTGTCTTGCCACTTCATTAAAGGCGATGGCCAGAGCCGAATGCTTGGTTGTGGTTGCCAGCGGAATGGCCGAACGAACCATTTCCGGATATCGTACACACCATTCCAGAACCTGCATGCCGCCCAGGGAACCTCCCACGACCGACAAGATTCTGGTAATTCCCAGATGCTCCATCAACTTCTTCTGGGCCCTGACCATATCACCGATGGTCAATACCGGAAAATCCGTTCCATACGGTTTTCCGGTTTCCGGATTCAGGGAGGAAGGACCGGTGGAGCCCATGCACCCCCCCATAATATTGGAGCAGATCACAAAAAAACGATTCGTGTCAATTCCCTTTCCCGGCCCGATCATGCTGTCCCACCATCCGGGTTTGGCATCCTCGGGTGAATAAACCCCCGCCATATGGGAATCGCCTGTCAGGGCATGAAGCACCAGGATGACATTTGTCCGGTCCGGATTCAAGGTACCGCAGGTTTCATAGGCGATCGTAACCGGACCGAATGGGACACCGTTTTCCAAAATCATTTTTTCAAATGATTCCGCAAAGGTAAAAAATCGCCTGGTTACCCGGCCGACACTTTCACCCCGCGGGTCATGCTCGATATACTCACTCATTTCACAGCCTTCTCAGTGGATATGGAATGATTTTATTCGGAAGATTCCTCGATAAACGAAAATCCGGCGCACATCACTTCACAGGTTTTGCAGACATGAATTTTGTCTTTCCATGTTTTGTGAGCGTATCCGGCACATATCGTTCCATTGATAAACCAGCACAGCTTACCGGCCTTGAATTCCCAGGCCGGACAGTGATACTTGAGTTCTTTCGGACATTTTTTGATCACCCAGCATTGTTTTTGAGGATTTACCTCCTGAAAGACCCTGGACAGCATAAACAGCAGTTGTCTTTCAACGTGAGCCGGAATCGTACGCCAACCCTGTTCATAGCTGTGCACGGCTTTTATGGACACCCCCAGAAGCTGCGCCATCTGCGCCTGGGTTTTGCCCAGTTTTTTGCGAAGGCTCACAAACGTATTTCGTTTCACAACCATTCTCCCCATATTTCCATTCATTGTCATGGTGGTGTTAAATACCACATTGTAGCATAAAAAATTCTAGAGCATTCCGAAAAGCATTTGTCAACAGGAAATAGAAAGGTTGTCCCTGAGGGAGAAGATTCGTAAACTCATACCTGGTATTGATTATCATTGAAAATGATTCAAAACTCAAGTTTTTTCCTTACCGGGCCGTCATCCCGGGATCGCATCTGCTGCATATCATAAAGAGATGGAACCGTAATACCCGGACGGTTGAGCCCCTCAACCGTCATCCATTCATTGCGCCTGTCTTCCGTCCGGTTCCCGATGGTGATGATCCGATTCTCCTTGCGTATGATCCCGATATAAAATGCCTGGGGTAAGTGTTCATACATGGTTTCAAACGTTTTGGATGATGTGCTTACATAGGTGTCCGCCTGGATGAATGAATCCCCTTTATATTCTCCATAACCGTCTATCCGGCCGGGCGCCGTAATGTTCCAGAAAACATTCCGGACACCGGCATGGGGGAGAACACTCAGATCGCCTCCGGGAGAGACATAGAACCCGTTCATCTTCTCGAACAGATTTTCATACGGGAAAATGCCATGAAAATCGATGACACTGTCCGTCGCCGACGCAGGGCCCCTTCCCTCATAATGGGCCTTACAATCGGTAAAAACGTTCCCTGCTGCCATCATTTTCACCGTTACCGGGTGAACCAGCCGTGCGTAAAAATTGATTCGCTTAACCAGGTTGTCATTACTCCAGCCGATGGTGATGCCGGCATGCCCTTCATGCCCTGTAAAACAGATATCCTGAATTGTCCATTGTGCGGAGCGGCTCAAAATGATCCCCTGAGTCATATTCCGGAAGGTAACATCCCGGACCCATCCGTCCACGGAAGAGCTGATCCATATCCCGCCCCAGAGGTAATCCTGTTCCCTGGCTGTCCGGATGACGGTTCCATCCGCTCCCTCATGAGGTTTGTGGTGCCGGTAATTTCCCGGCCAGGCGCTCTCAATCCGCAGATGTTCAATCCCGACACCATGCAGGCCTTGGAACGAATAAATTTTGGGGGTATAGCGGAGAAATTGATCGAATCTTGCCGGTCGTGTCAGCCGAACGGTCCGATGATCAATCACTTTTTCAATACCGGCAATCCAGGAATGTTTCCGGGAGAGCTTGCCGAAGGTATGCGACTGATCCGGGACAAATTGAAAAGGAAACGTCAACTGAGCGGAAATATCCGCCTTATCCGGTAATGGTTTTTCCGGATCGATCAGCGGGTCGATACATTCCATGACCAGAATCTGACCGTTGGAAAGTCTGCTTGTATCCGAAACCGTGATATCCGTCTGCCCCCTTGCCGCATTTCGGGTGAAGACAGCCAGCTCGCCGGTGTCTTCCGAACCCATGACCGCAATGGCCGTATAGTGCCTTGCCTCTTTTTCAGCCGGCACACTCCCAAGTCTTCTGATCGACCCGTCCCGTCCGGGTGATCCCATGAAAAGAACGGTTCCGGAAGCACCGGAGCCCTGACCGCGGAGAATGACATGGCTATGGGTGATCTGAAGAAAGGGGGAATCCGGCTTTTGGTGAACCTCATATCTTCCCCTGGGCAGAAATACAACACCCCCGCCGGCAGCACCTGCAGCTTCCACAGCCGTCTGAATCGCCGCCGTATCCTCTTGCCCATCGTCCGGAAATGCGCCGAACCGCGGCTCAGTGACATTGAATATCGGCTTCCCGGTTTCCGGAATCGGTTGATTTCCCATCCGGTATCCGGCACGGGAAAAATCAGGCAGATTCCGGCCGGCAGGACCATGCTCCAGATACTCCCTTAAGACCGTAGGTGTCCATTCCATTCCGGATCTTCCGTTTTCCGGCCAGACAAGAAAAATCATCATCCATACCGCTATCCATCCTGAGACGGTTTTTCGACGGTTTTTATAAAAATGATATCTCATTTTGATCTCCCTGATGGTTCATCCCCCTTGAAATGGGAAAAAAAGTATATCCGCCTTCCCGGTTCCAATGTCAAATGATTATTGATTTTCCGTTTGACATAACCAGTACGGCAATCTATATTTCCTTGCCTCCGGTCAGGGATCATAACTATAACCGGAATGGCTAACCGGTTGCCTTACTATCATATCGACAAACATGATCTTCCATTCCCTTCCATTTGCTGTTTTTTTCCTGATTACCATCGGCATCTATTATTCCATCCCTCAACGATTTCGATGGATCATGGTTCTGGGGGCCAGTTATTATTTTTATATGTGCTGGAAGCCCGAGTACATTTTTCTTCTTTTCGGATCGACCCTTGTAAACTACCTGACCGGCCTCCGGATGTCCGTGATTTCCGAACCCCGAAAGCGGAAACACTATCTCTGGTTCAGCATTTTCTTCAATCTCGGCATGCTTTTTTTCTTTAAATATTTTAATTTCTTAAGCAATACCGTCACGGAACTCTTCCGCGCATGCAATATTTTCCATGATCTGCCCCTGTTTCATGTCCTGCTGCCGATCGGCATTTCCTTCTATACTTTCCAGGCGCTTGCGTATTCCATTGATGTATATAAAGGACATACCCGGGCAGAGCGCCATCTGGGGATATTCGCCCTGTTCCTGGCATTCTGGCCCCAGCTGCTGGCCGGCCCCATCAACCGGGCCCATCTTCTGATGCCGCAGCTCAGAAAAGAACACCCATTTCATTACCAAAGGGTGACGGACGGCCTGAGGCTCATGCTGTGGGGACTGATCAAAAAGGTCATGATCGCTGATCATCTGGCTGTTTATGTCAACCGGGTCTACAATCATATCGACGATTACCAGGGCATCCCCCTGATGATCGCCACCGTATTTTATACCGTTCAGATATATTGTGATTTTTCCGGATATACGGATATGGCAAGGGGAGCGGCCAGGGTCATGGGATATGACCTCATGGAAAATTTCAATCGTCCCTATTTTTCAAAATCCTTCCGTGAATTCTGGCAACGCTGGCATATTTCTCTTTCCACATGGTTTCGGGATTACCTCTATATCCCTTTAGGCGGAAACCGGGTTGCAGAATGGCGGTGGCACGGCAATCTTTTCATTACCTTTGTACTCAGCGGGCTGTGGCATGGTGCGAACTGGACCTTTGTGATCTGGGGTGCTCTTCATGGCTGTTTTCTCATCCTGGAAAACATGACCGGAAACTTTCAGAAGCGTTTGGCGGACATTCTGTTTCCGGATACGGCATCCAAATGGAACCATGCGGTTCAGACCGGCATCACCATGTCCATGGTATGCCTGGCATGGGTGTTCTTTCGGGCCGATTCCATAACAGATGCTTTTTCCATCCTCCGTAAAATGTTCCTGATCGATCCCGGACAGACAGGAATCGATGTTGTGGATGGGTATTCTCTTCTATTCATGATTTTCATGATCCTGATGTTGTTTGTGGTGGAGCTGTCAGAGGGCAAGGAAAAAATTCATAAGGCGGTCGGCCGCCTATCCCTTCCGGTACGCTGGGCGATTTACACCGGTTTTTTTTGGGCGGTTCTGATCATGAGTATTTTTGGCGTGAAACAGGAATTCATCTATTTTCAGTTCTGATGAATGGAAAAGTCATTGTTTAAGGATGCGCGGTATGCAGGGGAGACATTTCATCTTAAAAATCATCCTGTTCGGATTTCTGAATTTCGCAATTTCAACGGGGCTTCTTCTGTATTTCTCAGGCCAGTACCGGAATCTTCATCTGTCATATGACGAGAGTGAATCAAATCTTCTGGTAGTGGGGGAAAAACAGCATTATCCGGTTGTTCTCCTGGGAACATCCAGAGGGCGGGTTTTTTCCCGGGACGGGAATCATGCCATGGTGGAACGGATACTGGGGAAAAAGGTCGCCAATCTCTCCAAAGGAGGAGGCGGCGGACTGATGCCGGCGGAGCTTCATCTTTCCTATTTCTACAGCAGGGGGAATACGGCGGATCATGTGATCTATCTGATAGACCCCTGGGTGTTTTTTTCCGCCATCAACAATGAAGACAATGATTTCTTCCTCAGGGACGAACCGTTTGAACTGTTCATTCTCTGGAAACTGATCGCCGACCGCTACCCTTTGGACCGGATTTCCTCATACCTTCAAATGATTGCCGTAACCGACTGGAGAAATATCTCCCGTTATGCCGCTCCGGGATTGACGGAAGGCACACTGAAGAAAATTGACGCCGTAAAACTGGAGGAAGCGCGGCAGCATTATCAGGAAAAATATGATCTGAAAAATTTTGAAAAATACGCCCGCAGGGTGGATGCTATCAATCAATTGGTTCGAAAAAACCGCGGACAGATCACGTATGTGATGCTTCCCTTGCTCTTGCCTGATTTTCCGGGACTTCCCGCAGTGGACAAGCTGCTCACAGAAACCGCATCCCGGAAGAACGGTATGATGTATTACAATTGCGCCTCATGCATGCAGAATAAAGAATTTTATTATGATCACATGCACTTCAACAAAAACGGAATCCATTATTTTGTACAGAATTGTCTGGTTCCGATCCTCCAAAAAGAAACACCGGCCATGGACGGCATTTCTTTTTGATATTCATGCTTTGCGTCTTTCCAGTATTTCGCCTCTTGTACTGACGACAATCACTTCCATGGGGATCGTTTTTCCGGCTGCGGCCATCCCCTTTTTCAGAATCACCGGAAGCCCGGAGCAGCAGGGGACCTCCATAATGACGCACCGGATGCTCCGTATATCCGCAATACGAAATATCTCCGCAAACTTATTAATATAGGCCTCAGGCTTGTCCAGTTTGGGGCATCCCATCATGACGGTCCTGTCCTTGAGAAAATCCGCATGAAAGGAAGGGAAGGAAACCGAAACACAATCCGCTGAAACCAGAAGATCCGCACCCTTTAAAAAAGGCGCCGTCGGCGGAATCAGACTGATCTGAACCGGCCAGTTACGCAAAGCCGATTGCAGCGATACCTGGGAGGTTGGCCTGTTCGCTGACCGGCAGGGAGAGGCAGGCGCATTAAAATGCTGAATCTTCGTGGAAGGACATCCGCAAGGCATGGAGGAAGTTAATTTCTCTTCCGCCTCTTTTTTTGCCAGATGCTCCTCAACCGCAGCTTCATCAAAATCATCCGCTTCCCGTTCGATAATCTTCAATGCGCCTTCCGGACATTCCCCAAGACAGGCTCCCAGACCGTCACACAGGTTGTCGGAAATCACCTTTGCCTTCCCGTCTATGAT
>QZKS01000073.1 GCA_003599865.1 Desulfobacteraceae bacterium
GAAAAGACACGTACCGGCTACTGGGTTGATATCAAGGCGGCAGCATCCCATGATCGGGATGAAAATAAGACGGTGAATGCCGTAGACCAGAGTAGTGACAGTACAAAATTTGAAATACGCAATTTTGATGATACCTATTCCAGCACACAGGGATTGTTTAATTACAATTTTGCGGATGCCGGCCATAAATGGTATTTTTCCGATCAGAGTCCATATTATGGTTTTGCCCAGGGGTTGGCGAATTTTACCTTTGAAAGGCAATCCGGACCCGACCCGGATGACGGACTGGAGTCTGCCGTTGCAGGTGGTGTTGGTTATGGCAAAATAGTAGACCTGGGTTCCTATGAGAGGGTGTTGATCGTTCAGGATGAACTCCTTGCTGCCGGTTTGATCAATCAGGCGTTTTCCCGGTCCGTTATCCGGGAATTGCTTCCGTTCTTTAGAAGAAGCATGGATAAAACCGATCGTCTGATTGCAATCAAACAAATCCTGGTGAATAATGGTCTGGTAAATGACAAGGATATCACCCTGGATATTGCCAATGATATCCTGGATGCTGTTGATGAATCCTTTGAGAAAAGGGAGTATGGTTTTGAAGCAAGAGGTGCCTTTCTCCAGGAGATTACACACCGGATATCCGGAGCAGACAAACAGGGATGGATTTTCGGCTACGTGAAATATGAAAAACCCCTGGCGGAAAATCATCAGTACACCAGCCAGTTTGACCTGTATCAGCTGGTCATTACCGATGCCAATGATAAAACCACTTATGCCGGATGGTTGAACAAAATCACCAGCACATTCGGGCAGTATGTTGAAACCGAAGCCGGTCTGGTTTTAACATTTTTAGATGAAGCCGACACAATCACTACTGAAAAAATTTATGGAAAGCTGACCTATGAAATCACGGAAATCCTTTCATGGGAAAATTCGGTTTCCCTTCAGTTGACACAGGATGGCACTCCAAACGAGGATGATAAATCCGAGTATGAAGTAAAATCCGTTCTTACCTATACCATCTGGTAGGTTTTGTTGGCCGGTTGGCCGGTTTGTTTTGAAGGGTATCGAGGAAATAAGGAGCATTCCGATCATGCCTTTGCTCATAAAGAGTTGTATGCTGTTTGTCTGGGTAGTATCCAGCCTGATTCTTTTTTCTCCGGTTTCATCCGAAGCCGGAAAGAAAAAGGATTTTATCATTGCTGTCGCACCATTTAAAAATATCATGAAGCGGGCGGATCTGGAATGGATGGGGGAGGGAATCGCCGACAGTATCACGACCAGACTCAATCATGTGGAAGGGCTTCAGATTGTTGAGCGGGTGCATCTTACCGAGATTATCAACGAGATGAAACTCACCATGGCCGGTATCACCGAAGGGGATGCAACCGCCATTGGGAAGCTTGCAAGCGCGGATTATCTTGTCGTCGGCAGTTTTCAGAAACTGGATATCGGCAGCAAGTCCAATCTGAAAATCAATGTACGCGTGGTCAATGCCAAGACCGGGGTGGTTGAGAAGGGCAAGGCGGTCAGTTCGGACGGGCCATATGAGGAAATTTTTGAAATGCAGGGGCTGGTTGCCACCAAGCTTGCGGGCAGCATGGGGTGTAAGGTTTCCAAAGCGGAATTGGAGAAGATGAAAAAGGATGAAACCGCATCCGTGGTTGCCTACGAGCTGTATCATCTTGCCAAAATGGAATCCGATGACCTTCGAAGGGAAAAGCTTCTGAAGCGGGCCATAGAGATCGATCCCCAGTATGCGAAAGCCCATCTGCTGCTGGGGAGTTATTACCGTTCCCGGGCGCCGGTAGATGAGTCCTTTGATGCACCTTCGGTGCACCATCTGGAAAAAGCCCTTACACTGGACCCGGGTTTGACCGAGGCACATTTCGCTCTTGGAGATTTTTATTTTCAGAAACAGAAAATGCATGAGAAAAATAGTGATGAGCAGGCCGGCAGCGCAAGGGAAAAGGCGATATTTCACCTGGAGAAGTTTATTGAACACAAAAAGAATTCCCAATCCAAATATTTTATCTGGAAGGTGAAGAAGGCGGAAAGCAAGCTCGGAAAACTCAAATCCTGAAAAAAATACATGAAGAACAGTCAAAAATAATCGGGAGATGATGAAAATGATGATGAAAACAAGATGGATGCTTTTTTTGATAGTGGCTCTCGTTTCCTGCTCCTTGAAAACAATTCCTCCGGAGAAACAGTACAAGGAGGCCATTGTTCCGGTTCCTTTTGCTGAGGCATATAAATTGATACGTCCATGCCTGATCAAATATAATTATGATATTGTCGGTATGGATATTACCATCGGTGCGATCAAGGCCGTCAGTCAGAGAAACAGGGACAAACAGCTTCATGTTACGGTCAGCGCAACCGGAAATGACCAAACCAGCATCAAACTGAAGCTGGATGTCCGGAAACACAGTATGACCGGTGAGTATAAAAGAATACCGGTACCGGAAAAATTCATGGACGAGCTGGACAATATCCTGGAAGAGATCAAGCGGCGAGCTGCCTTGATCAAATAACCTGCTTTTTTTGTAATCCCCGAGGGTCTTTACCCCGGATCGGTTTTGGAATCACAGAACTGATCCGGGGTTTTTTTATGCGTAGAATTGTAAAAGTTATGTAAAATCAATATGTAAAACAAATGTAAAACACCAATCAATCCTTTTGATAGATCGGGAAAGGGGGTATGTTTTGTTCAAAAGACAATATCGCGTATTCCGAAAATTTTATAATCAATAGGAGAGAAGCATGAAGTCGGCATTAAAAATCCATCCCAGAGGTGGTGAGGCAAGGGTATTGTTGTCAAGTGTTTTTGGTCCCTATGCCCGGGATGATGAATTCGGCAGCAGAAAAATAAATCCCATGGAGTTATACCAGAATCAGGTAACCAGGGTTCAGGGAGCGTTTTCCTTGCGCCTGTTCCATCGTTCTTTTGGACTGATGTTTATTCAGCGCAATATCAAGGCACCGTGTACCCTGCTTGACTTTCCGTCTTTGGACCGGTTTATCGATGAATGCCGGAATCAGGATTACGATATCGTCGGAATCAGCTCCATTGTTCCCAATGTCGGCAAAGTGAAAAAGATGTGTGAAATCATCCGGCAATATCTGCCGTCTGCCGTTATTGTTGTGGGAGGTCATATTGCCAATAAAGCAGGTCTGGAAGAGGAGATTGATGCCGACCATATTGTCAGGGGTGATGGTGTCCGGTGGTTCCGTGAATTTCTGGGCCAGAATCCGGAGCAGCCTGTTCTCCATCCATTTGCGGAATCCGCCCACCGGGGAAGGATTCTGGGCCATAATCTTTCGGAAAAACCCGGGGATACCGCCGCTGTTCTGATTCCATCCGTGGGATGCCCGGTGGGCTGTAACTTCTGCTCCACCTCGGCACTTTTCGGCGGCAAGGGGAATTTTATCAATTTCTATGAAACCGGTGATGAGCTTTTTCAGGTGATGTGCGACATTGAGAAAGAAATGAAGGTCCGGTCCTTTTTTGTTCTGGATGAAAATTTTCTTCTTCACCGGAAAAGGGCATTGCGGTTGCTGGACTTGATGAAGGAGCACAACAAGAGCTGGATGCTGAATATTTTCAGTTCCGCCCGTGTCATCCAATCCTACTCCATGGAGGAAATCGTCGGACTTGGGATCGGCTGGATCTGGATGGGCATTGAAGGGAGTGCAAGCCGGTATCGGAAACTGAAAGATATTGACACCATGGCGCTGGTCAGAACACTTCAGTCGCATGGTATCCGGGTTCTGGGTTCATCCATCATCGGTCTTGAAAATCATACACCGGAAAACATCGGCGCGGCCATTGACTACGCGGTCGGCCATAATACGGATTTTCATCAGTTCATGCTCTATACCCCGAACCCCGGAACCCCTCTGTACGAGAAACACAAAAAAGACGGAACCTTGTACGATGAGTCGGTTTTTCCGGTTGCCGATGCCCATGGGCAGTACCGGTTCAATTTCCGGCATCGGAACATCCTTGACGGCAGGGAAGAAAAGTATCTGCTGGATGCCTTTGAAAAAGATTTTACGGTCAATGGGCCCAGCCTTCTGCGTCTGATCCGAACCCTGTTGAACGGATGGAAACGATACAAAAATCACCCTGACCGGCGAATCCGGGATCGTTTTACCTGGGAAGTAAGCCCCTTGCGATCCACCTATGCCGGGGCAGTCTGGGCCATGAAACAATATTTCCGGAAAGACCGGAATACGGAACAAAAACTCAGTTCCCTGCTGAAAGACATGTATCTGGAATTCGGCTGGAAAACAAGAATGCTTGCGCGGATTACCGGTATGTATATTTTCATCAGCATCAAGCGGGAGGAAAGGCTCCTTGCTCGCGGAAAAACCTGGGAGCCGAATATCTATTATGAAAAAAATGAAGCTGCTCTGCGGATGGAGAAAAAGAGTCAACAATTCCGGGTGACACGGAATGCCGGGTCCGGGACACTTGTTGCCGCCCATGCACCGGCAAAAATTTGACATCAATTGCCTGAAAAATGGAAATGGTTGTTTTGCCCCCAGATTTTTCATTGGGTCTTTGCCTGAATTCATGGTGATCTGCAATGGTGGCTTTTTTTTTGCATATGTGCAAATGATTGATACAACCTTACCCGACAAGGAGACCCGATCATGGAAAAAACCGATATCACCGTACTGGTGGCCGAGGATGATGAGGCCATATTGGCAATGTACTGCATGTCTTTGAGAAAGAGATTCACAACCGTTCTGGATGCTGCGGATGGCAAGATCGCATGGGATATCTTCCAGGAAGAGTTCAAAAACAGGCGGGAGATACCGGTAGTCGTGACAGATGCGGATATGCCGGGGATGGACGGCATCGAATTGATTCAGCGCATCTCAAAAGTCAGCCCGGCCACGCAGATCCTGATCGTCAGCGGCCTGTTTAAAAGCAGCATCAGTATTCATGCAGTCAACGAATATGTAACCTATCTGCCGAAGCCGCTGGATGTCATGCTTCTCAACCTTGCGGTTTCCAAGGCATACGGTTATTACCCTCAGGCAGTGTGGCTGGAAAAACTCAAAGCCGAGGTATGGGACCGGAATTTCAATGAGGATGCGGTTCTGGAGATCATCCGGGAAGCGCCCTGGATTCAGAATGTATAAATATTCACATAAATTTTCAGAGGACCAGATCCCCTGAAAAAATTCGATGGACCTTTTCGAGATGATCCTGCAGGATTAACACACCTTCTTGATCAATGTCGATGATCCGGCCCTCGACTTCCTCCCCGATTTTCCGGATCATCACATTCCTTCCGATAATGTCACTGTGGGCGATCCATCTGTCCCGAATACCGCTGAAGCCTTCGCGTTTGAAAAGATCATAATATGTCTCAAATTCCTGCAGGATGGTTTTGAGAACAGTGACCCTTGAGAAGCGCTTTCCGGTTGCGGCATACAGCGAGGTCGCCTTTTTTTGAATCGCCGCCGGGAAATCATGCACCGCTGTATTCACATTCAATCCGATTCCCACGATGATATAGTCCACCCGATCCATATCCGTACTGATTTCGGTCAGGATACCGGCAATTTTCTTGTCGCCGATCAGAATATCGTTGGGCCATTTGATCTTGAGGGGTATTGCGTAAAGGGAAATCAGGGATTCAACAACGGCGACCGCTGTCATGAGCGTAATCCCGGGAGCCTCAGCCGGTGAGATCCGGGGCCGCAGGATAATGGATGCATAGATGCCCGCATTGGATGGTGAAAACCATTCCCTTCCTTTTCGCCCCCTTCCGGAATGCTGTGATTCGGCAATCACAATGGTTCCCTCCGGCTCACCTTCGGCTGCCGCTTTTTTGGCCTGAAGGTTTGTTGAATCGGTTTCCTTCAGAATAAAGATTTTTTGCTGGCCAAAAATTGTGGTGGTCAGGTGATTTCGGATTTCATCTGCGGATATCAGGTCATGCTGTTCTCCGATCCGGTATCCTTTTTTGGTGGAGGATTCAATGATATAGCCATCATGGCGTAACTTTTTGATATGTTTGTTGATCGCCGCCCTGGATACCTTCAGGCTGCGGCTCAGGATCTCGCCGGAGACCCAGCAGTCCGGATTGGCTTGTAAATACGCAAGAAGCTTGTCTCTTGTGGTCATGATATCAATTGTAAACCGTTTTTCAGCGGGAAATGGTTGACAAATATCCATAGTTCTGGTTTGGTTTCCTGACGACAGAATTCCTGTTAACCATAGAAACAGGGATAACACAATGATTATCGAACCGGATGTTACGGCATGCAAAACAAGACGGCAGGAGACGAATGACCGACAAAACACTTTCAACGATAACCGATGAACTCCTTTCCGGAGTCAGAAAAACAATTTCCATGACCGAGGCATTGGCCTTGTCCGCACGGGAAGGCGAGGATATCCTTGATCTTCTGGCTTGCGCCAATCAGGTACGGCGCCGGTTTAAAAACAATCATGTCTTTTCCTGCGTGATCACCAATGCAAAGTCAGGCAGGTGCTCCCAGGATTGTGCTTTCTGCGCCCAGTCTGCCCACCATGACACCGGAGTGAAAATCTATCCCCTGCTGGAGAAGGATATCCTGGTGGAAAACGCTTTGATCGCTCATGAGAACGGAGCAACCAACTACTCCATGGTGACCAGCGGGCATATGCTTTCCATGCCGGAAATCGACCGGGTCTGCCTTGCCGTTGCAGAGATCCGGGAAAAGACGGATCTGACGGTCTGCGCTTCCCTGGGAGAATTGAACAAAGATAGGGCAAGACAACTGAAACAGAGCGGTGTCACCAATTATCATCACAACCTGGAGACCGCCGGGAGCTATTTCCGGGAAATCTGCACAACCCATGATTATGAGGAGGACATCGAAACAATCAAAGAGGCTTCTTCGGCAGGATTGCGGGTCTGTTCCGGGGGGATACTGGGTCTTGGCGAGAGCTGGGAACAG
The DNA here is from genome assembly GCA_003599865.1 of Desulfobacteraceae bacterium. GTDB lineage: Bacteria > Desulfobacterota > Desulfobacteria > Desulfobacterales > SURF-7 > QZKS01. Next base: position 6,964 of record QZKS01000073.1, read on the forward strand.
CGTATCGAGCTTTCAATGACCTTGCGGGACCTTACGGTGGAATCCATTCCCCTTAATTTTCTCAATCCCATTCCCGGAACCAGGCTGGAAAATCAACCCGTCATGAAACCTATGGAAGCCCTCAAGGCGATTGCCATCTTTCGCATGATGAATCCGGAAAAAGATATCACCATCTGCGGAGGAAGAGAAATCACGCTGAAGGATTTTCAGTCATGGGTATTCATGGCAGGAGCCAATGGATTGATGATCGGGAATTATTTGACCACGCAAGGCCGCAGCATGGAAATGGACAGACAGATGATTCAGGATCTGGGACTTTCGGTTTTATAAAACAAAAAAGCAGTGTCGACCGGAAATGGAAAACGATTTTGATGCCATACAAGGGGTCTTTTTCTTTGACCCGAAAGACCGGATTTATCAGGACCATTTTCCCGGAAGCCCGGTTGTTCCCGGTTCCGTGATCGTCCATTCCTTTTTTTCCGCTGCCCGTCAGGCAGGCCTGCTGTCCAGCGGCCTGTCCATAGACCGCTTCCGGTTCAAATCATTTGTTGCTCCCGGGGAATATGAATATCGAATCCGGGTCCGAAAAAAAGATATTATTTGTGAGCTTTACCAGGGGGAGGAAATGATGGTTGAGGGGCGTCTGAATCGATGAAACTTCAATTTACCGGAAGACATGCGCTTGTTCTGGGCGGGAGTTCCGACCTGGGTCTGGAACTGGCCCGGTTGTTGATTCAGGAAGACCTGATCCCGCTTCTGACCTTCAGAAGCAAGGCAGGAGAGACAAGAATTCATGAGCGCCTGGCGCAATACGAGGGGCGCTATCAGACTGCATATCTGGATTTTTCCCGGATGGAGTCCATCCAATCCCTGTTTGACAAGGTAAACCGGAATCTTGATTTTCTGGTGGATTTTATTCATGGGAATCTGGAAGGGCTTGTGGGCTCTGTGGACACCCGCGATGCGGTTGCCTATTTTGCCGAAAACGTTTCTGCCCGGGCGGAAGTCATTAAAAGAGCCGGCAGGGCCATGCTTGGGGGAAAAAAAGGAAGAATGATTTTTATCTCTTCCATTGCAGCGGAAAAGCCGAATCCGGGACAGGGCTTTTACGCGGCATCCAAGCTGGCTTCTGAGGCCCTGTATCGAAATATGGGTCTGGAACTGGGAGAGCGGGGCATCTCAGCCGTTATCCTCAGGCCCGGTTATATCGATGCCGGAAGAGGGAAGCGGTATCTGGACTCCCGGGAACCATTGCCTTCGGGCCCAAAGGACAGGATGAAAGTGCTGACGGTGAAAGAGATGGCGGAAACCATTCTTTTTTTTCTTTCCGATCAAGCCGGCGGTTTTACCACAACAACCATCACCATGGGAGGATCATGGAAGAAGTTGGAATGATGCAGAATAATATGGAAATTTTGGAAAAAATAAAACAGATTGTCGCCGATATTCTGGACCTTGAGGAGGAAAAGATCGGCATGGATACTTATCTGATCAGGGATCTTGGCGCGGAATCCATCGATCTGCTGGAACTGGCGGTTTCCCTGAATGCGGCTTTTCAGACCGAGATCCGGGATGATGATATTTTTTTGCGGAAACTCAGGTTCTATCTGGAAGAAGCAAAGACAACCGGCCGGGATCATCATGCCTTTCTGGCGAAGCAATATCCGTTTCTGGAGGATTCACGGATACGGGAAATCCTGAATGATCTGAACGGCGGAGCGGTTCTCAGGATTTCCGATCTGGTTTGTTATATTGCCCATCATCAACAGTGATGAACTCGTAAAAAGTCGATAATCATTTTTTTTGTCATGCCGGACTTGATCCGGCATCCAGTCGTTTCAATACGTTCTGGACTCCGGTTTTCACCGGAGTGACGGAATTTGGACTTTTTTACGGTTTCATCAACAGCATTCATAAAAAAGAAATGACCATGGATTCCTTTGATCAACTGGTTCAAGGCAGAAGAAGCATCCGGAAATACACCAAGGAGATTCCTTCGGAAGATACGATTCTTCGGATGATTTCCTGCGCCGCCATGGCGCCTTCTCCCTCGAACAGCCAGGTGGTAAGGTTTATCCGGATTCAGTCGGAAACCGTCCGGAACAATCTTCAGCTGTCGCTTGAAAGCGGATATCAGCGATTTCTGAAATGTGCCGAAGGAATACAGAATGGAAAACGGCTGCGAAACCGGATTAACGTCTACAAGCGGTATTCGGATTTTATATTTGCCGCGCCGTTATTGTTTGCTGTCGGTTTTGATACCGGCCATTCCGGATTTTCGAAAATACTACACGAGGCAGGAGTTCTGGAAAAGGATTTCCGGGGTCCTATCGATCTGGATATCACGGTGGGACTTGCCCTGAAAGGATTTATCCTGAAGGCGGAAACCCTGGGGATCGGAACCTGTATTGTCAGCGCTCCGTTTGTTTTTATAGAACATATGGAAGCGATCCTCGGACTGACCGGTATTTCGGTTCGATGTCTGATGACGGCCGGGTATCCGGATGAGACGCCTACCCATATGGAAAGAAAAGACCCCCGTGACATCTATCAGGTGATATCATGAGCCGAAGAGTGGTCGTCACTGCCATGGGCTTTATCACCTCCATGGGAAATACCGAAGAGACGGTGATGGAGCGATTCCAAGAAGATCGTGTCAACTTTCAGTTTGATGATGCATTTAGGGATGTTCTTGTCTGTCCGGTTCCGGATTTTCACCTGAATCAATATACCGGAAGGCTGAAAAACAGGAGATACCTGAATCGCGGTGCCGGCTTTTGTCTGGCCGCAGCCATTCTGGCCGCCCAAAACAGTATGATGACGGATGTGCAGCGTTCACAGGCAGGGCTTTTTTCCGGTACAGGGCCGAATTTTGATTTGGGAGAAGCGTTTCCCGGATTCTCCCAAAATGAACCGGAAGCCTCCTCTCTTCAGGCATTGTGGATGCTTCGGTTCCTGCCCAACACCGCTTCATCGATTATTGCAGAAGTTCTCGGCATCCATGGAGAAAATGCAACCATCAGCACAGCGTGCAGCGCATCCCTTCAGGCCATTGGGGAGGCATACAGAAGGATCAGGGATGGTTATCTGGATATCGCCCTGGCCGGCGGCGGCGACTCCCGATTGAATCGGGGCGGTATCCTTGCCTACCGCAAGGCTCAGGCACTTCATGAAGGAAGTTCCGATCCCGGGACATCCTATGCAAGCTTTGACAGCCGAAGAAACGGTTTTGTGCCCGGAGAAGGAGGAGCATTTTTTGTTCTGGAAGAGCTTTCCTGCGCAAAGAAGAGAAAAGCACAGATCGTCACGGAGGTTTGCGGATACGGTTGTTCCATGGACGGCTTCAGCATGACCGCACCGGAACCGGATGGGATATGGGCGGAGAAGGCTGTTTGTCATGCCATGAAGGAGGCAGGGGTCGAACCGGCACAAATCGATCTTGTGACATCTCATGGTACCGGAACCCTGTTAAATGACCGCATGGAGGCAGCGCTGATCCGCCGGGTTTTTTCCGGGAAACAGCCGTATGTGATATCGCTGAAATCCTGGATCGGTCATCTGGCGGCAGCCTGCGGAGCCGTGGAAATGGCCATCACCCTGTTGTGCATGAAAAACGATTTTATTCCGAAGATCCGGAATCTGAAACAGCCGTGCGATGCGGACATCCATCTGGTCAGGGAAAACGGGCAGGCGCAGCTCAATCTGTCCATGATTCAGAGCTTCGGGTTTGGCGGTCAAAACAGTGCGCTGGTGATCCGAAAATGGAAAGACTGAACATCAACACCGGTCTTGACCGGTTCCTTCTCATAGACCGCATTACGGAAGTGGATGAGGCGATGATTCAAGGGGCTTGCATTTTACCGGCGCAAGAGGCCCATCTGCTGATGGAATCCATGGCACAGCTTGGTGCCATGCACGTAAGATGGTGCAGTGGTTTCAACCGGCATGCATTTTTATCCGGGATCCGGAATTTTCATACGGCAGGGGCATTTATCGGTACGGAAAAATTCCAGTTGACCGGGGTATTGAACAGCAGAAGTTCAACCGGATTTTCATACGCGGTTACAGCCGACTCAAAAAGCGGGCGGTTTGTTTCCGGTGATTTTTTATATGCAGGCATTCCCTATGACGACCGGTTCCGAAGGTCGTTTCTGAAATCCCATTATGAGAAGGTTTTTTCATGTTTACGGATCGTTTCAAAACAGCCATAGAAGTTCAGAAACAGGCCGGGCTGTATCGCAATCCGCCACTCATTGACCGGCGGGAGGGGCGTTTCATCGTGATCGGACGGAAGAAGCTGTTGAACTTTTCATCCAACGATTATCTGGGGTTGAGCGGTTCACGGCGGTTTTCCAAAATTCTTGCCGGAAATTTCCGGAAATTCGGTACATCATCCGGATCATCCCGGCTGGTTTCCGGAAACTGTCTCGCCATCCGGGATGCGGAACAGGCATATGCCCAGGCTTTCGGATATGAGGATGCCCTGTTTTTCCCCAGCGGATTTCAGGCCAATATCGGCGTTATTTCCACTCTTTTTGAACCGGTCGATCACCTTTTTTTTGACAAGCATGTTCATGCCTCCAGCGTAACAGGCATCCAGCTGAGCTGCGCTGATTTTAAAGGCTACAATCACAGTTCCCTGCCGCATCTGGAAAAACGGCTGAAAGCAGGAAAGGAATCGCAAAAGGCGGTCATCACGGAATCTCTTTTCAGCATGGACGGAGATCTTCTGGATGTTGCCGGCCTGAAAAAGCTGAAGGAACAATATCCCTTTTTTTGTATTGTGGATGAAGCCCATGCTTTTGGCGTGATCGGAGAACAAGGCCTCGGAATCGCCGGCAGTGTTGCGGATGTTGCCATCGGGACTTTTGGAAAGGCTTTCGGATTTTTCGGGGCGTTTGTCCTTCTGTCCGCTGCCTGTAAGGAATTCCTGTTCAATTTTGCCGCTCCCCTGATCTATTCCACTTGTCTTCCGGAAGCCCATGCCGCATCGGCCGTTGATCTGCTTGAGATGGTCATGAACAGTCATGACAAGAGAGAAAGACTTTCGGAGCTCAGTATGCTGATGAAGGAGTCCTTGCGGAAAATTGGGTTCCGCGTGACAGGCGATGCCCAGATTCTGGCCGTTGAAATCGGGGATGAGAATCGGGCGACGGCACTTTCCCGGAAGCTGTTTGATCGGAATATTTATGTGTTCCCGGCAAGATATCCGACTGTGCCCATGGGAAAAGCCATATTGAGAATCAGCATGACCGCCCGGCATACCCGAAAGGACATTCAATTTCTTGTGGATACACTGAAACAAGAGACAGGAGAATGATGGAATCTTTTTTTATCGCCGGTACAGACACCGGAGTCGGAAAAACCATATTTTCCCTGCTGCTGATGCGCTATTTTGGGGAAAAAGGATACCGGCCGTTTTACCTCAAGCCCTTTCAGACCGGATGCTCCGATCCCTATGATACGGATAGCGATGCACGGTTCATTTACTCCCATATCCGCCGGCTCCGGGAAAAGGACCCGGCGGAATCGATGATTTTTTGTTTTCAAAACCCCAAAGCTCCTTGGTTTGCCGGTCGTGACATGAACAGGCAGGTTGATCTTGCATCCGTTTCCCGGATCATGAATGAAAAAGCGGGCCGATTCAATCCGATCATTGTGGAGGGGGCCGGAGGCCTGCTGGTCCCGTTGACGGAAAATCTTCTGGTTGCCGACGCAGTGGGGCGTTTGAACCTGAAGATCATTCTTGTTGCAAGAGGTTCGCTGGGAACCATCAACCATACACTCCTGTCCGTTGAAGCCATCATGAAAAGGGGGCTTGATCTCGCCGGGATTGTTTTTATGGATGCAGGGGAATTGCAGACGCCGGAAGATCTTATCCGTGAAAACATGGAGGCAATCAAGCACTTTTCCGGCATTCCTGTTGCCGGTGTGATCCGGCATATCCGGGATTTTTCCGATCCCGGATATAGTTATGTTTCTGTATTGGATAATCTGTTCAATCATAAAGGGTAATTGCTTTTGGCTTTTCAAATTCCCCCTCAAGGGGCATAAGCGCTAACTTAACAATTAACCATTAATTATTGATTATTAATTATTATAGTGTGATAGGTCTATGTTTACAAAATTACCTAAACAGAAAGAATGAATTCATAAAAATCTGAACTCTGTCTTTCCGGTGCAAAGGAGTCCGGAATCTGCTGAAATTAATGAAAAAATAATAATCAATAATCAATTGTTAATAATCAATAATTAATTTAACTTAGCGCTTATGCCCTCAAGGGGGGAATTATCAAAGAGTCAGATGTGGTTACCCGGATAGGCTTAAAAACTGCTAACTGGGAGAATCCACGATGGATAATGTAGAACTTACTGAACTTCGTGCTTTTGACAGGGAGCATATCTGGCATCCTTATACCTCCATAACCGATCCTCTTCCCGTTTATCCTGTTGCATCGGCAAAAGGCTGCTCCCTTGTTCTGGAGACCGGAGAGAGCTTGATCGACGGCATGTCCTCCTGGTGGGCGGCGATTCATGGATACAATCATCCGGTTTTAAATCGTGCAATGGAAAGGCAGATGAAGGCGATGTCCCATGTCATGTTCGGCGGCATTACGCACAGGCCGGCCATTGAACTGTCAAGAATTCTGCTGGAAATCACGCCGTCAAGCCTGCAGAAGATTTTTTTATGTGACTCCGGGTCCGTGTCTGTGGAAGTCGCCATCAAGATGGCCATTCAGTACTGGTTTTCAACCGGTTTCCCGCAAAAGAACAAACTGTTGACCATTCGATCCGGATATCATGGGGATACATTCGGGGCCATGTCCGTATGTGATCCGGTCAATGGAATGCATGGGATGTTCCAGGGTGTGCTGAGCCAACAGCTTTTTGCCGATGCTCCGAAGATCGGATTTGCCGGACCATGGGATGAATCCGATATCCGGAGCTTTGAAATGCTGGTGCAGGCCCATCATGAAACCATTGCTGCGGTCATTCTGGAGCCGATTGTCCAGGGGGCCGGCGGCATGCGTTTCTATTCACCGGAATATCTGAAGAGGGTGAGGGCATTGTGCGATGAATATGACATGCTGCTGATACTGGATGAAATTGCCACCGGATTCGGGAGAACCGGCAAACTGTTCGCCTGCGAGCATGCCGGTATTGAACCGGATATCATGTGTCTTGGCAAGGCATTGACCGGAGGCTATATGACACTTGCCGCGACCTTGACGACCGAAAAGGTCGGCAGGGGCATCTCATCCGGCTACGGCGGGCAATTTATGCACGGTCCCACGTTTATGGGCAACCCCCTTGCCTGTTCCATCGCATCGGCAAGCATACGGCTGCTGTTATCTTTTTCCTGGAAGAAGCGGATCAAGGAGATCGAGACCCGTCTTTGGGAAGGGCTGGGTTTGTGCCGGACAATACCTGGTGTGGCGGATGTGCGTGTTCTGGGAGCCATCGGGGTAGTGGAAATGGAGAAACCGGTCAACATGGCGGAGATCCAGAAGAGATTCGTGGAATTGGGAGTATGGATCCGTCCTTTTGGAAAACTGATTTATCTCATGCCGCCGTATATCATTACGGACAGGGAGCTCGATCAGCTCATGACATCTGTTCGCAGGGTTGTTTCCGAAGGATGAATGAGACCCTCGCAAAATCATGAAAAAAGTGCTATGGTTTTACAGTCGGAAAGGTATTCAAACCATTTTAAACAGGAAAGAGAAACAGCCATGAAAATAGTGTTGATGATCATGATGTTGTTCAGCGCGTCGGCCTGTATGGGAATACAGGAGAATCCGGCTTCCGCGTTCCCCATGCAGAAGATTACGGTTACCCTTACTGCTCCTGATGCAGGATGGCGGGTCCGGATACTGGAAGTACACCGTCTTGGCAAAGAGCTGTGGGTGGTTTCCGAAGCCTATCATCTGAAAGGAATGTCTTCCCAGGTGATCTCAACGATAGAAGATATGGTCGAAATCGCAGCTCCTCCGCTTACGGTTGTCCATTTCATTATGGGAAAAACATGGGCCTGGTCTGATGAAAAAGATTCGAACCGTTATATCGGTTCACGGGATGATATTCCGGCGGAATTCGACAAAGGAGAATGTCTTTATCAAAGAAGGGAGTGAAATGGAAAGTTTCAAGATCCATCCCATTGTGATGGGAACCAAGGTTTTTGATAAAAGCATGATGACTTATCAGCATGGAAATGGAGAAACCTATGTGATCCCTATTTACTGCTGGTATCTTGAGGGGGGAGATCAAAAGATTCTGGTGGATACCGGAGAAATGAGTCCGGTCATTTCTCCGGATCGTGAAAAGGCTCTTGGCGGGAAAATATATACATTTGAGCAGGGGCTCGAGAAATGGAGTCTGAAACCGGAGGATATTGATATTGTCATTCATACCCACCTTCATAATGACCATTGCGAGAACGATTACAAATGCGTCAATGCCGCCATATATGTTCATGAAAAAGAACTGGAGGTTATCCACGATCCCCATCCACTGGATTATCGCTATCTAATGGATTATATCGAAGATGTGGAAGATAACGGGCAGATTCGGGTGATTACGGAAGACCGGGAGATTGTTCCCGGGATCAGCGTCATGCACACACCGGTTCATTCCCGGGGGGGATTGACGGTTCTGATAAATACCCCGAAAGGAAAGGCGGCGATTACCGGATTCTGTGTAATCAAGGAAAATTTTTATCCGCCGCCTGAGATCAGGGCCATGGAAATGGATGTGATTCCGCCCGGGACTCATGTGAATGTTTATGAATCGTATGATATCATGCTGAAAATAAAAGAGATGGCAGATGTATTGCTGCCGCTGCATGAGCCGGAGTTTGCCCGGGTGGATACGGTTTAGGTTGGCCGGTTGGCCGGTTGCTGGTTTGCCGGTTGGCCGGATTTCTTATTTGGGTTTTTGGACCATGTCGGCAATGGCTTCCAGGGCCAGGATGTAGCCGATTGTTCCCAGTCCGGCGATCTGTCCGGTGACAACATCTGCCAGCATGGATTTGTGCCGGAATGGTTCCCGTTTGTAAATGTTGGACAGGTGAACCTCGATAACCGGCATATCGAGCAGCAGGACTGCATCCCGGATGGCCACGCTGGTATGGGTGAACGCAGCCGGGTTAATGATCAGCCCGTTGAAGTTTCCCATGGCGCTCTGAATCTTTTCTACGACAGCCCCTTCATGATTGGACTGAAAGGTTTCAACCGCAAGACTGATTTCCGATCCTTTGAGGGTTATTTTATGGTTGATATCATCCAGGGTTTCTTTTCCGTAAATTTCCGGTTCCCTTTTGCCCAGCATGTTCAGATTTGGACCATGTATGACAAGTATTTTCGGATTGTTATGCGTTGTCATTAATGTATTCCTTGTTCCTTTTTGATTCGATAAATCTCAGAAGCTTTCTTCTGCTCTTCTATTCTTCGCAATTCAACGGCGGTGTTGATTTTCTGGTGGAAATCCTGAATGGTTTCCGAATAGTTTTTACTTCCGAAAATGGCAGATCCGGCCACAAAAGAGTCGGTTCCGGCCATGGCGATTTCCGTTATGGTATTGGAATTGACGCCGCCATCAATCTGAATGAGCGCCGGCAGGTTCCTTTTTTCCAGTATTTCTTTCAGTTTTGCAATCTTTTCCAATGAATTTTGAATAAACTTCTGACCGCCAAAGCCTGGATTGACACTCATGATCAGAATAAAATCCAGATCCGGGAGAACCCATTCGATGGACGAAAGGGGAGTGGCCGGATTGAGGGCGACTCCTGCTTTAATGTTGCTTTCCTTGATCAGATGGATGGTCCGGTTCAGGTGGGTACAGGCCTCGGCATGAACGGATATCAGGTCTGCTCCGGCACGGATGAATTCCGGTATCATCCGGTCCGGTTTTTCAATCATCAGATGTACATCCAGAAGAAGTGAGGTCGCTTTTTTACAGGCATCCACGATAATGGGGCCGTAGGTGATATTGGGTACAAAATGACCATCCATGACATCAATATGGATCCAGTCCGCGCCCGCTTTTTCAACAGCGGTTAACTCCTCGCCCAGTTTACGGAAATCTGCCGACAGGATGGATGGTGCGATAATTTTTTTCATGGATGCTTGTTCCTTCATGTATCGTGTAATGGCCTTATCCGAAAATATCTGTGTTTTTTACCAGGTATCAAATACTTCTGTTTTTATCAACTCATTATCCTGATACAGGAAAAGAGTCACATTCCTGTTCCTGGGGATCAGGGCCCATATTTCCTCTCCTGGTTTGATCAGGTTATTGACCAGATCAACGGTTACACCGAAAAAATTGACATTGATCCGGATATCTTTTCTCATTAAACCGATATCCAGCTTATGGCGGAAAAGCTGAACTCCGCCGGTTTCCTGCATAACATTTTGTATTTTTGCGCCCGGTTCCCGGTTAATGATCAGATTCACCGTGCTGTTTTCCAATACCTGATAACCATAGGCCGGTTCCTGGGATACGATCCGATTTATTGGTTTTCTGCTGTCAACGGTTGACTTGATCTCCCCTAATGTCAATTGTAATGACTCCAGAATCCCGATTGCCTCATCCAGCGGTATGCCGGTCAGATCAGGCATCATGTAGGATGCCGGTTTTGCACCGGCACTGACAAGGATATCAATACAGCCGCCCCTGGTAATGCTGGTTCCGGATAACGGTGCTTGCGCCATGACAACCTCTTTGGGGAAGACCTTACTATAGGTAATGGAGATCTTTCCCTGACAAAGACCGTTTTCTTCCATAATGATCCTGGCCTGGTGGATGGACAGTCCCTCCAGATTCGGCATGGTAATGGTTTGCGGACCTTTTGAAATAATGATTCGAACATCGCGGTCTTTTTTAATTTCCGAACCCGGATCAGGGTCCTGGAAGATGATATGGTTTTTCGGAATCCTTTCATTGTATTCGGACCCCCTGACCTTGGTATTCAGACCAAGATCGGTCAGCATTTCAAGCGAATAGACAAGCTCTTTGCCGGTCAGATCCGGTACGATTACCGTGTCCTCACTTTTTACGATATAGGTCAGAGCCATATATGCGCTGATTCCGGCAGAAAGGCCGAAAAGAAGGATAAATGATGCTGTTTTCAGAATTCGGATAATCACATCTTACCTGTTAAGGAGTCCCATTCATTGTCAACCGGATGTTTTCCGGAAACAGATCGAAAAAAAACCATCCATATCATCCCGGTGAGGACAGGTTGCGAGCCGGTTGTTGTCGTACAGATTTTTATTCATGCTGTCCGGCAGTTCCGGGGAACGATCCTCCGGTTGAAATACCGGATGGTCGTTCAGGAAGCGTTCGACAACCTGATCGGTTTCTTCGATTTCCAGACTGCATACCGCAAATGTTAATCTCCCGCCTAGTTTTAACAGATCCGCCAGGTTGGACAGAAACTGAAGCTGCCGTTTCTGATAACCGGCAAGATCATTTCTGGATTCGGTCCATTTGATATCCGGATTCCTGCGAATGACACCCAGGCCGGAGCAAGGTGCATCCAGCAGAATATGGTCAAATTGCCCCGACAGGCTGTGTTTCAGTGGATGATGCAAGTCATGCGAAACGGTTTCCACCATATGGATGCCGAGACGGTTCATTTCTTTTTCCAGTTTTTCCAGTTTTTGCGTGCTGCTGTCAAGAGCAATAAGCCGGCCCTGATTTTTCATCAACTGGGCAAGGTGTGCTGTTTTCCCGCCCAGCCCGGCGCAGGCATCCAGTACGTGCTGCCCTGGTCTGGGTGATACCAGCAGGGACACCAGCTGAGCCGCCTCATCCTGTACCTGAAACCATCCATTTTGGAAAGCTTCCAGTTTGGAAATCATGGTCGTGGGTGCCGTGATTTGCAGCCCGAATGGGGAATGCCGGGTCGGATGAATGGTTTTTACCGCTGTTGAAAGGGCGGTTTCCAGTTCTTCCCTCGTTGTTTTGAGCGTGTTGGTCCGGATCGTGATAGGCGGAATTCGATTGGCGGCCTCACACATGGCAATGGTTTCCTCTTTTGTGTATCGGGAAACCCACTTTTTGACCAGCCAGCCGGGAAAAGAATACGTTATGGAAAGATAATGAATAAAATCCTGCTCCATGGATGGAAAGGGAATTTCGGAACGGTTCCGTACGACATTTCGGAGAAGACCGTTCATGTATCCGGCAAGCCATGGCTGGTTGATCACTTTTCCCATTTCAACCGATGTGTTGACGGCCGCTGAATCCGGAATCCTGTCCATATGGAGGATCTGGAAAATACCCATTCTCAATATATTTAAAACAATCGCATCGATCTTTTTCAGAGGGGTTTTGCTGTAATGCTCAATCACCCAGTCCAGTTTTTTTTTCCACCGGGTGACGCCGAATACAAGTGCGTGGGTCAGGGCGCGGTCTCTCTGGGAGATTCCATCGTTTTCATTGAGAATGCTTTCCAGGGTCTGATCCAGTGTTCCTTTGCCTTGATCCAGGGCAGTCAGAATCTGCAATGCGGTTTGACGGGCGTCCGGCATATTGGTTCCCAGTTTTTTTTCAGGTGAATATCATTCCCGGCAGTATCGGTGTGCCGCGTAAAAAATCCCGGACAGTCAGACGTTTTCCGGAAGAACCCTGGATTTCCAGGATGGAAAGTGCCCCTTTTCCGGTGGAGACACGCAATTCATCCTGAAATCCTTGAATAATCGTTCCGGGGCAGGCAGCCTCTACCATGGAAACCGGTTTGGCCTTGAACAGTTTCAGGCGCATATCACCCCAAAAAGTGAAAGCGCCCGGCCATGGTGTCATTCCCCGGATGAAGGCTTCTATTTTCTCAGCATCCCGTGTCCAGTCAATCCGGCCGTCTGTTTTTTGTAAAAGCGGTGCAATACTGGCCCTGGCGTTATCCTGGGGTAACGGATGGATGGCATTGGTTTCAATTTGCTCCAGAGCGGTTACCAGCAAGGCAGCTCCTTTTTTTGCAAGCCGGTCATGCAGGGTTGCGGAGGTGTCATCCAGGAAAATTTTTTCTGTTTCCGCGAGCAGGATATCACCGGAATCCATTCCGGAATCCAGGACCATGATGGTGACACCGGTTTCATGGTCGCCGTTGATCACTGCCCATTGTATCGGGGCAGGGCCACGATATCGGGGCAACAGCGACGGATGAATATTGACCGGATATTTTCGGGGCAAAGAGAGCAGGTTGTCCGGAATGAATTGACCAAAGGCAACGACAACAAGATAATCCGGAGAACAGGAAACAATTTTGTTGTGGAAGTCATCCGAGCGAATCGAGTCCGGCTGGAGGATTTCATATCCCAGTTGCTGTGCCGCAATTTTGACCGGCGGGGGCATCATTATCCGGCCTCTTCCTTTTGGCCGGTCCGGTTGTGTCACAACCAGAGATACCTTGAATCGACTCTTGTCCAGGCTATGGAGAGCAGGGACGGCAAATTCGGGGGTTCCGAAGAAAATAATGCTGGGGGCCTTATTCATTGTCTCTGAGCTGTTTTTTGATTTTTCGTTTGTATATGCTTCTTTTCAGAGAACTGATCCGGTCAATAAACAGAATTCCGTTCAGGTGGTCGATTTCATGCTGAAGAATAACAGACAAAAGTCCCTGTGCTTCGATTTTTACCGGATTGCCCTGGAGATCCAGACCGGTCACCACGGCAAATTCAGCCCTCTTCACATCGGATCTGAAGTCCGGCACACTCAGGCAACCCTCGTTTTCCGATAGATATTCCCCTTCCTGAGAGATAATTTCAGGATTGATCAGAACCTGATAGGGTCTGTTTTCCTTATCGGCTTCCGGGTCAAACACAATGATGCTTTTATCCATGCCCACCTGATTGGCAGCCAGTCCGACGCCGGGAGCCTCGTACATGGTATCGGCCATATCCGCAATCAGTTTTTTGATGTCATCATTGATATCGGTGACCGGATTTGTTTTTTCTTTTAAAAACGGATCCGGATAGGTGATGATTGGTAATATTGCCATATGATTTCCTCTATGAATTGTATTGTATCTGTCTGATGTTCACGCCATAGATGATTGCAGAAATGAACCCGGCAATAATGACGGGAAACATTTGAATCGCATGGCTCACCAGCGCAAAACCGGATGCTTCTTTTGCGCCGATTGCAAAAAGGGATAATGCAAAAACCGCTCCGGCCTCCCATAATCCCCAGAAACCCGGAACCGATGGAAGCGCGATAAAAAAACAGATGATAATCAGAACGACCGTTGCTTCAAACAGGGATATATTGATTCCTGGGCAACCCAATGTGATTATATAATAAGAAACAGCCTGGAGCAACCAGATGGTGAGTGAAAAAAACAGGCATAGCGCCAGATTCTTCACATCCTTCACCAGACCGAAACCGGCTGCAATGTTTTCCATAATACTGACCATCGGCAGGGAAAAATATTTGCCGATGGTGTCCTGTGTTCCGGCTCCTGCAAAGGAGAATAAACCGGGAATTTTCATGATCACCAGTCGGATCAGTTTTCGGAACCGGTCAATGGAGATCAGTGCAATACCGAAGATCAGAATCAGGCTGAGTTTTACCATTCCGCTTCCGATATTGAGGAGGGTCGTTCGGTTCAACGTATAGGATCCAAAAGACATCTCAATATTGGGGTCGATGTCAACGACGGAAAGAACAACGGCAAAAAGAAGAATCAGGAAAAGAAGGTCGAACAAACGCTCGGTTGCCACGGTTGCCAGCCCGGTTGTGAAGGGGACTTTTTCTTTTTGTTGAAGAATGGCCGGTCTGGCCAGTTCACCGATTCTTGCCGGTAATATGCAATTCAGCATAAAGCCGATCATCATGGGATGATAGGCTCTCCAGAAGCTTATCCTGGAAGCAGTCCGCAGGATGACCTGCCATCTCAGCGCTCTCATATAAAAACTGAGTCCCACAAATAGCAGGGAAACGAACATCCAGAAATAATCAATGGATTGGAAATACTCGATCAACTCCGAGAATGGAACGTTCTTGAATGCAAAATACAAGGCGGTTACGGAAATCGCAACCCCTGCGAACAGGGAAAAAATCATTTTCTTCTTCAATAGAAATCCTCATAAAAACACTCAGGCCGGAATCATTCGTGCTTTTTCAATGTCTTTTTTAATCTGATTGGAAAGTTCAGTAATATTACTGAACTTCCGTTCATCGCGTAACCGGTCGATAAAATTGACTCGGATACTCTGGTCATAAATATTTTCATTAAAATCCAGTATGTGAACTTCGACCGTGAAAACGTGATCATCAAAGGTCGGGCTGTATCCGATGTTTGCCACCCCCATAAAATTGCCGACAGAGCATTCTACCGTGACTGCATAAACACCTGTTTTCGGGCAAAGCTCATCATGAAGACGAATATTTGCCGTGGGAAAGCCAAGAAGCTTTCCGCCACGATTCCGGCCGCCGACAACCTTTCCCCTGATCTGATAATATCTGCCCAGCAGGTTTTTGGCTTCCGCAACCCGGCCCTGCATGACAATTTCACGTATTCTTGTGGAGCTGATTCTCTCATGTTTCCCCGCATCGTTATATTCCCAGTCAACAACAATCACTTCAAAACCGAATCCGGCGGAAGCTGTTTGCAGAAATCCGATATTTCCTTCCCGGTTTTTTCCAAATGAATAGTCTTTTCCGACAATGATGGATTTCATGCCGATTTTTTGCAGCAGCATGTCCTCAACAAAGGACTGAGCGGTTATCTCGGAAAACTCAATTGTAAACGGAATACAGATCAGGACATCGATATCGGTTTGAGACAGGAGTTCGAGTTTCTGATCATAACGGGTGATATGAGGGGGGTAGCCTTCCTTTTTCAGAACTCTCATGGGGTGCGGTTCAAAGGTGATGGCTACAGCAGTCCCTCCGATTTTTTCCGCTTGCAGCCGAACCTGTCGAAACAGCGCCTGATGGCCTTTATGAACCCCGTCAAAGTTGCCGATGGTGACTACGGCATTTCGATAAGGTGTTGTAATATCATCCAGATTGTTAATGATTACCATAATTCATTCCAATTTATAACATAAGACTTGACAGCCTTATTAAATCCATATACATATTTTATCTTTCTTTTGAAAGCAAACAGTTTTTCAGAAAAGTGTTTGTGCCGAAGTGGCGGAATTGGTAGACGCGCTAGGTTCAGGGTCTAGTGGATGTATTTCCGTGGGAGTTCGAGTCTCCCCTTCGGCACCATCAAAAAAATCAAGGGTTTGGCAAACAGCGGAAATTGCCAAACCCTTTTTTTATTTTGATGACCGATCAGGTCGGCTTCCCTCCAAAAAAATGATTCACTCGGATATTCAGTTCGGTGAGTACCGGAAAATTCCATCCGTCAAATTTAATAAAAAGATAATCATGATAAAGCCTGTACGGTTTTTCAAAATTCAATTTGCAAAACAATGGATTTTTAGATAATTTATTATCATCATTATTTTAAGTGAATTGTTGCTATCTCCTGAGGCAGATGCGATGTCGTTTAAAAAACAAACGACTAAGGCAGTGTTGTTGCCTGCCGGCAGATAAATGCTTGACATTGGTATCACAATATGTTGTATAAAACCAATTTCATGTAAGCTATATATTGAAAAAATTGTGATTTGAAAAATATGATATGGATTATATTGTGGCATCTTTCAACGGGAGGACAGTCAGGGTGAACTTACATCCATCTATAAAAGATGAATAATCATTTATAATAGCGAATAAAGCCGGCTACGCCGGTTATGAAACATATAGACCGCGATAATAAGATTCCAATCAAAAAACAGTGATTTTTTATAATACACGGACAATACAGTAACCATGTAAAGATTTGCGGTTATCAAATAAACACATTGGATAGTAAAAAATGCTGGAGTGGAATGGGAATCCAATTATCTTGCATGGAATACCTTATAAAATAGTGTTTTAAAATGACAAATGAAAATATTGGGATGATAAAGCCCGATCAGCTGATAGAAATTGCATTACGACGCCGATGGTTTTTAATTATCCCTTTCTGTATCGCCATGATAGCCGGGATAGGTCTTGCGCTGTTTTTTCCCAAATCCTATGAAGCCAGCACCTTGATATTAATCGAAGTTCAACGTGTTCCAACAGATTATGTGCGATCCATTGTATCCTCTGATCTTGATGCCAGAATCAATACCATATCCCAGCAGATTTTGAGCCGGACAAATCTGGAAAAAGTCATTACCCGATTGAATCTTTTCTCTGATGAAAAATATAAAAACATGCTGCTGACGGATAAGATTGAAATCATGCGTCGTAAAATTCAGATTAGTGTGACAAGGGGTGGGGGAGGACACGCCCGTGAACCCGACTCTTTCACTATTACTTATAGCGGAAAATCACCTGAGGATGTCATGAATGTGGTGAATACGTTGGCATCCCATTTTATTGATGAAAATCTGAAGGTTCGTGAAGAACAGGCGTCCGGCACAAGCAGCTTCCTTGAAGGGGAGCTTTTTTCCATGAGGAAAAAACTTGAGGAAGTTGAAGAGACCATGAAGGATTATCGAAGAAAGTTCATGGGAGAGCTTCCGGAGCAGCTTGAAAGCAACTTAAGGATTCTGGACAGATTGCAGGAACAACAGCTTGACAGACAGACCCGACTGAGTGATGCGAAAAACAGGCTTTCCATATTGACAAGCAATATCGCCTCTTCCCAGGTGTCCGCACTTGGCTCTTCAGAAGGTACAACGGATATCAATCAGCTTAATGAGCAATTGAACGCGCTAATGACTAAATATACAGACCGCCATCCTGATGTAATCCGGTTGAAAAAAACCATCGCAAGCCTGAAGGCGAGAATGGATCAGGCAGAGGGGGGCGAGAAGGTTGTTGCCGGCACGATGTCACTTGCAGACAGACAGGCGCTGCTTGAAATCAATCAAGAGTTGAATTCTCTGAAAAATGAAATATCAGATCTTCAGTCGCAGATTAATCAGTATAAAATCCGTGTTGAGAATACACCAAAACGGGAGCAGGAGCTGATGAGCCTGCAACGCGACTATACCAACATACAAGAGTCCTATAGCTCTTTGTTGAGGCGGAAATTAGAAGCTGAAATCGCTGTGAATATGGAAAAGAAACAACAGGGGGAGCGTTTCCGGATCCTTGATTATGCACGGCTTCCGGAAAAGCCCGCCTCTCCGGATATGAGGAAGCTGTTTATAATTGTTACCGTGGCAGGGATAGGATTGGGATGCGGGATCATTTTTTTGATGGAACATTTAGACACTTCATTCCGGCAATCTTCTCAAATCGAATCCTTCCTGGGAATTCCTGTAATCGCTGAAATACCGAGTATCCAGTATCCGGAAGATCTGTCAAGGGATCGAGTTCATCAGGCGGCAACCATTTTATTTCTGGTTATTTCCGGTTTGCTGTTTGTAGCTTTTTTATTCGTCACCATGATCGGAGTTGAACAACTTAAGCGAATTATGACTATTTAGTCGGAATAATGGCGCCTGTAAATCGACTGATTTACCTTTTATGAGTGTGCATTAATCAGAGACAAAAGGGGAAACCTCTTGGGCAAAGTATTCGATGCATTAGAAAAGTCAAATCAAAAAATAAGTATAGAGCCTCTTGCATCTGATGAAAGGAAAAACCAGGACAGGGATGATTCTGCGCAGGTTGAAGGCAGGTCACAATCTAATACTGCTCGGTTTGATAAGAGCCTGGTTACGATTCTGGAGCCGCATTCTTTTGAGTCGGAACAGTTTAAAATTTTAAGAGCAAACATTCTATTTCCGACATCAGGCAAACCGCCGAGAATGATCATGGTTACCAGCGCCGTACCAGGGGAGGGAAAGTCTTTTGTCGCTTCAAACCTTGCCATCAGCATTGCACAAAACATTGATGAACATGTACTGTTGATGGATTGTGATTTGCGTCTGCCATCCATACATAATCGGTTTCATTTTGAATCAAAAACCGGATTAAGCGATTATTTAACCGGCGATGTTCCTCTTTCTTCCCTATTGGTTAAAGTCGGGGTTGACAAGCTTTCCATTCTTCCCGGAGGAAAGCCTCCTGCAAACCCTGCTGAGCTGCTTTCCTCTGAAAAGATGACACAGCTTTTGGAAGAGGTGAAGCTACGGTATGAAGACCGCTACATTATTATTGATTCTGCGCCTCCGCAGTTGACTGCTGAATCCAGCGCCCTGGCAAGGCAGGTTGATGGAATAGTTCTTGTGATTAACTATGGGAAAACAAAACGGGAATTAATATCAGATCTTATTGAAATATTAGGGAAAGAAAAAATAATAGGGATCGTTTTTAACCGCTTCAACCTGCGGTCATCCACCTATTATGGCTATGGTAAATACAGCCATTATGGGAAATATTACGGTACGAAATAGCGGAGTGAGTAAACGTAATCATTGGTGGTATCAACAAAGGATTAAGGTGAGTTACAAAAAGAAATGATATGCTTAGAATATTTAAACAATATTACCCAATACGAAATATTTTTTTTGTAATTGGTGAATTTATATTAATTTCAGCTTCCGTCCTGCTGGCTACCTGGATTATTCTTGATAACGATGCTATTATTCCATCTTCCGGATTATATTCAAAAATTCTGTTAATAACAATCACCTATCAAATCTGTTTTTATTATAATGATCTTTATGATTTAAAAATTACTGATAGTTATTCGGAGTTGAGTACCCGGTTGCTTCAATCGATTGGTGCTGCCTCTATTCTTCTCGCCGGTGTTTATTTTGCTTTTCCCCAGGTCATTATCGGGCGGAATATTTTTATCGTCAGCGTTATTTTTGCACCCTTATTAATCATATTATGGCGATTTTTCTATGCAATCATTTTACAAAAAGGATTATTCAACCAAAAAATTATTCTCCTTGGGTCAAGCGAACTTGCAAGGGATATAATCAAGGAAATTAATGAAAAGAAAGATAGCGGATATGAGATTTCGATAGTTGTTGAAGAAGATGGAAATGAATTTCTAATTCCCTATATCGACCATAGCAAAGTTAGACATAGAAAAAAATATGATGGTCTTTATGATATTGCCAAAGAGTTTAACATTAATAAAATTGTTGTCGCAATTAAACAGAGAAGAGGCGCTTTCCCTGCAAGAGAATTGCTGGATTGCCGAGTAAGGGGAATCGATATTATTAAAGGCAATACCTTTTATGAAATGTTGACCGGAAAACTGATTGTCGATCAGATCAATCCTGACTGGTTAATTTTTTCCAGAGGGTTTCGAATTCCCAGAAGGGTTCGAATTGCAAAACGAATCATTGATATCCTGGTGTCTCTGGTAATGCTCATTGCGTTGGCACCATTAATTGCTCTTGTCTCCCTATTGATCAAAATCGATTCAAAAGGTCCGATCTTTTTTTCACAGGAGAGGGTGGGGGAGAAGCGGAATATTTTTAAAATTCATAAATTCAGATCCATGGTAGAAAATGCGGAGAAAAAAACCGGCCCCATTTGGTCAATGGATAATGATGATCGTATCACAAGAGTCGGGAGAATCATACGCAAGCTCAGGATTGATGAAATACCCCAGTTGTGGAATGTGTTGAAAAGTGAAATGAGTTTTGTCGGGCCAAGGCCTGAGCGGGAATTCTTTGTCAAAGAACTGGAGGAAAAAATACCCTACTACGGCGAAAGGTTCATCGTAAAACCGGGGATTACCGGTTGGGCCCAGGTCAGTTACGGATATGGCGCATCAGTGGATGATGCGATCGAGAAATTGAATTATGATCTGTTTTACACAAAGAACTTTTCGATTTTTATGGATCTGATGATCATTGCGCGTACTGTTAAAATTGTCTTGTTTGGCAAGGGCCGATAATTTCAAGGCCTCACTGGATCGTAGTGAACTCATGAAAAGTCTGCGTTTTTCTTTTTTGTTATGCCGGGCTTGGTTCGGAATCGTACCATTGCAAAAGGCCGGATTCTGAATCAAGCCCGGCATGACGGTTTTACAGAGGCATTCCTTTTTTTAAATTGTAAACGACAGGGCGGAGCTGTACATTCAGGTTCTCGGTATAATAGAAACAAATATACAAAAAGGAAATAACCAATGAATATAAAAACCAATAAAAATCTCTATTATATTTATCTGTTTTGGATGGCCATTCTCATTTCTCCGCATGCCTCTTTTTGCCAAGAATCAGAACTAAAAGACAAAGGTAATGATACCTTATTTGCGGAGATAAAGGATTATGCAATCGGCAGCGGTGATGTATTGGATATTATCACCTGGAAAGAAGCAGATTTTTCACGTGAAGAGCTTTTTGTAAGGATCGACGGTAAAGTTACATTTCCGCTGCTTGGTGACATTCAGGCAGCCGGCAGAACGCCACAACAACTGAAAGAAGATATTGAAAGGCAGTTGAAAACATATGTCGGATCGCCGGTTGTTACGGTTACCGTCAGGGTTCCGGGGAGCCAGAAATTTTATATTCTTGGAGAGGTTGTACGCACAGGGGAGTATAACCTTGTCAAACATCTCACCATTATCCAGGCATTTGCCCTTGCCGGAGGTTTCACGGAATGGGCTTCAAAAGATGAAATCATTCTGTTCCGTGTTGAAGAAGGGAAGGAAAAAATTATTCGGGTTAATTATAAAAAAATACTCAAAGGAGATGATTTCAATAACAATATTTTCATCAAGGCAAACGATACCATCATTGTGCCCTAAACAATCGGCGGTTTTTAAATCGGTATGAATCATTCCGGGTTTATATTCAAAAGAACGATAATCAGTCTTGCTTTTATTTTTTTATGCCAACCTATAGTCATTCAGGCAGAAGCAGCTGTCATTACCTTCCTTCCCAGACTCTCCGTAGAAGAGGAATACACCAGTAATTTTTTCCTTACAAGAGATCGGGAGGAAGATGACTTCTCTACCATTGTCACTCCCGGATTTGTCACTCAACTGCAAGGCAAGATGAGCAGCATCGCATTTTATTATGATCCCGCTTATCATTATTATTCCGATCATACAGAATATAACGGATGGTCTCATAGCGCCGGTTTAACCGGTACGCATCGGGCAGCAAAAAATACAACAATCGATTTTGTTAATTCTTTTCTGTATACTTCAGAACCATCCGTCACACCGAATACTGTTGCGACGTACATGGGGGAATCTTCCACAACAGAAAGTTCAGTGACCAGACCCGCACCATCTTTTGATTCAGGTCCCACGCACATATCCGGAAGTAGTGGTGCAACCTCTTCTTTTGACTCTATCGGAAGTCAGGACACACAGATTTTAAACAGGGATATTTCACTGCGCAGGTCCCGGGAGACGTACTACACCAATAATGCCAATCTGGGCTTAACCCGTCAGTTTGGTATCAATGATTCAATGCATCTCGATTATACATACACCATATTGGAAAATGATGATCCCGGGATTGACGATAATCAAAGCCATAGCCCTTCCATTCTCTTTTCCTACTGGTTTGTTCCCAATCAATGGCGGGTTGAAACCGGCGGAGCATATACCAGAGGATTATACGATGGGCTTTCAGATGATTTCAACAGCTGGCAGGCTGATGTTGAAATTTTCAGACAATTTGATCGCCATATCGAAGGATTGATCCGTTATAGCCATTCTTCCATATCGTTTGACGGGGATACGGAGGATTACCAGGTTTACAATCCATCCATCGGTATTCGATATATTACACAGGAAGGAACGAATATTCATGTGAGTGTAGGGTACTATGTCCAGGATCGGAAAATCAGTGAAGATGACTCCGGTTTTATCGTCAATTGTGATCTTGAAAAATCATGGAGTTACAGACAGGCATCCATTCAGCTTAGCGGTTCAAGCGGTTATGATCTCTCTTATCTTGATGCGGCCAACCTTGGATTCAGGCTATATTATGGCGCCGGCATCAACGCTCAATATCGTTTTACAAGACATACAACCGGGTATCTTTTTTCTTCTTATCAATGGGACGACTATCCGTCTGATCCTTCTTCTGCAGGGGAGGATAGGGAAGATCATAACCTGGAATATGGTCTTGGCTTTTCCTACCGGGCGTTGTCATGGCTATCGACAAGAATTCAGGGTTCTACCCGATTGGTAAAATCATCAATACATGTAAGCGATCCTGATGATGATCCGGATTTTGTGGATAATCGGGTTTTACTTGGAATTACTATTTCACCTTCACAACCATACCGATATTAATAATTGCCATGTGCGGAATAGCAGGAATCATCAATTTTAATCAAGCGGAAGAAAAGCAGGACCTTCTTGGGCGAATGATCGGGATGATCCGTCACAGGGGGCCTGATTCGGCTGGTATTTATCTGAACGGCCCGGCCGGTCTTGGTCATGCAAGATTGAGCATTATCGATTTGCAGACCGGCGATCAGCCCATCCATAATGAGGATCGAACCGTCTGGGTGATATTCAACGGAGAGATCTTTAATTATCCTGAGCTGAGAAAGGACCTGATCGACCGGGGGCATCATTTTTATACCCATTCCGATACGGAAATCCTTGTCCATCTGTATGAAGAAGATGGCCCTGAAATGTTTTCAAAACTCAATGGTCAGTTCGCCATTGCGTTATGGGACAAGACAAAGCAGGGACTGCTTCTTGCCCGTGATCGGGTCGGGATTCGTCCGCTTTTTTATCATCATGAACAGGGACGGCTGGTGTTCGGCTCTGAAATCAAGGCCGTTTTCGCGGATGAAACCATTCCCCGAAAGCTCGACCCGCAAACCATTGCCGATATTTTTACATGCTGGACACCGATAGGTGTATCAACGCCATTTCAGGGTATTTTCCAGGTTCGTCCCGGGCACTATGCGCTTTTTTCCAAAAATGGTTTTCTGGAAAAATCCTACTGGCATCTTCCATATTCATCCCTGGAGCCGAAAAGCCGTCCGCTGGAAGAATGGGTTGATGAACTCAATGTGCTTGTTAAGGATGCTACCAGAATACGGCTTCGGGCAGACGTTCCGGTTGGCGCATATCTCAGCGGCGGCATAGACAGCACCTACATTAGTTCTCTTGTGAGAAATTTTTTTAACAATCGCCTGTCAACATTTTCCGTGAGTTTTGCCGATGAACGTTTTAATGAATGTTCCTATCAGGAAATTGCAGTCAATGCACTGCAAACAAAACATCATGTGATCAATTGTCAAGATGAGGACATCGGAAATATCTTCCCCCGGGTGATCTGGCACACGGAAACGCCGATTATCAGAACAGCACCGGCGCCACTTTATCTGTTATCGGGTCTGGTTCGCAAAAATGATTTTAAGGTTGTTTTAACCGGTGAGGGTGCGGATGAGATTTTTGCCGGTTACAATATTTTCAAGGAGGATAAGGTCCGGCGTTTCTGGGCCCGTAATCCGGATTCAAAAATACGATTCAGACTGCTTGAAAAACTTTATCCGTATATCTTTACAAAGGAAAATGAAAAGGCAGGCAAGTTTTTAACCGGGTTTTTTAAAAAAGGACTTCATCAGACGGATTCGCCGGTATACTCCCATATATTGAGATGGCAGAATACATCCCAGACCAAAACGTTTTTCCATCCGGACTTCATTGCCGGTACAGGGGATCTGGAACAGTTTGTGAGTCGTTTTGCATCGACGCTTCCCCATGATTTCATGAACTGGAAACCCTTGTCACGGGCACAATTTATTGAGAATACGGTTTTTATGTCCAACTACCTGTTGTCTTCCCAGGGAGACCGCATGGCCATGGCAAATTCAATTGAAGGACGATATCCGTTTTTGGATTATCGTGTCATTGAATTCGCATGCCGTGTTCCTGTAAAATTCCGAATGAACGGGCTGGAAGAAAAATACATCCTGAAGAAAGCGGCAAAGGGCCTGATTCCGGAAGCACTTATCAAAAGGGTCAAACAGCCGTATCGAGCCCCCATCAGTTCTTGTTTTTTCAGGAAGCCTTCCCCGGCCTATGTTTCGACAATGTTATCCGAACATGCCATTCAAAAGAACGGATATTTTGATGAAAAAAAAGTAGCCGGTCTGGTGAAAAAGAGCAGCGGCCAAAATGGAATGCTTCTCAGCGAACGGGAGAATATGGCACTGGCAGGTATACTTTCAACCCAGCTGCTGGACCATTTGTTTATCAGCAATTTTTCTCAACAGGCACCATACCCGAATGAGGATATGGTCATATTTACGGATTGATTATTTTTTGGAAATCGACAGGTTTGAATATTTTGTGAGTCCTTGATTGACCACAGGAAAGGGAATCCATTCAATGGGAATAATATTTTCTTCAGATGTTCTAAGGCTTGATGCAGAACAGGAAGTTGGAAAAATTTCAGAGCGGCTGAAACAGATCATGACAAAACAACTGAAAAGAAGAGGGCTGGTTGTCGGCCTTTCCGGAGGAATTGACAGCAGCGTGACCGCTGCGCTGGCGGTAAATGCCCTTGGATCTGATCGTGTTCTGGCCCTGCAAATGCCGGAGCGTCATTCTGCGGAAGAGACATTGCAGTTGAGCGGCATGGTTGCGGATCATTTCGGCATTGAAAAAATTCATGAAGATATCACGGGTATTCTGGAAGCGGTCGGCTGCTACACACGATATGATGAAGCTGTTCGTAAGGTGATTCCGGAGTATGGAGAGGGATGGAAATCAAAAATTGTCATTCCCAGCGTTCTTGAAACCAGGGGGTTCAGCCTGTTTTCCGTTGTAGCGGAAAGTCCGGACAGAAATTTGGTCAAAGAAAGACTTCCCTTAAAAGCGTATCTTGAAATTGTAGCGGCAACCAATTTCAAGCAAAGAATTCGGAAAATGCTGGAATATTATCATGCCGACCGGCTCAATTATGCGGTTTCCGGCACTCCGAACCGCCTTGAGTATGATCAGGGTTTTTTTGTGAAACTGGGCGATGGCGCTGCGGATGTAAAACCCATAGCACATCTGTATAAATCTCAGGTTTATCAGCTTGCCGAATATCTGGGAGTTCCAGCCGGGATCCGTAAAAGACCACCGACTACCGACACATATTCATTGGCACAAGGGCAGGATGAGTTCTACTTTTCCCTGTCCTACGATAAAATGGACCTGTGCCTGTATGGGAAAAATAATCATATTGCAACAAAAGAAGTGGGAAAGGTTTTAAATTTGGCGCCCGAACAGGTGCAGCGGGTATATGACGATATCGACACCAAAAGATTGACAACCCGATATCTTCACCTGCCGGGTATTTTGATTGATCCTGTTTCTGAAATTCAATAGCATTCTTTATTCGGGTAAGAAGAGGTTTGTGATGAGTGATACAAAAGAAAAAGTACGAACGTTTATTGTAGAAAATTTTATGTTCGGCAATGATGAAGGCCTTTCCGATGATACTTCTTTTCTGGAAGAGGGCATAATAGACTCCACCGGTGTTCTGGAATTAGTTGATTTCCTGGAGCAAACATTCTCCATTAAGGTGGATGATGAAGAATTGATTCCGGAAAATCTGGATTCCATAAAAAATCTTATTGTATATCTTTCTAAAAAGCTTCAACGAGCAGCATGAATGAAAAAACAGAAAATCTGATTCACCACTTCCTTGAGCGGAGCTGCCGGGATTTCCCGGACAAAACAGCACTGGTTCATGAAGACGTTCGTGCAACCTATTCGGATATCAATGTTTCGGCAGACCATTTGGCTTGCTGGTTCCTTGAACAGAAGGTGTTAAAAGGGGAACGGGTTGCTCTGATCATGGAAAATGGTCTGGAGTATGTTGTCGGTTACTACGCTGCTTTAAAAGCCGGCCTTGTGGTTGCACCTCTCAGTTATGAATTGAAACCGGATGGCTTGCGGCCATTGCTGAAAGAACTGGAACCTTCCCTGCTTATTGTTTCAACAAGGTGTGAACGGGTTGTTCATGCAACGAACCTGGAAGACCTCGGAATAAAAGCCATTATTATCAACAAGCCAAAACTTGACTGGCGTGCTTTCAAAATAGCCGTTTACTCGTGGGAAGATGTTTCATATGGCCAATGTGATGAAACCGCACCTGCTCTCGAAATCCAGGAAACCGATCTTGCGAGTATAATTTATACCTCCGGCTCAACAGGCAGATCCAAGGGAGTGATGCTGTCCCATGAAA
Organism: Desulfobacteraceae bacterium; assembly: GCA_003599865.1. Lineage (GTDB taxonomy): Bacteria > Desulfobacterota > Desulfobacteria > Desulfobacterales > SURF-7 > QZKS01. Next base: position 34,089 of record QZKS01000073.1, read on the forward strand.
ATATCGTATCCAATACCGACTCGATCTGCCGGTATTTATGCCTCGGTAAGGATGACATCCAGATGGTTGTGCTGCCATTTTTTTATGTCATGGGAAAATCATTATTGAATACCCATTTTGCTGTTGGCGGAACAGTGGTCATCAACAATAAATTTGCCTTTCCGGCGGATGTCATCAAACAGATGGCAGAAGAAAATGTTACCGGCTTTTCCGGAGTACCGTCGACGTATGCCTATCTTCTGAATCGATCACCTTTGGCGGCAAGCAAAGACAAGCTTGCATGTTTACGGTATTGTACACAAGCCGGTGGGCACATGTCCCGGCAGCTGAAAAAGGAACTGCGTCTGGCCTTACCGGAGGAAACTCGGATTTACATCATGTATGGAGCCACAGAAGCTTCGGCAAGGCTGACCTATCTTGCACCTGAAAGCTTTGAACGGAAAATGGATTCCATTGGAAAGGCAATTCCGGGTGTTACACTGCGGATTCTTGATGAACAGGGCGCAGAGGTACCTCAGGGAGAAGTCGGCGAGCTTGTAGCAGATGGCATCAACATTATGAGGGGGTATTGGAGAGATCCGGAGACAACAAAAAAAGTCCTGGATCAATCAGGATATCATACCGGAGACCTTTGTTATCAGGATGAAGAAGGATTTTACTTTCTAAAAGGCAGGAGAGATCATCTTCTGAAGGTTGGTGGACACAGGATTAATCCGCAGGAAATCGAAGATGTACTCATGGAGACCGGGCTTCTTGTGGAAGCAGCAGTAATTGGAATAGAAGACAGATTCCTGGGACACAAGCCGGCAGCCTTCGTAACACCCAAGGATGATGGGGTGAATGAAAGCCGGCTTATTGAAATATGCAGCATGAAATTGCCGAAATACAAATGGCCTTCGATGATTCGACTGGTAAGGTCCATTCCCAAAAACGCAAACGGGAAAATCGATAATGCCCGTCTGCTTGAACTACTTACAGAATAGTCAACAGCAAACAGAGACATTTTATCAACTGGATAATTTCCAGAAAAATACCATTCATTTAACGGGTTACGGGAAGGGGAAAGAATTTTGTATACCAAATCAGTGGTCAGAACCCTTGTCGCCTCTGCTTTGATCGGTTTAACAGCAGCGTACCTTACTTTTGCAAATCATGGTGAAAAGATTTCTCCCAGAAAACCTTTTTCCACATTTCCAAAGCAAATCGGTCAATGGAAAGGAAAGGAAAGTTTTTTTGATAAACAAATTTATGATGTATTAGGTGTAGATGACTCTGTATTGGTACGTTATGAAAATCAAGAGGGCGATCCGGTAGAATTATATGTCGGTTTTTATGAAAGCCAGCGGGAAGGAGATATTATCCACTCGCCAAGGAATTGTATGCCCGGTGCAGGGTGGTCGATTATCAATTCATCAATTGAGAAATTGAGCCTCAATGGAAAACAGCAGAAACACATCGAAGTCATTAAATTGACTATATCTAAAAATTCTCAGCAGCAAGTGGTATTATACTGGTTTCAATCCCGGGGAAGATATATCAGCTCAGAATATTTCCAGAAATTTTATTTGATTTGGGATTCTATTTTGAAGAATCGAACAGATGGATCTTTTGTCCGGCTGATCAGCCCGGTCAGTCATAATGACATGGATTATACTACAGCGTATTTAAAAAAATTCGCTGTAGAAATCATACCGATACTCAATGAATATATTCCGGGAGCTGAAGAATGACGATTTCAAGATCACAATTGAATATTGTATTGTCCGCAGTTGTTTTTTTATCGGCCTTTGGAATTCTTTATCACGATGTTATCCGTAAAATGATTTCCATATGGCTGAGTGACGACAATTATTCACATGGATTTTTTATCCCCGTTGTTTCAGCCTATTTGATCTGGAATAATTATCAAAATTTGACCAAAGCAAAGTTTGCACCGGCAAATTCAGGACTATTGCTTCTCTGCGGCAGCCTGTTGTTTTACATACTTGCCAATATCGGCGCTGAGCTTTTTTCTATGCGTTTTTCCATGATCATGGTTCTTCTGAGCACATCTGTTTTTGTTTTCGGATGGTTCCTGACACGGGAAATTTTTTTGCCGGTGTTGTATTTGCTTTTTATGATGCCTTTTCCTGCCATCATTTGGGACAAAATAGCTTTTCCGCTGAAATTGTTTACCACCAATATTGCCGTTACGGTTATTCAGTTGACCGGAATACCGGTATATGGTGAAGGAAACATCATCCATCTGTCAAATACTACTCTGGAGGTTGTTGATGCCTGTTCCGGCCTTAGATCTCTCATATCTTTACTTGCTTTGAGTGCGGCCTTTGCATTGATATCCGATCTTATAAAATGGAAAAAATTACTGCTTTTTCTTTCAGCCGTTCCTATAGCCGTTGCACTGAATATTGTCCGCTTAACAGTAACTGCCATCTTGGCTCAGTTTTATGGTTCTCAGGTCGCAGACGGCTTTTTGCATGATATATCCGGAATTCTGGTTTTTATGATCGCTTTGTCTTTATTATTGCTGGAATACCGGTTACTGACCAAATGATTTTTCCAGATTAACAGTGGGGGGACAATGAAAAAAAAAATCTTTCTTTTCAGTTGGTTTTTGGCAGCTGTTTTGTTGATGATAATCGGTTGCTCAGGAGAAAGCAATGATATGACGAAAAATGAAGTCCATGTTTATGGAAGTATAAAAGAAGTACCTGACACAGAATGGGAAAAGTTATCCAAAAAAACAATTTTTTTCGGTCACCAATCGGTCGGTTTCAATATTATTGACGGTATGCAGGACATCATCAAGGAGTATCCCCGGATAAAGTTGACTTTTTCCACGCTGGATAAAAAGGATGGTGTTAAACAGGAAGGGCTTTTCGTTCACTCGGAAATCGGTAAAAACAGGGACCCTGTTTCGAAAATTAATGATTTTGCCTCTATAATGAATAATGCAAAGGGAAAGAAGTTCGATATCGTTTTTTTGAAATTGTGCTTTATAGATATAGACGATCAGACAAATATTCATCAACTGTTACAGCATTATAACAAAACAATGGAAAGTCTGAAATCATCATTTCCGAAAACAAAATTTATCCATTTGACTGTCCCTTTGTCTTACAGCAAAACCACATGGAAAACGTGGCTAAAAAAAATAGTGGGAAAAAAGAAGATTTGGGAATATGACGATAATATTCGGAAAAACGAATACAATGATTTGTTGAGACAATACTATGCTGCAAAAGAACCACTATTTGATCTTGCGACGATTGAATCCACTCTTCCGGATGGAACAAGGTCGGTTTTTAAAAGCAACGGGAATACATATCATCAGTTGGCGCCTGATTACACATTTGATGAAGGACATTTGAATGATATCGGTCGCAGAATTGTAGCAGAACAATTGTTGTTATTTCTGGTAAACAATCAACCATAGAATACCCGGATTTGTGACCATTGATACTTAACGACCTGAAAGCCAAAGGAAAATGGAATTACAAGGATGAATCGGCAAGGGGAATGGTTCGTGCCTTATTCAGTGATGGCAGTTTATGCATGATATTATTCCGCCTGTCGGACTTTCTAAACCGGTATTTCGTCACCAGGATTTTTTCAGCCATATTGGTAAAGGCCAACACCTTTTTATGCGGTGCTGTAATCGGTCGCGGCGCATCTTTTGATAAAAATTTTGTAATTCTGCACAGCGTGGGAGTGGTGATAAATTCCCGAGTGAAAGGTGGCAGGGATATTGTCATTGAAAGCGGAGTTGTGATCGGAGAGGAAAAATCAAAATGCCCGATGCTGGGGAGCAACATTTTTATTGGCTCAGGTGCAAAAATATTCGGTGATATCACTATCGGAGATAATGTAACCATTGGTGCCAATGCCGTGGTAAATAAAAGTATTCCCTCAGATGTTGTTGTTGCAGGTGTGCCTGCGGCAGTCGTTCGCCATAAATCAACCGGTCCCAAGACTGATGAATGTTAAGATGAATTCATCCAAAAATCTGAATCCCCCAAACGACACTTCTAAAAAATATGAATATCCGGATTTCATTTATTATTCTGACCTGGAACTGTAATCGGTACATAAACAAATGCATCGATTCCATAATCAGAGCATGCCGAACGGAAGAAGTAGCCTTTGAAATCATTATTGTTGACAATTACTCTGTTGACGGTACTCGGGATATTGTAAAGGACTATCAAGAGCGATTACCTGAAGTGGTAGTTGCCTTTTATCTTGATGCAAATAAAGGAACGACATTTACCCGAAATATCGGGATTAAAAAGTCCAGGGGAAAATATATCTGTATTTTGGATTCCGATGCTGAGATTTTGTCAGGTTCTCTGACTGATATTTTACAGCTAATGAGAAATGACCATGCTCTTGGCATTGTCGCGCCGAAACTGGTTTTGCCGGACGGTCAAATACAGAATTCCGTCAAAAAATTTCCTTCCTTGCTGGGTAAACTAGCCAAACTGCCCAAAATTTTTTTTGGATGGAAAATGCCGAATGCAGATTTCTATGCAGATTTTCCATTCCAGAAAGAAAGAAAGGTCGACCAGGCGATATCTGCATGCTGGTTTTTAAGAAAGGAAGTGATTGACTGCGTCGGCTTACTGGATGAAAAAATATTCTATGCTCCGGAAGACATGGAGTACTGCAGACGTATGAAAGATTTCGGAAAAAACATTTTATACTATCCCGATTTTGTTGTCCTCCACAATACCCAACAGATATCTCATAAAAATCCTTTTTCAAAAGTTTCCATCAGCCATTTCTGGGGGCTCCTGCATTATTATAGAAAATACGGCGGATGGATTTCTCCAAAATAGTAGGATGATGTCGGATCGTTTCGAAAGTCGACATTCCCCTGTCATATTCTTTTCTTTTAATCAGTCCATATCGATACTGGAAAATGTGATCCCATGATTCAAAAAATTATCAACACTTTTGTGTGGGTACCCGATTATTTAAAAAAATATCTGGAAAGACGAACTATATATACCGCTGAATCAGACAGACCGATAAACATATTTTTTTGTATATGCGATCATTTTGAGCCATATTGGAATCATGCTGACGCGAGAACAGCCCGGATTCGAATCAACAGATGGCTGGATTCCTACCCGGTAATCAGCGAAAGATATTTGGACTCCAGTGGGAAACGATTGAAATATTCCTTCTTTTATCCTGAGGAAGAATATACTCATGAAGACCTGAACGTCCTTGCCGGTTTCTGCCATGCCGGATATGGTGAGGTTGAAATTCATCTTCATCATGACAATGATACATCTGAAAATTTAAAAAAGACCCTTCTGGATTATAAATCAAGATTATATGAAGATCACGGCCTTCTTTCTATTGATAAAACTTCCGGCGGGATATCTTATGGATTCATTCACGGCAACTGGGCTCTGGACAATTCAAGGCCTGACGGACGGTTGTGCGGAGTCAACGATGAGTTGGATATCTTGCAGCAAACCGGTTGCTACGCTGATTTTACAATGCCATCTGCACCGGATGTTACTCAGATCAAAAAAGTTAACAGTATATACTATACCGTTGACGATCCGATTCGACCGAAATCTCATGAAACAGGTGATGATCTTGAAATCGGCAGAAAAGGAAAGGGACTTTTAATGGTACAGGGGCCCATTTCACTGAACTGGAAAAACAGATCCTTCGGAATTCTGCCTAGGGTAGAAAATGGCGGATTGATGGAAAACAATCCGCCCACAGCTTCAAGAATACATTCGTGGATCGATCAGCGCATTCACATTAAAGGTTTTCCATATGGTATTTTTGTCAAAATATATACGCATGGTACTCAGGAGAAGAATATGAAGATGTTGTTCCAGGATAACTATCTGGAGTTTCTTCTGGAATATTTGTCTTCGTTGGCAAGAAATAATAAAAAATACAATATCTATTTTACAAGCGCTAGAGAAATGACCAATATCATCCATGCTATTATGGATGGGAAAACTGACAATTTCGACGACTACCGGGACTATCGATATCATATTGCGAAATGACTTTTCATCAGGTTTAAAGTGACCATATGTCCAGAAGTAAAACCGTAACCATCAATTCAATCATTTTATCCATACAGCAGGTCGTCGTAAACCTGATATCCATATTTGTCATTGGATATACTGCAAGAAAGCTGGGCCAGGAGGATTACGGGATTTTTTCTCTTGCATTTACGTTTCCTGTCATTTTTTCTGCTTTAAGCAACATGGGATTCAGGACACTGACCGTAAGAGAAATAGCAAGGCAAAGAAACATACCCGATGCATATACGGAGTATATGTCCCGAATCATTCCACCTAGACTTTTTTTTATTCTTTGTGTCAGTGTGTTGATCATATTGATCGCCATTCTGATGGGATATGAAAAAAAGATCATTTTTGTAATTTCCATTGCCACATTCTCTTATGTTTTTGAACTGATCTCCCGAATCGCGCTCGATGTTTTTCAGGCCTATGAAAAGATGGGCAAAATCGCATTTCGTGACATTGTCGTCAGACTGGTTTCCGGAATCTTCTCGGTAGTTGTATTGTATCTGGGATATGGGCTCTATGCGGTCTCATTCGTCTATCTTGGCGGAAATCTCGTCGGATTTGTTATTAATTTCCTTTTATACAAAAAACACTTTAAACTTCTTCCCCCCAGGTGGGATTTTACTTTTGTGAAAAAGAATCTCAAAGAGTCATTTCCATTTATGCTTATGGGGTTTACCTCTGTATTATACACAAAAATAGACATTGTCATGCTTTCAAAAATGGTCGGTGTTGAATCGGTAGGTGCTTACAATGCAGCTGCCAACCTGTTTTACCGTCTCAACTTTGTCGGTGATGCCATCGCCACGGCATCATTCTCTGCGATCGCACAACTTTACTGGTCTGATCACAACGAAGCACTGAATGTTTTCAGAAACTCAATCAAGCAAGTGATGATCATATCGGTCCCCATGGCGGTTGGGGGGTTTGTTCTGGCGGAGGCGATTATCCTTTTTATCTTTGGCCGGGAATACCAGTCCAGCACGTCTGTTTTCAAGATTTTAGCCATATCGATCCCGTTGATGTTTATCGGAACTTCTTTCAGCTTCACATTGGGCGCCATCAGGGAACAAAAATTTGTCCTTTATGTTGTATCTCTTTTATCGATCTTCAACTTTATGGCCAATTTGTTTCTGATCCCTCAGTTTGTTGAAATCGGAGCGGCTGTATCGACATTGGTGACACAGTTTATTGGCTTTTGCCTGATGGGATATAAGATACTAAAACATTTTAAGCTGGGAATAGAGCTTAAGCTCATTCTGCAGTTGATTCTGGCAACGCTGATTATGGTTCTTGCGATTCAACATACTTACTTTCTGGGGCTCATTTCGTGTATTGTGATCAGCGGCTTTTTTTATGCAGGTTCGCTTATGATAACCGGCGGAACGGAAATCCGTTCAAAGGTTTTCACTTTTTTAAAACGGCAATAGAGCACTGTATTATGACTCATCATGTATATTTATTGGCACATAAACGACTTTCGATTTCTTAGAGAGACTCCGTCATGGCATATGAACTTATTGAGTTTGACAAGGTAAAAGATAAAAACCGGATCATTCCGATATGGAAAGAAGCAATGGGGAGTCATCTGGACAGACGTTATGAGTGGATCTATAATACATTGCCGTTAACCAGACCAACAACCGTCCTCTTAAAAAATATCGAATCGAACCGCATTGTCGGGTGTGGTTCCATACTGCAGAAAATTTTTTTCATCGACAATAAGCCCTTTACCGTTGGAATCTGTGTTGATTTTTTTGTAAATGCCGAACATCGTACACTGGGACCGGCCGTTATGATTCAGCGATGGATTACCAGTTTATTGCAAGCATACCCCATAGATTTTCTGTTCGCGTTTCCAAACCAAATGGCTCTCAGCGCATTTATCCGGGTTGGCTATAAAAAACTTGGCACAGTGGAAACTTTTGTAAAATTATTAAAAGCGGAAGAAAAATTGAAACAATATGTCAAATACAGTTTTTTATCAAAAATCATTGCCTTCCCTGTAAACAAGATAGAGTGGATAGTTGATTATTTTCGACTTCTGGCTGTGGGGAAAAAATATACAGCAGAGATTTGCCATGAACCCGATGATCGTTTTAATACACTTATCAGCAGCACAATCAACCGTTCTCCTATTTTTTTAGAAAAAAACAGGGAGATATTAAAATGGAGATTTTCGGATACTCCGGGCACTGACAACAAATTTTTTTGCCTGACCGACATCTCAACAGGAAAACTGGCAGGATACCTTGTGTATTCTATTGAAAACAGGGTCGCATACATCCAGGACCTTTTATTACAGGATATGGATGCAGATCTGAAACCGTTGATATTATTTTTTTCCAAAGAGATGAGAAAGGAAGAAAATGTCAATTCAATCCGGATCTGCTATATTGGCAATTCTCATATATTGAAAAATCTGAAGGAGTTGTTTTTTGTAAAAAGAACAAACGATCGCTATTGCCTGGTGTATACCAGAAAGGACATGCCGGAAGATGTAAAGAATACCATTTTTTCACTTGATAAATGGTTCCTGCTCGAAGGAGATATGGATATTTAAAAGGGATGTTGATCCGCAGTCAAAGCTCTCATGGCACTGTTTCTGCTTAATTTGTATTTGCTTATTTATTTCATTCGGCCTGCCGAATGGATTCCTGCGCTCCAAAGCCCATGGCAATTATATGTCGGTATTCTTTCTCTTCTGCTGATTGTTGGAACATTCATCAAAAAGCCTGATTTATTCAAGAAAGATAAGTTCGGAATATATATTTTTATTTTTTTTCTTATTTGCCTTGTCTCGAAAATCGCAACGGGCTGGTTTGGTGGGACCTGGATCTTCTTTCAGGAGTTTCTGCCTTCCATTGTTGTATACTACCTCACGGTTATTGCATGTGATTCCCTTAAAAAGTGTCAATCGCTTTTGTTTTTCCTTTGTATGCTTGCCTGTTTTTTCAGCGTTCATGCCATTATGCAAATCACTACAGGTTCCGGATTTGGCGGGCTTCTCCCCATTTACCGAAGCGGAGATCTTCTCCAGGCATGCTGGTATGGTGTGTTTAATGACCCCAACGACCTCGGGCTGGCGCTGGTCGTCATCATGCCTTATATCGTATACCAGGCATTGCGCTATAGAATTTTATATATTCTTTTTTTTGCACTGATCCTAGGAGGGATCTATTGTACAAATTCACGAGGGACTCTGGTGTCTTTACTTGCCGGACTTGGCATGTTTTTCATTTTTAAGAAAAAGAGCATGAAAGGACTGATAATCGCAGGATTTATGGCCGTTGCACTGTTTTTATTCGGTCCTTCCCGGGTTAGTGAAATAAATACGGTTGACGCATCTTCTTATGGCAGAATCGATGCCTGGTACGCAGGACTTAAGATGATGCAGAGCAGCCCTCTCATCGGAGTCGGACCGGGTGCTTTTACGGACCATCATCCGATTACTGCTCACAACTCATATGTTCTTGCTGCTGCGGAAACCGGTTTTTTAGGTCTGATGTTTTATAATGGAGCAATACTGATTCCGATCCTGCTTGGAGCAAGAGTTCTTTTTCAGGAAAAAGAGAATGAAAATTTTGAACTTATGGCTTCCATATTGAGTTGTGCCATTGCCGGTGCCGTATCTATTTGTTTTATTTCCCGTACATACATTATGGTTCCCTACATGATGTCCGGTATATTATATTCAGTATTTCATTCAGTTGCACCGGATCGTTTAACCAACGAAATGCAAACGAGGCTGTCCATAAAACATCTTTTTCTTGTATCATTTTTGATGTTGTTTTTATTCTATCTCGCCATTGTATTCTTTCTGTAATAACTGCATAATCGATTAGATTTATTATTATAATGATAAATATATTCTCCGGAATTCCCGGTTATAATGCATTATCAAAAATAGTTTTGGCTCGTTTCGAAGTTCGAAAAACAGCCGATAATACAAGTGCCGGTCCGGCATCTGATTTGCCTGACGCTCTTTCTGCAGCAGATATCCCTTCCGTTGCAGTATTGGGAACGGAAGATCGTGTGCTGGCAAATATCGATCAGGACGGATTCATGTTCGCAGTACACCCTTTGGATGTAACACTCTTTAATAAAAGAGAAAAGATGATACCCCGGTTGAGGTATAAACTGGATATCGTGTTGTTCGGCAAGAAAGTCTGTTTCCGAAAAGCATTTGTCGGTTATCCACCTTATGCAAATCTGAAATATAAAATGTATTCATGGATGGGTTTGGGATTTTATACGGAAGCTGCCGCTCTCAAAAGACTCAAAGGGCTTTCATGCGTACCCCGTGTTCATCAAATTTTTCCAAAAGAACGAATATTGATGATGGATTATATCCATGGGGAAACCATTCAGCATTTTCTGTCTGAAAATACGGAAAATATTTTGGATATCGATTTGCCGGAAAACGACAAAATAGATGATCCGTCAAGAGAAAAAAGAGAAATCAGCGCTTTTTTCCGCCTGGCAAAAGATCGTTTTCAAGCCAACATCGAGAAGATATCAGAAGAAATATTTCAAAAAGGGGTTTGCCCATTGGATATCAAAACCGGTAACATCATTATCGGCCACAAAACCGGAAATTTATACTGGATCGATTTTGAGCGGGCATCCCTGAGTACCTTTCCGACATATGCAGAGGATGTTAAGTCATATTATGAACTTCTCCATAGGTGGTTTGGGATTTCAGCGCAATAAGATTGTTGTTTTGCGCCATAGCCTGACCATAAGAGAATTGAAGAATGGAAAATAAATTACATATTGTTCACATGGTAAGCAGTTTTCAAGGTGGCGGATTGGAGCATTTCGTTATCCGTCTGGCACGAGATCAGATTCTTATGGGGCATTTCGTGAGCATTGTTTCACTCCATGATGGTCCGCTTTTTCAACAGGCTCAGGAATTGGATATTGATTCTCATGTGTTGAGCAGCAATTCTAAAATTAAAAGGTTCATTCTGTGTTATCAGTTTTTCAGCAGCAAACCCCTGGAGATAATACATGCACATAACCCGACTGTTCTACATTATGCAACGATCGGAAAAATTGTCAGCGGCGCGAAATTGATCATGACGGATCATGCACAAACCCGAGGGATTGCACGAATTCCATCGGCCATTGAACGGAGGCTGACAGACCGGGTTATTGCCGTGTCAGAGCATACGGCAAAGGATTCATCCCGATTCGGTTTTACGGGAGAAATAGAAGTCATTCATAATGGTGTGGATTTTAAACCGGCCGATATATCCAGAGAATCGGTACGGCTGAATCTGGGCCTGGATGATAGACCTTTGGTGATCAATGTCGCCGGTCTGTTGCCGGTAAAAGCCCAGGATATACTGATTCATGCAGTGGCCCTGCTGCGAGATTCGGGTACCAAAATGATGCTGCTGATCGCCGGTGATGGACCTGAACATGAAAAGTTGGTGAATCTTTGCGGAGAATTGGACTTAAGCAGGGAATGGGTGCGTTTTCTGGGGTTTCGTTCAGACATTCCGGATTTACTGAATGCATCCGATATTTTTGCCCTTGTTTCCAGAAACGAAGGACTGCCCATTTCGATATTGGAAGCCATGTCTCATGGTTTGCCAATTGTTGCAACACCGGCCGGTGGCGTTAAAGAACTTGTCTGCGACGGGAAGCATGGTATCATCGTACCATTTGATGATGCTTCAAAGATAGCGGATGCCATTAAAAAACTGATTATGGATAAAACCCTTTGCACGTATTACGGAGAAAATGGCAGAAAACACGCAGAGGACAATTTTTCTTTTCGCACCATGTCAATGAAATATATGGAAGTCTATCGAAATCTTATGGATTATTAAAGATGAAAGTTCTCGTTTTTACCAGCCATTTCCCGGAAAAAGCTGCGCCGACCCGTGCCACATACAATTTAAACACGTTTCGTGAGCTTGCAAAACTGGTTGATTTAGAAATTGTATGCCCGAAACCCTGGTGGGGTTATCTAAATCAAGAACAATCCATTCCAAGAATTTATACTGAGGACGTCTACGGTATACATGCTTCATACATCACTTATTGGTCGGTTCCGGGGCTTTCATTCCTACACGGTGCCGCCATGGTTGCATCCCTGTATTCCTATATGCGGCAATATTTAAAAAAACATGCCTTTGATATCATTCTGGCAACCTGGGCATATCCTGATAGTATGGCAGCCGCCTTTTTTGCCGGACTTGCCGATTGTCCCTTAGTGACAGTGGTTTTGGGAAGTGATATCAATGAGCTGACAAATCGTAAACTATTAAAACCTCAGATAAAGTGGACATTGGGAAAATCAACGAGAATCGTATCGGTAAGCCATGCAATGGCTGATAAGATAGCAAGCCTTGGTATTGATCCGGATAAAATAACCGTTCAGCACAATGGTGTTGATGGGAATCTGTTTTCAATAAGAGACAAACATAAAGCCAGAACGATGCTTGGGTTGCCATCGCATGAAAAATTAATTGTATTTGTAGGGAATCTCTCACCTGAAAAGGGTATAGACACCCTGATAAAGGCGGTATCCAACCTTGTTAAAGAAGAGAGCCGGAAACACATCAGGTGTGCAGTAATTGGCGATGGCGTGATGAAATCGGAATTATTATCCATTTCTCAACAGCTTGGTCTTGCGGATAATATGATATTTACCGGAAGACTCCTTCCGCAGGAGATATCCATCTGGCTTAATGCATGTGACGTTTTCTGTTTGCCCAGCAACAGAGAAGGTTGCCCCAATGTCATTCTTGAAGCATTGGCTTCCGGATGCCCGGTGGTTGCATCCAAAGTGGGTGGAATTCCTGAATTACTGAATAAAGAAAATGGGTTATTAGCTCAACCTAAGAATGATAAGCAGTTGTCCATTTGTTTGAATACAGCACTTGAAAAAGAATGGAATCCGGACAGTCTGAGACGATCGGTTGAATATCTTTCATGGGAATCGATTGGATTGACGTATAAAAAAATGTTTGAAGAAATTCAGGAGTTATCAACGGAAGCATGATGAAATTAAAAATTGCTCTTGTCGGCTGTGGTCAAATTGCAGATGGTCATGCAGGGGAAATCAAGAAAATAGCCAATGCAGAATTGGTCGGGGTGTGCGATATTGAACCGATTATGGCTGAACAACTGGCGATGAGGTTCAATATCCCTGCTTATTTCAGTAATTTTTCAGAAATGCTGAATAGATGCAGACCGGATGTTGTTCACATTTGTACACCGCCTGCTTCTCATTTGCCATTGGTAAAAGAAGCTGTTACAGCCGGCTGCCATGTCTATGTAGAAAAACCTCTTGCCATGGATTACGATCAGTGCCTTGCGTTAGTCGATCTTGTTTTGTCATCCAATAGGAAAATTACGATCGGGCATAACAGTGAATTCGATCCCCCCAGCCTTGATATGAGAAAGCTGGTCGAAAAAGGAGTGCTGGGAGATCCGGTTCATATCGAAAGCTGGTTTGGTTATAGTTTAGCCGGGCCATTTGGAAAAGCCATTCTTTCATCTCCCGACCACTGGGTCCATCGGCTGCCGGGAAAATTGTTTCAAAATAATATCAACCATTTGTTAAATAAAATTACGGAATTTGTTAAAGATGAAAGACCATATGTTCATGCAACAGCCTGGAAAAGTTATTTTTTACCAAAATATGGAGATATCCGGGATGATCTGTTTGATGAACTTCGTATCACCATAAAAGGTAAAGATGTTTCAGCGTACGGGACATTTACATCAAATGTCAAACCGGTTGCTCAGTTCACCAAACTATATGGAACAAAAGGTATTATTGAGGTTGATTACAATTCTCGTGTTGTTACGGTTGAACCGGGTGCAGGTTTGCCGAGCGCTATCGGTCGGCTGGTTTCAGGTTTTTCACGTTCAAAGGCATATGCAAAATCTTCATTTCAAAACCTGTGGAGATTCATGAAAAACGAATATCATTATTTTGCAGGTTTAAATTATCTGATAACCAGGTTTTATGAAAGTATTCTCCAAGACAAACCTTTACCGATTTCAACGACGGATATGCTTCGAATTTCCTGGATCATGGATGAAATTTTCAGGCAAATCAATAACAATAAGGAATAAACTTTGAAAGTATTAGTTACGGGTGCGAACGGTTTTCTGGGAAGCAAGCTTGTAGAAAAGCTACTATCTTTAACTGATTATGAGATCAGATGTTTTGTCAGGTCGGATCAGAATTTACATAAAATCATTGAACTGTCAAAAGAAAATGAAGGAAGGGTAGAGATCATCAGGGGATCTCTGCTTAATCCTTCTGATTGTTTGCTCGCTGCCGATGGCATCGATATTGTCTTTCACCTGGCAGCGGCGACAAGTGGCGCCCCTGCAGAGATGTTTTTAAATAGTTCGGTTGCAACCGACCGTCTGATGTCTGCCGTTATTTCCTCTGACACGAATACCAGGATTGTATTCTGCAGTTCTTTTTCTGTATATGGGACTTCAACTCTACCAGTTGGCGCCATGATTAATGAACAGACACCTCTGGAAGAAAATCCGACTGCCCGCGATATCTATGCATTAACAAAGTATCATCAGGAACAGATAATGCTGAAATATCACAGAGAAAAAAAACTTCCGCTGACCATTTTACGGCCGGGTGTTATTTATGGACCCGGGAGCAGCGGGATTTCGGGAAGGGTCGGCATCAATCTTTTTGGTCTTTTCCTGCTTATGGGCAATCATAATCTTCTTCCATTAACCTATGTTGATAACTGTGCTGAGGCTTTTGTAATCGCATCACAAAAATCAACCTTTCAGAATGATATTTATAATGTCGTTGATGATAATCTGGTAACCTGTAAGGAGTTTTTACATTTGTACAGGAAAAACGTTAAAAAAATCCATTATATTCCATTACATTACAGCATCATTCTAATTCTTTCTTTTCTTTGTGAAAAATATTACGCGTATTCCAATGGTCAGCTTCCCGATATTTTTACCAGATATAAATCCTCTTCGATTTGGCGGAATCGGAACTATACAAATAACAAGCTGAAATCCATTGGCTGGAAGCCCGGGATCAGCACGGGTGAGGGGTTAACCAGTCATTTTTCTTATTTAAAAATGGCCGGCAGACAGGATCGGATGTAATCTGTTTGAAAGATTTTCATTACTACCGGCGAACAGACAATTATTCGTTCAGTATTTATTTTTTAGAGACAAGGATCCGATAGGGTGATTGGCTAAATTCAAATCAGGCGCTGTGCAGGTTCCCATATGAAAAAGGTACTTATTATTTCTTATGTTTTCCCTCCCACAGGAGGGGCGGGAGTACAAAGAATATCCAAATTTGTTAAAAATTTGGTAAAATTTGACTGGACAATATCTGTGCTAACCGCACTAAATCCGTCCGTCCCCACGTCAGATGATTCTCTTTTGTCAGATATTCCTGAAAGTATTCAAATTTACAGATCAAGAACCCTGGAACCGAAATATACCTTTAAGTCTGGTTTTAAAAAAAATGTACAAGAATCCGGAGGCTTTTTCGGAAAATTAAAAGAAATAATAAAAACTTTGATAAAAGCAGCTCTTCTCCCTGATCCGCAAGTCCTATGGTGGCCCTTGTCATCCATTTCTTTGTTTCAAATTATCTTGAAAAATAAAATCGATGTAATATTTGTATCCGGCCCGCCTTTTTCAGCCTTACTGTTTGCGGTCTTTTGGGGGAAGCTTTTTAAAATACCTGTTGTTTCAGATTTCAGAGATGAGTGGACTTTTTCAAGAAATACATGGGAGCATTTGCCGAAATTGAACTTCATCAGACACCTTGACAGAAAGTTTGAAAAATATGTCGTGAAGAATTCTATATATATTACGGTGGCCTCTCCATTTTATGAAAAAGATATAAAAAAAAATTACGGCATAAAAAATTGCGAAACCATTACAAATGGTTTTGATCGTGAAGATTTTAAATTCAACAAAAATTTTGATCATGATTTTTTGATAGATGAAAATAAAATCAATTTTGTATATTCCGGAACAGTATGGAGTGCAACCTCTCTTTGTCCATTTATAAAAGCACTTGAAAATTTGATTGCGCAAGAACCTGCTTTAACTAGAAAAATACAGCTTCTTGTGATTGGCAGAGTCGTTCCTGAAGAAGAATATTATTTCAGGCATGTCTCTAAACTCGGGATCGTAAAACTGCTTGGTTATATTGATCATGACCTTCTGATTCAATATATTTCCTCCGCCGATATCCTGTTGCTGTCATTAGCGAATTTGCATGGTTCTGAAAAAATCATTCCCGGTAAAATTTTTGAATATATGATGTGTAAAGCTCCTGTTTTATCGATGATTCCCAATGGGGCATGCTCTGAAATTATTTCAAAAATAAAAGGGTTCTATATTGTTGATCCGGACAATATCGATACAATTGAAAAGATAATAAGTGATTTTGCTGCCAGGCCAAAAAAATCTTTGCCTGTAAACAAGACCGGCATTGAGTACTTTAGCCGATATTATTTAACAAAACAATTAAGTCATATTTTGGATGTCTCTGCCGGCCATCATTAATCGGATCATTCCATTACATTCCGGGAATATGAAAACGCAAACCGGAAGAATATACATCCGGTTTTAAGGATTACATTTTCAGATAAGCGGTACGCGCGATTTTTGATATGATGATCGATATTCCAAGTATAAAAACAAAAAAAAGGATAAAACCGACTGCAATTGAAAGCGGGTTTGGTTGAATAAAAAACATATTGTATTTTATCAAAAAAACACCGTGAACAAGAAACAGCTCATAGGAATATCTCCCCAGAAACAGTAGAAAACGGCTATTAAATCCTTTTTCTCCCATATAGCTGACAATAACAAAAATGCTTAAGCTGAGAAGAATGCTGTTTCCCTCTGCGATAAATGTGAGTATGATACTCGGTATCGAATGCACAAGATATGGCCAAATTTGTTCACTATCGATTATCATTTTGTAGACAATTGCAATAAACATAGAAGCTACGGCGAAGCCCACAATTGTTTTTTGATTGGCATCCCATAATCTATTCAGCTTTTTATAGTAGCATGCGATGATACAGCCTGTTGGAAATGACAGGAATTGATACCAGCCAAAATGAAAAAAATAGTATTCGGAAAGTGTGAAACCTGTTCCAAGAAACAAGTAAATTAAGGTCCTTCTATAAATTGTTATATTCTTTTGTAAGATAAAAAAAATCACATACCAGCACAGAATAAGTGTTATGAACCATCTTACATAATCCAGATGATAAAGATCGGTTGTTACATTTACTCCGAACAATGTCAGTATCATACTTTTTGTGTTTAAAATTTTGTTCAATACAATATAATCCAAGAGTAAGATCAATACAGTGGTGATCCAGTATGGAACCATGACCCTGTTGATTCTTTTACGTAAGAATTTTTTTAATTCAATTTTTTTACTGCCACTTGAAATTGTCAGGCCAAAACCGGAAAGAATAAGAAACATTGAAACAGCATCACCGGATAGTACCAGATACGGTCTTTGTTTTGCGACATGAACCCAAAGATGCCCCAATACCACTAAAAATATGGCGAGCCCTTTTAATTGTTCCGTATGTTGAAAATGCAGCAAACCGGATGTTTTTTCATGCTTTCTATTTTTAAATAATAGTGTGGTGAGTATAAACAAGGAAAGGATAATGATATTGGTTAATTCAGGAGAATGAATTTCAAGTTTTATCTGTTCATAATTCTGAAAGAAGGCTGTCATCTTTTTAGCAATGGAAAATTATTTTTATCATATCGGAATATTAAAACAAAAGTGAATTGTACACTATCGGTTAGGAACTGGGAATTCGAGCCGGCTTCCCATTCTTTTTTGATATACAGCCTTAAAATATTCCCTGACTTTCCGCAAGGGTGAAATATATTGCTTATGAAAATCCATTCTGAGTTAAAGCCGTAACATACATTATGACAGGAGAAGAGGGCAGGACAGGTTTATAACCCTCACGCAGTCATGGAACTGTACGGATTGAATTGGTACAAGACTTGCTTGGAATTCTCAGTCAGATTGTTGTAATTCATTTAAAGGAGATTAAAAATGCAAATGCTGAAAAATTTTATAAAAAATAATATTAACCATCCGGTCTTATTACTTATAATTGTGATATTATTCTGTCTTGCCGGTCGATTACATGCCGCAGATGGTGTTTTCAACAGCAACAATTTCAGCAGTGCGTGTTCCGGCAGCGGAGACTGTTATGAAGTAACGAGTGATGCCTCTTTTGACGCAGTCCCGTGGCTTTCTTTGGGGCCTGGGGATACCGTAAGGATACATTATCGATCCGAACCGTATCGAAAAAGAATAGGACTTCGCGCACAGGGCACATCCGATCAGCCGGTGAGAATAATCGGTGTTAAAGGGCCTAACGGTGAACTCCCTCATCTTTTGGGAGAAAATGCAACGACTCCTTCAAATTTAAAAGGTTTTTATGATTACAGGGATACGAACTATCCTGGTTATCGGGGATTGATTATTATTAATGCAATGAGGTGGGGGGTAAAGCCTTCGAACATAATTATACAGAATTTAAAACTATCCGGAGCGAATGAAAATAATTATTTTTTTGACGAAGATGGAAACCGGAAAGTCTACTATGCCGGTGCAGGCGGCATATATGTTTATGTTGTAGATAATTTGACGGTTCGAGGGTGCGAAATATTTGATAATGGGAATGGATTTTATACCCGTTCTACGGGTTCCGAAGAGACAACAACTAGAAATATTTTGTTTGAACATAATTATATTTACGGCAATGGAAACGTCGGTGGGGACAGAAGACATAATATCTATACGGAGTCAGCCGGCATTATCTTCCAATATAATAGAATCGGCCGTCAAAGAGCAGGAGCAATCGGATCATCTTTAAAAGACAGATCTGCAGGATTGATATTCCGATATAACTGGATAGAGAGTGCTGCAAGAACCATGGACCTGGTAGAGGCGGAGGATGGCGCGAATATCCTTGTCTACGAACCGGATTATTATAAAACATACGTCTATGGCAACATTATTATCAATGAAGTTGATGATAATGATAACTATGCTTCCGCAGGAAGCATGATACAATATGGGGCGGACAATTCAGCCAATGCCGGTACCGGTCAGTGTACGACTTCACTGAATCTTGATGGCGGTGATGCAGAGCCGATCTGTCGCACAGGAACCCTGTTCTTCTACAACAATACAGTCATTATCAAAGATTATCGACCTACGCCTGCAGGCTCAGATTGGGTTCAGACACGAATTTTTGAATTATCCATTGATAATGCAACAGCAGATATTCGAAATAATATTTTTTATCTGTATTCGCCGAATGGGTCAAATAACATTGCCTTGATGAAATATCACGGTATTGCAAATTTAAATGGTACAAACTGGATCAATACTGGTTGGGACCCTGGAAGATATAACGGCTGGCAAGGTAAGGTCTATGATCATGGTGTTTTGGTTCCTGCACTCTCCGGGTCTGATCCTGACAGCAAAATTTATATTAACGGTCAACTGATCCAAGGAACTGATCCCGGATTTACAGCTATTGCGAAAATATCAGGAAACTTGTCCACCGATAATTATACGCCGGCAGGTGCTGATTTAATCGATCGATCATCTAATCCGGCGTTGGAAGTTATTGGCTCAGGACACAATGTAACCAATATGTATCAACTTCATCAGGCTTATACTCAACGGGTAATTTCCGGTTCAGCCATGGATTTAGGGGCCTTGGAGCAAACCAATTCATCGGGAACTGTCGTTGACCAAAAACCTGCGGCACCTGTATTGAGGATTATTACAGAGTAATAATCTTAAAATGCTCTTCCGATAGCCTTTGGAAGGGCTTTTTCCCGGAGTTTTATCAAGCAAGAGAGGGGGCACAAAAGCACCTCTCTTGTTGTATTAAGGGGTTGCAGAAATTTGTATTGCGGCAGCATGAAAAATATGAAAACAAGGAGACCTTTGCAGGACATCGATTTTTGTTCAAGATCAAGGAAGGCGAAAATTTTTGGTTAGCGGTACCCTAAGCACTGAACAAAGCATCCACTGTCGCTATCACTGTTTATGCTTGTCGTTGCCTCAGGGGCGATTGCTTGAGAACTCCTGAAAACAGCCCCTCCGTTGGTGACGGTAATCTTGTCGTCTTCTTCAGATATATTATCTTCTCCTCGTTTGCCATCAACATAATGAAGAGTGATGACATTTTGATCAATTTGAGCGCCGGTCTCACCATCATACTCAAATTCGTACCAGTGACTCTCCGGTTGATCCGGTGTAGGACCATATTTATAATATGTTTCCGGTGATGATCCTTCCGGAAGATACAGTTTAACGGTTGCGCTTCCGTTGATATCTACATTTTCAATGGTTAAATCAACAAGACCGTATGTAAACTCAAGATCATCGGAAGGAATGTCTGATGAAGATGGCTTTTCCTTGATTTCTAATTTTGATATTTTTGTTCCTTCAGAAGACTCAATTGTCAGGCTCTGTCCATCTCCCAACATGACTGACTTTATATTGTCCTGGAGACTCCGGATTTCATTGTTAATCAGTTTGCTATCCATTTCTGAATCATCCGGATAAATAGCAACCTTGGATATATCTACAATCTCGTGATCCGATATTTTTGATTGTATAATGACAATATAATTACTGAAAACGTTTTCAGCACCGGAGGCCAGATTGCCTCCCATGGAAATAGTGCCGGCTGAAAAATCTTGCTGATAGACATTAAAATGCCTCATCCCCTCTGAGACGCCGATTTTCATTGCCGTTGGCTCATAAGTGCCGGAGAGCCAACCCGGCAACCTCGTCGCCCTTGAATCATAACCCACATAAACTGTTGCATTTCGGGAAATTGTAAAGGATAAAAATTCTTCAGACTTTTCATCCTTGTCATTATTTCT